>JAZNQD010000073.1:0-30392 GCA_045589955.1 Bacilli bacterium | reverse complement strand
AAAGAAATATTAAGTAGATAAAATATTACAATTTGAATAATTAATGTTTTAATATCATTTTTGTAAAAGGCTATTAAACCAATTAATATACCAATAAAATAGCGAAGATTATATATATACTTACTTGGTATAAAGAATAATCCAAACGATATTAATGAAACAAAAAGTGATAGAAGTAACATAAGGATGTTAATTCTTTCTCTAAAAACTATTTTAATTGTTTTTATGAAAATATAATTTACAAAAAGATTAGAAAGGATAATTAAATCAACATATATAATCATAAAATCACCATGATAATTATACTAAAATTGATGTTAAAATTTTGTCATATTTTGGGTGTAAAAAAAATACTTCACGAGTGTGAAGTATTTTAATTTATTCTTGTTTTTCTTCAGTTTCTTCTAAAGCTGTTTCTATGCTTTCGACATCTTCAACTTCAACAACAATTTCTTCTTTTGGCATAAGCTCTAAATATGTTGGATCATCTAAAACATATGCATAAAAAGGATAAAGTTTATCTTCTGAAACATAGTCTGCAGCAGTGCCTAACATATCAACAGTTTTGTAATCTTCATCAGTTGGATTCATGACATTGTTATAAGCTCCTAAAGCCATTTGAATGAAGAAACGTTCAATCTTTGTAATCTTGTTAGGGTCAAGTCCTCCTTGGGCATAAAATAGTGGAAATCCTTCGTCAAACCCATTAATAATACGAATAAGTTCAGGAAGTGTTTCACGATAAAAGGACATACCAACAGCACATACTGATTTAATATCAAATCTTTTACTAACCTTTTTTAGTTCATTTAAACGGTTGTTATTAATACCAGCCATAAAAATAATCGGCTCACCTTTATTAAGTTCCTTTTTTGCTTCTTTAAAAGTATAGGCTTTTACACCGAACTTTTGGGCTGCCATTTCTGCATATCTTTTAGTGTATCCATATTTTGACACATAAACAATATTAAATACTTTCATTATACACCTCTTAATATTTGATATTTTAAGTATATCATTTTTTTGTTATTTAATCTATAAAAAAGGTTAAGGAATTCTCCTTAACCTTGACTTTTATTATAGAGCTTGACTTACTGCAACAGCTACAGCTACAGTTGCGCCAACCATTGGGTTGTTACCCATACCGATTAAGCCCATCATTTCTACGTGTGCAGGAACACTTGAGCTACCAGCAAATTGTGCATCTGAGTGCATTCTACCCATAGTATCTGTCATACCATATGATGCAGGACCAGCTGCCATGTTATCTGGGTGTAATGTACGACCTGTTCCACCACCTGATGCAACAGAGAAGTATTTTTTACCTCTTTCAACACATTCTTTTTTATAAGTACCAGCTACTGGATGTTGGAAACGAGTAGGGTTAGTTGAGTTACCAGTGATAGATACATCAACACCTTCTAAGTGCATGATTGCAACACCTTCACGAACATCATCAGAACCATAGCATTTAACTTTAGCACGGTCACCATCTGAATATGGAGTTTCTTTAACTACTTTAACTTCACCAGTTGCATAGTCAAATTCAGTTTCAACATGTGTAAAACCATTAATTCTTGAAATGATTTTAGCAGCATCTTTTCCTAAACCATTTAAGATAACTCTTAAAGGATCTTTTCTAACTTTATTAGCAGTTTTAGCAATACCAATTGCACCTTCAGCTGCAGCAAATGATTCGTGACCAGCTAAGAATGCAAAACATTTAGTATCTTCAGTAAGTAACATAGCACCTAAGTTACCATGACCTAAACCTACTTTTCTGTCATCAGCAACAGAACCTGGAATACAGAATGATTGTAAACCAACACCAATTAATTTAGCAGCTTCAGCAGCGCTTGATGCATTTGCTTTAATAGCGATTGCAGCACCAACAGTATATGCCCAGCATGCATTTTCAAAACAAATTGGTTGAATGTTTTTAACGATTTCGTAAACATTGATACCTTTTGCATCACAAATTGCTTTTGCTTCTTCGATTGAAGCGATACCGTATTCATTTAAAGTTTTATTAATTTGATTAATTCTTCTTTCGTAACTTTCAAATAATGCCATAGTTTCGCCTCCTATTCATGACGTGGGTCAATGTATTTAGCCGCATCATCAAAACGACCATATTGACCTTTAGCTTTTTCTAATGCTTCTTCTGCAGGAACGCCTTTCTTTAAGAAATCCATGAATTTACCAACACTTAAATATTGGTAACCAATGATTTCGTTATTAGCGTCTAAACCAATTTTAGTAATATAACCTTCAGTTAATTCTAAGTATCTTGGTCCTTTTTCTAAAGTACTATAACAAGTACCAACTTGGCTTCTTAAACCTTTACCTAAGTCTTCTAAACCAGCACCGATTGGTAAACCATTTTCACTGAATGCAGATTGAGTACGACCATAGATAATTTGTAAGAATAATTCTCTCATAGCAGTATTGATAGCGTCACATACTAAGTCAGTATTAACAGCTTCTAATAAAGTTTTACCAACGATAGCTTCTGATGCCATAGCTGCAGAGTGAGTCATACCTGAGCAACCTAAAGTTTCGATTAAGGCTTCCATAATAATGCCGCCTTTAACGTTTAAAGTTAATTTGCAACAACCTTGTTGAGGAGCACACCAACCAATACCGTGAGTTAAACCATTAGTGTCTTTAATTTCACGAGAATAAGTCCATTTACCTTCTTGAGGAATTGGAGCACAACCATGGCTTGCACCACAATTAACTTTACACATGTGTTTTAATTCATTTGTGTATTCCATTTATTTTCTCCTTTTAAATAACATTTTTCTTATCTTTTATATTATACCACATTTAATAAATTATTTAAAGTAAAAAAGACTCTAAAATTTAGAGTCTTTTTGATTAAACATCTTTATGGAAAAGGTATGTAAGTTAGAAAATTAGTACTATAGAAATAGAGCATAATGACAAATAAAATAATATTAATTATTGATGTTAATAGATTAGTAATAAATGCAGGTATAGTTATTATTAAATACGTTGCAGGAAAGATAAGTGAAAATAATTTTTTTCTTCCTTTAGTCTCAACTAAACTAATAATTGTCACTACTATTAATGCTACTAGCACTATTATATTGATAAAAACTTTCTTTTTTCCATATTAATATTATTCAGTAATTAATTTATGTAGTTTAGCTAATTCCTCAAAATTTGGTTCATGTTCAACAATATGCATTTTAAAGTCATCATTTTCATATCTTGGAATTACATGAAAATGAACATGCATAACGCTTTGTCCGGCAAAGCTACCACAGTTATTTACGAAGTTAAATGCATTTGTTCCAAGTTTTTTACTTAAAATATTTGCTACTTCTTTTTGAGCTACACTAATCTTTTTTAAAGTTTCTTCATCTAAAGCAAGTAAATTATCAAAATGTTTTTTGGGAACTATTAAAGTATGTCCTTTTGTTGCTTGTGATATATCTAGAAAAGCTACTAGATCTTCTGTTTCATAAATTTTAAAAGATGGGATTTCTCCATTAATTATTTTACAAAAAATACACATATTATCCTCCTTATAGAATTAAAAGTCAGGAAGATCCCGACTTTTATTTTTATCTAAATCTATTTTGTAACCAACTAGGTACTTTAGTTTCTTTAACTTCTTTACCTTCTTCAGTTGGTTTAGTAGTTCCTCCACCAACACGTGTTGTTCTAAGAGGAATATTTGATTCTCTATTTTCTTCTTTTGGTGGTTCAACGGTATGTTTGCCACTAGAAGCATCGAAACCTGTTGCAATAACAGTGACAATTAATTCGCCATTTAATTCGTAATTTAAACCAGTACCATGAATAATTTCAATGTCTGGACTAGATGCACGTCTAATTTCAGTGATAACTTCTTCGATTTCTTTCATAGTCATTGAATCATCACCAGTGATTTGAACGATTGCATCAGTTGCGCCATTAATATCAATTTCAAGCAATGGGCTACTAATTGCATCAATTGCAGCTTCAACAGCACGGTTAGGGCCACTACCTAAACCAATACCCATTAATGCAGTACCTTTACCAGTTAACACTGTTCTAAGGTCAGCAAAGTCAACATTGATTAAACCTGGTAAAGAAATAATTTCTGAAATACCTTTAACACCATATAATAATACTTTATCGGCTTCACTAAATGCTTCAAGATAAGTTGTATTGTTACCGATATTTTCAAGTAATTTATCATTTGGAACTATAATGATAGTATCAACATATGGACGGATTGCTTCAATACCTTGAAGAGCATGTTGCATACGACGTTTGCCTTCAAATCCAAATGGTTTAGTAACAATACCAATAACAAGAGCACCCATTTCTTTAGCATATCTTGCGATAACTGGTGCAGCACCTGTACCAGTACCACCACCCATACCAGTTGTGATAAATACTAAATCTGCACCTTCAAGTGCTTGGCGTAATTCTTGTTCAGATTCTTCAGCAGCAAGTCTACCAACTTCAGGATTAGCACCTGCACCAAGACCTTTAGTAATTTGTCTACCGATTTGAATACGTACATCTGCTTTAGATAAACGTAATACTTGACAGTCAGTGTTTACAGCAATATATTGAACTTCTTGGATATCCGCATCAATCATTCGGTTAATTGCATTACCGCCTCCACCACCAACGCCGACAACTTTAACTACAGGTTTTGTAGAGAACATTTCATCGGAAAATACCATAAAAATATAATTCCTTTCTAATTATTTTATCAAAATATAGTAGATTAATTTAAGTTAAATCTATTATATCAAAAGAGTTTTTAATTGTCAAATAAACAAAATTATTACTTATTTGATGTTTCCTAATCTCATTGTATCTCTTGCAATCATAAGTTCTTCATTAGTTGGAACAACTAAAACTTTAACTTTTGAGTTTGGAGTAGAGATTTCCATTAATTCGCCTTTGATTTCATTCTTTTCTAAATCGATTTCAACACCAAATGCTTCTTGAAGTCTTGCACAAACATCAGCTCTAGTTTGAGGTGATTTTTCACCAATACCAGCAGTAAATACTAATGCGTCCATACCTCCCATATATGCATAGAAACTACCTACATAGTCAACAATCTTCTTGCATTGCATTCTTAAAATTAAATCTGCTTTAGCATCACCTTGAGCTTGTGCAGCACGTAAAGCACGTGCGTCACTTGATTCAGGATAGAAACCAATATAACCAGATTTTTTATTTAAAATATTATTAACTTCTTGAACAGTTAAGTTTTCTTTTCTGCAAATAAAATCAATAATAGCTGGGTCGATAGTACCACATCTTGTTCCCATTGGAAGGCCGTCAAGTGGTGTTAACCCCATTGTAGTATCAACAACTTTACCATATTTAATAGCTGCTAAAGATGCACCATTACCAATATGAGCTGTAACTAATCTTAATTCTTCTAAAGGTTTTCCTAAGAATTTAGCTGCTTCTTGAGAAACATATTTATGACTTGTTCCGTGGAATCCATATTTACGAACGCCATGTTTTTCATACCATTCATAAGGTACAGCATACATATATGATTCATCAGGCATAGTTAAGTGGAATGAAGTATCAAATACACCTACTTGAACTGTATCTGGTAATACTTTTTTAAAAGCTCTAATACCTGTTAAGTTAGCAGGGTTGTGAAGAGGACCTAAATCAGATACTGAATCAACAACATCAATTGCGTAGTCATCCATAACAACAGAATCTGAGAATTTTTCTCCACAGTGTAGAATTCTATGACCTACGCCACTAATTTCATTTAAGCTTTTTAGGATCTTCTTTTCAATTAAAACATCTAATAATAATTGAACTGCTTCTGCATGGTCTTTTGCTTGGCAAGGTTTAGATTCTTTTTCTCCTTGATATTTTACATTAATAACTGGATTTGCAAGACCAATCATTTCGATTAATCCTTCAACAATAACTTCTTCTTCAGGCATTTCTAATAATTGGAACTTTAAAGATGAACTGCCTGCGTTTACAGCCATAATTTTATACATAATTTTAACCTCCGATAATATATACTTATTATACCATATTTTAGTCCTTTTTTATATGGAAGTGCATATTTTTTTAACAAAGCAATTAAATGACAAAATCACTGCTTTTTTTGTATAATAATTTCTAAAGGGGAGTGATAATTTGGAAAAATTTATAAAATACTATAAGCCACACTGGAAATTATTTGCATTTGATATGTTCTGTTCTTTTTTAATTTCCCTATGTTCATTTGCCTATCCAATGGTTACAGAAGAATTAATGAATAAAGAAAACATTAATGCTGGAAAATTTGATATTATCCTTTTATGGTGTGCTGCTTTAATTGGAATATATATTATTAAATCAATTCTTAACTATATTGTTCAATATTGGGGACATATTTTAGGTGTTAGAATTCAAGCTGATATGCGTAAAGAATTATTTGAACACTTGCAAACATTACCATTTTCTTACTTTGATGAAAATAAGACTGGTACAATTATGTCAAGAATTATCAATGACTTAATGGATATTGCAGAACTTGCTCACCACGGACCTGAAGGTATCTTCTTATCTATTTTCTCAATCGGTGCAGCAACAGTCTATTTATCAATTAGAATTAGCCCATGGCTTGCATTAATACTATGTGCATGTATTCCATTTATCGTTGTGTTTGCGGTATTAAGAAGAAAGAAAATGCAAAGAGCATTCAAAAAAATGCGTGAAGAAACAGGTGAAATTAATGCTCGCGTTGAAAGCAGTGTTGCGGGTATAAGAGTCACTAAAGCTTATACTGCATCAGATGATGAAATTAAGAAATTTAATTCAACTAATAAAGCTTTTCAAAAAGCCCGTGCCAAGGCATATCATGAAATGGGTGTTTTCAACTCAGGAATGGGTTTATTAACTGATATTTTTAACGCTATTGCATTACTTGCTGGAGCCTTCTTCTTATATAATGGTGACAAATATTGGGGAATTGATAGTAATCAACTTGCAGCATATCTTCTTGCCGCATCAATGATTATCAATCCAATAAGAACATTAATTAGTATCTTTGAACAAATCCAAAACGGTATGACTGGTTTTGCAAGATTTACTGAAATAATGAATATGAAACCGGAAAAAGAAATTGAAAATCCAATTCACTTAGATTCTTTCAAAAATGAAATTAAATTTGAAAAAGTATATTTCAAATACGATACTGGTGAAGATGCCAAATGGATTTTAAATGGTCTTGACCTTTCAATTAAGAAGGGAAAAACAATTGCTTTAGTTGGTCCTTCAGGTGGGGGCAAAACAACAATTTGTCACTTAATTCCAAGATTCTATGAAATTAATGATGGAGCCATTTTAATTGATGATATTGACATTAGAGATATAAGTTTCAAATCTCTTAGAAAAACAATTGGTATTGTTGCTCAAGATGTCTTCTTATTTACAGGAACTATTAAAGAAAATATTGCCTATGGCCGAATAGACGCAACTGACGAAGAGATCATTGAGGCCGCAATCAAAGCTAATATTCATGATTTTGTTAAAGAATTACCAGAAGGTTATGATACATTTGTTGGAGAACGTGGTGTTAAACTATCAGGTGGTCAAAAACAACGTATTTCTATTGCTCGTGCTTTTTTAAAAAATCCTGAAATATTAATTCTTGATGAGGCAACAAGTGCTTTAGATAATGTTACAGAAATGCAAATTCAACAAGCATTAGAAGCATTAAGTCAAGGTCGTACAACAATTGTTGTAGCTCACAGACTTTCAACTGTCAAAAATGCTGATGAGATTATTGTTATTGATAAAAATGGCATTATCGAGCGTGGTAATCATGAGCAACTTATAAAAGAAAATGGTGTATATGCTAATTTATACCAATATCAATTTAAAGAATAACATCCAAAAAGCAAACAGATAAACTGTTTGCTTTTTTTATAGTTCATATTTTTCTATTAATTCTTTTTGAAAATTATATATTATAATGGCACTATCATTTATTTCCATATATGTTTTTTCAGTATTAGCTCTAGGAAGAGCAATCGATCCTGGACAACATTCAATAAACTTTTTTTCTTCATCTAAAGTGATATGATTTATATGCGTATGTCCATGGCATAATATATCATTTTCTTTAAGGATACCAAATGGAAAATAACGATGACCATGTACAAAATAAAGATTTCTATTTTTAAACATTATGTGTACTGCTTCTTTAAATCCAGTTGGTAAATATTTTGTATCTTCAGGTAAATCACAATTTCCTTTTATTAAGACAAGTCTTGTAACAACCTTACTCAACAGATGGCCGATTTGCAAAACATCTGTATTATGAGAATTTCCATATCCATGAAGAATATCACCTAGAATAAATAGATTGTCATATTCTTCATCTTTTATTATATCTAAGAATTCTTCTAAATCGCTATAAGAACCATGTATATCTGATATAACGTATAATTTCATATTATCACCGATATATATTATATCATATTTTAATAATTTCTACAACATATTTTTTCTTTCGTAATACTCAAGTAATTCTTTAAATCGAGCAAAGTGAACTACTTCTCTTTGTCTTAAAAATAATAAAACTTGTTTAACATCTTCATCATCACAAAGTTCAATTAAGTTTTCATAAACAGAACGTGCTTTTTCCTCAGCAGCAAGATCTTCGACTAAATTAGCTCTTGTGTCACCAACCGCTGATATATATGCGGTTGTAAATGGAACGCCTTCAGGGTTAGCGGGAAATAAATCCATACCATGTTCTACAAAGTGCTTATCAAAGCCAGCAGCTTTAATTTCATCAACTGTTGCGCCTTTAGTTAGTTCTTTAATTAATGTTTGTAACATTTCGACATGGCCTAATTCTTCAGTACCAATATCTGTAAGTAATGCTTTACCTACATCATCAGGCATCGTAAAACTTTGATTTAAATATCTTAGAGCTGCACCAAGCTCCCCTTGTGGTCCGCCTACTTGAGCATTAATTAAATTAGCCATTTTAAGGTTTCTTTTTCTTATTTTCACTGGATATTGTAACATCTTTTCATATTTCCACATTACTTGTTACCACCTTTCACTTGCCAGTTTTTAACCCACTCCCAAGAAGATGTTTGTTCTTGGATGTTACCTAATTGTAAATCATAGTTGATATTCTCAAAATTTCTTACTAAATTTTGATATTCAAGCACATAAGCATTATATAGTTTTAATGCTTCTTGATCATTAGGATTAACATCTAGATATAGACCCAAATCTACCAAGACAAAGTTATATGCTTGAAGCGCAGTCATTGGATTTTCGGCACTTAAAATAATTTGTTGATAACCTTTATACCCTTTATATAAACTTTTAGATAAATTACCATAAGATAAGGCTTGAATAGGTGTAAAGAAGTTTTCAACATCTTTATCCTCAACTACTACTGGATATGGTGAGTAGTTGAAATAATTAATTTTATTTCGACAATTATACATATTTTCACTCCTTCCATATCTATACTATGATAATTAAGTTATTTTGTATAGGCAAATAAACAAAACGATAATTCGTTTTGTCTATTTTAATATTTCCCATTCGCATTCCAAATCAACATCATATTTTTCTTTAGCATGATAAGTAATGTCAAGCATTAAATTATATATATCAGAAAATGACGCATGATTATGATTAATTAAAAAATTAGTGTGTTTTTCACTTACTTTAGCTCCACCAATACATTTTCCACGATACCCCATCTGATCAATTAATTTCCAAGCCTGTATTCCATTAGGATTTAAAAAAGCACTACCCGCACTTTTAGCATTAAGAGGTTGATTATCTTTTTTACTAGAAACATAATGTCTTATTTTCTCTAAAGGAATCTCTTTACTATCTACTTTCATAAGTTTTAGTGTTGCGCCTAAGATTATGAACTTTTGCATTTTAAATATCGATTTACGATATGAAAATTCACAATCACTGTTTTTAATTAACTTTAAATGACCAGTATTATCGATTACTAAAACACTATCAATAATGTCAGACATTTGACTATCATATGCCCCTGCATTCATATATATGGCTCCACCTATTGTTCCTGGGATAACGCTTAAGAATTCACATCCACTATAGCCATGACTTGCAAGATGATATGCAATTTTACTTGAAATATTTCCAGATAAGATTAATACTTTATCATCTTTTAAATAAAAATAATCATTTAGATGTTTTAAATTTATAAATACTTGGTTAAAGTAGCTTTCATTAATTACTAAATTCGTTCCTTTTCCAATGACAAAATACTCAAGTTTATGCTTAATAATATATTTATATATTTTACGTAGAGAATATATATCTTTAGGAAAATACATTACTTTACAAATACCACCAATTTTTAATGATGTATATTTATCTAAACGTTCATCAAGTAATATATCTCCTCCATTTATTTCTTTTATATATTTTACTAATTTATCGATATGTTATCCTCCTCAATTAAATTTATAATTTTATTCAAATTATACTCTTTTTTATATTTTCTAATATTTTCCAAATAACTATTGTAATGATTCTTAATCTTATTAAAAGTTCTAATTACGTTATCTTGATTAATTATTTCTCCCATTCCTAAATTAACAATTTCCATAGCATTATAATATTGATGATTGTTTGTTACATTACTCGAAGGAAATAACAAAGGAATCGTCTCTAAAGCAAGCGATTCAAAGATTGTTGAAGATCCTGCGCGAGAAATAATAAAAGATGCTTTATATATATATTCATGCATGTTATCTATAAATGGATATATATCTATATTTTGTTTATTGTTTATTTTTTTAATTACCTCATCATAATACTTTCTACCAGTTACAAGGGTAATATGATAATTTGGGATTAGTCGATTATTGATTATTTTAATTGCTAGATCATTTATTTCCTTTGCTCCATTCGAACCCGATGTAATTAATATGTGGTTTTCCTCTTTCTGAATGTTTGGCTTATTAATAAATAAGCATGGATTAGAAACAATTACTTTTTTGTTGTTGTTCTTCTTTAAATCTATATCAAAAGATAATAAAACCTTATTGACAACATTAATTGATACTTTATTTGCAAGTCCCATAACTTTATTTTGTTCATGTATAATTTTACGTATTTTTCTCTTTGTACATAACATTGTCAAACCACTTATATATCCACCCATGCCAATAATTAATTCAATACTTTCATCATTAATTATTTTCTTTATTTGTTTCATTGCTTTTAAATCTTTAAAAATAATCTTTATATTACTAATGATATTTTTTGTAAAACCACTTGAATCAATATAATAAACATTTTTTAAATATGTGTGCATTTTAAACACATTAAACCTTTTATCTTTTGTTGTTGTTATATATATAATTTCATGTTTATCTTGTAATTTGTTCCCAAGAATTAATCCCGGAATAATGTGTCCTAAAGTTCCGCCACCAACTATTGCAATTTTCATTATTCCTCCCGATACCTACTTATGTTTAATGCTATTCCAATCATAATTAATGTAAAAACTAAACTTGATCCTCCATAACTAATAATTGGAAGGGTTATACCAGTAACAGGTAATATACCTATAACAACCCCTAAATTAATAAATACTTGTACAAAGAGTGAACTTGCAATACCTACTAATGTCAGTTTGTATTTGTTATCCTCAATCTTTGTACTTAAAACACATAATTTAATAATTAGAAACGCAAAACTTACAATTAAAATTACTCCACCAATTAATCCAAGTTCTTCACATATAATTGCAAATATAAAATCATTTTGAGGCTCAGGCAAAAAGAAATGTTTTTGCATACTTTGATTATAACCAAGCCCAAATATTCCACTTGGAGCAATGGAGAATAAAGATTGAATTGCTTGAAAGCCACTTCCTAAAGGATCTTTCCAAGGGTCGAGAAAAGCAAAAATTCTTTCTAAACGATATGGAGCACTTGCAATAAGAAAAATAATGCCTAATACTCCTCCTAAACCAATAATTATAAAATATTTAAAACTTAACCCAGCACAAAACAAAATCATTAAAGAAGATAAAGTAATTACCAAACCTGTTCCAAAGTCTGGTTGTAGCATTATTAATAAGAAAGTACCAACTATAATACCAAGTGTAAGACAAGTGTATCTAATTTTATTTAACCTAATATCTATTTTATTAAGGATTGTTGCAAGGAATAGAATGATTGTTACCTTTACTATTTCTGCCGGCTGAATAGAAAAGCTTCCAAAACCAATCCAACTTCTAGCACCTCCTCTAACAACTCCAATCCCCGGTATTAAAACAAGTAGTAATAAACAGATAGAAATAATAAAAATAATTGTTACTCTTTTAAATATTTTATTAATATTAATTTTTGATACAACAAACATCAATATAATACCAACTATAGAAAATATAAGTTGTCTTTTAAAAAAATAAAAAGCATCGTTATATTTATATGATGCAACAACAGAACTAGCAGAATAAACCATTAGCAATCCAAATATAATAAGAAAGATGGTTACGATAATAAGACTTATATCTGGTTTTTTTAATTGTTGCATATATATCACCACTATATATTATGAATAATAATATTATATTAGAATAAAAAATAGAAGACAATTGTCTTCTATTTTTTCCATTCATTCACATTTTTTAAAATCCAATGTACAACTTCTTTAATTCCTTCTTTTGTTTTGGCAGAAGTATAAATAATATCAATATTAGGATTACGCATCTTAGCGTATTCTTCTACCTTCTTAATATCAAAATCAAAGTAAGGTAGAACATCAATTTTATTTATAACCAATAAATCACAAATTTCATACATTAGTGGGTATTTTAAGGGTTTGTCATGGCCTTCTGGTACTGATAAAATTGTCATATTTTTAACAGCTCCTGTATCAAATTCGGCAGGACAAACTAAATTACCAACGTTTTCAAGAATAACTAAATCATAATTTTTATATTCTACTTCATTAAGTCCTTGTCTTGTCATATCCGCATCTAAATGACACATTCCACCTGTATGAATTTGAATTGATGGAACGCCTGCATCAGTCATTATTTTTGCATCAACCGCAGAATCAATATCGGCTTCCATTACTGCTAATTTTATATCTTTTTGAAGTTCTTTTGTAACCCCCAATAAAAGGGTTGTTTTTCCCGAACCAGGAGAAGACATAACATTTAATAAAAAAGTCTTTGATTGCTTTAATTCTTCTCTTAATGCATTAGCATCTTGATTGTTGTCTTCAAAAACACTTTGTTTGACTTCAATAATCTTTATATCATTATTTATTTTCATCTTTTTTATCCCAAATTTTTACTTCCATATTAAATTCTTTATCATAATATTCACTCAAATGAGGGCGCATTGGCATTGTTTGTTTAATCTTAAGCGCGCCTACCTTGCATTTAGAAACACATATACCACAGCCCAAACAAGATTCTTGATCAATAACAACTTTCCCATCGTCACCAATACCAATTGCATTAACTGGACAACCATTTTTTGTTGTTACACATTGTTTACAGCCAATGCATTTTGTTCTATCTGCAACTGCAGTCCAGCCAGATGGGTGAAAACGATACTGTTCTGTTTTAGTTGTATTACGCATTAATCGCATACCTACACAACAACATGGGCAACAAAAACATATTTCTAAGAAATTGTCTTCTTGGTTTTTTTGAATATTCCAAAACCAATGTTCAATTTCTAACCAAGCTGATTGACAAGTTAACCCAAGTTCTGCAGCTCGGTCAATTCTTGCACATGCTTCTTCATATGTTAATTCGCGACCAAGATTGTGTTTAATAATATGACGTCCAGGCTCGCCTAAGAATAAACATCCAAAATCCTGAGGGTAATCTTTACAATCGTTTGCTTCGCGACATAAACAATGATCCATACCACCGATAAAAGATATATTCTTCAATGACTCTTTTAACATATCCATAGGAATTGTTACTTTTTCCCCCATATTTGTTATATCAACATTAAGTGGCATAACAATTGTTGAGCTTGGTCGTTTATATTCAGGATAGATTTTCGCAAGACGCTTATAAGTTCTTCCTCTTAGTCCGCCTTTTTTCATCCAAACAGAATATTTGATAACAAAATGATAAAGTTTGTGAACAATTTTTTTGTTTTTATAACTTACATAAATAACATGTTTTCTTAAAAAGTTCGCAAGTCCAAGTCCTCTTCGTGAATTTTTAAAGCGAGGAAATGGAGCGATTTTTCTTTCTAGTAATTTTTCATCTAAATATAAAACATTACCTTGCTCATCAACATTGGGTGCATGCTTTGGTAATGTTGTAAAATCTTTTTCAATGACTTGTTTTTTCTTCATAATTAAACCTTATTAATACCCTATCTCTTTTATAATTAGTCCCTTACCATCAACTACTTCAATATTTAAAGATGCATTTTGAAATCTTTTCATCCCTTCAATTGCAACAGGAAATAGTTTCTCAAAAAAAATTGGAACGAATGATGAATCCTTCCCAACCTCAAGAGTAATGAACTTGATTTCATTAATCTCATTTTTTTCTGAGATATCATTCACTTTTTTAATTGCGTGTTTTAATATTCCAAGTTCATGCATATATTAATCTCCTACTGAGTTCATTATAACAAAATTCTTATAGCCTTGCAAGTAGAAAACATATGGATATTAAAAAAGATTATAGTTACCTATAATCTTTAATTTTGTATTATTTTGTTGCAGGGCCAACATATTTTAAAGAGAAAGCATCTTTTTTTTCGTTTCCTGCATCTAGATTCACAATGAATCTTGCTCCGGCATATTCAATATAAAATACACCTTCAATATATTCGCCTTTACAATATTTTTCATACCACTCTATAACATAATCTCTTTTTTGTTCTGGACTATATTCAGGTAATTTTTCATCAGTTCCATCAATTACGAAGTCTGTTCTTGAAAAAGCTGTTGGATAATCAAAAACATAATTACTTTCATCCAAATATGACTCTTTCTTCAAAATTGCTTCTAAGTATACATTATTACTTACAATATATTTTGTATCATAAGGAAGAGGTAATAACAAAAATTTTCTTTCATCGTTTTCTTCAATAACCATTAGTGGAAGATGCATCTTTATTTCTAAATTTCCCGTCCAAGCATAAGCATAGTATCTAACTTGTTCACTCACAAAAGTTCTAAAAGAACAAGAGTATCTTGTTCCATCCGGTCCAAAACAAACAATTAAATATTCAATAGAACATTCTTGAGCAACAAATTGACCAAGGTTATTTGGGTCTTCCATAAATTGATCCAACTTTAAAGTATGTTCTCCTTTTGTTCTTCCAGCTTGGCTTTCTTCTGTTCTTTTTGTTGCCTTAGTAATAACGTAATTATATTCATCTAATAAGTTAGGCGTACTTCCAAGATAATATTTTTTTTCATTTTCAAAACTAGAAATTCTTCCGAATCCAAATGTTGACAAGAATTTATTAAATGCATCACTTTGTAAATAAAAATCATTTTCAACAAATGTATAATGATCTTTTGTGCTTGATGCTAAAACATTAATACCATCATATCCAAAATAATAACTAGGAACCTCATTAGGATATAAAAAATACTCTTTCCAATCATCTGGTACCGTTAAGACAACCCCATGTTCCATAGTAACATACTCATTTTTAAATAGTCGACAAGATGAAAGAAAACTAAAACAAATTAGTAATAAAAAACAAACAATTAATTTTAATATTCTTTTTCTCATTAGAAATCACGGTCGCTTTCATTTAAACCATATTTTGCGTAGAACTCTTCTTTGAATTCTAAGAAACGATCTTCTTTAATAGCTTGTCGAATGTTTCTCATTAAGTTTTCAAGGAAATGAATATTATGGATTGATATTAATCTTGCACCTAAAATTTCATCGGCCTTAACAAGATGACGAAGATATGCTCTTGTATAGTTTTTACAAGTATAACAATCACATTCATGATCAAGTGGTGTAAAGTCTTTTTCAAATTCTTTATTTTTTAAAATCATTCTTCCCTTTGAAGTCATGGCACATGAATGTCTTGCAATACGCGTTGGAAGAACGCAGTCAAACATATCAATACCTCTTTCAACTCCATCTAAGATTGCCCCTGGTGATCCTACACCCATTAAGTAACGTGGTTTATCTTTTGGAAGTAGTGGAGTAGTATATGTTAATACTTCATTTTGCAATTCTTTAGGTTCCCCAACACTTAATCCGCCAATTGAATATCCATCAAAAGGCATCTTGGCAAGTTCTTTGGCACAATGTTCACGCAGGTCTTGGTAGATACCCCCTTGAACAATTCCAAATAATCCTTGTTCATCCTTTCTTTTATGTGCATCAAGTCCTCGTTGTGCCCAACGAAGAGTTCTTTCTACTGAATTCTTCATATATTCATAAGTAGCTGGATATGGAGGACATTCATCAAAACTCATCATAATATCACTACCTAAACTATTTTGAATTTCCATAGCAATCTCTGGTGATAAGAACATTTTTTTACCATTTTTATGATGTTTAAATGTTACACCTTCTTCAGTAATATCACGAAGTTTAGCTAAAGAAAAAACTTGAAAGCCTCCAGAATCTGTAAGAATAGAACGATCCCAATTCATGAACTTATGTAAGCCACCAGCTTCTTCAATTAACTTATGTCCTGGTTGACACCATAAATGATATGTATTAGAAAGTATAATTCCTGCGCCTGTTGCCTCAATTTCTTCTTTTGACATTGTTTTAACAGTAGCCTGTGTTCCAACTGGCATGAAGCAAGGAGTTTCAAAAGTTGAATGTGGAGTTTCAACTGTTCCAAGTCTAGCCATAGATCTTTTATCTTCTTTTAATAATGTGTATTTAATAACCATTTAATCACCTTTTTTCTCTTTTTGTATTATATCATATCTTACTTAAATTTTCAATAAAATTAAAAACTGATTATGAATATATTCCATAATCAGTTTATTTTTGTATATTTATTATTTTAATCTCTTTTCAAGTTCTTTCTTTAATTCTTCATAACCAGGTTTACCAAGAAGAGCAAACATATTTTTCTTATAGTCTTCAACACCAGGTTGATTAAATGGGTTAATATCAAGCATATAGCAACATACTCCACAAGCAAACATGAAGAAGTATAATAAATAACCCATAGTTTCTTCTTCTACTTGATCAATTGCAAGGATCATATTTGGAACGCCACCATCGACATGAGCAAGTAAAGTTCCTTGCATTGCTTTTTTGTTTACATTTTCAAGAAGAGTTCCCTCTAGATAATTTAAACCATCTAAGTCTGTTTCTTCTTTTTTAAGAGCAATGTTGTATTTTGGTTCTTCAACTTCAAGAACTGTTTCAAACATAATTCTTTCTCCATCTTGAACATATTGTCCCATAGAGTGTAAATCTGTTGAGTATACTAAACTTGCAGGAAAAAGACCTTTGTGATCTTTACCTTCTGATTCACCATAAAGTTGTTTCCACCATTCGCTAATAAATGAAAGTTTAGGTTCATAAGAAACTAATACTTCAATCTTTTTGCCTTCTTGATATAAATAATGTCTCATTGATGCATACTTTAAGGCAATATTATCTTCAAATGGTTTTATTGATAATTCTTCATAGGCACGTTCTGCACCTTGCATTAATTTATCAATATTAATACCAGCACAAGCAATTGGTAATAATCCTACAGCTGTAAACCATGAATATCTTCCACCAACATCATCTGGTACAACAAATGTTTCATAACCTTCTGTTGTTGAAAGAGTTCTCAATGCTCCTTTTTTTGCATCAGTTGTTGCAAAGATATATTTATTAGCATCTTTACCAAGTTGTTTAGTTAATAGCTCTTTAAATAATCTAAAAGCGATTGCTGGCTCAGTTGTTGTTCCTGATTTAGAAATGACATTAATTGCAAATTTTTTATTTTCTAAATATGTTAATAATTCTTTTGTATAAGTTGCAGAAAGAGTGTTACCAACAAAAATGATTTCTAGTTCTTTTTGAGCTGGGAAGTAATTTTTAAATGCTTCTATAACAGCTTTAGCACCTAAATAAGAACCACCAATACCAATAACAACTAAAACATCGGCGTTTTCTTTAATAAATTCAGCTGCTTTTTTAATACGAGCAAATTCTTCTTTGTCATAAGTTTTAGGATATTTTACCCAACCAGTAAAATCATTACCTGGTCCAGTTCCCTCTAATAGTGTTTGTCTTGCTTTTAAGGCTTTTTCTTCTAAAGCATATAAACAACTATCACAACAAATTGCATTTTTATAATTTAATGATACTTTCATTTTCCACCTCTTAAATTTGATCAATAATAGCAAGCACTTCAGCTTTTACTCTCTTAATTAATTCATTTGCATCATCAAGAGTATTACCTTTAATTGCAACATAGATCTTTAATTTTGGTTCTGTTCCTGATGGTCTTAATACAAACCAACCGCCATCTTCAAAAATATACTTAAGAACAAAAGACTTAGGAAGAGTAAGTTTAGACTTAACTCCTCTTTCTAATCTAATAGAATCTTGGTAATCTTCAATTGTAACAATTTCTTTACCAGCTAATTCTTTTAAAGGATTTTGTTGGAAATGAGTCATGATTTGGTTAATCTTGGCACTTCCTTCAGCCCCTACTAATGAAATATTATGAACACCTTCAATATAGTAACCGTAATCTTCGAAAATGTCAAATAGAACATCGTATAAAGTCTTTCCTTGTTCTTTGTAGAAAGATGCTACTTCGCACAATAATAATGTTGCTTGGAATGAATCTTTATCTCTTACAAAATCTTTAATAACATAACCATAAGATTCTTCGTAACCAAAGAAGAATTCTTTATCAGTTCCTTCAATTAAAGCAGCTTGTTCTCCAATGAATTTAAATCCTGTTAATGTTTGAACTAGTTCAATACCATGGCGTTCACAAATTGCTTTGGCTAAGTTAGAAGTAACAATCGTATTAAAAACAACACGTTGTTTATCAGTATGTTTATATTTTGCAAGATAGTCTAATAGGATTGCACCTGTTTGGTTACCAGTAAGTAATACATATTCGCCTTCTTTATTTTTTGCGGCTATACCCATTCTATCAGCATCTGGATCAGTAGCAATTAAAATATCAGCATTTTCTTTTTTACCTAAATTAATTGCATATTCAAATGCACTTGCTTCTTCAGGATTTGGAGATTTTAGTGTAGAGAAGTTTCCATCTGGAACCATTTGTTCTTCAACTGGAATAATATTGTATCCATTTTGTTCAAGAAGTTCTTTCATAAATACTGTACCTGTACCATGAAGTGGAGTATAAATAAGTTTAATATTATCTTTTTTAACGTCTTGTACTTTAACAGTATTAACAAGTTTAATATACTCTTTATCTGTTTCTCTACCAATTACTTTAATCATACCATTTGCAAGATTCTTATTAAATGCAAGTTCATAGTTAGGATCAACTAAGCCAAACATATCACTAACTTGATTTACTTTATCAATACATAAATCAGCAAGTTCAGGTACAAGTTGACATCCTTCATGATCATATACTTTATAACCATTATAAATTGGTGGGTTGTGGCTAGCAGTAATCATAATACCACCAGCTGCATGATAATGTCTAACTGCAAAGCTTAATTCAGGTGTTGAACGTAATGAATCAAAGATATATACTTTGATACCATTTTTTGCTATAACGTTTGCTGCTACTTTAGAAAAGACATCAGAGTTTTTACGACAGTCATATGAAATAACAACGCCCATTTCATTTACTCTTTCATATTTTTCTTTCATATAATCAACAAAGCCTTGTGTTGTTTTCGCAACAACATATATATTCATACGATTTGTGCCAACGCCTAAAATCCCACGTAAGCCTCCAGTACCAAATGCAATATCGGTATAAAAAGCATCATATAAAGCTTTTTCATCTTTTTTTATTTCCTCTAGTTCTTGTCTTAAACTTTGTTCAAGATTTTGACTATCCCATAAATTAATTTTTTCTAAAACTTTTTGTTCCATTTTTTCTCCTACACTTTCTCTATACTATCAACCACTATTTGTAGTTCTTCACGTTTTTGAACACGACCACCAACTATTAAGACTTGCCCAATAACAAGCTGAGGTAACTTTTCATAAACGCGTGGGAAGATAGTAAGTTCAATTTTATTTTTTTCATCTTCAATACTAACAAAAGCCATTGTTTCCCCAGCCTTTGTTTTAATATTTCTTATATATTTAACCATACCAAGAGTGCGTATATACATTCCTTCTTTTAAAGCTTCTATTCTAAAGAGACGTTTTTCTTGATATAAAGATTGATATTGATAAAAGAAATTATATTTAATATTTAAACCGATTACTTCTTTTTCTTTTTGAATTAATTCCCCATAAGTAAATTCACTTTTATCAAATTCAATATCAATTGATTTAACAAAACTATATTGTTCTTTTTCAATAATTGTTTTGTAATTATCAATCATAGCTTTTTTGCTTAAACCAAATATATCTAAAGCCCCACTATAGATAATATTTTCTATTAATGAGTAAGCAACTATATCTTTTGTTCTTAAGACAAAATCTTCATAATTTTTAAACTTTCCATTTTTATCTCTTTCGTCAATTAATGCATTAGTTTTAACAATACCTAATCCTTTAATAACCGATAATGGGAAAACAATACATTTATTATTAACACTAAATGAAACTTCACTAAGATTAATGTTAGGACCTACTACTTTAATTTTCTTACGATTTGCTGCTTGGTAATATCTTAAGATATCAGTATCGCTTCCAAGAACTCCATTCATTAATACTGATAAGTAGTAGATAAAATAATGTCTTTTTAGATAAGCAGTAATATAAGCTATTTGAGCATAAGCTACAGAATGGGCTTTATTAAAACCGTAATCAGCAAACTTAACAATATAGTCATATACATTATTAGCAATATCTTCTTGGTATCCAGCTTTAACTGAGGAATTTACAAACTTAATTCTCTCTCTTTCAAGAACATCTTTTTTCTTTTTACTTACCGCTCTTCTTAATACATCAGCTTCGCCAAGTGAATACTTTGCAAACTTATTAGCAATAAGCATAATTTGATCTTGATAAACGATCATACCATAAGTTTCTTTTAAAATTGGTTCTAAATCCGGATGATAATATTCAACCTTTTCTAAACCAAATTTACGCTTTATAAATGTGGGGATACTATCTATTGGACCAGGACGATATAATGCTAAAGCATGATTGATGTCATCAAATTTCGATACTTTCAAATTCATGATTGTTTTTTTCATGCCTTCTGATTCTAATTGGAAAACACCGTCAACATCACCATTTGCAAGCATTTGGTACACTTCTTTATCATCATAGGTTTTCGGAAGGACAAATGCGGGATCATCTTTTTGAATTAATTTAACACATCGATCAATAGTAGTTAAATTGCGTAAACCTAAAAAGTCCATTTTTAGAAGGCCTAATGATTCTAAATCACTTGCCTCAAACTGAGTTTGATATATACCATCTAATCCATTATCCAAAGCTGTATAATTTACTAAATCATGAGTCGTCATAACAATCCCTGCAGCATGCGTTGATGTATTTCTTGGTAAACCTTCAATTTTACGTGCAATATTTAAAAGTTTATCAATATCTTCATAATCACTCATTAATCTTAGTAATTCTTCACTAGTTTCAATTGTTTCACTTAAACTTGATTTGTGAGCTTTATCAATGAATTTCATTACTTGCTTTAGAGAATTTTCATTTGTTTTTAATACTCTTGCTGTATCTCTTATTGCAAGTTTAATTTTAAATGTACCAAATGTTGCAATATGAGCAACTTTATTTTCTCCGTATTTTTTACCAACATACTCAATAACTTGATCACGGGCATCATCAGGGAAATCAATATCAATATCAGGCATTGTTATTCTTTCTTTGTTTAAGAAACGTTCAAATAAAAGACCATAATATATCGGGTCCATATCTGTAATACCTAAACAATAGCTGACTAAACTTGCTGCTGCCGAACCCCTACCAGGGCCAACATATATGCCATTCTTCTTTGCAAATTTAACATAGTCCCAAACAATTAAGAAATAGTCGCTAAACCCCATTTCCTTAATTGTTTCTAATTCATAGATTAAACGTTCTTCATAAACTTTAGTACTTCTAATATTATTTTGAACAATTCGTTTTTTAAGACCTTTATAACATAATTCTTTTAAATATAATGAAGCATCAATTTCACTTGAATACTTAGGTAATTGGTAACCTTTAAATTCTAATTCAATATTACATTTTTCGGCTATTTTTGTAGTATTTATGATTGCTTCAGGATAACAAGAATAGAAAAATTCCATTTCCTCTGCAGAGTGCATGTATTCTTGTGTAGCACGATTTGTTAAATTCACTAGATTTCCGCCACTTGCAATTGATAATAGTGTTTGATATGCATCACTATCGTCAATATTTAAATAACTAATAGGTGTAGTATCAACTATCTCAATATTGCGATTTTTCGCAAAGGCATATATATAACTAAACTGTTCTTTATCTTCCTGAGTTAACATTGTCACACCAATATAGACTTGACTTAAAATAGTCTTCAATAAAGATAGATGCGATATTGCTTCTTTATCCAAATGGTTTTTCAAATAAAAACCAATAACATTTTCAAATGTTGGAATAATTGCAATAACTCCAACATTACACTTGGCAAGAAAATCTAGATCAACTGGCTTTCCACTTATCTTTGCTTGGCTTGATAGTTTCATTAAATTCTTATAACCAAACATATTTGTTGCATATAAAAGCAAAGAGCTTACTTGATCATTATATGTATATTCTAAGTGTAAACCAATAATTGGCTTAATATTATTTTTCTTACATTCATTATAGAACTTAAGCGCACCATGCATAACATTTAAATCAGTTATCGCAAGGCTTTCAAAACCATATTCCTTGGCTAAAGAAATAGATGGAGCAAGCTTACAAGCACTATGTAACATTGAATACTCGCTCTTAAAATAAAGCGGCACATACGATACACTATTGCTCATATTCTCACCTCCATCTTTAATTATCTTTTTAAGGCATAACCCTCTTTTTTAGTATAACACAAAATAAAAGTATTTTCAAATATTTTATATTCTATTAACCTTCCTAATTTTTTTCTTAAAAATAAGTGTAATAACAGTTGATGAAATTATAATTATACTACTTAATATAGAAATTATTAATATATATAAATTAAGTTTATCATTATTGGTTACATATATATTTTTATTGTTTACATTAATACTTCTAATACTTTTATTAGGATATATTTTAATAATAATCTCTTCATTCGCAAACTCAACAGTAGTTTTTACATTTTCACCGACTATATTAAAAAGATTTCCTTCTTGAATTAAACCGTCTCCTAACTCATATTGTAAAACAACATTTGCATTGCTTGTTACAAGTGATGTATCTTTAAGATATGTTTTTTTAATATTATTATTTGATTCAATAAAGCACAGATCTACAAATGTTTGTTCTTTATCTTCATATGAAACATGGATCTCATATATTGATTGATTTGAATTCGAAAAGACATTAATATTTGGTAAAGTTTTTCTAGTTAAAATACTTATTTCTTCATCTAAATTAATATCACCTTCTTCTAAAACTATACTTTCAATTTTTTTTATTTCATAGTTAAACTTATCGCTACCATATAATTTTAATAGTGCTTTGTTATTAACTTGTTCAAATTCGTAATATTCACTACCATTTATAATAAAATATTGTACCTTATAAATGTCGTCTAGCTCATACTCGATTATGATTTCTTCATTTGGATTAAGACTATATTCTGTATCAAGAACATAATGATCATTATCTTTATAATAATTATCCACAACTTCAAATCGATATATTTTTGATATTCCATTCACATTGGTTAAAATAAGCTCGTACTTGCCGACATCTTTTAGAGTATGACCATTGTTAATATTTTCCTCATTTAAAGTGGCGTTTCCAAAAAACTGAAGTTTAGTATTAATATTATAGATACCTCCATCAATTACATTAACAAAATCCTTAACAATAACATCTGTTGTTATAGTAATTTCGTTTCCAAAGGTATTTATCGCTTTATAAAAGGCTTGATAATTACCACTGATCATATGTATATGAAAAGGAGTAAAATGATCTAGATTAATTGCAAGTTCCTCAAAGAACGAAGCCACTTGAAAATGATTTGTTGCATCAACATCATATTTTAATTTACTTAAGACTAGTGGTTCTTTCTTGGTTATATGATATTCACTGTATAGGCTAATGTTATTATTAAAACAAAAAGCAATACCTCCATCAACTAATTCAAAATTAATTAATTGATAAGGAATATGAAAAATTGAACTAAAACTATTATTGTAAATACCAATATCAAATTGATTGACCTGTTTTCTAATCAATAATATTTCCTCTAATCGGTTAGGAATATAATAATACTGATAGCCTTCATCTAAAATAAAGTAGTTTTGAAGAGACAAATTTTTATCTAAGCAATAAAAATAGTTGCTATCTTCTGTTTGTAAAATTATATTAATATTTTTATCGATTCCAATCGAAATAACCGCTTCATTTGACGTATATTCATTAAAGTAGTATTCATCTTTTTTTCTTAAGGTCTTATCAACCACAAAGATAAAACTTTTAATATCTCCTTTATTACCAACTTTTGAAAATTCTTGATGTTCAAAAAAAGCATCTTTGTTTCCGATTAATAATAGTTCGTTATCGTCTATCTTGTGGATACTTTCGAATTGAGCATATCCATCTCCTTCATAAATTATTGTTTTTTCAAATTCCCCCTTAAGATTTAACAACAATATGGATGGGTTATTATTTGTATTCCCCACAAGATAAATATACTCATCTACTAAAATATCATTGATTTTTAAACCTAATTCAAATTCTTTAATACTTAGTAAGTTAAGGTTAACTATATAAAGCTTAGCATTAGAACAAATAAAAAGACTGTTATTATAAAAATCATGACAAGTATATTTATCAGAAAGTGTTATTTTATTGCTTAAAATATATATATCAATTGACTTATTGTCATATACTAAATAAGTTTCCTGATTAATATAAATTCCTTGTTTGCCCTTTGGTAGATCAATTTGATTTTCGAGAGTAAAATGATATTCATTCGGGTCATTATTTGCATTAACATTATTAAAATTAAGGAATATAATGATAGCCAATACAAAAGCTATAATAATCTTATTTCTCATGTTTTCTCCTAAAAATTAAAATTAGGCTCACTACTAAAAGAATAACAGGAATAAGTAAAAGCCAAAAGTGATATGTCTTTGTTATTTCGTTATATATATTATCACCAAAACTAATTACATTGTTTTGGTCTAATCGATTTAATTTATTATTTACTTCAAGAAGTTTTGGTTCTTCTTTCTTATTAAAGTCCTTATTACTAAATTCTTCAACTTTAAAATTATATATTTTTCGTTCATTATCTTTGCCAAAAACCTCAAGTTGATAGTTTCCAACTTTATCAATAATATAACCACTGCTTATTAAAGTATTATTTAATAGGCCCTTACCATTAAAGGTTAAACAAAGATGATTATCAAAGGTTTCATTGTTAATTACACTTGTTTCTAAAGGTACATATATATTTTCATCATAAACAAACATTAATTTATTTGTCTCATATATATATGTATTTTGATAACTTCCAAATAGATTTGAATTTGTATTTATTATTGATTTATCCGAAAGATTTACTTTTTCATTATTTATTAATACTTCATCATCAGTTTTTTTAATATATATGTAATCAACGAAACATCTTGTACTTGTTAAAAAAGTATTATCACTAATAAACTTATATGGTGCTTCAACATCAACATTTAAAACAATATCTTCTTCCTTTCCGCATCCTTTTATAAGCAATTTTGATGTTCTTGAATTATAATCATAAGTTAATATGACCATATTATTGTTAACATATTGTACATCTACAACATGTCTACTTTCATTTCCTGAGTTTGCATAGTCATAATACAAATATGGTTTCGCATCAGTAGTCACTTGATAAATACGTGTTGCATAACGATCTAACATATAATTGTATTGATTACATAATAGAAATACACCTAAATCGTTACTAACAAGTCGATGCGGGGTTAAACCAAAACTATTTACAAAGTTTTCTTTTTTGACTATTTTTAAGTCAAGCGAATTTATTTGTAAATTATACATTACTTTATCAGTACTTGCGTATTGTTCAAGAATGTAAAGACAATCATCTTTAATTGTTAGTTTTTGATATATGTTGATATTGTTTAAAGTACTTAAACAAACATCATCAACATTAAAAAAATCTTTTGTTATTTTCATAACAAAACCATCTTCTTCCTTTCTTACCCCAGGAAAAAGACCACCTGATGAAGTTGTATCCCCTACAAGATATATATATTCCCCGTATAAAATGGCATCATTAAGATTATCGACACCGCTACCTCCAATATTAGATTCAAATAGAAGATTTAAATCAAAATCTACCTTTAATGTATATATATCAATACTATATCCTTCTTTATAGACAGTACCAAGAATATATATTCCTTCATCATCAACAAGTATTTTATTAAATGTGGCCTCAATATTATTTTTGATAATTTTTTGTTTTGCAATCTTACAATTTATAATTTCCGTTATAATTAGATTATGTTTGTTTGAATCACCAACTTCAACTTCAAGTAAATAATTTCTATTTTCATAAGAACACGCATCTACAAACTCATAGTTGGATTTTACTAATTCCTTCTTATCATAACGATAATAGATATCATTTGTAAAGTCTTGTTTATTAATAACATCAACTCTTCTAGTTAATAATTCTTTAGTATTTGGTTCTAAATATGTCACATAATATGTACCAACACTATTAAAATCAACCTCTTTTGAAACAATATCATATCCATCTTGCTCAAGTAAATAAGAATAATCATGCCCAGCTACACAAACAAGAGGGGTTAATGTTAAATTATTTTTTGTCTTTACAATATTACTTGATAACAAAGCGATAGTAGAAATTAATATAGTTATAAATATTTTCATAGTTTCCTCCTAATATATTAATCACTAATATATTTCGAAAGATATTTCTTTTTTACATTTTTTATTTAAAAAATAGCAGCTAAATTATTAGCTGCTATTTATTGTTCTTTATGTGTTTAATTATTTCATGCACTATTTTCATAAATGCTTCTTTTTCTTCGATTTTTGGCAACATGAAAACAGAGCTGTTTCCTTGTTTTAAACCTTCTTTTTTCTTGGTCATAACAAGAATTGATTTCGCATCTTCTTCATTTAAAAAGAAATTTGTTGGTAAAGCAATTAAACTTAAGATATTACCTTTTTCTGATAACATTGTTTTAAATTTATCTGATCCTTCTTTATTAAAGAAGTTATTATCAATTATATAAATATATAATGGATTGTTTTCAACATCAAGATATCTTTCTATAGCTAGATAAGGAAAGTATCTTACACCATTATCATATAAAAATGAATGATAGTTATCATTTTGATAATCGTTTGTTGCAATGTCGCTGACAATTAAGTCCATATCTTTTGGCAAGACTTCTAGAGCATCTTGATGGAATAGTATTAGTTCCTCTTCCATCATATCAGCTTTATGAGCAGAAACATTTACAAGTAAGCTGTGATTTTCCACACCAAACAAATTAACCTTTATCTCTAAATTATTAGCAATATAAAAGGCAAGATTTCCAACACCGAAGTTGAAGTCTAACAAATTTACTTCTTGAGTATACAAATTCCCAATAATATATGTACAAATAGTACCAATAACATCGGGAGTAATGTAGTCAAGTGGAAAGTTTAAATGCTTAAATCCATTAATATCAAGCAGTAATAGTGCTCGACGCATTTCTTCATTTGTTAAAGAATGATTTTTTAATGTTTCATCTAAATCTTCAAACAAAGCATTGATCTTGTTTAATGGTTCTTCTTCAATATCTAGTTCAATATTCCCTAGATAATAATCTATCATTTTTAATAAACATTCATAATAGTTTGTTCTTTTGATATATATATTGTAGTTTGTGACAGATGTATTATCATTATCTTCGTCTATCGCAACATTGTAATAAATCTTTGATGCTTCATCAAAAGTATCAACTATTTTTAAAATTATTTCATCACTTAGTTTCATTGTCCACCTACTTATTAATAATTGACTTAGCCACTAAAACTGCACTCGCAAAAGCAAAATGAAGATTATATCCTCCACACATACCATCGATATCTAATATCTCTCCACAAAGGAAAATGTTAGGTAGTTTTTTAAGTTCTAAGTTATTATCAACTTCTTTTAAATCAATTCCCCCAACAGTTACTTGAGAACGATCAAAGCCATATAAAGAAACAACTTTGAATTGATAGTTTTTGATTATTTTAACTATCTTACTTAAATCCTCTTTATGAAGGTGTTTAATTTTTATATTATCTTTAAAACTTAAATCTTTTAAAATCTTTAGAGCTAATATATTAGGTAATAATCCTATTAATAGTTGATTTATATTAAAATTACCATAATCTTTTTGTTTATTTATTAAATAATTAAAAATATCTTCCTCTTGTAAAGTGGGTAGCATATCAACTACTAGACTGGCATTAGAAATATTTTTGATCTTTGATGCAATATTCATAATAACAATACCACTAATGCCATCATCTTTAAACTGAATTTCTCCTTGTTCTTCCTTAACAAGCGAATTTTCTTCGTACAGTTTTACTAATGCTTTCATACGTAATCCCGATAAAGAACGAATACTTTCTTTATTTGTTTTTATTCCTACAAGTCCTGGTTGCATCTTTGTTAAAGAAACGCCCATTTCTTTTAAAATTTTATGACCCGTACCAGAGCTTCCTAAAACAGGCGCTGAAAGGCCCCCTGTTGCAATAATCAAGTAATCAGTATATATATTATTTTTACCATCACTTACTATATACCCACTGCCTTTTTGTTTGATTTTAGAAACATCAAAGGATGTCATTACATGAATATTTCTCTTTTCTAATTCAAGACGAAAAATATCTAAAACACTACTTGCGGTTTCTGTAAGAGGATAGATACGTCCTTCTTTGTCAACTTTAGAAAGAAGTCCTTTTTCTCTAAACCATTCTTGTAAGTTAGAATGAGAAAAAGACTCTAAAATAGGCTTAACAAATTCAGGATTGTTATAGTACTTAGGTTCTAAATAAACATTTGAAAAATTACATTTACCATTGCCAGTAGATAAAATTTTCTTACCAACACGGTCATTTTTTTCCAGTACTACTACTTCTAAATCGTGATTATTTTTAACTGCTTGTTCTTTTAAATAAATTGATGCCATTAACCCGGCTGCGCCAGCACCAATAATTGTAACTTTCTTCATACTATCACCTAAATACATTATACCATATTTAGAATCTTTTTAATGAATATTAATTATTTTTTTGAATATTTAGTTTTTCAACAACATCTTTAGCCATATCGATTACAGTTTCAAATTTATGTGCTCCCTCATCTAAATGAAGAATTTTAACTTCATTATTAGTTTCAACAATAAATGCAATAGGAGTAATGTTGGCATGGGCTCCAGCTCCTCCACCAAAAGGAGTTTTATTTAAATCAACTTGTTTTTGATCTATTCCTCCTGATACAAATCCACATTTTATCTTTGAAATTGGGATAAGTGTTGTTCTTTCTAACTTAATTGGGTTACCAATTATAATGTCTACATCAATGACATTAGTAATACTTTCGACCGAAAGTTTTAATAGTTCGCTTATTGGATGTTCCATGTTTTATAATCCCCTTTATAATAACTTTAAGATTTTTAATTAATATATAAATAAAAGAAATAATCGGAAAAACAAAATCAACATGTATATACGCATCATTTATATTGGAAGAAATTATAACATTATAATTTTCTTTGTCAACCCGGTTTGTATATTTGTCAAGTAAGCTTTTAATATAACTTAGGTTCAACCAGGCTAATAAATATACATATGAACTCGGATATTTCAAATAGTCATAATAATAATTTATTTTAATCGTTCTAACGTTTATAATTCTCAAAAAGTCATGACAAATTTTTTTTCTATCTTCAATATTTTTAACCTCATTTATAATTATCATTAACATATTCGTAAATGTTTGATTTTTATACCGAGATAATAATTTATTAAGTTTAAATTTAATACCTAGTTTGGGTAATATATAAACTTTAAGATTTAATTTTTCATTAATATTTTTATAAAC
>JAZNQD010000072.1:0-13216 GCA_045589955.1 Bacilli bacterium | reverse complement strand
CCTTTGTGATGAAGGATATGTCGAGTCCCGTGAACGAAGCGGTTTTTTCGTCATATTCCGAAAGACAGACGGATTTTCATTATCCACAGAAAATGACTTCCGCAATACCGAAAATAATCGTCAGCACCACATTAATCCCGAATTTCCATTCTCTGTACTTGCCAAAACAATGCGAGCGGTAATCAGCGATTTGGGAGAAGACATTCTTGAAAAGTCAGAGAACAAAGGCTGTACTCAACTACGCTTTGCTATTAAACATTATCTTGCCAAAAATCGCGGCATTTCTGTTGATACGGAGCAGATCATCATCGGCTCCGGCGCGGAATACCTTTACGGGCTTATCATAGAAATGCTTGGACACAATAGAGTCTATGGGATCGAAGATCCGTCCTACAAGAAGATTGAACAAGTATACAAAGCTTCTGAGGTTTCTTACGAGGCTTTGCGTTTATCTAATGACGGCATTGATAGCGCTGTATTATCGAAAACTGATGCGAATGTACTTCATACAACCCCTTACAGGAGCTATCCTACAGGCGTAACTGCATCCGCAAGCAAGAGACACGAATATATCCGTTGGGCAAGTATTGATAAGAGATTCATCATTGAGGATGACTTTGAGTCCGAATTTTCGGTTTCCACAAAGCCGGAGGATACTCTATTCTCACTTTCAGAGGATGATAACGTAATCTATCTGAATACCTTCTCCAAAACAATCTCCCCCTCTTTGCGAATCGGATATATGGTTCTTCCAAAAAAACTTGTATCAGTCTTTGATGAACGCCTTGGATTCTATTCGTGTACCGTTCCAACTTTTGAACAGTATGTCATCGCAAGGCTTATCCAAAACGGAGACTTCGAACGACATATCAACAGAGTAAGACGAAATTTAAGAAAAAAACTAAAATTATAATAAAGGCAAAAAGGATGGGTGTCGCGTGAGTGCGACACCCTTGTTTTTAAATGTTTTCATTTTTCAGCGCATCAATGGGATTTTCTTTTTTGATCTTATGCATTGCATAGATCATGGTTGCAAAGACCACAAGAAATACGCTGAGTGTTGCAATAAATTACTTTTGCTATATTCTTTTACTTTTTTCTTAATAAATGTTATAATAGGAATATATTAAATAATAATAAATTATTTGTAGAAAATTTGTATAAATAAAGGAGAAATTAAAATGAGAGTTTTCTGGGGATTAATAAAAAATAAAACAGAATATGACAATAATAAGTGTATTAGCCCTACTTCAACATATTTCGGAGATATGCAACCTGGAGATTATGCTTTTGTTAGAGTTGGCAAAGATGGTGCAAAAGTAAGTAGACTTTGGGAACTTACAAACATTCAACAAGATAGTTCTACTAAAAAATATGTTGCTCAGTTCCGTGAAGTTATTACCTTTACTACAATGAAAACAGATGAACTTGTTTTGTTAAAACTATTTAAAATTGATACAAATTTAGCAAATGGTACGAAAAGACCCGGACCTGGATTTATCGAATTGTCTTTAACTGATTTGAACGAGTTTGTAAATTGTACTCAAAGTAGAACAACTTTTGAAGCTTATGTTAATAATTCAACTAATTCTAGAAAATTTGTAGTAGTTCCTGATAACAGTACACCAAAATCAGATATTGATATTCAATTTATCAAGGAAAATGGTCTATTTGTACTTTATAATGATGATAAGGACTTTTTAGATGAAATAAAGAACAAAATCAAACCTAATCATTATCTTGAACTTGCTGAAGCTATCAATAATGGTTTAATCGGCCCTAATGACAGAACTGATCTTCAAGATGTTAAAACATGGTTAGACGGTGGAGGAATTGCAAATGGAATTTCTTTACAAAATTTTTATGATATGTTTTGTACACCAAAACTTGATTTTAATAAAACTACTAAAGCAACAAAAACCAATAATACCTTTATAGGTAATCAAGGTAGTCAAGGAGTTAATAATATGAATATTGAAGATGAATTAAAAAAATATATTGAAGTTAATAATTTTAAACAAATTGTTTTAACTGGAGCACCAGGTACAGGGAAAACATATAGTGTTAAAAAATATGTCGGCAGTGGAACAAATATGCAATTTGTTCAATTCCATCCATCATATGACTATTCTGATTTTGTTGAGGGGTTAAGACCAATTATGTTAACTCAAGGTGGTAATCCAACATTTGTTAGAATGGATGGTATCTTTAAAGAATTCTGTCGTAAAGTAGTAGAAGAAAACTACGAAAATAGTTATAATGTAAGTTTACAAAAATTAGCCGAAAATAATGAAATCACTTTTGAAGATTTTGTTCGTGGATATGCTGAAATCGAATCTAATGTTGAACAAAAATACTTCTTCATTATTGATGAAATTAACCGAGCTGATTTATCTAAAGTATTTGGCGAATTAATGTATTGTTTAGAAACAAGTTATCGTGGTATTAATAACCGTATTAAAACCCAATATAGTAATCTAACAACTTATGTTTCTAATAATGGTGTAGGAGAAGAAATCAAATTTGATTGCTTTAAAGATGGTTTCTTTATTCCTAATAATGTTTATATCATTGGTACTATGAATGATATTGATAGAAGTGTAGAAGCATTTGATTTTGCTTTACGTAGAAGATTTGAATGGATTGATATTCAAGCAAACGAAGTTTTCAATTCAGGTGCTACAGAAATGTTAAAATCTTTATCACCTCAACAAATTGATGATTTAACAACTAAGGCACAAAACATGAATAATGTAATCTCAAATGAAGGTAAATACTTCATGTTAAATGATGCATATCATATTGGACATGCTTACTTTAAATCATATGATGGAAGTGATGCTTCCTTGAAACGAATCTTTGAAACAAACATTACTTCGATCCTTAAAGAATATACACGTGGTAGAAACAAACAAGAAGTTGAAGATAGACTAATTAAACCTTGTAGAGATGCTCTAGGAGTCAAGTAAAATGTCAACAAATAAGATTTCTTTGAAATTTTATGGAAGAGATTTTTCACCAATCGATGCTGATTTACAAGATGAAGTAGAGTTAGTTAATGGAAGAAAACTAAATAAATCAGAACAAATCAATTTACTAATTAAATTTATTGATCACCATAAAGCTGATTTAAAGAAATTAATTCTTCAAACAAGTAATAAAAGTGATGAAGACAAAAAAACCAAAGACGAAAAAACAAAACTTTATTCAATCTATAATGATAAAGCTTATTGGGGAGGAATTGTTGGTATTTTTAAAGGTACACTGAGTAAAGTATATGAAAGTGATCTAAGGGTACTACTAGATAATGAAACAAATACACTTTATGAAAACATCGAAATAACAATTCAAATTCAATCACGTTTCGATAGCTATTATCAAGATAATAACAAAAAGATAGCTAAACCATATTTCTTAACAACAATGTTATTGAAATGTCAAACTGGTTTTAATAACAACTTAGTACCAAACAATAGTGAAGACTTTTTCTTTGATTTGTTACTTTTATATCTATTTAAAGAAAAAGCAAATAAGTGTTATTTAAAAGGACTGTATAAGACATATCAACGTTTTGAAAAAAACGATGATAAAGTAAAAGGATCAATTGATGTTGCAAGACACATTAAACTTAATATGGGACTTGAAAATGGTAAAATTGCTTATTCTTATCGTGAAAACACAATTGATAATTACTTAAATCATTTAATTCTTTGTGCTTTTGATATTTTAAAAAAGAAATATCCTGAAACTCTTTGGGCAGTTTATTTGGACTATAACAATGCTAATTTCCGCTTTTTGATTGATAGTTTAAAAAGCAATTTGTTGCCATTATATGATTCAAGATTGTTAATTACAAAAAATTTGAATCCAATATCTCATCCTTTTTATACTGAGTATGAAGAATTAAGAAAAATCTCACTAAGAATCTTGAGAAATGAAGGCTTATCAGTATTTGATGGAGAGGCAGAAGAAGTCAATGGAATTTTATTCTATATTCCTGATTTATGGGAATCTTATCTAATTGATTCTCTAATAGATAACAGATATACTTTACACTTCCAAGGATATAACAATAACCCAGTAATGATTCTTGATTACGAAGATGATAACACCTTTGTCCAAAAGACATATCCTGATTATGTTTTCTCAACAAAATTAGAAGGGCAAACTGAACTTCCATTCATGATTCTCGATGCAAAATTTAAACCAAGCTGGGGAGAAATTATTAAAAAGAAATCCTCTTTCATAAATGTATTAGAAGATTATGATAAATGTTTAAGAGATATGATTTCCATTAATGCTCACGCATGTGGAACAATCTTCCCAACAAACGAAGATATTCCTTTCGATAATGTTTATCATAATATTAGTGAATATAATAAAATTGATAAATTCTATACTTTTCCAATCTATGTTCCAAAAGTTTCAATTACTAATGATAATAGTTATGCAAGTTGGATTCATGACTTTAATGAAAAGAATGAACAAACAATTACGAAAATTAAAAAGATTATATCAGATGAAAAAGAATTCATAATTAATAATTATAAAAATCTTTCAAAACTTAATAGTTTAAGATAAGATTTACTTACTATCTAATATAAAAAAAGGAGCTAATAATATTAGTTCCTTTTTTACTATTTAGTTGATTTTTAGATTAACAAATAATTATATAATTAGATAAGATAAGTGGAGTTTTTGAATATTTAAGATATTAATTTTCTTCTCTTACATTAAGTGTTTTATCATTACTATTCCAAGTAACAACAATGCATTTATCGCTATCTAAATTAATATTATAGTTAATTTCTTGTGAGTCTACTTTGAATAAGATATCAACTTGTCCAGAAGGTATTCGAATATCTTTTGAAGTATTCTTGCTAATATAATTGTTCTTTTCATCGATGATTGCTAATAATGAAATATTATCAAGTAGACCACCTAGATTTAAAAATCCTTTTGGCTTGATATATTCAAATTTAATTCTTATTGTGTATTCTTCGATAGTTGCAACTATTGCATTTTCTTCACTTATATCATCACCATTAAAGGTTAGTTGAGCAGTAAATTGTTTATAAAATTCATTTATTTCATATGCACGATAGGCATTTAAAGGATGATCATTCATACCGAATTGGATAAATTCTAAAATCTTATTGTAAGATGAGTTATCAACTAACATTTTATAGTTTTCAGCTTGTTTAAAAAACGCTTCACGATTTAGGTTTAACTTTAAGTTAGGAGTTCCACCAGAAAATGCCATCATCAGATCTATTACTGGTTCAGGTGAATCATTATAGTATGCTGAAACCCTATCAGCTGAAAATTCACTACATCGCATCCAATAGGCAAAAGCATATTTAAGTGAAGTTATAATTGCTGTTGATATCACTCCTTTTGCAAATAGGTCTGCTCCAGATAATAATAGACTTCCCATAGAATGATATAAAGTATGGTGACATATTATATGACCACATTCATGAGCTATAACAGTTTCGATTTGTGTAGCTGTTAATGTTTCTAGTAATCCCGAATTAATTACAATGAATATATCAGTATCACCATATGTATAGGCGTTAGGTGTTCTATCTAAAGCTAGAAATAAATCAGGAATTGGATCAATATTAAGTTTTTTACATACCTTAACTAATATAGCATATATTTCAGGTAATTGATCTGGGCCTAATTGTAAATAAGAAGAAGTGTTCTCGATTTTGAACATTTTTTCTCCTACAATACTCATTAGTTTTTTAACTACAAAATCAAAACCTGGAAGATCTTTTAAAGCTTCCATTGCTTTCTTATCTGATGGATGAATAAAGGCTTGATATTTTTCTGCCATATTTCCCCCTGTACAAAATAATAATATCACTACCAATTATAATACATTATGATATTTTAATCAATTTAAATAAGGTTTGTTTTTAAACTATTTGGTATCTTTTAGATTTATAATGTTAATAATTTCATCAATTTGTCTGATAAAATAAATTATTAGTTTAGACAAATTATTTAAATAATAGTATAATAACTAATATAGATAAAACTACCAATATAAATTTCGCATAATGGAGGCATTATATGCTTGATGCAAATAAAAGATATCATATTATCATAAAAGGTATCATTGAATATGATAGCTTATATGATAAAAATTTAATATCAACATTTAAAAATAAATATGAAGACTATTTCAAAAGAACATATGAATATAGTTACCAAATTGTTGATGATAAAATTGAAATCGAAATTCTAGATTCAAAAGATAAAGAAAAACCCTTTATTTTTGATGATAGTGAATGTGGCATTCATTTTGACAGCAGACCTTTAAAAACTTACTATGTAAGCTACTTATGGAAACAAGTATCGGATATGGACCTATATTCTATAACTAAAGGAATGCAAGGAAATGCTTTTGCTATAATAAAATTTCTAGGTCTTTCTAATTTATTGAATGTAGTAATCAAAAATAAAGAAGATATGCTTAAGCACATCCTTAAAACAAAAAGAAGTAAACAAGAGAATATTAATGATATTTTACAAAGTGGTCAGTGGAGTACGAAAATTGAATGCATTAGTGACTTAGAACTTCTTGGTAGTTATAAAGATAAAACCATTTATTTATGTATTGATCATATTAATGACATATTTAAAGAACTTAATGAATTTGATAGTGAAAAGTGGGATGATGTAGATATTCTTTATAAGAAAGTTTTTTATCATGAACTTGGACATCTAATTTTTGAAAAAGCGAATACTTGTAAATGTGTATCAAAACAAACTAAAGAAAGACAAGCTAACTATATCGCTTCTGATGCAACAAACTCCTCAATCGATTCTTATATTGAAGATATTACTAAATTACAACCTGTCGAATACCATAATCCTCTTTTAAGCTTTGCTCATTTTGTAAATAAAAACAAAAAAGAAGAATTTGAATTTGATGAACTAATTGAAAAATACTTAGAAGAAGTTGTTAAACTGTTTAAAGGAATAAAGTAATATGATTAAAAGAGAATGGATTACTGAAAAAAGTTTAGAACAACACTTAAGAAAACATGTTCTTGAATCATCAACAGATGAAAAGAACAAATGGAAAAAAGTTTATCAAGAATATACCAAAGAATCTCTTGAATCGATTAATCAAGAAAAACAAAAAATGATCTATAAAGATGAATCATTATCAATCTATGGAAATGTTGAAAACAAAAAGGCTAAGAAAATATTTTTATATGAGGATTATAAGTACAATATCAAATCAATAAATCTAACAAGAGATGATGGTCTTGTGGTTGGGGAAGATGAACAAAAAATTAAAACTTGTTATTTTAAGGTAAATAAATTATTACTTGATACAGAGATTATTGCTCTTTTATTTAAACTATTAGATAAAGATCTAGAAGAGTTAGATAAAGATGTTATTGATATTAAAGGAATTGATGTGTATTTTTATCATAATGATAATCTTTATAATAAATATCATTCAGTAATAGTTAACAATACTAAAAAACTATATTTGTTAAAAAACAAACTAACAAGCGAAGAACAAGAAACAGAAAGAATCAAAATATTAGAAAGAAAAAGAAAGAATATAGGTAAAGGAATCTTTATCCACTTTCTTGAAAATCAAGTAAGTTTTAGAAAAGACGAAACAAAACAAATATATGAACTAATGATTAACTACTTAAAAAACGATGAAACAAAAGTTAATCTTGAAAAACCATTGAAAGAAAATTTAAAATTTGCATTAAAGAATTTAAGTATAGAAATTAATAACTCTAATGAACCTGTTTGTTTAATTGAAAACTATATCATTTTTAATATGATAGCATTTGTAATAAACAATGAAATAAACAAAATCAATGAAGATGTTATCAAGTTTTTAGTAAATGAAGTAAAGAATGAAAAACTTGAATATGATTTTAACAACTTAATTAATAATTACAAAAGAATCAAGGAATTATTATTGTAATTAAATAAATAGGATTTATTTGTCAAAAAATAAATCTTATGATATAATATCTTTACATAACCACTCCTTAATTATTTGGCTTTAGCCAAAGGAGGAAATATGAATAAAGATCATGAATTCGTAAGAAATGTAAGATTCCGTTTAGGAATGACAGTTAAAGAATTTGCAAGAGAGTTAGACGTAGATACTAAATATATCTATCGTTGGGAACATGAGGATGTAATCCCTGATGGGACTAATATCCTTAAGATTCTAAGGTTATGTAAAAAACAAGGCATCAGTTTAGATGACCTTGTTTTTTTATACAAAGTGTCTTTTGTGGGGTATAAATAATACAAATTATTTTATATAATAAACTTATACTAGTTTATAAGGAGTCAATATGAAAAATTATATCCAAGAAATAGAAGAATGTTTAAAAACATAAGACATTACGAAAATTAAAGAATTATTACATGAAGGCGCAAATCAAGGTCGTATCGAATGTAGGTTTATGATTGGTTATGCTGAATACGAGCCAACTTGGGCTGAAAAACAAAAATACTTAGAAAGAAATTTTGATAAATTTAACAAAAAAATAACTTATAAAGAATTTTGTAAATATTTATCTTTAACAAGCCTATATTATAAAGAATGTGCTAAAGATTTACAAATTGATTCAAAATACGTTCTAAATGAAGTTCTTGTTAACTGGTTATTAGTAAAAAAACTAGAAGTTGAAAAGACAAAACTAGAATCCTTTTGGGAAGATATGAAAGATGAAAGCTTTATTCGGATAATTTCTGTAATAATTAATATGTTTAAAAATAAATAAAAAAGGAGAAAATGATGAATTTAGATAATAAAACAAATTATATTTTTAGTGTTGAAGAAGTATTTGAAAGTTCTAAAGAAATTAAAACCTTATCAACTAGTTATAAGGAAATTGATTCTGGCATAAATGGAATAAATAAAGGTGAAGTATACGTAGTTGCAAGCCGTCCAACCAAAGGTAAAGGTTGTTTAATTAATAATATTGTATATAATATTATTAAAAACAATCATTTAAAGATTTTATATATTTGCTTAACTGAAAGTTTGGATTCATTTATAAAAAAGTTAGTATCTTTTGATACTAACATTCCTTTACAAGATATTCACTTTAAAGAATTAGATTCTTTAACAATTGAAGAAAAAGAAAGAATTAATCAATCTCAAATCTTTTTAGAAAATAAAAACCTTCGTTTATGCACTTGTAATGATTTAGAAAAGATTAAGGAACTCGTAGAAGAAGAAAATCCAGATATTGTTTTTATTGATCAGTTTCAAAATCTAAAAGTTCCTCAAGATTTAGAAGCGGGCTTTAATAAAAATTTACATAACCAAAGTACCAAAATAAAAGAAATTGCAAGCAACTTTGATATTCCGGTTTTTGTTACAAGTAACATTTCTAATAAACTCGAAGATAAAAATATTAAGGATTATCATTTATTTAATATTCATGAAGCAGGTTTTAATATTACTGATATTAATTCAGTTATCTTTTGTTTTAAAGAAGATGAAAAAATGAACTTAAGAGTAATTAGTGCAAAAGGTTCTGATGAATTTTTATTTGACTATAAGGTGGATACAACAACATTTCGAATTTTATAAATATTGAATAAATCAAACCGATTATTTAATGAACCGATTATTTAATCGGTTTTTTCTTTTTCATAAATTGCCTTTTTCTTCTTTTTATGATATACTATATTATATTAATATATGAGGCTTTATATGGATTTAACAAACTTAATTATTAAAGGTAATGAAATCAAAGAAGCAGGTTTTTTTGGCAAAACAATTTATGTTATTAAGGGAAACGAAATTAAAGAACCAGGCTTATTTGGTAAAACAGTTTATGTTATTAAAGGAAACGAAATTAAAGAACCAGGTTTATTTGGTAAAACTCTTTATACTATTAATGGTAATTCAATTACTTATGCAAAAACGTTTAGTTCTTTTGTTGAAAGATCAACAAGTAATCTAAAAGAAAAAACAAAAGATGAAAAGCAAAATAATAATAAAGAAGTAAAACCTTCATCTTATATTAAAACAGAAACTAAGAAAGAATCAAATATAACAAAAGAAAGTTCTACTAATAATAAACCTAACAATGGAGCCTCTTTAGAAAATGATGATTTAAGTGCTAAAGTATACTTTTTATTTAACAATGCCAATGATGAGTATATTTTAAACAATCGTGAATTTTGTGAAGAACTTATAAAAGTTTATGTTCCCGCATTTGTTAAAATGATTAAAGGAATCAGAAAAATTGATGTTAAAAGTACAATAATCGATTTATCTGATGCTAAACCAATTGTTAATTTTGTTTATAAATATTATAATGCGGTTGGAAAACTAGATTTAAAAATAGATCAAGTAATTAGAAGACAAATCCTTAAAGATGCATTTCATTATAAAAAAGAAGTTGATGATGTGATTTTAGATGAATGCGATTATTGGGATGAAGTTAATAATCGAAAAATGTCAGAATTATTATACGATTTAATAAAAGATAAAAATAATTAATAACATTAAGATTGAAACATTACCATGTTTTATTCTTTGTTTGTTTTAATTAACTTTATATTCTAAACTATATTTATCAATACAATGGAGCTTATTATGAAAAGAAAAATAATATTATTAATGATATTTACATTAACATTAATGTTAACAAGTTGTACTAAAATTAAATATAATGAACCAAATAAATTAGGTAAGTTACTATCTTCTAAAACAACTATCGTTGATAAAAATTTAGAAGACAAAGATGCTCGTGACCCTATCCTCTTAGGACTAGTTCCACCTTGTGATAATGCAAACTGTTATTCATATTACTATGAAACAACTAATGCCTTTGAAAAAGGTAAACTTATTTTAGATGGATATATTTCATATGATCCAACAATCTTAATTGCAAATATTAAATCAAAGTTTCTACCTACTAAATTTCATTACTATTATTACAATGATCCTAGAGACGAAGTTTATTTGAACTATCGAGCTATAAGCGTTTTAGGAGTACTATATTCAGGTTTTCAAAAAAATAACGTAAATATCGAAGAATATTATTCTCCTTTTTGTAATAATCAAAGTATAGAAGAAATAGATTGGTTTCATGTTCCATATTATGTGAAACCATTTCAAACCATTTTTTATCAAAGATTTTATTGGTATTATAATAAAGCAAAAGAAGAAGATTCTTCGATTAGTTTTACAGAAGAAAGATATGAAAAATATACAAAGATAATAATTAGTGGATTAGAAATTTTTGAATTGTTTGACCAAGTTGTTATTTTAATTGATAATGAAACTAATGAATTAGTATATGAAAAAAGAGTTGGCGAAAATCTAACAATGATTTTAAAGAAAACAGATAAGTATTCATCACTTTTAGATGAACATGAAAAACTTATCTCAAGATATGAAAAACAAATCGATTTATTTAATTATCAAGTAATTAAAGAAGAATAACAACTCTTTATAACAAAGATATTAAACAACACATAGAATATAAAAGAGGATGATATTATGAACAAGAAGAAAAAATTAGCTATCATATTAGGAACAACAATACCATTATTTTTTATTCTACTGTTTGTTTCAATTCCGGTAATCTACGTATCAGATTATTATCATGCGGATGAAGAGGCAATCGAAGTCTTTGTTAAAGATTATGATATTGAAAGAAAAGAACTCGATAAGAATTTAACAGCTTTTATTCCTGATACTTATGAACATGGCTTTGTCTTTTATCCTGGTGGTAAAGTAGAAAGCACTGCTTATGAACCATTAATGTATGATCTAGCATCAAAAGGTATTTTATGTGTTTTAGTTAAAATGCCATTTAACCTTGCTATTCTAGATGTTAATAGGGCAGATGAGGTATTTGGATATTTTCCAAATGTTGAATCTTGGCATATTGGTGGACATTCCTTAGGTGGAACTGTCGCATCAATGTATTTAGAAGAACATTCTGATAAATTTATTGGCTTGGTTTTACTTGCATCTTATTCAACAACAAATATAACAAATAAAAACATTCGCGTACTTTCCATTAAAGCATCAGAAGATCATGTATTATCAATTGATAAATATGAGAAAAATGTTCATAACCTAACTCCTAATTTATATGAATTTGAAATTGGTGGAGGATGTCATGCTTATTTTGGAATGTATGGAAATCAAAAAGGTGATGGAACACCTACGATTTCACCAAAGGAACAAATACTATATACTTCATCTTTAATTAGTGATTTTATTTATCAAGAAGGAATGATGGGACCTCATAATTAAAAGGAGAAAATATGAAAAAAATAATAACATTAATCTTATTAATTTTTATCACTTTATCTTTAAGTAGTTGTAAACCAATAAAGTATCATCAACCAATAAATCTTGGTAAAAAACTTGATGAAAAAAATTTCTATTTTGATAGAAATACCAAAGATTATAATGATTATTATAATTATTTACAGCCATTAGGGTATTTTCATGTTAAAAGTGAAACTAATGATGGATGTTATGAATATTATTATGAAAACGATGAGGGTGTAAAAGCTGAAGGACTTATAAAATATGGTTTAAAGGAACAAATTTGTATTTCAAAAATTAAATATAAAAATATATCATATAAAGATCATTATTTTATAAAAGATGATTATTATAGTAAAGAATATCCAAATGGTGTTTTATCTCTCCATAATAAGTTCTATAATGGTATTGTTTTTACTGGTACGACATGTTATAGTAGTTATAATAAGGAGATGACTGTGACACATTATGTAGATAATAATTTCACGCAATTTTATTCACATCCTGTATCTATAATTCCGGCACATGTAAATAACCATATTATTTACCCAAAAAGCGTGATTATTAATGATTTAGAATGGGCCTTGGGTTCACTTAATTATATAGATACTCGATTTGAATTTAAATATGAAGTTTATAAAAACTATATTGTTTTACATACAAATTATAAAAATGATAAGATTGTTTCATATTATAATCTAAAAACAAATTGTCTAGAATATGAGGAGTACGAAGGATTTTTGAGAGAAAGTAATTATAAAATGTTTATTAAAAAATCAAACAAATTAAAGAAACTTGAAAAAGAAAATAAGAGACTTATGATAAAATTTATTTTTCAAGAATGTATTCTTTATGGAGGAGGTTTTGACAGTATATTCAACATTCTTATAGATATATTGTTTGGCA
>JAZNQD010000071.1:0-5291 GCA_045589955.1 Bacilli bacterium | reverse complement strand
AATCATATACCACATTCATTCTATTCTCTAAATCAAAACTTTGTATGTATTTAGCTACCTTCTTATCAATGTTAACAATATCACTATTCTTCATGTCAAATAAATAATCAGTTGTTACATTAAAGTATGTTGCTATTGATGAAACAAGTTCCAAGTCTGGTGATCCACCATTTTCCCATTTTGATACTGCTTGTGTTGAAACTTGTAATGCTTTTGCAAGTTCTTCTTGAGTTACTTTATTCTTGACTCTTAATTCTTTTATTCTATTACCTATATTCATAAATAAACTCCTTTATATATTTTAGTGATTGGCCATTCACAATACCATTATAACTCAATTATTATTTTAAAACAATGGAGGCAAAATTGATAATATCAACCGTTGTTTGATGTCAATAATTATTATACAACATAATTTGAATTTTATTACTATATTAGTTCAAATCCTATAACCGACTAAATTTCCAAACTCCTAAAATACCTTATGTTCAATTCTCTTTAATTGCTAAAATCAATAAACCTCGTTAGAAAATAAAAAAAAACCTAAATAGATGCATAATTCCTTGATTTTGATGTTAAAATCGTTATATTTCCACTACAAGTCAAATGACTTATAGACACATTCTAATGTGTCAGTGCTACGTAACTCAAAGTATCGACGCACCTGAGTGCTATGTAAATGACAATAGGTAGTTAAATTAGCTATATCATTCGACTCATTTTGACACACTGTGTATTTTTTTTTAATGGCTTGACCATTAATCTTATAGTTATAATCGACTTTAAACTTATATTCTAGTAAGTAAGGATCTGGTTTTCCTTGTTCATCATATCCACCAACTATCACTTTTTCTACTAATAATTCAAAAGTTTCTCTATCAAATCTATCTATTGTCTTAATAGATAAAACTCTTCTTAAATCTTCTATTCTAATTGCTAATAATTCTTTTTGACTAATCTCTTCATCAATTTTTGATAATTGTTCTTTTAAAGCATCCATCTTCTCATTTAATGATGTATATTGAATTTCAAAATCTTCTTTTGTTAGAATGCCTTCCATTCTAATATCTAGTAGTTGAGCTTTTTTGTTTTCTAGAGTTTTTATTTCCTTTAATAAATCTTCTGCTTTTCTTTCTGGTGATTTGTTAGTTAGTAATGTCTTTAATGTATATAAGAAATCATCAAGTATTTGACTATTTTTCAAACAATTTAAAACTTCAATAAAACCACTTTCAATAACTCTTTCATCCACAAATCTGCTATCCTCACAGGCTTTTCTTCCTTTATATACAGCAGTTGTACAATTCCAACCAACTAAATTATTATGACATTTTTCATTGGTCCCTCTTCTTTGTAATTTATGACCACAAAATCCACATTCTAACATTTGACTAAACGCATATTTTCCAGGTCTAAAACCATCAGATTTTAAAGATTTCTTAAATGTTGAACTATTTTCATTCATTATTTGTTGTGCTCTATCAAAAGTTTCTGCACTAATAATTGGTTCATGATGATTACTAATATAATATTTATCTTCTTCACCATTATTAATTATTTTCTTTTTATTAATTGGATCTGATGTAAAAGATTTACCTAATAATAAATCACCTTTATATTTTTCATTTTTTAATATCGTAATAATTGTAGATACAGGCCAATTCTTGCATCCACCTTTAGATGTATATCCTTTTTCTTTTAATAATTTTGCTATCCTAAAAGAACCATTGCCTTCAAGATATTTGGTAAAGATAAATCTTACTACTTCAGCTTCTTTTTCATTAATTACTAGATTCTTTGTAACTGGATCATAATCATAACCTAAACAACCTTTAAATCCTATCATTTCTCCTCGTTGCATTTTCATCTTTAAACCTTTTTTAACATTAGCAGAAATATTTTCTACTTCTTGTTGTGCAACTGAACTTAAAATAGTAAGCAATAATTCTCCATCCATACTTAAGGTATTTATATTTTCTTCTTCAAAAAATACAGCTATATTTCTTTCTTTTAACTTTCTAACAAATTGTAAGGTATCAACTGTGTTTCTTGCAAATCTTGATATTGACTTAGTAATAATCATATCAATTTTACCTTCAGCACAATCATTAATCATTCTTTGAAAGTTTTCTCTTTTTCCAACTTGTGTTCCAGTAATTCCTTCATCAGCATAAATATCCACTAATGTCCATTCTTGTTTACTATTAATAAGGTCAGTATAATATTTAACTTGAGAATTATAACTATTTAATTGGTCTTCAGTATCAGTAGATACTCTACAATATGCTCCTACTCTCAATTCACCTAGTTGATTTATTTTTCTTTTATCTCTAGGTGCAACACTTGCCTTGATTACTTTAACATTATTATTCATATTTCAATTTTGTATAATATAGTTAAATATTATACTCTCCCTTCTTTATAAATTTATTTTTGTTTTAATCTTATATTTATTCATTAGATAAGCTCTAATTTTATCATATTCGGTTAATGTTATTTTTTCTGTTTCTTTTAAATAATTTAACCAACCAATTTGTATCGCATAACAACATAAATTCTTATCTTCCTTTTTTAACTTGTTAATATCTATTGGTTCATTTTCATAAACCTTATTTGAATATATTTCAAGTAGTTCTTTTCTAGTTAATGGTTTCTCTTCTATTACTTCTTCTACTTTTGTTTCTATAACTTTGTCTTCTTTTTCTTCTTTTTCACTAAAATAACTACTTACGATTTGAGTTATTTTACTTTTTTTAATATACGTTTACCTCCTTTTAAATATTGTGGAAACGTATATTTTTTTTGTATTCTACTATACGTTTCCATCTTTTTGATGTCTTCCATATAGTAGCCTTCTACAAGAGCCTTAACTATAATTGGTCAATAAAAGGGGATTTCATCTCCCCTAAATCAAGCTATTTAGTGTCATTCGACAAATTGCGACAAGTTTCTTTTAACGCTTCATAGCCTGCATAAATTAAATCAATTTTTCTAATATTATGTTTTTCAAGAAACTCATTTATCTCATCATACTTTTCTTTTGGAAGTCTAGTATTAAACTGAGTAGTAGCTTTTAATCTTTCTTCCTTATTTCTTTCTTCATAACTTCTTCTAGCATTTCTTAGTGGTGTATCTTCTTTTCTTGGCATAACTTGTTCCTCCTATTTTACTATTGCACTTACAAATAATGTTGCTATATTTAATATAATATTACAAACTATTGCTACACACATAATTCCAATTTTACTTATAAATCCTAATGCTTTAATTACTTTCATTTTTTTCTCCTTCATCTTTATTAACTAGTTTTTTTAATTCAGCTATTACTGAAGTTATTTCTTTATCCACAATCTCTACTGCTAATAAATATATGTCCATTTCATGTGGTGAACAAAATTCATTCCCTAGTCTGTATCTAATTTCGTGTAGTTTTTCTAAAGTATCTACTTGATCTATTACTGCGATTTCCATTTTTTAAATTTCTCCTATTCTACATATACTAATTCATTTAATATGACTTCTTCAATTTCTTTTTGGATTGAATTCTCAATTTGCACATTTTTTAAGAAATCTTCTGTCTTTTTGTTTTCAGGTTTAGCTGATAGGTTTTTATACATTACTTCATAAATCTCATCAGCTTGCTTGTCTATGTTATGCAAGTAAGTCGGTAAGTCACCACCCAGTGATAAATACTTTCCAAAATTATGCTCTTCTAAATATTTTTTAGCAAGTGTTCCATACTTTCCATAGACATGTTTAACAGGTTTAACTTCATTTTGATAAATGATTATTTCCTCTACTGTTAGCCCTTCATTAGCTTCTACTTTTCTTAAAATTTCTTTATTTTTCATAGTTTCACCTATCATCCTTTCTACACTTATATTATATCGTGATAGCACGATAAAGTCAAGTATTATGTTAAATTTTTTTAACTTAATAAAATCGCAATTCCTTTAACTAAATAAGGTAATGCAACTAAAATTACAAAGATTGCAACGATACCAATTATGTAATTTACTAGCATTTTTTTAGCTTTTACTTTGTCTTCATTCTTTTGTGCAACAGCATATGCTACACCCATTCCAATACTCCAAAGCCCTGCAGTTGCAGTAAAAACATATACAATATAAGGATTATATTTATTAACTAAATCAATAACATAAGTAGCAACTTTATCATATTGATCTCCAAGTGCTTCACTATAATTATCACCACAATCACTACATTTATATGTTCTTTCCACTACACCATTTTTATTATTTTCATTTATTAGTTGATAATTATGACCAGTTGCAGGAATTATGATTTCATATTCATCACCACATTTAGGACAATAATATCTTCTTTTTCCTTCATTGACACAGTCTGATTCTTTTAATATTTCAGTTTCATAAGCGTGTCCTACTGGTAGTATTTCATTAGTTTGATATTCACTTGAACAAAACATACAACTATAAAATGTTCCTCCACTTTTAGTACAAGTTGGTTCACGATTAGTTTCTATATACTTGTGTCCTATTGCAGGAACTTGATTAGTTTGATAACTGTCTCCACAATTACTACACTCATATTCAGTGTATCCATTTGTTGTACAAGTTGCGTCTATTACTATTTTAGAATAATTATGTCCTAATGGATTTATGTAATTATCATAATAAACTTTACCACATGATGAACATTCATATTTAGTAAATCCTTGAGTAGTGCAAGTCGGATTTGTTATTGCTGTTAAATAACTATGACTACCAAAGCCTAAATTTTCAGTATAAGTATATCCACATACATTACATTTATAAGTAATACTTCCCTCTTCTTCACAGCTACCTACTTTATTTGTAATTTCATAATCATGTGAAATTGGATCAGTAAAATCATCATCATATGAATAACCACAATCTATACATTTATAATGAATATACCCTTTATTCATGCAGCTTGCTTCTACATGAGTTTTCTCGTAATTATGTGGAGTTGTATCTACATAGTCACTTATTCTTTCACAAAAACATACATCACAAAAGTATAATGTATAACCTTTACTAGAACAAGTTGCATCAACCACTTCTTTTACTAAATAACTATGGTCTCCTATTCCAGTCCAGTTCCCATTTATAACTACATCACAATTCTTACACTTATTGATAGTATATCCTTCAGCAAGACATGTTGCATCAACTTTTCCAACTACTTCAAATTGATGACCTAATTCATCAACATAACTACCTTTCCATTGAGTTAAACAATAGTCACAATGATACATTGTATAACCTTCTTCTTCACAAGTAGGTTCA
>JAZNQD010000070.1:0-20553 GCA_045589955.1 Bacilli bacterium | reverse complement strand
TTTTCTGAAATGCGCATATAAATAAATCCTTTCTATAATTTTGGTAGTACGATTATATACTAATAAAAAAATTATGTCAATGAAATCATTAATATTTTTTAAAATTAATTTATTACTGTATATTAAAAGGATTATTATGATTAAATATTAATTTTACTATATCAAAAACAACTCCTACTTCTTAATGTAGGAGTTGTTAATATTTATTACTAATATGTGATAATTAACATATTACAAGTAATTATTATTCGTTCCAATGTACAATAATTCCTTGAGGGTTCCATCTTTCATTCCAGGTTGATGGACATGATTCAAGATTAACATAGATTTGTAATTTTTTACAATCTAAAAAGGCCATTTCATCAACAAATTTAACTGAATTTGGAATCTCAATCTTTTCTAACATATTGCATTTATAAAAGGCAAATGATGATATCTTAATAATTGAATCAGGGATATAAACATTTATCAATGATTCACATTCGAAGAAAGCATAAGAACCAATATTTTCTAAGCCTTCACAAAGAATTACTTCCTCTAAATTTTTGCAACTGGCAAATACACGTTCTCCCATTTCCGTTACATTCCCTGTAAGTACAACACTTTGAAGATTTTGACAACCAGAGAAAGCAAAACTTTCTAAAAATGTTTCGCCAGTAATTATTACTTTATTTAGATTTTGCGGGACTCCAGAATTATGGTTACTGTAATCATTACTTTTAAAAATGTAACCTAAATAGCAGTTATCATCATTAGATGAGTTACCAATAAATGGTAATGATGCTTCAACTAATGAATGACAGTTAGTAAAAGCATGAAGGCCAATATATTTGACATTATTTGGAACTACTATTTTTGTAAGATAATAACAATCAACAAATGCGCTATTTGCAATTAAATGTGTGTTTGGATGAACTTCAAATTCAACAATCGAATTATGAATTGGTTTTATTAAAGATTGATAAGGATTATCTACATTTCCTAAATATAGAGCATTTCCATATCTATTGTAATTTAAGTTATCACATTTAATAAATGCGTCTTTACCAATTTCTTTTACTTTGCTATAGATTCTAACATTTTCTAATGATGTAGCATTGGCAAAAGCCAAAGATTCAATGTACTGAACAGAATCTGGTACAACAAAAGATGCCTCACTTTTACCATTTGCATAACGAATTAATTTTGATTGATCTTTTGAATATAAGTTGCCTAGAACTGAAGTATAGTAGCGATTTTCTTCACTAACGTTAATTTTACTAACTTTTGAATTATTGAATAAATTTATATCGATTTCTTTAATATATTTTGAAAATGTAATTTCATTAATTACTTCCATTTCTTTTAGTGCACTTGAAACTATTGTTCGTGTTTCATCATGAAGAATAATATTTTTGTTATCTAAATTATTGACTTTTACGTATGCAACATATCGATTATTTCTATTACCTAAATAATCCCCATTTTCATAGGTATAGAACTTTAGTTTATCACAACCTGTAAAAGCATCTTCGCCAATATAACTAATTGAATTTGGTAATACTACCTCTACTAAATTCTTACAATTGGCAAAAGCATTATTGGCAATGTATTCAATACCATCTTCAATGACGACTTTATTTAGTTCATCTTCATTTTCAAAGGCAAATTCATCAATTCCCGATACTTTTATCATATCAATTTCACTAGGGATTGTTATTCTTTTTGTCTCTTTACCAGTTATAAAGCCTGTTATTACAATTTCATTATCTTTAAATGAATAAGTGTAGCGATTATTACGATTTATAATTTGAAGATAAAATGCTCCAAAAGCCATTAAAAGGATAACAGAGCAAATGACAGTAATTAATAAAATATAATTATTACCCATTTTTGTTTTTTTCATACTATCACCTCTTATAAGTATTATATCATAATTATTTAATTATACATTATAAATAACAAATAAAAAACACTTCCTAAGAAGTGTTTATTCATAATAATCAATTGCAATACTTGCTTCTCTTATTTCATGCATTAGTTTTTTAACAACACTTACATGATAAGGATCCACTTGGTAATTTTCTAAATCTTCTTTTGTTTCAAACCAAGTTTCAAGAATTAAGTCATAACTTCTTTCACTATGTAAGAAATCAATACCCACAATTATTTTCTTTAGCATAGGGACATTTCCCATCATACTTAAAAGTGTTGCCTTGGCTTCTTCAATACGTGATAGATATTCTTTTTTAATTTTAAAACAAACGATGTGTTTAACCACTATGCTCTCCAAAGACCATGAAGATTACAATAAGCATAAACTGCTTGTACAGTTTCATCTTGAAGTAATGCAAATTCTACTTTTGGAGCTTCGCCAGCTTTTAAGTTTCTTCTTAAAACACCATTTGAAGTTTCAACAACAACCCATTCGATGAAGTGTTCTTCAACCATTGGATGATCAATTGAACCAACATTAACTAATACTTTACCTTCTTTTACTTCATATACAGGAATATGTTTTTCTCTTGATGCTTCAACAGTCCCTGCAACTAATTCAGTCATTTTATCACCACAACATACTGGAGTAACACCAGATGATTGAATCATTTCTACTTCATTTCCACATTTTTCACATAAATAAAATTTTAACATAAATTATCTCCTTTTTAATTTTTAAATTTCTTTTAATATTATTAATTACACTAATATTATATAATAAAAAAATAAACAAATCAACTAAATAAATAATAATCATTCTCATTTAAAAGAATAATATATTAAATCGGCTCGTTCTTTTGTATTCTTATCAACAACATAACCTTCTAAAGTTGCATCGTATGTCATTCCCGCCTTTTGCATGACTCGCCCAGATGCTGGATTTGTTGAAATATGACATGCGGTAATCTTTTCAACTTGAGCAACATTCTTTAAATAACTAATTACTGCTTTTAAAGCCTCTGTCGCATACCCCTTATTCCAAAATCGACTACCAAAGCAATAGCCCAGTTCAACAAGATTATAGTTGACTGATGTTTTTACCGCATCAATTTCCCCAATTAGTTCATTTGTTTCCTTTAGACAAACAACCCAGTCAAAACGATAGTTATGTGTATATAAATCGACTTTGCATTTAATATATTCTTTTGTTTGTTCAACAGTTTCATGCGAATCCCAAGTAACATACTTTGATACTAGTTTGTCACTACACCAGTTATGATATACTTGTAATACATCATCAATTTCAATTTTTCTTAAAATTAGACGTTCTGTTTCAATAACTTTACTACCTACATTTAACATTTATATCACCTCTATTTTTATTATAACATATTATAAATTTAATTGCAAACGTGAGCATAAAAAAAGGCCACTAAAGTGGCTCTTTATTTTAAAGTAAGTAAAACAATATTTTCAACATGGTGAGTATGTGGAAACATATCAACAGGTTGAATCTTTTTAATTTCATATTTCTTAAGCAGTTCTTTTAAATCTTCCACTTGAGTATGAGGATTACATGAAATGTAAACAACCTTTTCTGGTAGTAATTTCAAAACGGCTTCTAAGAAAGGTTTATCTGATCCTTTGCGAGGTGGATCCATTATAACAACATCAAAGTTTTGCTTTTGTCTTGCACAATTAATCATAAAACGAGTTGCATCATCACAAATAAAACGAATATTGTTAATATTATTTATTTTCGCATTTGTAATCGCATCGTTTACCGCATCTTTCACGAGTTCAACGCCTGTTACTTTTTGAACATGTTTACTTGCAATTAAACCAATTGTTCCTACACCACAATAAGCATCAAGCAAAGTATCAGCTTTTGTAAGGTTTGCAAGACGAATTGCTTCTGAATATAATTTTTCAGTTTGTTCAGGATTTATTTGATAAAACGATTTAGATGATATTTTAAACTTAAGTCCTAGTAAAATATCAGTAATATATCCTTTTCCATATAATACTGTTTCTTTATCACCTAGTACCGCATTCGTATTTCTTGTATTGACGTTTTGGATAATTGTTGTTATTTCTTTACATCTTGCAACTAAAGCTTTAACAAAATTATTTCTTCCTGGGAAAACTTCACTTCCTACAACAATAACAACCATAACTTCTTTTGTTACCTTTGATGTTTTGATAAGAACATGACGAATTAAACCAGTTCGGCGGTCTTCATCATAAGCTTGTAAGCGTTGTTTAACCATTAAGTCTTTAATAACAGTAATAATTTTATCAACAAGTTTATCTTGAATATAACAGTTAGTTGTGTTTACAACATTATGAGTACCACTTTGATACATTCCACAAGTAAGCTTACCTTTAACATTCTTAAAAACAACTTGGTTTTTATTACGATAATAGAATGGATCTTTCATACCAATAGTTGGTAAGACTTCATACTCTTTATTAAATGCTTCTTTAAATAAGTTGGAAACAAGTTCTTGTTTCATACGAAGTTGTTCTTCGTATTTGATGTGTTGTAAAGAACATCCCCCACATTGTAAGTAATATTCACAAACAGGACGAATTCTTGAAGGCGCAGCTTCAACCACTTTTGTAAGTCTAGCTTTTGGAACCGGTTTTAAAATAACATCAGCTTGAACAGTTTCTCCTTTAATGGTGCGAGGAAGATAAAGTGTTGTTGTTCCTTCTTTAATAATTCCACTAAATTCAGAATCATAACCAATAACTTTATAACTATTAATCATACTAACTTCTCTTTATCTTATTGATAGTATCAATTGTTTGAACCCATTCTAAGACAGTTTCTGGTTCATCTAAAGGACGAAATTGAAATGAACCATCACCATCAGGAACTTCAAAGTGATGTCCTGGTGAAAATGGAAGTTGAGTAAGAATGTCAAAACTAAATTCTTTATGAATAATTTCACCTGATGATGTACCATCATAGTATAAAGCATTCTTTGTCATAGTTAACATTCCCTCTCCTACTTCTTCCATTATTTTGGGATTCTTTAGGTTGCGGTATAATTTAAAGCGATTTTCTAAATAGAAATCATCTTCTTTAAATTTATTTTCAATAACTTCCGATTGCCAATCATACCAAACAGCTTCATTTTCAAAGCAAATATCATTTTTGTCCTTACCATGGATAAATCCATATTCATCCATAACAATTGTATTTTGACAATACTTACAAGTCATTGTGTCTAAACTAGATGTGTGAGCATATTTTTTACCACATTTAGGACAAACATAAAGGACATTTTCTAATCCTTCAATACGTTCTTTAAACTTAATTTTCTTCATTTCTACTTTTTGAATAGCATGTTCAGAAATATTGATTGCATCAATTACTTTATTAAAGATTTCTTCATCAGTTAAAGTGGCTAGTTCTTCTTTACCTAAAACTTTAATTGTCTTAACACGAATTGGAGAGCGACGTGTTTTTTTGTTTTTACGCCATTTTGGTAAACACAAATATCCACCCATAATTTGGAAAGCATAAACATCTACTTTACAAAGTTTAAGTAGCTTAACAATTGATGGATCAACATAAGTTAATTCCCCGTGAATTGTTACTTGTCCTGCCGGTGCAATAGTAACTAAACCTTTATGGTCAACCGCTCTTTTCATTTTTCTAATACTTACTAAGTCAGTTCTAAATTGAACTTTAGAAATAGCACGTACTAGACGTAACATAAAGTTAGTTGTTTTCTTACGCATATAGTAATGTGAAACAATATAAGTTAATCTTTGTAACCCAGCGTTTGCAGCACAGATAAAGTGGTCGTGGTTAGTTTGATGATTAAATAAAATAATAGCTCCTTCTTTTTTATTACGCTTTCTTAAAACTTTATTATCAACTTTAATACGGCCCTTTATTCTCATATAAATATATGAGAAGATACTAAAAATAAACCATACAATTGGATTAGCTTTTTTAAATTTGGGTTGTTTTTTTTCTTTTTTAGTTTTCACTACTTTTTCTGACATAACAATCCCTCCATATCATACTTATTATACCATATTTAACCACTTTTGTAAATCTTTAAGAATAACAAAAAGGAGAACAACTGTTCTCCTTTTAAATAGCATTTCCACTAAATTGTGTTTGATATAAATTATAGTAAATTCCTTGTTTTTCAAGTAATTCATCATGACGTCCGATTTCAACAATACGTCCTTTGTCAATAACAACAATCTTATCCGCATCTTTAATTGTTGACAAACGGTGCGCAATAATAACATTCGTACGATTCTTCATTAGGTTAGCAAGAGCATCTTGAATATTCTTTTCTGTTCTTGTATCAACGCTTGAGGTAGCTTCGTCTAAGATTAAAATCTTAGGATCAGCTAGTACAGCTCTTGATATTGAAAGTAATTGTCTTTGACCACCACTTAAGTTGTTACCAGATTCTGTAAGCATTGTGTCATAGCCATTATGTAAACGTGATATAAATTTATGTGATTTACTAACATCAGCACTATGGATGATTTCATCCATTGTTGCATCTAATTTACCATAACGAATATTATTACCAACTGTATCTTTAAATAATACAGTATCTTGTAATACAATAGCAATTTGACTTCTTAATGAATCTTTATCAATTTCACGAATATCAACTCCACCAATTTTTATCGAACCAGAGTCAACATCATAAAAACGCATTAACAAATTAACAATTGTTGTTTTCCCTGAACCTGTTGCCCCAACAAGAGCAATTTTTTCGCCTGGTTTAATTTCTAGGTTAAAGTCTTTTAGAACTCGTTCCCCCTCAACATAAGAAAAATTAACATTTTCAAATATAATGTCACCAACATTGGCAATTCCACTCATTAACACCTTACCTTCGTTAACTTCGTGTTCTTCATCCATAATTGAGAAAACACGTTCGGCAGCTGCTAAACTTGATTGGATTTGAGCATAAAGGTTCGCAATTGTGTTAATTGGTCGATTGAATTGTTGTGATAATGTTGTGAAAGTAATAATTGAACCAATTGTTAAGAATGTTCCATCAATTCCATTACCAATACCATATTGGACAAATAAGGCGCCAAGTACTACTACAAGTAAATAACCAAAGTTACTGATGAAGTTCATGACTGGTCCCATAACACCACCAAATAGGTTTGCTTTGAAACCATACTTCTTCAAGTATCCACTTGTTTTATTAAATTCATCTTTAACATCTTGTTCTTTTGTGTACGCTTTAACTGTTTTATGACCAACTACCATTTCTTCAACTTGGGCATTAATTTCCCCAATAAGTGATCTTTCAAGTCTAAAGTACTTTTTCATAAACTTAGAAAGAATTCTAGTTGCAACTAAGGTTAAAGTTAAACTTACAAAGCATGTTAGTGTTAATAACGGACTCTTCCAAATCATAACCGCTAAAGCACCAATTACAGTTAAGACTGATGAAATAAGTGATGTAACTGATTGAGAAATTGTATTAGCAATTGTTGCAGAGTCATTACTCATTCTACTCATAATATCACCATGTTGGTGAGTATCAAAGTAACGAATTGGTAAGAATACTAAATTATCAAATAAATCTTTTCTAATTTTTTTAATTGTTGCTTGTGATAAACGCATTGAAACACGTGAACTAATAAAGTTGAAGACAGCTGTAAGAGCATAAGTAATTCCAAGAATGCATAAGATAATGAACATATCATTTGGTGTATCACTACCAACACCATATCCTCGTATACCTTCTACTTTGGTCCAAGCATTTTCACTAAAATAATTAGTTTGATTTGGATTTAATTGATATATTTCCCAAATACCACTATTACCTAAAGCAATTTTATAAACATTAGTAGTATTTGAAGAAACAAAATTATCAACCCATTCTAGTTTAGGTGTGGCATTAGTTTCTATTTTAGTATTTTCGCTATAAACTAAAGCTTTTCCTTTTTCTAAGATAATAAAACTTTGGAAAGCCTTATCATCGTTTTTATAACCAATCACTTCAGTTTGTTCTTGATTAATAATCCATTTGTTATCTTTTGATAAAGCAAGAATTAAGCCTTCTGTTCCTTCGTTTATTTCTCTTAGTTCAGAATGTGTAATGTTACCTTCTTCATCTGTATTTAAGACAATACTTGAGCGAAGTGGAATCGCATCGATTGCGGCACCAGATAAAACCGGTGTAAAGATAGAGGCTAAACTTGTAACAAAAACAATAAGAATTAAAATAACTAAATATTTTTTATTTGATCCTAGATACTTAACGATACGACCTAATGTTTGTTTAGAGTTTTTTGGTTTTTCGCCAAATAATCTACCACCCATTGGTCCGCCGCCACCACGACCTGGTCCGCGACCACCGCCACCTTTTCGGATATCTTCTTCACTCATTTGAGCATATTTCCCAAACATTTTTTCTTCTGGTATGTTTATCTTTTTTGAAGTAATTTTTTTAGACATCTATTTCACCTCACTCCCTTGTTTTAATTGAGAGTTGTAAATGTCTTGATAAATTGTTGATGTTTCTAATAATTCATCATTTGTACCAAGAGCTGCTAAACTACCATTATCAATTACTGCTATTTGACTAGCAGTTTTAGCACTTGCAACACGTTGAGCAACAAGCAAGATTGTTACATCAGTTAAGTTTTCTCTTAAAGCCTTGTAAAGTTTTGCTTCAGTTGCAAGGTCAAGTGCACTTGTTGCATCATCAAAGATTAAAATCTTTGGTTTCTTTAAAATAGCACGAGCTATTGCTAAACGTTGTTTTTGTCCACCTGATAAAGAGCTACCTTTTGATGCAATCATTGTTTTATAGCCTTCACTAAAACTTTCAATAAAATCATCAGCTTGAGCAATTTGGCATGCTTTTTTGATATCTTCAAATGATGCTTCTTCATCACCCCAACGAATATTTTCTTCAATAGTTCCAGAGAATAATTCTGTTTTTTGGAAGACAACACCAATTTCACTTCTTAAACTCTTTAAATCAAATTCTTTAACATTGATTCCATCTATTAAAACTTCACCTTCAACAACATCATAGAATCTTGGAACAAGATTAACAAGTGATGTTTTACCAGAGCCTGTAGCACCTAGTATTGCTAAAGTTTTTCCTTTTTCTACTTTAACACTGAAGTCGTTAATTACTGGTTCACCTTGTGCCTCAGGATATTTGAAAGAGACATTTTTAAATTCGATTACACCATTAATATCATTTGCAAGTTTATCTCCACCAACAATCACTGGTTCTGTATTTAAGATTTGATTTACACGTTCAATACTAGAACGGCCTTGTGTGATTGTTTGGAACATCATACCAAACATCATAACAGAGTTTAGGATTCTACTAACATATGAAATTGCACTCATAACATCACCAACAAGTAAATCGCCAGTAACACTACGAACATTTAAGCCACCAATAACGATGATAATAACAACAGTTGCATTCATCATAATACTCATAATTGGCATTAGGAATGACATAATATTCCCAACTTTAATCATAGTATTAGATAAATTGATTATTGCTTTATCAAATCTTTCTCCTTCGTACGCTTCACGAACATAAGCTTTTACAACACGTGAGCCTGATACATTTTCTTGCATAATTGCATTCAAATCATCACGTCTTTCTTGAACTTTTCTAAAGTAAGGAGCAACCTTCTTTAAGAAAAAGAAAATTGCAAGAATTTCAAATGGTATCATTATTAGTAATACTAAACCAAATTTTGGTTCGATTGAAAGTAAGAAGAACATTCCCCCAAAGAAAAAGGCAAACATTCTTACAAACATACGAATAAATGAGTTAACAAGTTGTTGGATCATTGTAATATCATTTGTCATTCTTGTAACAAGGGATCCTGTAGTAAACGAATCAGTTTGTTGAAATGATAATGACATAATTTTATTAAAGCAATCTTTTCTTAAGTCATGGGCAAAGCCTTGGCTTGCAGCTGAGGCAAATCCAGCTGATGCAAACCCCATTACTCCCCCAACAAAAGATAAGACTAACATTAAGACACCTTTAGTTAGAATAACATCGTAGAAACCATTAACTAAACCAACGTTAACAATCTCTGCCATTAACTTTGGTTGGATTAAGTCCATAACAACTTCACCAATCATTGTTAAAGGTGCCATTAAAGCAAAAAACCAATATGGTTTTAGATATTTAAATATTTTCATTTTGTTCTACCTCTTCTAGCGTTGCTTTCAATATCTTTTCAATAAGTTCATTTGCTAGTTGGATATCTTCATCAGTAAGATGTTTAACAATCTTTTCTTCTAAACCACTAGCAATTTGATGAGATAACTCAAAGATTTCACGGCCCTTATCAGTGATATATACGCGTGTTTGTCGTTGGTCTTCATCCGATGTCTTACGGATAATTAAACCTTCATATTCCATTTTTTGTAAAGTTAGGCTTACTGTAGGAGCTTTAAGAATTGTCTTTTCCGCAATCTCCGCTTGGCTTAGGCCTTCATTTTTTAAAAGATGAAATAAAATTGGACGATAAGCACATTTTAAGCCAATCTTATCCGACTCTTTACGTATGTAATCTTTGAATATTTTTGAAACATCATTTAGTTTCATTAATAATGTTTTATCATGTTCTTTTCTTTCCATAAATTATCCTCTATAAATTAGTTAGTTTTAAAACTAATTTATTATATAATATTTTCAACTTTTTTTCAATGGAAACACTTATAAATTTATTTGCTTGCAAATCTATTAAAAATATAGTAAAATATTAAAGATGCCGGTGTGGTGAAATGGTAGACACGCAAGACCCAAAATCCTGTGCCCTCAAGGCGTGTCGGTTCGACTCCGACCACCGGCACCATTAGAATGTGTCTATAAGTCATCAGATTTATAGCGAAAATATAACGATTTTAACATCAAAATCAAGGAATTATGCATCTATTCAGGTGCATTTTTTTATTTTTCTGTAAAGATTAAGGTTTTGTTCAACTAATGGGATTTGAATATAGGTTATTTTAAGATGACTGTAAAAATAGTCGGTTGATGGGATTTGAACTATCTTTGTTTGAAATTGACTTTTTTATAATGTATAATATAATTAAGATAATTTACTTGACTCTCCAGTTAGCTGTAATGTTATAATCATATTGTAATAAGTTAGCTAGCAATTATTACAAAGGAGGCTTTATGAAATATTTAAAATAGGTGATTTTTCTAATGTTGTTGGTATAAGTGTAAAAACAATTAGATTTTATGAAGAAAAAGAATTGATACAACCAGCTTATATTGATAAATACACGGGGTATAGATATTATGATGAGAAAAATGTAGAACAAGTATTAATGATATTACAATATAAGAGTATGGGCTTCACATTAGAAGAAATCAAAAATATTAATCCAGACTTACTTATTTCAAAAGTTGAGTCCTTGAAGGAACAAATGATTAATATAAAGAAAAATATTAGTCATATTGAATCAATAATTGAAAAAGGAGAGTGTACTGAAATGGTATTTGTAAATGATGACAAAGTAGTTGGTAAATGGGAACTATTAGAAAATGAGCCATTCCCATTTAAAGAGTTATATTTTCTACCTAATGGAAAAGAATACTGGGTGTTTAGTTGGACAAAAGGATATTTAAAAATCATCGATACTTATCATCCATATGAAGTAGTAGATAATATATTAGTACTTAGTGTTGTTGATGTAAATGGAGAAATTGGTAAGAAAGTTAAATTCAGAAAAATCGATAATAAAGAGTATTCTATTGATGAAATTAAGCAGATTGATGATGTTAGTTACGAATTCGTTAATGATGAAAATGTATTAGGAATATGGAAATCAATTGCATTTACATATGGTGATGATATTGAGCAAGTAGTGAAATCCAAACAAGAAGATCTATTTTTACAAAGATTAATATTTTGTAAAGGTGGGAAATTAATAGAAGATAGAATTAATAAAACTACACTAAATCATTTATTATGGACAAAAGGTAAAGTAATTGATAATAAATATAGCATGACATTATCAAAATATGAAATTGTAATAATAAATAATGTAGAATACTTGGTTTATGAATGGAAAACAGGAGATTATACATTTGGTAGAAGAAAATCTGGTAAATATATTTTAATAAAAGAATAAAATAATGACAATATATTGACAACGTCTACATAATGTGTTATAATTGACATATAATAATAGTGGAGGTATTTTATGAATAATTCAACTAATTTAAATATTCGTGTTGATAAAAGTGTTAAAGATAATTCTGAAAAAGTTTTAGAAGATTTAGGACTAAATATGACTACCGCAATTAATATGTTTTTAAGACAAGTAATTAGAGTTAATGGAATTCCTTTTGAAATAAAAGGCAATACACCAAATAAAGAAACTATTGAAGCAATTGAAGAAAGCATACATTTAGCAAATGATGATAGTATTGGATTCACAAGTATTGAAGAACTAAGAAAATCATTAGGTGCATAGTATGAAGCTAACTGTTAAGTATTCGAGTAGATTTGCCAAAGATTTAAAACTTGCACAAAAGCAAAATAAAAATCTAGATAAATTGTTTAATGTAATTGAAAAACTTGCTAATTTGGAAAAATTAGAAGAAAAGTATAGAGATCATTCTTTATCTGGTGAATATAAAGGACTACGAGAATGTCATATAGAACCAGATTGGTTATTAATATATTACGTTGAAAATAATACTTTAACACTTGTTTTAGCAAGATTAGGTAGTCACTCGGATTTGTTTTCATGAAAATTTTTTATCACTACTAAAAGTTGCATCGTGAAACATTTTGTAGTAATGACACATTTTTTGAAATCTGTAAGTCTTCTAGTAAGGCTTATTTTTTTTACATTTTATAGGGTATTTTAACCATTTTAGGTTAGAATATCCTCTTTATTTTTATAAATTTATGAAACATTTAGATTTAAATACCTAAGGAGACTGACCACGACTCGAACCATTAACTTACGGGATTCGAATGTTAGGTTCTGATGGGACTCGAACCTATAAGAGACAATGGTGGAAATTAAATTAGTTTTAGTGTATAATATACGTGTGAAAGGAGTGATTGCAATGCTTACAAAAGAACAATTAAAACATTCAATTGATAAATATGGAGATAGTTCTAAATTAGTCAATAGATTAGGAATAACTGAAGAAGAAATAACTGAAGTAGTTGTTCTTGCTCCTTGGTGGCATCCTAATAAACTATATAATAATTATGATTGTAAGATTGAATTATTAAGTGATGAATTCCCAGATGTGCATAGAATCACTTATAATAACAAATCATTTCTTCATATTAGAAGTTATGTTGGAGCAACCAACTTAGGTGAAATAGTATTACTATTATCATTTACTAAATGTAAGAGAATTATATTTGCTGGTTCAGTTGGTTCTATTTCAAATGATGTTAATATTGGTGATTTATTAATACCATCTATAAGTGTTTCTGGAGAAGCCTTTTCAACTTATATGTACGAAGCAATTAATAAGGAGTCATTACATAAAGAATATCATCCAACAAAAAAATTATATGATACTACAATAAATTATTTAAAAAATGAAAATATAGATTATAAAGATATTAAAGTTTATAGTGTGGATACAATTGCTGGACAATTTGCTCATATTGAGGAAATATTAAATTTAGGTTGTAAAGCAATTGAAATGGAAACATCAGCATTGTTTAGTGCATGTCAAGTTGCAGAAAAAGAATGTGTTGCGCTACTCGTTGTATCAGATAATACAGTACAAAATAAATCATTAATTTCAGGTAGAACAGATGGAGATATGAAAAAGTATCATCACATAAGATATAATATTATACCAAATATTATATTTTCATTAATGTTAGAATAAAGTGGTCGCCAAAAGGAGAATTTTAAAATGAGTTATAAAGAAAGTGATTGGAAACTATTTAAAAAGTTAATACCAATATGGCAAGAAAGGTATATGACTAAACTAAATAAAGAATATGTTGGTATATTAAGTCAAGATAAAGAAGCTTCAACTATATTTTGGGAGTTAAATGATAGAATAAAAAAAGATCAATATAATCCTGGTGTTGTAATAGAAATGAGTAGATCGTTATTGGTAGAAAATCTCGTTTCTTTGATTAAATATAATGTAATATCATTTGATGAGATAATTGACTTTAGTGATGAAATAAAAGAATCAATTCAAATGTGGCTAAATTTATAAGAGGTAAGCTATGAAATATTACAAATTAAAAATATCACTTAATAACTATGAAGATAGATTAAATAGAACTATTTTATTTAAACATGATAATGATTTAGATGAATTAGCATTTACGATTCTTTCAATATTTAATACATTAGCATATCATTTATACAAGTTTGAGGATGATTCTAAAAAATACGAATGCGAAATTAGTTTAAGAGAAGCAGAAGAAATGGGTTATCCGGATAAAGGTATTTATACTTGGTTAGTAACTTTAGATCAATTAGATATTAAAAACAATAAATTTATGATGACATATGATTTTGGAGAAGATTATGAATTTGTTATTGAAGTAATAGAACAAATTGAATTAAAAGAAATATATAGAATTCCAAGAGTTGTTGATGGAGTTGGATATGGTATTGTGGAAGATGGGAAGTTTATTTTAGAAGATTATTTAGATGGTAAACCTTTAGAATATCCTTTATTATTTATTAAAAGAGGAAGACATACAATACTAGACTTTAATGATTTTGACTTAGAAGAATGTAATAAAAAACTAAAAAGAGAAATTTCTAAAATAAGAAATGCTTATTTTCCATATTATTAATGTTTAAATAGTGTATAATAATAGTAATAATAAATTAAAATTTAGGGGGATTTTATATGTCAAATATTAAAAATAATGAGGATTTTTCTGAAATTATTTCAATAATTGAAACCGCAAAAATGCGGGCATTAAAAGCAGTTAATACTGAACTTATAACAATGTATTATGAAGTTGGTAAATATTTAAGTGAATTATGTTCTAATTCAAAATTTGGCGATAAAGTTATAAATGATGTTGAAATGTATATAAGTAAAAATAATCCAACAATTAAAGGATTTAACCGACGTGGTCTTCATAGAATGAAGTAATTTTATGAGCTATATAAAGATGATAAATTAGTGACACCACTGGTGACACAAATTAGTTGGACAAATCATTTGATAATTATGTCAGGTTGTAAGACCAAAGAAGAAATATTATTCTAATAACAGAGTGGTTCCAGGATGAAATATTAGTGTTGTCTCAAGATGCTGATGAAGATACAAATATAAAATTGAGAATGAAGTATATTGATTTAATGAAATTTGTATTTGAAAACGATAATTGTGGATTCTATAATGAAAGAATATATAGAGCATATTTCTATATAGCATTGAGTTATGCAAAACTTGGTGATATTGAAAATGCAATCGACAATTGTATTAAATGCATTGAATCAGCAATATTATTTGAAAAGTATGATAAGGTAAAGTTAAATTCTTTACTTTTAGATGGTGTAGTAGTGAATAAAAAAGAAACAACTTCTAATATGACAATTAGTACATATCAAAGAATATATGATTGGTTTTCTTCAAAATATTTTGATATTATCAGAAATAATGTTAGATATGTTGAAGTTGAAAAACTTTTAAATCAACTAAAAAAATAAATAATAAATAATGCTAGTTAACAACAAAAATGTTGGCTGGCTTTCTGTATAGCAAAAAGAAAATAAGAAAATAAAATTGCTTATAAAAACTCCCCATTAAAAATGTAAAATATATAATAAAACTCCCTATAAAAAGTGTATATTTTTCTTGATAAAATATTAAAAAAAGTGTATAATATATGTGTAAGGGAGATTCAATGTATGTTTAAAAGAAAAATTTATAATGATATGATTTCATGGAAAGAATCTTTAAAAGTTAAGAAAAAAGCACTTGTTATTAGAGGAGCAAGACAAATCGGAAAAACAACTATTGCAATAAAGTTTGCAGAAGAATTTTATAAAAATTATGTTTATATTAATTTTAAAGATAATGATAACCTTAAGAAAATATTTGATAATGATTTAATAATTGATAATATCATAAGAGACTTATCAGCTAATTTACCGAATGTTAAGTTTATACCTTATGAAACAGTTTTAATATTTGATGAAGTACAAGAATGTTCTAATGCTAGATATTCTGTTAAACCTTTTATGTTAGACGGAAGATTTGATATAATTTGCACAGGATCATTACTTGGTATAAGGGGATATAATAAAAAGAAATCAAAAGGTGTTCCAACAGGATATGAAAAAATGCTTTATATGAAATCAATGGATTTTGAAGAATATTTGTGGGCTAAAGGAATTTCTAATGAGATAATTACATATATTAAAGATTCTTTTAATAATAAAGAAAAAGTATCAGATTCAATAAATGAAACTATGAATTCTTATTTTAAAGAATATTTATGTGTGGGTGGAATGCCGGAAGTTATTAATGTTTTTCTTAATACTCATGACATGAATCAAGTATATGATACACAAAGGGATATTTTAGAACAATACAAAGATGATTTTGGTAAGCATCTTGATGAAAACGAAAAAGAAACAACAAATTATGTTGAGCTTGAAAAAATATTAGAAGTATTTAATTCTATTCCAAGTCAACTTGCTAAAGAAAATAAAAAATTTCAATATTCAGTCATAAAAAAACATGCAAGAGCAAGCGAATATCGAAATGCAATACAATGGTTAGAAGATGCTGGTATAATCACATTATGCTATAATCTTTCTAATTTAGAGTTACCTCTTGAAGAAAATAAAATAGAAGATGTTTTTAAAATATACGTAACAGATACAGGTTTATTTGTTTCTATGTTAGAAAAAGGAACTGTAGCAGATATTCTTGGAGGTAATTTAAAAGTATATAAAGGAGCAATATTTGAAAATATCATTGCTGATGCTTTTAATAAAATGCATAAGGATTTATATTATTATCATAAACAAAGTGGTCTAGAAATTGATTTTGTTACTAGATATAATAATGAACTAACATTAATTGAAGTGAAATCAAATAATGGTAATGCCAAATCATTAAAAGAAATTTTAAATAATAAAGATAAATATGATATTAGTAGTAATTTTAAACTTGCTGATACTAACATAGGAACTACAAATGGAATTAATACGATCCCTTTATATATGGCATTTTTAATAAAATAAAGTCATAGGAACTAGCACAAGATATGCTAGTTCCTTTTTTGTATTCATTTATATAAAAGACTTACAGATTATTAATAAAATTACAGTGATGAACAAAAAGATGCATTATGAAACATTTTGTTCAGTAAAAAGGCTAAATGAAACATTTTGTTCAGTAAAACCTTAATATGCAACATTTCGTCCACCACACACATTTTTTGAAATCTGTAAGTCTTCTAGTAAGGCTTATTTTTTTTGCATTTTATATGGCATTTTAGCCAATAATGGTTAGAATACCTTATTTTTTTATGCTTTATGAAACATTTAGATTTAATGACTATAGGAGACTGACTACGGACTCGAACCATTAAATTACGGGTGTCGAACCTTTAGTTTTGATGGGACTCGAACCTACAAGAGATTGATGATTTGACATGCTATATTACTAATGGCATAATATATATGAAGGTATAAAACTTTTCGTCACCTTTTACCATTCTAAATTGTTTTATACATGAAAGAATAAAAGTTCTCTTAAAAAGAGATAGTGTTCTAGTGCAGATTTTAAAATTATGTATTATAATATAAATAAGTATAATAGTTCCAACAAAAATGGATTTTTATTTGTTATATTAATGGGAGGTATTAACTAATGATAAAGATCTATTTATTATATAGAGTGGTTATTTTTGAAAGTTTGGTTGAAGATAATAATATTGAAGGGAGTGATGCAAGATGAAAAAAGCATTAATGATGTGTTTTATGTTAGTTATTGCATTTATGATGGTTGGATGCAGCAATGATAACGATAATACTATTCTGTACAATGCAGTAATGGTAAATAGCGGAAGTATTGACACTGCTCAAATAGTTAATTATTTTAAAGAAGACTTTTTATTAGAAAATAAAGTTTCAGGTGTGTATTATAAAAATGAAAATTATGATTCAACTAATCAAGAAAGAGAGGAATATATTTTTGATGAAAGTTCACCAAAGACAATTACATATGTTCTAGATTCATTAGATAAGTATGAACAAGTTTTTAATACTAATTATGAAATTGATTATGATAAAGAAATATTAATTTTATTTTTATTTGCTGATACAAATTGTACATATAGTTTAAATAGTGTTGAATTAAATAATAATAATTTAATAATAAAATATAAAAGTAAAATTAACGTTACTACTGAACCTGAAAGAACTTTTATTCTTATAAAAATGGATAAAGTAGAATTTGAAAATATTAAATTTATTAGAAATTAAAGGATGATTTTATGGAAATGAGTAAAAAATTTTGAAAGTACAAATAAAGTAGAATTTAATTTGGTTAATATTAATGATGGACCATATTATGATGTTGTAATTGCATATTGTTTTGACCTTGTAGAAGTTCCAAAAGATATATATAATAAAATTAAATAAGCAACCACTCAAAGCTAGTTAACCAACAAAAAAGTTAGCTGGCTTTTTAATACTAAAAAACAATGTGTTAATACTTGTGTTGTTCTGGTCCCGTCGCCCGCACCATTAGAATGATACAATAAGTCTCTTTTTGAGACTTATTTTTTTAGTTGCCTATGATACAAAAATGTTGCAAATATAGATCTTTTATGTTATAATTGTACTGAGGTACAGTTATGAAAAAATTAGAAAAAATTAAAGAAATTTACAATAATAAAGAATTAAAAGAGATGGCAATTGAACACCAAGAAAGATGGTTAAGGGCAAAAATAGTAATGCAATTTGTATTTTTAAGAGAAAAACTTGGATACACTCAACAAGAGATTGCAGATAAAATGGGAGTGATGCGTCAACAAATAACTAGATTTGAAAATATGAGCAATTCGCCAACAATTTTCTTTTTAGTCAAATACGCAAATGCATTAAATACAGAACTTGATGTTATTTTGAATGGAGTAGAATTAATAGAGGTTACAAATAATGAGCAAATATGAAATTGTAAAGTTTAATAATGATTCTGTTGAAGTTGATGTAACAGTATCTCCATTAGAGGAGACTGTTTGGTTACTCAAGAACAAATGGCTTTGTTATTTAATGTAAATGTTCCTGCAATTAATAAACATATTAGAAATATAATATCTGAAAATGAATTAGAAGAAAGTTCAACTATTTCCAAAATGGAAATTGTTAGATATGAAGGACATAGAAGGGTAAAAAGAAATATTAATATTTATAATTTAGATATGATAATTTCAGTAGGCTATAGAGTTAACTCTGTTGAAGGAATAAAATTTAGAAGATGGGCAAATAAAATATTAAAAGAATATTTATTGCAAGGGTATGTTATTAATGAGGAAAGATCAATTATTAGTAAATATATAAAAATATCTTTTCAGAAGGTGACTTTGTGAATGATTTAGTTTGTGCATTTTTTGCACATACTGCAAATAACTGGAGGGAATATAATTTTAACTATCATAATTTGGATTTAGTTTTTTTAGTAGGATATAGAGTGAATTCAAAAAGACTACAAGAATTCACTAATGTGCAAAAAATGCACATTGGAAATTCGACAAACTAGAAGAATTATAAGTTAGATGTAAAAATATATTATATAATTATCTAGGTTAGCTCAGTTGCATATTTTGCATTTGAACTAATTTTTTAAAAATAACTATTTTTAAGATGTGAAAAATATAAAGTATAGAAAATTTATTGTGAGGGGTGATAAGTAATGAGTGAAACAAAATATGAAGTTGTTAAATTTATTGATGATAACATAGAATTAGATGTTAATATTGATCCTTACAGTGAAACTATATGGCTGACACAGTCACAAATGGCTATTTTATTTGGTGTAGATATTAGTAGAATTAGCCGTCACATAAAAAATGCATTAAATGAAGGAGAAATTAATTCACAAAGGAATTTGCGTAAAACGCAAATTGCAAACTCAGATAAGTTAGTATATTTATATGATTTAGATGTTATTATTTCTGTAGGATATAGAGTTAAATCAATTAAAGGGGTAATTTTTAGAAAATGGGCTACAAAGGTATTAAAAGAATATTTACTAACAGGTTATGTTATTAATGAGGAAAGATCTCTTGTTACTAATGAAAATTATGTGAGACTCATAAATAAAGTAGAGTCACTTGATGAAAGAGTTAGTAATATTGAGAATAATTATAAACCTCAAGAATTTAAAAACTCTCAACTATTTTTTGATGGACAACTTTATGATGCATATACTTTAATACAATCAATATTCGAAAGTGCTAATAATGAAATCATTATAATTGATAATTATGTAGATAGAACAATACTAGATAGATTAGTAGTTAAAAATAGAAATGTACAAGTAATTATTTATACTAGTATTAATACTAGACTATTAGGTAGAGATATAAAAACATTTAATAGTCAATATGGTGGATTAGATGTAAGATATACTACTAATGTAC
>JAZNQD010000069.1:0-6742 GCA_045589955.1 Bacilli bacterium | reverse complement strand
AGAATTAACTTTAGAATTATTATATGATTTATACAATCCTTATAGATTTATAGACTCTGACTGGAAAGAATTTAAGATGGATCCTAGTTTAGATAAAAGAATTATAAAAAAATCTGCGCATAATCAAATATAATAAAAATTTTAACATGCGCATAATAAAAAAACATTCTAAAGGACTATGTTATAAGTAAATAAAAAGACATATATAATTAAAAGTCAGAAAATATACTTTCCACCTTAAAGTTATGACATTTTTGTAAAAAGTTTAAGGCGAAATTGTGTTTTTTAATTGACGTTTTTATTTTGAGTGGAAATTGATTTTATAGTAAATAAATTAGACACAAAAATTTATATTCAATCTGCTTTTCAAATGTTGAATGATGATAAAGTAAAGCAAGAAGTTAGACCATTTACGTTAACTAATGATTTCTTTAAAAAAGTTATTATTAGAAACGATATAATAAATAGTTTTTATGATAATCAAGATTATGAGGTCGAAACTAACCTCTTTCTTGTAATCTTTCGCTATTATAGCCCTGAACTGGTAAGATTCATCCAACCTGCATATGTATCAAGTTTAAACCCATCAAGTATTAATGGACTTAACTTATATAGTTATTCGAATAATAATCCAATTAGTATTGCATATAGAAGTTCTAGTGTTGATGGAAGTACTGGTGGAGTGAATGTAAGAACACATAGTAAAGCCGAAAAATGAAATGCTTGGGGATATTACGTTGTAAGCGCTATTGCTTTTCCATTTGCTGCTTTATATTGGTTTTGATTTAAACAAATTGGGGTGATATTAATGAAAAAAGCAACTATCTTAACTATTTTTTGTCTATTTATATTATTATCATCAGGGTGTGTGACTGAACCACCTACATATTATTTTGATTCTGACGAATTATTAAGAGAAGTAATAAAAATAGAATTGGTTGAATGCACAAATGAAAATCCACAAATAATTACTGTAAATGATGGCTCTGTGCCTAAATTTGATGTCAATTCTATTAAATTAATTGATGAACTACCAAATGATAAAATGGATGATTTTATAGCAGATTTATCAACCATTACATTTCATAGAGAAAATGAAAGTGTCGATAGTCCTACAGGTTATGCAGTTTTAATTTATAATGATAAGGATGAAATAATTGTTATATCTTGCACGGTATTAAATAATTATGGATATAGTATGGTTGCCAAATTTTCAATTGATGGAAAATTTATTGAGCATATTGCAAAATTTGCAGATGAACCAAAATATAGAAATATGTTGGAGACATATTTTAATATTTAAAGATTTAAAAAAATGCTAAAATTTTATCTAACAAAAGAGTAGGTATACTTTTTGGTATATCTACTTTTTCTTTTTGATAAGATGCAAAAGCTGGGTATCCCATTTGTCGCTATAGCTGAAAATACAACTTATTTACTAACAACAAGTACCTCTACATTCTAAACAAATACAATGATTATTGGTAAAAGATATATTGAAAACAATATTAGATCATTATAAAAAACTATTTGATTTCTAAATTTATATATGTAATCATTATTTAAAATATACATATAATAATATTGTAGCAATTGCTATATCTTCCTAAAATTAGTAGAAAGATATTGACTTTATTTTAATATTAGTGTATAATATTAGTGATGAATTGGTGCGAGGGTAGCACCATAAAAAGAAATCCCAATTGATGATACAGTGTGAGGGTAACACTGACAAAAGAAATCCCAAAGGAAGATTAAATACCTTGCGTTATGCAGGGTATTTTTCTTACAAGAAAGGAGAAGTATGGTAAAAGATAAATTTGAATTAAGATATTTAAGTAAAGATTTTTATAATGATTATTCTCAGCATTGCTTTAAAGAGATGATTAAAAAAGAATCTAGACCATTTTTGGTGTTGTTAATAAAAATAAAAGATTTAACTTTTGCTATACCTTTTAGATCTAATGTAAGACATGACTATTGTTATAAATTTAAGAATTCAACAAGAGATACAAAAACATCTACTGCTCTTGATTTTTCAAAAGCTATTATAATTAAAGATGAAAAATATTTAGAAAATGCTGCAACCATTGATAAAAAAGAATACATAGAATTAAATTCTAAATTTTATTTTATATTTCATAAATTTGAAAAATTTGTTCATAAGTATATACAAGTTATTACAAAGCTTACAAAGAATTCATATGAGTATAAACGAATGAGTTTTTGTACACTGCAATATTTTCATAAAGAATTAGGAATTGAAGAATATAAGAAAGAGCAATAATGTGCAAAAATTAAAATTTACAAAGTTTAAGTTAAATTTCCGCACAATGCTAAAGTAATCCCGTTTCAATAGTTTAAAAACCCCGTAGAATTTAAAAATTACGGGGTTTTAATGATTTTTTAAGGTTCCGAATACGGGTATCGTAGGGTACGCCCCTAGTCCACCATTAGAATACACACCACTTTTTTGAAAGAAAAAGTGGCTTTTTAATTTTGTAGTAAATTTTTGTATAGTGTGGTATAATTAGGTAATTGAACTAAAAGTATCAAAAGTTTTATTAATGATTGTTTTTTGAATTGCAATTATTTGAGTTGTACTCATTTTGTGGACAACTGAAAAGAATTATGATAGAATATATTGGGTGATTTAAATGAAACAAAAAACATCAATTCGTTTTTTTAATAATGTTCCAATTCGTGCCATATGGGATGAAGAATCATTAAGTTGGTGGTATTCAGCTGTTGACCTGATTAATGCAATAACAAATTCAACTAATTCAAGAAGATATTGGAATACTTTAAAGAGTAGAAACAATTATTTGAAAGAATTTATTAAGGTATGTAAACTTACTTCTCGTGATGGTAAAAGATATTTAACAGATATTATTGATGAAGAAGGAATAAAACAAGTATTATTATTGATTCGATATAAGAATAATGATGCACTCACAAAATGGCTTAAAGGTTTAATGAATCCATTAGATGAGCAAAGCAAAGAAAAAGCTTATGAATTACTAGAGAGCCATATATTAGATGACATTGAAGTGGGTACCACAAAAGGATTGCAACAAATACATGCTTACATATTTGGTGGTTTATACGGCTTTGCTGGAAAAATAAGAGAAAAAAATATTTCTAAAGGTGGCTTCATTTTCGCAAATGCAATTTATTTAGAAGAAACATTAAAACGAATTGACAATATGAAAGAAGACACATTAGAAAATATAATAGCTAAATATGTTGAAATGAATATTGCACATCCATTTATGGAAGGAAATGGAAGATCAACAAGAATATGGCTTGATTTAATTTTAAAGAAAAACTTAAAAGTTTGTGTCGATTGGAGTAAAATTAACAAAAAAGACTATTTAGAAGCAATGGAAAAATCATCTACTTCATCAGAAAAAATATGTTTATTGATACAAGGTGCTTTAACGGATAAAGTTAATGATAGAGAATTGTTTTTAAAAGGTATAGATTATTCTTATTATTATGAAGAAGTCGACTAAAAATATTTATCTCGTTGAATTAATTTAATTATTTTTTATTTATACAAAAGAGACGCGTATACAGTCAAGTAATCCCCTAGTCCACCATTAGTACTTTAGTCCGCTTTATTGAAAAATAAAGCGGCTTTTCAAAGTAGTAGTCAATTTTTGATATATATGTTATAATTAGGTAAGCAAACTTATGGAGGGAAATATATGAAAAATAAAAATATTATTTATATATCGATATTTTTATTCCTTTTTTTATTAACAGGATGTACAAAAAAACATACCCATAATTATTCAATTGAATGGGAATGGGGAGAAGATGTAGTTGCTATATTTATGTGTGAATGTGGTGATTCTACTCAAAAATTATTAGCCGATGTTAGTGAAGAAGTAATAGTTGAGGCAGATTGTATTAATGATGGGGAAATAAATGTTACAGCTAAAGTAATTTTTAATAATGTTTTATACGAAAAAACTAAACTAGTAACAATTCCTAAAAAAGGTCATGATATAGTTCCACATGAAGCACAAGCAGCAACATGTACAGAAAAAGGTCATGAAGCGTATGAAGAGTGTACAAAATGTGATTATACAACATATAAAGAAATTTCAGCACTTGGTCATGATTTAGTGACACACGAATCAAAAGCAGCAACATGTACAGGAAAAGGTCATGAAGTGTATGAAGAGTGTACAAGATGTGATTATACAACATATAAAGAGATTTCAGCACTTAATCATAATTTAGTATTACATGAATCAAAAGCAGCAACATGTATAGAAAAAGGCTGGGGAGCATATGAAGAGTGTACAAGATGTGATTATACAACATATAAAGAAATTTCAGCACTTGGTCATGATATTGTTAACACAATAATAGAACCTGGACCTACAACTGAAGGGTATGTTATTGATTCTTGTTCTAATTGTGATTATTCATATAAACATTCATATACACCTCAAATTTTAAAGTTAAAATTGGAAGATGACTATTATGTTGTTACAGGAGTTAATGACTCTAGAATTGTGAATATAACAATTCCAGAAACTTATAATGATTTGCCTGTGAAAAGAATTGGCGATGGAGCATTCTATCTTTGCTCAAGCTTAAAAAGCATAACAATACTTGAGGGTGTCACAAGTATAGGTAATGGTACATTTTCTGGTTGCTCTAACCTAACAAATATAATAATTCCAGAAAGTGTCACAAGTATAGGAGATAAGGCATTCTATGATTGCACAAGTTTAATAGATATTAATGTATCAGTAAATAATAATTATTATCAATCAATCAATGGAAATTTATATTCGAAAGATGGTATGACATTAATACAATATTCTAGTGGTAAAAAAGATAATGAATTTATTATTCCTAAAGGTGTCACAAGTATAGGAGATTATGCATTCTATGATTGCTCTTGCTTAACAAGTATAACAATTTCAGATAGTGTCACAAGTATAGGAGATTATGCATTCTATAATTGCTATAGTTTAACAAATATAACAATCCCAGAAAATGTCACAAGCATAGGAGATTATGCATTCTATAATTGCACAAGATTAACAAGTGTAACAATACTAGATAGTCTCATAAGCATAGGAGATAGCGCATTTGAGGAATGCTACGACTTAGAAACTATAACAATACCAGACAGTGTCACAAACATAGGATATTTTGCATTTGCAAATTGCAGAAGTTTAACAAATATAACAATACCAGACAGTGTCACAAGTATAGGAGATTCTGCATTCTATAATTGCAACAACTTAACAAATATAATAATCACAGACAGTGTCACAAGTATAGGAGATTATACATTCTATAGTTGCGATAACTTAACAAGTGTAACAATAGGAAATAGTGTAACAATTATAGAAAGTTCTGCATTCTATAAATGCACAAGCTTAACAAGTATAACAATACCAAATAGTGTCACAAGTATAGGATCATCTGCATTTGAAAACTGCACAAGCTTAACAAGTATAACAATACCAGATAGTGTCACAAGTATAGGATCATCTGCATTCTGGAATTGCACAAGCTTAACAAGTATAACAATACCAGATAGTGTCACAAGTATAGGATCATCTGCATTCTATAAATGCACAAGCTTAACAAGCATAACACTACCGTTTGTAGGTAATAAATTAAATGGGGAAAGAAATACCCATTTTGCATATATATTTGGAGCAAGTTCATATTCATATAATGATGATTATGTCCCAACCTCATTAAAAGAAGTAATAATAACAGGTGGAACAAGTATAGGGGATCATGCATTCTATTATTGCACAAGCTTAACAAGTATAACAATACCAAATAGTGTCACAAGTATAGGAGATTCTGCATTCCGTTCTTGCACATGCTTAACAAGTATAACAATACCAGATAGTGTCACAAGTATAGGAGATTCTGCATTTTATAGTTGCGACAGATTAACAAATATAACAATCCCAGAAAGTGTTACAAGTATAGGAGATAATGCATTTTCTCATTGCGACAGTTTAACAAATATTAATGTATCAGTAAATAATAATAATTATCAATCAATCAATGGAAATTTATATTCGAAAGATGGTATGACATTAATACAATATTCTAATGGTAAAAAAGATAATGAATTTATTATTCCTAAAGGTGTCACAAGTATAGGAGATTCTGCATTCTCTTGTTGCTACAACTTAACAAATATAATAATCCCAAATAGTGTCACAAGTATAGGGGATTATGCATTCTATTATTGCAAAAGTTTAACAAATATAACAATCTCTAAAAGTGTCACAAGTATAGGCAGTGAAACATTTTCTGATTGCTCTAGTTTAACAAATATAACAATTCCAGAAAGTGTCACAAGTATAGGAGATAGTGCATTTTTTAGATGTATTAGTTTAACAATTTATTGTGAAGTTTCATCAAAACATAGCGGTTGGGACTATTATTGGAATAGGTCAAAATGTCCTGTAGTGTGGGGATATAAATAGAATGGTATTAGTTTAAAGATCCCGTGAAATATTAAAAACACGGGATTTTATTGATTTTTTAATGTTGCGGACACGGGTATCGTAGGCTAAGCCCCCAGTCCACCATTAGTACCTTAGTCCGCTTTATTGAAAAATAAGGCGGCTTTTCAAAGTAGTAGTCAATTTTTGATATATATGTTATAATTAGGTAAGCAAACTTATGGAGGGAAATATATGAAAAATAAAAATATTATTTATATATCGTTATTTTTATTCCT
>JAZNQD010000068.1:0-53510 GCA_045589955.1 Bacilli bacterium | reverse complement strand
AGTTAGACGTGTCTGCTTTATAAATATTTTAAGAAAGGTAGTCAAGGACTAATCCCTGACTACTTTTTTAGTATATATGAAATTTTAAATTTTAAAACTTTTCAGCTATAGAAATAGCAAGGTGTAATTTAAATAATGTTATAATTAATATAATGATTAAAACAATAATGATAAATTTTTCCATATTATAGTTTTATCTTTCCTTTTTCTTTTATACCTTATTTACTTGAAAAAAGGATGTTCTTTTTATATAATATTATTAAAGAGGAATACTTATGGGACTAAATAAATACGCTATTAAAATGATCAAAAAATATCAGGATACTAAAGACTCTACTATTGGAAGTGGTAGATGCAAACATTATCCAAGTTGTTCTAATTATGGGATTGAGTGTTATGAAAAGTTTAATTTTATTAAGGCTACTTTTTTAACCTTCTTTCGAATATTACGATGCAATCCTTTTACTAAAAAAACTTATGACCCAGTCCCTTTGACAAAATCTGAAAAACGACAACTTAAAGAAAAGTATACAAGTCTTTTAAAGATTGTTCCTTTAATTAATGATTATATTAATACAAATAATAGTCAAGATATTTCAGCTTATATTGATTTTATTTATAATTATACTTTTAAAGATTGCAATATAAATGATGAGTCAATTAGTTTATTTTATGATTACTTATATGTATTTAAAAAAGAAACGAAAAAGAAGAATATTTGTTTAAATTATAAAGATGTAAAAACATCACTGAATGATTTTTTATCTAAGCCTTTCAAAGAAAAAGAACCCAATTGTTAAACGAACATAATCGTTTTACAATTGGGTTTTATTTTATTTTAAAATTTTATTAATATCTTCTTGAGTAAGTTTACGATACTGTCCTAAATCAATATCTAAAACTAAATCACCAATTTGAACACGCTTTAAATAGATAACTTTTGTTCCTAGAGCACTAAACATCTTCTTAACTTGATGAAACTTCCCTTCTGATATGGTTATATAAGCTTTATTATCTGATAATAATTCAAGGCTTCCTGCTTTTGTATATTCACCATCATCAAGTAAGATACCTTTTTGAACTTGATCAGTTGCATCAGATATTAAAGTACCTTCGTATTCAACATAGTACTTTTTGGTAATATTACTTTTTGGGGATGTTACTTTATGAGTAAAGGTTCCATCATCAGTAATTAGGAGTAACCCTTCAGTATCAATATCTAAACGACCAACAATATGTAAATCTCTTTCCTTGTGTTCTGTGATAAGTTCTAAAACTGTTTTGTGTAAATTATCAACAGTTGCACACACGTAGTTTTTAGGTTTATGAAGCATTAAATATATATATTCTTCATACGTTAATTTTCTTAGTTCATTATTTTCTTCATAATAAACATTAGAATTTTCTGATACCTGAAAACTTTCGTTTGTTATGACTTTATCTTCAACACATATTTGTTTATTCTTAATAAGAGTTTTTACCTGCTTTTTATTTCCAATTCCTGTTTTTATTAAAAACTTATCTATACGCATATATATCTTACTTATTCAATAATGACAACTCTTTGGCAATTTGACTTGCAAGAAGACAGTTATTATAAACTAATTTAATATTTGAGGCAAGGCTTTCTCCACCGGTTAATTCTGTAATTCTTTTTAACAAAAATGGTGTTGTAGCCTTTCCGATAATATGTAAATCATTCATTTCTTTAATTGCTTCTTCAATTGCATTATTCATTACTTTTTCATCTAATGAGTATTCTAAAGGAATTGGGTTTGTAATTAACATCCCACCTTTTAAACCAAGGGCATCTTTAGCATATAAGCTTTCAGCAATTTCTTTTGGCGTATCCATACGATATTCTAACTTATATTCACTTGTTCTTGTATAAAATGCTGGTAAGTAATCAGTTTGATAGCCAACAACTAATACACCTTTTGTTTCTAAATACTCTAAAGTTCTTGGTAAATCTAGAATAGCTTTGGCGCCGGCACATACAACTGCAACATTTGTTTGAGCAAGTTCTTCAAGGTCGGCAGAAACATCCATTGTTTCTTCAACACCACGATGAACGCCACCAATACCACCTGTTGCAAAGACTTTTACTCCAGCTAAACTTGCAATCAACATTGTTGTTGCAACAGTAGTTGCACCATCAAGCTTCTTGGCAATAACAACAGGTAAATCTCTTCTTGAAGTTTTTACTACATTTTTTCCTTTTTGAGCTAAATATTTAATTTCTTCTTCAGTTAAACCAACATGCATAAAACCATTAATACAAGCGATTGTTGCAGGAACAGCACCATTTTCACGAATAATCTTTTCACAAGCTAACGCAGTATGATAGTTATCTGGATAGGGCATTCCATGAGAAATGATCGTTGATTCTAAGGCAACAACAGGAATGTTATTTTCAAGTGCATGTCTTACTTCTTCTTTTATAATTAAGTACTTATTCATCTAAACCTGTCCCTGGCATTAATTTTAATTTTCTAGAGAATGAATATGTTTCTCCATTATATGTTACAGTTAATGTAACAACAATTGTTGTCTCAACGTCTACAACTTTACTTGAGTAAATATTACCGCCTAGTTGATTAAAGTGAGTTGAAAGAACATCTTTTCCACTTTCATCTGTTACTTTCCAAGAGAATCTTGCGCCTTCTTGATAATATTGATAAGCCATGTATTCTCTATTTACATATTCTAAAAATTCAGTCCAACGTCCTGTTTCAATCATGTAATAAGGGCATTGTTTACCATCAAAGTCATAGTGACGTTTAACATTTTCTAGAGTAAGGTTATATTTATGTAATAGGTGAGCAATTAATTTAGCATCCATACGCATAGCACCTTCATAATTACCATCACCGTTTATACACATTTCGATACCAATACCATTATTGTTACCACCACCAAGTTTATATGTACCATCACCCGCATGCCAACATACGATTGAATCATCAAAACTTTGGTAAATAACATTATGGTCTACTTGGTAATGCCATGATGCTTGACGACCTGTACTATATGCATTTCTTACTTGTACCTCTGCAAGTAATTTAGCATCTTGTCCTTCTCTTGGCATACCTGATTCGTGAACAACAATCCAAAGAATATTCTTATCATTTGGCATTTGATATCCAGGATAGAATAATTCATCTAAAACGCTTTGTGGAACATCAGGATGAGTATCAGTTCCAAGACCACTAGAGCCCCACATTTTTGTTTTGATAGTTGGATCTGATGTATCAATTAAATATGTAGTATCAATTTCAATTGGTGATCCTAATAATAAATTTAATGTACCATTATTATTTGTTCTAACTTGTTCAGTTAAATGGTCATCTTCACCAACATAGTTTTTAGTACCACGAATATAACTATCAATAATACCTTCTGACCAAATCTTTAGTTGTTCGACTTTAGAAATATTTCCGCCAAAGTTTTCAAATGTAAATGATAATGTTCTAACTGCATCGCCTTTTGTTACAGAACAACCAAGTGTAACTTTTTGTGCTGTTAGTGGAGGGATTACTGTTCCGTTTGCGGTAACAAGACCAGGTGTTAAAGAATACCAGTTAATCAGTGTTCCGTATTCTTCATTTGCATCAGGATATTTATGTAAGTTATTAGCATTAGCTTGTTTTACTTGTTCCTCAACATAGTCTAAAGTAAATTCAACACATTGTAAATCAGTATATCCTGAAACTAAAATTTCTGTTGGATAAACAATTGTTAAATTATCTTTTGAAATATATGTATTAAACATTACTTTTTGATCTTCAAATGATTGATTGACATTACCATTATCAGTTATAACATCTGCATTTAAGCTCTTATATACAACAGTACATCCATTATAGTCTTTCTTAGTACGAAGATAGAATTTTGAAACTGTTTGACTTGGAATCTTATCACTAAAATAATCCCATGCAACACTAATTGTACTGTTTTTACCTGATTCTAATTTAACATAGAAAGTACTTGAAACTTCAATATCTTTGTATGTGAATGTCCCAAATAGTCTAACCTCATATTCTTTTCCTTCAATTACATAGAAGTTAATGTCTTTATTTAGAATAATATCATCTTCTGCAGTCCACATAATTTTAACTCCATCAACTTCAGTTGGAAGGTCTAAGCCTGTATGAATAGACTCAGGAATGTTAACATTGTTAATAACTGATTGAACTAATTCCTCATCAGTTAAATTTTTATTTATCTCACCACCATTTGGGCTTGGTCTTCTACAACCAACAACTAAAATAGCGAAAGTAAGTATAAATAAAATACCAATAATTCTCTTAATATTTTTCATAACAATTCTCCTTATATTTATACTTAATTATATCATATCTATCTTTTTTTTAAAATAGATTAGAAAAATATTTTAAAAGAAGATAATGGAAAAAGTAGAGCTTACGCTCTACTTTGTTAATAAAATCATAAGTGGGATATATATTAAGCTTTGACCTAATATATAGAATATCATTAAAACGAAATTTCCTTTTTTAAATTTATTTACAAAACGATAGATTGTTAAAATAATATCACTTGTAAGAAAACATAAACCACCAATCATCATTACTAAGAAGTATGGATTATGCGTTGTAATGAAAACTATTGTCGTATTAATTATAAGTGCTAAGACGAAATATAAATATGCTAAACTTGGATAAGACATTTTCTTCATTGTTTTTTTAATAAATGGGCGAACAAACTCAATTAACAAGTAACCAACTAAAATGACTAAAACAAAGTACATCCAGTTAAGTCGATCTGGTAAGTATCGACTTGTAATTATGAAATTCATTAGATGAGTTAGTGAAAAGCAACATGCCCCTAAAACAAAGAATATTTTTCTTGATTTCAAGAGTAATAACATATCTCCACAAAGCGAGAAAATTAATCCCAAATAGATTAGTGGTTCTTTTATTTTTGATACAAGAGCAAAGATCATTAATGAAAATACAATCAATCCTTTTGAAATCATTCTACCTTTTTCTTTTTCAAGAAATACAAAAACAAGATGAGTTATTGATACAGCCACAAATAGCATCAAACATAATATTTGTAATAAATTCATAAATTACCTTTTTTAAAAAAAAGGCATTAAATAATGCCTTATAAACTTTCTCCAAAATCTTCTTTAAATTTCGCAACAAGTTTTTCTTGCCAATCGCCTTCTGCTTCTAAACGACCGATAAAGAAACGCATTACTGCAGGTTCTTCAACAAATTTTAATCCACCGATTAAATGACGATTTTCATATAACCATGCAATTCTATCAGCAATAAATCTAACTTGTGAAAGAGTAAATACTCTTCTTGGAAGAGCTAAACGTACAAGTTCACATGAAGCAATGTGTTCAGATCCATCAGGATTTTTTTCTTCGCTTAATGTTCCTCTTTCCATACCACGTGCACCACTTACAATGTAGATTGCGGCACAAAGAGATGCAGCTTGATATTTTTCACCAGGAATATGACCAACAAATTCTCTTGCGTTAAGGTGTAAGCCTAAACCACCGGCAGGTGTTACAATTGGGACCCCATATCCTTTTAATAAACGAGCAAATTCAGCAATAAATTCAGGTCCATGAGAGATCATATCAATATCAGTTGCTTCTTCTAGACCAATAGCAACTGCTTCCATTTCTCTTGTTGACATACCACCATATGTTAAAAATCCTTCATAAATAGGAATTAGTACTTTCATTTGGTCAAATAATGCTTTGTCATTTACAACAATGCCGCCGCCTTTTGCACTACCTAATTTACGAGCAGAGAAATATATGATATCAGCTAAATCACTAATAGCTCGAGCAATTTGGGCTATGCTCATATCTTTACATTTATCTTCACGCACTTTGTTAAAGTATAGGTTATCAGTCATTAAAGAAGCATCTAACATTAATTTAATTCCATGTTTTTTACAAATAGCAGAAACTTGTTCAATATTACCTAAACTTACTGGTTGACCACCAATAAGATTTGTTCCAAGTTCGATACGTACAAAAGGAATATGTTCAGCTCCTACTTCATTAATACAGTTTTGTAATTTTTCTAAATCCATATCGCCTTTAAATGGATCATTACTTGTAATTTTTACTGCTTCTTCTTTATATAATTCTTCAACACGACCACCTTGCATTGTGATATGTGTTTTAGTTGTTGTGAAGTGATAGTTCATTGGAACAACATCACCTTCTTTTACTAAAGACTTAGCTAAAATATGCTCACATGCACGACCTTGGTGTGCTGGTAAGAAAAACTCTTTACCAAAGAATTTTTGAACAGCTTTTTCTAAACGATAGAATGTTTCACTTCCTGCATATGAGTCATCAGCAATCATCATAGCACCAAGTTGACGATCACTCATTGCGTTTGTTCCACTATCTGTTAACATATCTAAATATACATCTCTATTCTTAAGTAAGAATGTATTATTACCGGCTTCTTTAATAGCAGCTAATCTTTCATCAATTGGTAATAAATTAAGTTTTTGAACAATTCTTACTTTATGCATTTCTAATGCAAGATTTTCTTCTTTAAAAAATTTAATATTTGACATATATACTACTCCTAATTATTACTTCATCTTATATATTTTATCACAAATTAAATAATTAATCTAATTTAAGACTTTATAATAATTTTAAATGTTTTTAAAATTTTAAAAGTTCAAAGACTAATTAGAAATCTTTGAACTATAATTTATTATTTACTATAGATAATTTTGTTTTTTTGATGTCTTTTTAAAATTGCATTAATGATTAAACTTATGATAAACATTATAATGAAAATTATAACCCAACCAAATCCTTGACTATATAAGGGGATAAAAGATAATAGCTTAGTAATAAAGCCAAGTTCAAAGACTTGATCTATTGCATAAATAGAACTTATTATTGTTGTTGAGTAAATACATAATTTATATACATACTTGTTATTTACTATTAGTTTATCAATTAATCCAAGGATTATTAGTACGATAGCAACTGGATATATAGCATTTAATATCGGTTCTGAGATAGATAAAATCATATTCAAACCTAGATTACAAATCAAGAAAGAAATAATTGTAATAATAATAACCCATTGTTTATAAGTAAGTTTTTTAAATTTCATACTAAAATATGAAGAAATTGAATTTGTCAAACCAACACAAGTTGTTAAACATGCTAGTGTAAAAATAGCAGCCAAGATAAAAGCTCCAAATCCACCTAGTAGATCATTCATAATTGCTCTTAAAATAAGTGCCCCATTTTCAAAAGTAGGGTAGACACCTGATGAATAAGTTCCGATAATTGTTAGCATTAAATAAACACTTGCAAGAATACAACCTGCTACTACACCTGCAAGAATCGTATTTTTCGAAATGCTTTTCTTATCATTAATACCAAACCCATTTAATGTTACAACAACAACTAAGCCAAAGTTTAATGCAGCTATCGTATCCATTGTCTTATATCCATCAACAAAACCTTGTAATAAAGAAAATGATGAATAGACCTCGATTGGATCACTTACTGCTTTTCTACCTTTAAATAAGAAGACAATAAACATTACAAAAATCAATGTAAGTAAACTAGGTGTTAAAAATGTACCAATTCTTTTAACTAATTTACCAGGATTAAAACATAACCACAACACGATTGCAAAAAAGATTAATGTATAAATAACCATAAAAAACTTAGGATTAAATCCATCTGGTAAATATGGGGAAACTGCCATCTCAAAAGGTACAGAACCCGCTCTTGGAATTCCCAACCCTGGACCAATAGATAAATATATTAGTAACGTAAATATTAAAGCAAATTTGGGCCCTACTTTATTACCTAAATTTGTAAGTCCACCAAATTTACTGACAATGATTACTCCTAAAACAGGCAATAAAACTGCCGTTATCAAAAAACCAATAAAAGCCCAAATAGCATTACTTCCTGCTTGTTGACCTAGTAAAGGTGGGAATATTAAATTACCTGCACCAAAAAATAATGAAAATAAAGTAAAACTTAGTAATAATTTATTTTTACCGCTTAACTTCATATAAAACCTCTTAAATATTCTTCTTTATATAAAAAAATAAGCCATCACAGATGACTTATTAAATTCTTATTGGAGCAGGTAACCGGAATCGAACCGGCATCTTCGCCATGGCAAGGCGGTATAATAGCCGTTATACTATACCTGCGTTTCAATTGCATAGTTATTATATCAAATTATTTTAAACTATGCAAGTAAAATGATTTATAAAGCAATCTTTTTTAGAATTTATTTTTTATAAATGAACTATCTCATAATATCTTCATTTGTAAAAAGTTTCATTTATATTTTCATTTATTCAACTCTCCTCTCTATTGATAGTATACGCTATATATTTTTTTAAAAGCTAACAAAAAAACTTGAGGATATCCTCAAGTTTCATTATTATTCATTTAAGCCTTCAACGTTATGGTAAACTTCTTGAACATCATCATCGTCTTCTAACATTTCTAACATACGATTGAATTGTTCTTTTTCTTTATCACTTTCAAGTTTAACATAGTTCTTTGGCATCCAAGCAATTGTATCAACTGTTAAATCGATATCTGGCATTGCTTCTTGTAAAGCATCTCTGATTTTTGCATATTCAGTATTAGGTGCATAAATTGTGATAATACCATCTTCATTTTCGATATCTTGAACATCACAATCAGCCATTAATAATGTTTCTAATACTTCTTCTTCTGATTGACCATTTTCATAACTGAATACTGCTAAATGATCAAACATATATGTAACTGCACCACTTCCGGCAAGCTTACCACCAGTTTTCATTAAAGCAACTTTAACGGCTGTTTGAGTACGGTTATGGTTATCAGTTAAACATTCAACAACGACCATTGAATTACCAGGCCCAAAACCTTCTAATACAAGTTCTGTATAAGATTCTTGGTTAGCACCTTTTGCTTTTTCAATTGCTCTTTTAATAACATCTGCAGATGCTTGTTCTTTTTTAGCTTTTTCAATTTCTTTTTTTAATGTTTGGTTCAAATCAGGATCAGGAACACCAGACTTAGCTGCCATATATATGATACGGCTCCATTTATTGTTAAGTTTTGATTTTGCAGCTGCTGTCTTGGCCATTGATGCAGCACGAACTTCATGCGCTCTTCCCATAGTTTTCACTCTCCTATCAATTTGATTAATTTTTTACTGCGCGTATATTATACCATATTTTTATTATATTTTAAATTATTTTGCAATTGTTATGTTATTAACTTCCATATAAGCAATTATTGTTTTTCTTCTTGAGGCATTTTCATTATTTAATAAGTCGCTTCGAGAAAGTAAATCATTATACTTACAAACAAGTTTAATGCCACGTTTATTTAAGTTATTATCAACAACTGTTTTTAATCCTTTAGATAAGGCTTTTAAACATGCTGTTAAGTAATTTTCTTCCGATAAATCAAAGCTTCCACCATCTGTATGATATCTTGAGTTTTCGATTTCATAAGACCAAATATATTTACCATTTTCCTTTTTCGGATCAATATGAAGGATAACTTGTTCTTTTGATAAATCTTGTGAGCTTGCATCAATTACTTTAGTAATTGCTTTTTTAAGTTTGCGATAATCATTTAATTTAATTTCGGTAATTCCATTTACTAAATTAACTGTTGGGTTTGTTGGGTCAACAATTGTATATCCTTTATATAAAGGGGCAGTATCTAAAGATACTTCAAGTTTTTTCATAATGTCATCTGATATTTTAATCACCTTTTGTTTTAAGAAATCATCAATTCCTCTAACAAAGGCATTTAGATATGATTCATAGTGATTATCTTTAAAATATTCATTTAAGCTATAGTATAAAAGCGTTTCTAAGATATGCCCAGAAATATTTACTTTTTGTTCATTTCTAAAGTATTTTAAAATAACAACTGTGTTTCTAAAATATGTGTAATCACGATTGGCAAGTTCTGTAAACATTACATGTTTTTGAATTTGTTCTGAATCAGTAAATTCTACATCTTCTTGATTATTGTTACTATAGCGAATATACAAATTATATATATATCCATCAATTGTAAAGGCAACTGAGTTGTTAGTTTGGTTATATTCAACTTCACTTGCTTTTTTAATTTGGTCAAAGGCAAAACATATACTATTAACAATTGTATTAATAACTAGTTGGTTTACTAGCTTAAATGTTTTATCTGATTCATATTTGATTATTAATAGTACATCAACATTGTTCTCATCATTCAACATTGTAGATCTTGCTAAAGAACCAATTTTCAAGATATTTTCAAGCGATGCATATTTTAGATCTTCTTTTAGTTTTTGGTCAATTATCTCAATGACTTGATTAATATTTTCTTTAAGGGCACGTGGCATTTCTAAATCCGTTACTAGTTTACGAAAATCTTTTTCTGTCATAGGGCCTCCTTATATTTCGAATTTATTTTGTTTTCTTTTTATAAAATAATATAGTTCATTAAAACCACATTCTTTAATAACTTTGATATATTTTTCTTGCTCTTTATTGTAATTAATAAACTGATCAATATTATGAGCATCAGAAGATAAACTTAACTTTGTTCCTCCATATTTTTTATATATCTTAAGTAGTGTTTTTAAATGATTTATATCATTTATTGTATCTTGAACTTTGAAGTTTATTTCTAATACTTTGTCTTTTTTAACAACATTTTCAAAGATTATTTTTAAGTAATGTTCATAATCTTCAATTTTCAAAGTGTTGTCTAAAGTATAGGCTGTTTTAAAACCATAATCAATATGGGATAAGACATCATAGTTATCAAACGTTTCAACACCATCAATTGCATTTTGAAAATAGATATCTAACATATTTTTAATCCCAATACGATGATAGTCATCTTTAAGATAATAATCAAATTCACCATTATCATGAATACTCATATTAATAAGGTCAAAATCTTCTTGATTTATTAAGTTGGTCATATCTTCTAAATGATCTTTTCGATAACCAATTTCAACCCCTAATAAAGGTGTTACATTAGGATAAACTTCATGTAGCTTTGATAAATCATTTTTCAAAGATTCAAAATCAACAGTCCAGTTTTGTCTATTATATACACTATCAAATTCAATATGATCGGTTGTGACAAAATATGAACAACCAATACTTGATGCATGTTTATAATAATCCGAAATATCTTGTTTAGAATCTAATGAATATTTTGTATGTAAGTGTTGATCATGAAGTCTTTCCAAATAATTCATCTTCTTACTCCTTATAGTTCGTTATATTTATCACTTTTCCCGTAGGCTTTTTCTACAGGGTATTTTTTGGCGTTTTTCTCCATTTTCTTTTGAATGATTTCATTAATATCAAAGTGATATTTATCTAAAATATCAATAGCATATACTAACACGTCCGCAAGTTCTTCTTTTAAAAGTTCAATATCTTTTACTTCGCTTGACCATTGGTAAAGTTCAAGTAATTCTGATGCTTCTAAAACCAAGCTTTTAGCTAGGTTTTCACCAGAATGGTATTGTTCCCAATTACGATCAGTTGTGAATTTACGAATAATGTCAACTGTTTCTTGGGTTAACACTGCTCTTTTAGGATCGTGTTTTTCTTGATAGTTTTTAATTAAGGCTTTAAAAGCATCATATTCAATTGTACGAATAGTATCTGTTCTTGTTGTTGAGTTTGAACCAGAACAGAAGAAAATCATACCGAAATCTTTTGTATAGAACATAAATGTCATGACACCATAAGCAAAACCAAAATGTCCTTTTAGACCCATTTCCCCTTTATATGGCCAAAATGGAAGTTCTAATAGATTTAATTGTAATCCTTTTGCTTTATATGATGCATCGTCATCAGCTACACCACGCCATGCTTCTTTTTCCATTAATGCAATTGTTTCTGGCTTGAAGATTTGAATGCCTTGATATGTTCCTTTATTCATCATCATTTGCGCAATCTTCATTAAATCTAGAGCACTAATAAATAATCCTCCGGCTGGGCCTCTAAAATTATCTCCTAGTGGATATCTTGGGAAAACATTTTTAACAAATCTTTCACTATCACGAGAAAGTTTTGGCGGATCATATTCAAAGTAATATAAACTTGCAATTTTATCTCTTTGTTTAATTTCATCTGCTCTAAAGCTTGCATCTAAACCAAGTGGTAATAATACTACTTCACGAATATAGTCAGTAAAATACTTTCCGGTTACTTTTTCAACAATACATGCAAGGATACCACAACCAAAGTTTGAGTATTCAAAGTAAGAACCAGGTCTATGCTTTAAGAATGTCTTTGGAGTATAGTATTCATATTCTTCATTTGTTAATAAGTCTTGTAAAGAAACATGCATAAATGGACCATTTACGCCATCATATCCTAGTTTTGGATCAGCTCCATCACTAATACTTGATGTTTGTGTCATAACATATCTCACTTTTATAATATCATCAGGAAAATGTGGATTTCTTACCTTGTATCCTAAGTATTTACTAATGTCTTCTTCAACATCAATTTTGCCTTCTTCAACTAATTTCATAATAGCTAAAGCAACAACAATTTTTGATATAGAAGCTATTCTAAAAATATGATCTAATTCAAGTGGTGTTTGTTTTTCTAAAGATGCATATCCTAGACTAACTTTTTCTAATATAGTATCTTTAGTAAATAGTAGAGTATTAATTCCACTATATTTATATTTATTCATTGCATCAATAAAATTCTTCATATTAAACTCCTTTGATATATATTAATATCTATAATCTGGATCTGTTTCCCCATAGAAACGACGCCCTGTTTTTCTAACTTCATTAGCTACTTCCATCATGATATTTCCGTATTTAGAAGAAAGTGGGGCAGTTGAGTTACTATATGCTTCTTGAATAATATATAAGTTAAGTAATATACCATCTACCCAAACATAAGCTAAACGACGTCCATATGAATCATATTCAGCGCCTTCAGCTTCTAAAATGATTTCACGTGCATTTCTTAAAATTTTACTTGTGAAGTTTGAAGCAGCTTTCCCCCAAGGGTCTACCTCATATGTTGACTCCGGTGTATCGATTCCTAGGAAACGTACCTTAATAACATTATCGCTTTGATCTTTAGCATAAGGATCAGTAAAATGGGCTGTATCACCATCAACTGTACGAAGTAGTTTTACTTTACCTTTACCAGTGTCAATAAAACTTTGATTAGGTTCTAAAACAAAGTCCATTTTAACTTCATCTAATCGGTCAATTGTTAAAGGTAAAACAGTTGTAAAAATACGTAAGTGTGTATTAGGTGCAACAATATCACCAGCTTTTAAACCATCACCATAATATTTAAATTGATCTAAATCTAAAGAACTTTCAATAATATCCTTTGTAAAATGGAAAGAATATGTTACATCTAATTCTTTTAGCTTTTCCTCAATCTCAGCTCTAGAATCTCCGTATAAGTCAGGAAGTTTATTTTCTGTTGGTGTTTCACAAGCTGTCAAAATACCAAGTGTTAAAATAAACATTAAGAAAGTAAGTGCTTTGTATATTTTTTTCATATTTATTCCTCGTTTTTAATATTTAACTTATTATATCACATTTATATAAAATATAATTAATTTTTAGTAAATTATTATTTATCCAAATATTTTCCAATTGAAATTTAAATTAGCTTATGTTATAATATAAGCAAAGGAGACGAAAATTGATGAATAAAACAATGAAAAAAATAATTTATATTTTTTTAATAATATGTACAATGACTATAATAGTAAGTTGTAAGAAAAAAACTGATCATACATCCTACCATATTAATTATGAACTTAGTGGAGGTTCGTTTACAAATGAAGTTATAACTGAATTTGATAATGTTATTCCTGAGTTACCAATACCTGTTAAAGATGGGTATACATTTGATGGTTGGTATTTAAATGGTACTAAAGTTGAATCTTTAACAACTGACTTATTTACAAATAGTAATATTTATTTAGTTGCGAAATGGAAAGAAAATAATAATTCTAATCTTAAAGTAAGTGTTTCTAAAGATTATCTACATATTGGTGATGAAGTAAGCATTTATGTTGATGGGCATTTTGATACATCTACTTTAGAAATTACAATTGATTCTGATTTTGTAACAATTGATCGCTGGTTAAATGTTACTGCAAACAAGGTTGGTATTGCAAATATCGAAATTAAAGAAATTGCAAACCCAGAAAATGTTGCAACAATTCAAATTGAAGTACTAAACAAAAAACCTGAAATCTATGCGATGTCTAATCGCGTTAGTGTTGGTGAAAAAATATACTTCAATGTTCGTAACTTTGATGAACTTGAAGAATCTAAATTAAGTGATTTTGTTTGGTCTTTAAATGATCCAACAATTGCCAAAATCAATGATGATTTTTCTATCACAGCTTTAAAAGAAGGGAAAGTTACATTAACTGCTACTTCTAAAACTGATGCAAGAATTTATTCTGAAATTTTTATTGACATTGTTAATGTTGACGAACAAGCCGTATTAGTAACAAAAGATAATGAGTATATATATAAAACAGGTGATTTAATTGATTTAAATATCCTTGGGGATCAACAAAATCATAAGTTTATTTGGTCAAGTAGTGACTTAGAAGTTTTACGTGTTCGAGAAGATGGTAAGATTATTGCGGTGACAAGTGGTATGGCAACAATATCAATCTATCAAGAAGCTGATCCTAAAAATAGAACTTATTATGAATTTACTATTTTAGAAAATCCAAACAATAATATTGACTATATAGGTAATCTTCTTTCAATGGCTTTATCACAAAATGGCTATCGCGAAGGAACAAATAATGATAATAAATTTGGTATTTGGTATAATAACAATCACCAACCATGGTGTGCAATGTTTGTTTCTTGGTGTTGGTATCAAACTGGTTTAAGCAATGAATTATTACTTAAATATCAAGGATGCTCAACTGGACAAGAATGGTGTATTCAAAAAGGTATTTTCCACTATAAAGAATCATATCGACCAAAACCAGGCGACATTATTTTCTTCGAAGGACACACTGGTATTTGTGCTTATGTTGAAGGTGATTATATGTATACAATTGAAGGTAATGCATCTAATCGCGTTGGCGTATGGCGTTGGGCTTTAGACAATTCCCGCATTATTGGTTATGCAACACCTGATTATCCTGACTATGACGGAGTTATCAAAGACTTTAGCTTCCTAGCAGGAAAAGATGAAAATGGTAATTATTATTGGACTAATGCATCAGGTAATCAATCTACTACATAAAAAAATAGTTATAGGTTTCGCTTTGAAACCTATAACTTTTTTATAATTTACGACTTTCGTGGCAAGTTAAATAAATGATTTGGAATTCTTTATTTAATTCTTTAACAAAATCTATCGCAATACTTAAATTATCTTTATCTAAATTAGTAAATGGATCATCTAAAATAATTGTTGGTTTAACTGTTTTAAATAAAGCATCTACTAAAGCAAGACGAGCACAAAAAGTAATAATATCTTGAGAACCAGAACTATAGAATTGAAGCGATTTAGATGAACCATAAGCTAAACCACTTATTTCTAAGTTTGAATTTAATTCAAAGTTTAATCTATTTTCATAAACTTGATTAATATATTTTTCAAAGCTCTTTTGCATAGTACCTAAGTAACTACTTGAGATCTTATCTTGCGCCTCTTTTAAAAACTCAATTGTTTTTGTTATAATATAATAACGATGCTTATATTCTTCAAGCAAGTTTTTTTCAAGACCAAGTTGTGATTCTAAATCAGATAAATTATCAATTTTTATTTCGTCATTTAGAATCTTATTTTCTGTTGCATATTTATCGTTAATTAGATTTTCAATTTTCTTTTCTAAATCGATTTCTTCTTTTTCTAATTCATGAAGATTATATATATGATCTGAATGTTTTTGATCTACTTCATTGTTATTTAAGAAGTCATCTAAATCTTTACAAGCATTTTGATATCTAATAGTTAATGATTCATATTGAACAGAATTTAATTGAATCTTACGTAGTGCTTGGAATGGTTCTTCTTTAGGTAAATAGTATTTTGTGAATTGTTCTAAGCTGTTCTTAATTTGGGAATATTCTTCTTGAACAATTTCCCTTTGTTTGATTCTATTTTCATACTCTACTTGGAGTTTAGAATATGTTTTATATGAGTTATTAATACTATTTAATTCAATTAAATAATCTTCATCTGACTTTAAGCGATTAATTAAACTGTCGTTTACTTTTTCATATTTGGTAACAAAATCTTTAATTGTTTTATTAATAGTAGCACATTTTTCTTCTAAAGCAACAAAGCGTTCGCTAAGACTTTTAATGTTAATATTGCATTCTTCTTCTAACTTTTTATATTTGGTTAATTTTTGATTATTTTGATTAGCACGAGTAATCAAAATGACCAAAGAGATCGTTCCAAATGCAAAGCCAAATATTGTTAGTAAAATTCCTGCAATCAATGTTGTAACAACATATTCTTTGAATAAACTTGCAAGTAATACAATACCGGGAATACCTAGTACCAATCCAAAGAAGAATAACAGAATATATATCATCTTATGCTTTTGGGTTAGTACTGTACCATTTGCCAGCATATTTTCTGCTTTTTCCATTTCTTTAGAAATGGTTTCTCTTTCAATGGAGATGCGTTTTAGTTCTTCATTTTCTCTAAACTTTTCTTTAATTATCTCTTCATTAATTTCTTGTTCAACTGAGAAATATTTTTTTAGACGATGATATTCTGATTCAATGTAATCATTGCCTACTAGTTTATTTAATTTACTTTGTACAATTGACAAATCTTCTAAAAGGGTATAGTTATAACTGATTGTTTCTTTAGAAGGAATTTTGTCTTTGAAGAACTCATTTAATTGTTCAATATCACGTTTTAGCATTTCTTTATTTTGACTTAAAGAACGATAGTGATTTAATATTGCTTCTTTTTTATGTTGTTCATTAGCTTTTTTAATAAGTTCTTTAACTTCACTAAGACGCTTATTATACTTCTCTAAAGAGGTATTGATATTTGCAAGATTTTCTTTTAGTTTCTTAGCATCATCTTTTGAAAGTTCAGCTATTTCGATTTCCTCTTCATATTTAGCAATCTTTGCGTTTGTCTCAGGAATTAACCCTTTATTACCAACTTTAACATATTTTTTAACTTCTGTTTCTAATTTTTTTAATGCTTCAGCAACATCATTTCCATCAGTTGATGATTGTAACATATTTGTTAAGTTTTCATTAATCTTTTGATTAGACCATTCAATATTACTTTGAGGTAAATATGAGCTACGAATATAACCATCAACATCAACCCCAAAGATTTCTTCACCAATATTTTTAGAAAAATCTTTTGAAGTTTTATTTGTACTTAAATCAATTAATTTAAACGAGTCACCGGTTGATCCTGTTGGATTAAAGAATCTTTCAATTCGGTACTTTTTATTATTAAGCTCAAACTCAAGATTGCCACCAAAGATACCGCCTTGCCAAGGAGCGTATTTTAAACGATCATTTTCGCTAATACTTTTCTTTTGACCACTAAAGCCATAGAACATTGCTTTAATAAAATTAGCAAGCGTTGTTTTCCCAAAGCCATTTTCTTCTTCAATAACAGTAAGGTTTTGATCAAAGTCCTTTGTATATTGGTGTAAGCAACCAAAGTTTTCTATATATATCTTAAGTATTCTCATTACTCTAAATCCTCCCCTCTTAGGGCACGAAGACCTAGTGTAATTATTTCACCTTGAATTTCTTTGGTTTCTTCGCTGTTTAAAGTTGTTCGAATGAACTCACCTGTTAAAGAAACATCGTTTTTATAGTCATCCACATTAATCTTAATCATTGTTTTATCTTTTACACGACCAAAGAAAAATTTATTTTCTAACAATTGATTGAAACGAACTAAATCTTTTGAGGTATTAGTTGTGTATGTTCCAACTAAATTTACTTTTACTAAATCATCAGGATCAATTGGATTAATTTTATCGTTGATTTCTTTTTCAATTGATCTTAACGTTTCTTTTCCACTGATATCAACATTAATTTCGTGAAGAGTTCTTTTAGCAAATTTAATAAACTGAGTTGAAACTTTGTTATTTTCAATAGTTACTTCAACAAAACCTTTATCTCCGCATTCATCAAATCCACGACCTTCTAAACAGCCACTATAAGCATATTTGCCACGCGAATCTAAACGTTTGGTTTTGTATGAATGAATATGTCCTAAAGCAAGATAATCAATATGATGATTTTCTAAGGCTTTTAGGTTGATTATATCGGCATCCATTTTACTATCATACATTGATTCTTGACCATGTAACATAACAATATTAATGTCTTGTTCATTAAGAGATAATGAATTATAAATAACTTGGTTATTAATGCTATTTAATTCGCATCCAGTTATGACAACATTATCATAACGATATGACATCCAAGAATCCGTAAATGTTTTAATGTTTGAAGGAACAACTTCTAATGATTTAACAAAATTATTTTCATCATGGTTACCACACAAATAGATAAAATCAATATCAGGGTGTTCACTAATTAAATCAATGATGTATTGTTTTGTTCTTACTTGAATCTTATTTGAATCAAACATGTCACCACAAATCATAATAACATTAATGTTATTTAAATATGCATAGTCAATCATTCTGCGAAACGTATCTAAGATTTCGCCTTTTCTTATTCTTGCAAGATCTGTTGGCATGATTGATTCCATTTTAGAATCTAAGTGTAAATCAGCACAGTGAATTAGTTTCATATGTTGCTCCTTTCTGAATATTTATATATATGTTATTTATTCTTCTAATAATTTTTCTAATTCATCAACTAAAACATTCATTCTTTCAACTACGGCCATGAATGTTTCTTTTTGCATGAAATCGACACCGGCATCTTTGGCTTGTTCAACCGGATATTTAGATCCACCAGATTTTAATAAACCTAAATATTTATCAAATGCACTTGCGCCTTCTTCTTTGACGTTTTTATAAATCTTAAAACTTGCAGCAAAACTTGTTGCATATTGGTACACATAGAATGGTGTATAGTGTAAGTGTGGGATATATGCCCAAACGTATTGTTTTACGCCTTCTTTTGTAATATCAAGATCATAGTATTTCTTATATAAGTCAATCATAATATTTGATAATACTTCTGAGTTGATTGGTTTATTAGCTTCTTTTACTTCATGAGCTAATAATTCATATTCTGCAAATAATGTTTGACGATAGAATGTACCCATAATATTATCAATTGCTTTTTCGATTACAACAATTTTTTCTTCTTTAGATGCATTAGATGCAAGGAAGTAATCTAGTAAATTATGTTCATTAAATGTTGATGCAATTTCTGCAACAAAGATTGTGTAGTCTTGTAACATTGGTGGTTGAGCTTCAGCAGAAAACATTGAGTGAATTGAATGGCCTGCTTCATGAGCAACTGTAAATACGCTATCTAAAGTAGAATCATAGTTTAACAAAATAAATGGATGTAGGTTAGTTACACTTGATGAGTATGCGCCAGTTCTTTTACCTGTTTGTTCATATACATCAACAAAACCTTCTGCAAGAACCTCATGAGCTTTTTCTTTAAATGTTTCTGGGAATTTTTCAATTGATTTAAAGAATAATTCTTTAGCTTCTTCATATGTATATTTTTTAGATGTTTTTCCTAAAGTTAAGAATCTATCATATGTATGATATTCTTCTAAACCTAAATATTTTTGACGAAGTTTAATGTATCGTTTAACCGCTTCTGTATTATTTCCCGCAACTTCAACTAAGTTTTTATAAACTTCAACAGGAATGTTATTTCCATATAGATGTGCTTCAACACTACTTGAGTAATTTTTTGCTTTCATATATGAAACATCACTTTGAAGTACCGCATCATAGATACCGGCAAATGTAGTTTTGTGATCTGCATAATATTCAAATACGGCTTCAAAAATTGCTTTTCTATCGCTTGCATTAGTACTTCCTTCAATTAAAGAACGATAGTTACCTTGAGTAACACTCACCTTTTCACCGTTTGCAAGAATTATTTCTTTTGCTTTTCCATCACCTACTGCTAAAGCGCTATAAAGTTCAGAACCAGTGCTTGTTAAAGGACCATAGATTGATAATAATTTTTCACTATTAGCATCTAAAACGTGATCAGCTATTCTAAATAGTTTTTCCATCGCAAAACGGAATTGTTCTAAACTTTCATCTTGATCAATTAAACTCATTACTTTTTCTTTACCTAAAGCAAGTAATTCTGGTTCTTCAAACGAAGTTAATTCTGCAAGCATATAGAACATCATTTGGCAGTTATTAAGTGCAGCTGCATTGGCAACATCTTTTTTATTTAAATCACTTCTTAATGATGCATATTGATAAACTTTTGAACCTCTTGTTTCAATTTCTTCCACGATATTATAATACTCTTTGAAACTTTGAGCTTCCCCTAATTTACCTTGATAAGCAGGTAGCTTTTGAATTAGAGCTTGAACAGCTTCAAATTCCTTCTTAAATTCTTCTTCATTTTTAAAATGATAAGTTAAATCCCATTTCATAGTAATATTCCTTCCTTTTGTATATATATATTATTATTACTTATTATATCACAAATAATGATTTTTGTGTAAAAAAAAAGCCAGAAAGCCGTTATCCACGCATGCCTACCGCATGAAAGTAAAGGTGGTAAACTAAAGACATTGCACCTGGGATTCTCACTTCTAATGGTGAGCCTTCAACGCCATGCAAAAATAGTTCCCTAAGATAAAGTGTTCGGGTCGCCATATAAATGGAAAACACGAACTTTCCAGCAATAAAATTATAGCATAAGTAAAAATTATATGCAATGAAAACTATAATGAAAATAATAGGATATTTTTAGCATTTTTTTGTTCTTTATGATATAATACTTATGAGGAAAACATATATGCATGATTTAGTAAATATTGAAAGAAGTATTATTAAAAAATACCGAAAAGAAATTTGGCGAATGTTTGTTAAGGCAGTTCGTGATTATAAGATGATATCTGAAGGAGATAAGATTGCGGTGTGCATCTCCGGGGGAAAAGATTCTTTTTTACTTGCAAAGTGTCTAGAAGAATTAAAACGTCATGGAGACATTAATTTTGATTTAGTCTATCTAACAATGAATCCCGGATATAATCAAAGAAATCTCGATAAGTTAATTGAGAATGCTAAAATTCTAAATATTCCTTTGGAAATATTTGAAACAAACATTTTTAATGTGGTGGAAAAGACAACTGACTCACCTTGCTACTTATGTGCAAGAATGAGACGTGGTCACCTATACGCAAAAGCAAAAGAGTTGGGTTGTAATAAGATTGCGTTAGGACATCACTTTGATGATGTTATTGAAACAATTGTTATGGGGATGTTATATGGAGCCCAAATTCAAACAATGATGCCAAAACTTCACAGCACAAACTTTGAAGGGATGGAATTAATTAGACCTATGTATCTTGTTAAAGAGGAAAGCATTATCGCGTGGGCTAAATACAATGAACTTACATTTTTACAATGTGCTTGTAACTTTACTGAAAAAAATCATTTAGAAAATGTTTCTTCAAAAAGATTAGAAACAAAAAATCTTATTAAAGAATTAAGAAAAAAATACGAAGATATTGATATTAATATTTTTAGAAGCGTTGAAGATATAAATTTAAATACAATTATAGGATATCATAAAGATGATATGACTTATAATTTCTTAGACGATTACGAAAAAAAGAGCAGTGAATAACTGCTCTTTTTATATTACTTTTTCTAATGCTACTCTTTCTTTATCAAGAACATCAGGTCTTAAAAGATGAATAATTCCAACTTCTTTAAAACCAAGTGTTTTTAATAAACCTAGCATTCTGATATTTTCTTTTTTTGTATCAACTTTAATTGAATGAACACTATCGTATTTTGCAATATCAAATGTATATTTAATTAGTTCTGTAGCTATGCCTTGGTGATAGAAATTATTTCTTACTGCTAGGCGGTGAATAACATAATATTTATCATTTGTTAACCATTGCCCATTATAAATTTCTTTATATGCTTCTTCATGGTCTTTAGAAAGAACAATACAACCTAATATTTGATGATCTCTTTCATATATATACATTTGCTTTTTCTCGATGTCATTTAGTGTTGTATTAATATTCGGATAGTTGTCTAAATCTTGCCATTGGTCAGATCCATCTTGTCTAAACAACTTTTTAGCATCTTCTAAAACTTCTTGAATATATCTTGCATCTTCTATAACAGCTCTTCTAATCATCTTATCCTCGATCATACATTTGGTCAATTTGTAGAACTAGCATATACTTTTCATCTAGTTCTTTGATTTCTTGAGTCAAATATTTTCTTAGTTCTTGTTTTGTCATTTTAAATTTAATTGGAATAGCAATATCAAATAATATATTTGTATGCGTAATACCTTTGACCATTCTAAAGTCATGAATTGTTAAAGATTCATCTATTCTTTTAACAATTTCAATGACTTTTTCTTTTGTTTTTATTGTTTCTTCATCATCGATGTTAACCGGATCCATGTGAATTGTTAAATCAATTCCGTGATTATCACGAACATCTCTTTCGATTACATCCATTAGGTCGTGAGAAATCATAACATCAACTTTAGCATCTACTTCAACATGAATACTTGCAAAAGTTTTGTTTGGCCCATAATTGTGAATAACCAAATCATGAATGCCTAAAACACCTTCATAACTTTCAACTATTTTAGATATTTTTTCAACATCTTCTTTTGTTGGGTTGCTACCAATAAGTGGATCCATTGTTTCTTTTAGGGTTTTAATTCCTGATACTAAAATCATGATTGATAACGCAATACCTGTTAATCCATCTAAATATACTAAGAATGGAACGCTTGCAAATATGTGGCAAATAATATTAACAATTAAAACAACTGTTGTTGAGATTGAGTCATTTAGGCTGTCTTGTGAAGTCGCTTTAAGAGTTGATGAGTCAATGTCTTTACTCATTTTTCGGTTGAATATGGCAAGCCAAAGTTTACCTAAGATTGATACGCCTAAAATGATATAAACAAATATATTTGGAGTTGGCATTGATGGGTCAATTAGTTTTTTTACTGACTCAATTCCTAAGAAGATACCAATAAACAAAATAATAAACGATATGATTACACCCGTTAGATACTCAATTCTTTGGTGTCCAAATGGATGATCTTCATCGGCCGGTTTAGTAGACATTTTAAAACCAACTAATGTAATAATGGATGATGAGGCATCAGTTAAGTTGTTAATCCCATCAGTAATAATTGATATACTTCCAGAAACAATACCGGCAATGACTTTAACAATAAATAAAAGAATGTTAACGCATATGCCAACAATTCCGGCTAAGCTTCCATATTTAGCTCTTATTATTGGATTTGATGTGTCTTGATAATTTTTTATAAATAATTTTACTAATAGCTTTTTCATATATATTCTAGAATCCTAATAAATTTAATATTAAACTAAAAATGTCTAAATTGTACAGCCATTTAGCAAGAGTAAAGGCATTATCATCATGTAACTTAATGATATTACCAATACTAACATTTAGTGATGGAATCAATAATAAAGCTGTAAGGATAGCAAGGCCAATTAAGACAAAGATTAGACCATTTACTAAACCAATAACACCCCCTAAGAAGTGATTCATTTTTCTGATTGGTTTAATTTCATCTAATTTTTTCATAAAAATACGAATGATTAAAACAATAATAAATATTAAAAGATATAATAGTACAGCTGCAAGCCCAATGGCAACACCTACAAACAATGCCTCACTAATAAAACTAGCAATGCTCATTCCATTTGTACTTGGAACAACTTTTTCACCGATATTAATGACAACAGAGTTTAAACGTGTTGGGATATGTAGATTAGAAAGCGCACTTCCTAGTACTTCTTTTTTATTTTCACTTGTTATAATTTGAGTGAATATTTCATCACGTCCAATTAAAAAAGTAGTAGTCTTTTCAATTAGTTTGTTAAAGTAACCTGTATTATAAAACAACATACCAAGCGGTTTGGCAAGAAAAAGGGAAACAATCAATGATAGGACGCTTTGAGCAAGGTCGATAAGAACGCGGAAAAAGCCACGGATTGCCCCAACGGCTATAGCACAAATTAACCCAATTACCAAGATAATGCTAATTGGATCAAAATAGATTGTTTGCATTAAAAACATTCGTTACCTCCTAAAGATATTTTTTATGAACAACTAAATAATGAGGATTATACATCTCTTTATAAGTTTTAGAATGACTAATTAAATAGTTTTTACTTTCTAGATAATTATCTAAAAACTTCCTATCCTGATCATTTAGTGTTGTTTTTAGTTCTTCTAAATCATTAAAGAAATGATTATAGTCTTTTTCTTCTTGAGATGATTCGATAAACATCTTAATTAGATTGTCAAAATTATGATATATTTTATAATATGGTGCAAGATATATGCGAACATAGTTATCGCTAACTTCTTCAATCATTTCTTGATTAGTATTTGATATTTCTTCTAGTTCTTTAGAAACTCTTGCAAGAACCATTTGATAGTTATTAACTAAATGTCCTGGACCGAGATTTCCTTGCATAATAAGTTTAATTTTATCTTCTATTTGCATTAGTGGATATTTATTAAGATGTTCATTTAAATATTTGTTCATATTAATCCTTTATACTTTCTTGCTTATATCATAACATTTTTATTAAAAAAAGTAAATAATAAGTGAACTCAAATTTAAGAGTTCACTTTTTTATTAATATTTTCAATTAGTTTTGTAATTGCTAGTTCAAAATTTACACCATATTTGGGATCAAAGTCATCTTTATTAGTTGTTTGCTTGATTGATTCAATAACATAGTCTGCAGCTATTTCTGATGCTTTTTCTAAAGATATTCCATTTACGTATGCACCAACTAAAGCACTACCAAAAACATCACCTGTACCATGGAAATAGCCTTTAATTTCTTCATTTTCATGGTAGACAATTTCATTATTTTTTGATTTTGTTGCGGTACCTAGAGTGTGTTCTTTTAAACATACACTTGTCAAGACAACATTATCAATGCCTAATTGATTAATTTTAGCAATTAAATCTTCAATTTGTTCTTTAGTTTGAATTTTTCCAAGATAAGGTGTATTTGTCATAAGACATGCTTCTGTAACATTGGGAATAACAAGTGATGCTTGCATACAAAGTTCTGTCATTTTTTTAGCATATTCACTATTAAAAATTTTGTAAAGTTCACCATTATCACCCATCGCTGGATCAACTATTACAAAGGTTTCTTTAGGGTTTTTAGATATATATTCTTTCAATATTTCTATTTGTTCAATTGAACCTAAAAAACCTGTATAGATGGCATCAATATCACGAGGATAGTTTTCCCAGTGTTTTGTTATTTTTCTTGATTCATCTTTTAAATCTAAAAATGTAAATCCCTCAAAGCCACTTGTATGGGTTGATAATATTGAAGTTGGTAAGATAATTGTTTCAATACCTAGGGATGATAAAATTGGTAAAGCAACTGTAATTGAACATCTTCCCATACAAGATATATCATGTGAAGTTACAACTCGTTTTTGTCTTGACATATATATCACTCATTTCTAATTATTTTTTTAAACGATAAACTTTAGGTAAGCCTTTTTCAAATATTAGTTGAACTTCACCTTGAATTAGTGGTAAAGCATATTCTAAAAATTTATCATTAATATTGTTTTGTTCTTCGTTGATATACTCACTAGGAACAGTTTTTACTAATTTAGCAACATTTTCTAAAGGTGTAATGTCATAGTTAATTTCATCATTACATCTTCTCATAATCACCATTTTGTCAGTTATCCCTTGTGTTGAATAAATTACCGCATAACGACCAACATTATAAGCTTCTTCAACATCTGTTTTTGAAAGAATACATGCGGCGCAACGTTGAGGTAAGTTTAGTTCAATAGATCTAACTGGCAAGTGTAGGTGTTCACCAACAATTTCACAAAGTACTTGTGCGACACCACCAAGTTGTAAGTGACCAAAACTATCAGCTGATTTAAAATGACGATATTTTAATAAGTATTCACCGTCTTTTGTTTTAATACCTTCACCAACAACAACTAGGACTTTACGTTTTTTCTCATAAATGTTAGCAACTGATGTTAAAAACTTGTCTACATCAAAAGGACATTCAGGTAAGTAAATTAAGTCTGGAGCAGAGTCGTTTAAGCAAGCAAGTTTTGAACCAGCTGCTAACCAACCGGCATCACGCCCCATTATTTCAACAACAGTAACACGCCCTTCTTTATATGAGTTTGTGTCTAAATAAATTTGTGAAAGAGTTGTTGCAACATATTTAATTGCAGAACCATAACCAGGTGTATGGTCTGTAACTGGTAAATCATTATCAATTGTTTTAGGAATGCCAATAACATATGCTTCATAATTTACAAGTTCTAAGTATCGTGAAATCTTATTACATGTGTCCATTGAGTCATTTCCGCCAATGTAATAGAAATAACGAATATTATATTTTTTAAAGATTGATACTAATAAATGATAATCGTTTGATGCACTAACTAAAGATGTAAAATCAGGTAAATAGTATCTTACAGAACCTAAAGCAGCTCCAGGAGTAACCTTTAATAATTCTAGATCTTCTTCTGATTCATTTGTGAAATCATAAAAGTTTTCGCTTAACACTCCGGCAACGCCGTTGATTGCTCCGTAAATTTTCTCAATATTAGGATTATTCTTGGCTTCGTGGATAGCACCAGCTAAGCTTGCATTAATAACTGATGTTGGTCCTCCAGATTGCCCTATTAACATATTACCTTTAATCATTTTAACCTCTACACTACGCTAATATTTATCTTGTCAATTTTTATTTCATCATCTTCAACAATAAAATAGTTAATTGCACAATTGTTAAGTTGATCTAAAAAAGATCTAGTTTTGTCAATTCCCGTTAATAATCCCTTAATAGCATGGGAATGTGAAGTGATTAGGATTCTTTTCCCTTCATATTCTTTTGCAACTTCTTTTATCGCCTTAATTAATCTTGCTTGAATTTCATGACTTTTTTCCATGCCCTTGACATTATCGTGAATAATGCGATCATATATATTAGGTTCAATATTACAACCATCAGCTTCACCGAATTCTCTTTCAATAAAGTTAGGATTAATAATAATGTCACTATCAATATTTAAGATTTCTTTAATTGTTTTAGCTGTATCAAGAGCGCGATTTAATGGACTAGATATTATAACATCAAAATGTTCATTTTGTTCTTTTAAATAAAGAGCAGTTAATCTAGCTTGACGAAAGCCTTCTTCATTTAGATCAAAGTTTCCTCTTCCTTGAATAATCTTGGCTTTATTACGATCTGTTTGTCCATGTCTAATGATGCATATTGTTGTCATATCGTCCTCACATATCTTTTAATGCTTCGTCTAGTACATCTCCTACACTTTCGTGGAAAACAAGTGTTGCATATTTATCTAAAGATGTTGATTCTTTATTGATAATAATTAAATAATTGCCACGAAAATAACTTACAAATGAAGCAGCAGGTTGAACAGTTAGTGATGTCCCTGCAACGATTAATACCTTAGCGTTAACAATTTTTTCTAAGGCATTATCAATCACCTCTTCATCTAGTGGTTCTTCATATAAAACAACATCGGGTTTTATAATTCCTCCACAAGAACATATGGGGTGATTTTTAATTTTTAATAATTCTTCTAATGAATAAAACTTATGGCATTTCATACAGTAATTTCTATGAACTGATCCATGTAATTCATATATATTCTTTGTTCCAGCAATTTGATGTAAATTATCAATATTTTGAGTAATAACAGCTTTTAACTTCCCTAACCTTTCTAACTTGGCTATTGCGTAGTGAGCTTTATTAGGTAAAGCATCTTGGTAAACCATTTTATCAAAATAATAATCATAAAACATCTTAGTATTTCTCATAAAAAAAGTATGTGATATTATTTCTTCGGGACGATAGTTATTATATTTATTGCTATATAGTCCAGTTGCACTTCTAAAGTCAGGAATATTACTTTCAGTTGAAACTCCTGCTCCTGTGAAGAATACAATATTATCACTACTTTTTAAGATTTCTTTTAATAGTTGAAGTTTATTGTTCATTGTTTTTATAAACTTCTTCTTTTAATACTCCAACATAAGGAAGATTACGATAATATTCATTATAGTCAAGACCAAAACCAATTACAAAATAATCAGGGATTTCAAAGCCAACATATTTTGGCTTAATTCCTTCAACTTCGCGTCTTGCTTCTTTATTTAGCATTGTTGCAATCTCTACTGATGCGGCACCTTCGTTTTTAACAATTTCAAGAATATTTTTCATTGTGTGCCCAGTATCAACAATATCTTCAACAATGATTACATCTTTATCTTTAATTGAGCTTAACATATTGATTAAAACAGATACCTTACCTGTTGAAACAGTATTAGCATAACTTGATGCTTTTAAGCATTCATATTCAATTGGTAAAGTAATGTTTTCTGAAAGGGCAGTCATAAAATGAAGGCTTCCTTTTAGTAAACATAAAAGAACCGGTTTTTTTCCTTTATAATCTTTTGTGATTTGTTTTCCTAATTCTTTTATTCTTTTCTTTAATGACTTATTGTCTATTAAGATAAAATCTACATCTTTATTGATATTAGAACTTATTTTCATATTATCTCCACATTAATTATTTTCTACTTCGATAATGCTACGGGCAATCTTAACACCATTAGCACCTGCTTGAGCTAGACCTCTTGTAATACCAGCTCCATCGCCACCTACATATAAATTTTTAATTTTTGTTTCAAATTTATTATTTACTTCTGGACGTTCGCTATAGAACTTAGCTTCTACACCATAGAATAATGTGTGTTCGTTAGCAATACCTGGAGTAACATGGTCCAATGCTTCAATTGTTTCAACTAATGCTTTCATAACATTGTATGGAAGAACTAAACCTAAGTCGCCGGGAACAGCTTCTTTTAATGTTGGTTTCACAAAACCTTCTTCAATACGTTTTTGTGTAGAGCGTCTTCCACGCTTAATATCACCATATCTTTGAACAATAACACTACCATTAGAAAGTTTGTTTGCAAGTTTGGCAATTTCTTCTGCATATTTTGTAGGTTCATTAAATGGTTCATCAAATTCTTGGGATACAAGTAAAGCAAAGTTTGTATTAGTACTTCCTAAAGTAGTACTATTATAAGCATGACCATTACATAACATAATACCATGATGATTCTCAATTACAACGTGTCCACTTGGGTTTGAACAGAATGTTCTTGCAATTGTCCCAACACTTGTACGATATAAGAACTTACCTTCATAAAGTTTTTCATTAATTTCATTCATGATAATGTCATTAGTTTCAACTCTAACACCGATATCAACGCGGTTATTTGAGAAGTTAAGATCATGTTTTTTAAGTGTTGAACTTAACCAACTTGAACCAGTTCTTCCTACAAGTAAAGCAACATATTTAGATTTAACAATTGTTCCATCATTTAAGATAACACCTTTAGCAACACCGTCTTCAACAATAACGTCTTGTACTTCTGTTTCAAAAGCATAATCTGCATAATCTTTCATTGTTTCAAAAATATTTTGTAATACTTTTAAGTTTACTTCTGTACCTAAATGTCTTACTTGGGCTCTTAAAAGTTTTAATCCAACCGCAATCCCGCGTTTTTCAATGTCAAATACTTCTTTTGTGAAAGGATCTGTTAGCTCGTTAGGAGCACCATGTTTTAAGTTAATTTCATCAACATATTTGATTAGGTCTAAAACTTCTTTATCTTCTAAGTAGTCAGTCATCCATCCACCGAATTCATTAGTAATGTTAAACTTACCATCAGAGTAAGCTCCACTACCTCCAAATCCACTTGTGATAGAACAACTTGGAAGACAACCAATTGTTCCATTTTTTTGAACAGGACATTTCTTAATCAGTTTATTTTTGATTGGGCAGCTTCTATGATATATATCTTTTCCCTTTTCAACTAATAAAACTTTAAGATTGCTACCTTTTAACATTAATTCGTAACAAGCAAAAATACCAGCAGGTCCAGCACCTACTAAAATAACATCATATTCTTTTTTAATATCTCTTACTACCATAAAAACTCCCTTTTTTCGTTTTTCATATTCATAAACATATTATATCATTTTTCTTATTATTTTACAAGTTATCAAGTTTATTATTTATTTATACATATACAAAGCAAAAAACAAAGAGAAAGTAAAAATACTTCTCTTTGTTTTTTTGGATAATATTTATGGTTTTAAAAGGTTTAACAAATTTATTTAGAATTTGGATGACACTCATCTTTATTCTTTGAGCAGCTTTTTAGATATGGGCATCCATAACATTTACTTTTTCCCTTTTTCTTTTTAAAAGTAAAAAAGACAATTAGGAATAAACAAACTAATATGATTGATAATACAATTCCATCAGTAAGTGTCATAATACCCACCCTTTCTTATAAATTAGAATAATCCGATTAATAAAGTAATTAGTGATCCAATACCAAATGTACAGCATGCAAGAATATACGCAAGTCCAGTTTGAAATGCGACTGCAATAGCTGTACGTTTAACGCTGCCATATTCTTTGTGCATTGCACCAATAGCACCAAAGCATGGAGCGCTAAATAAATTAAATAACATAAATGCAAATGAAGCAGCTGCAGCATTAGGATTTACATCCGGATTGAAAACTTTAAATGCATCGCTCTTAACTAAAATAGCACCATCAGAATCTGATAAAGCTTCACCAAACCCACCAATTACTGACATTGAAGCAACAACTTGTTCTTTGGCAACTAGGCCTTGAACGGCTGAAACTGCAGCTCCCCAATTAGCCTCACCAATCATTGGGTATAATAACCATGAGAATGCTTTACCAATACCGGCAAGAATACTTCTTTCGATACCGTAGGCGTATTTCCATTCAATTGTATTTTCATCAGCGTTAAACTCTGCAAATACTGATTTCTTTTCATCTTTTTCTATATCTTTTAGTAATTCTTCAACTTTGGCAACACTTACATATTCGTCTTTTAGTTCTTGACCATTTTCTGTTATCATGATTTTAATTTCTTCATCTTGAACTTTTACTAAAACGACATTGTCATCACCAAGTTCTTCAATTTCAAAATCATCATAATAATCTTCAATGTTAAAATTATCTAAAGTTGTGCTTTCTGCATCTGTATATTTAAATGTCCAAGTAAATGATAATAATAACCAAATAACAACAGAGCATAATAAAATAACAGTACCGGCACGTTTAATGAACGACCATATTTTTTCTAAAACATCACGAGCAACATATTTAAAACTTGGAAGTTTATATTCAGGTAATTCGGAAATATATGAAGAAGAATCACCTTTATATAAGAATTTCTTAAGAATGATTGCTGCAACAAGGATTACTGCAATCGCAATAAAATATGTCGAAGCTGAAATTAAACCAGAGACAATACCACTTCCAGGGAATAGTGCACTTGCAAATAAGGCAATAATTGGAAGTTTAGCAGAACATGGAATAAATGGAGTAAGAAGAATAGTCATCTTCTTTTCATCTTCACTATCAATTGTTCTTGTTGTCATAATACCTGGAACGCTACAACCACTACCAACAATAAATGGAATTAATGATTTACCACTTAAACCAAATTTCTTAAATACTTTGTCTAGGAAGAAAGAAATTCTACTCATATATCCAGTTACTTCAAGTAATGATATACATATAAACATGATTATTAATTGTGGTACAAAGTTAAGCATTGCTCCTACACCAGCAATGATACCGTCACATACTAAACTTACTAACCATGGTGAACCATTAATACTTTCAAGCCATCCTCCGACCAAATCAGAAAAGCTACCGACAAATCCATCAACTAGTTCAACTGTAAATGAACCGATTACACCAACTGATAATACATATATTGCAATCATGATTACTGCGAAAATTGGGATAGCAGCAAATCGATTTAAGAAGACTTTGTCAAGTTTATCTGTTATTGTTTGTTTCTTTGCACTTGAATCAACTACTTTGTCTCTCACACTTACAATGTAGTCATATCTTAAACTAGCAATAATTTCTTCAGCATCAGTGTTGTAAAAACTTTCAATTGTCTTACGCGAAATCTCAGCTTGGATAATATTTTGGTTTTTATATAAACTATCATTTTCAATTAGCTTTACTGCAGCAAATCTTGCATGACCTAAAGAAAGTTTCTCTTCAACCTTTTGTATTTCTTTTTCAACTTGTTCAGGATATATATGTAATTTATCTTTTTCTGTATATCGCCATTCTTTAACAATGTTAATTAAATCATCAATACCATTTGATTTTAAAGCTGAAATTAATACAACTTTAACACCTAGTTCTTTTGCAAGAGCATCTACATCTAGTTTGATACCTTTTTTAGTTAGCAAGTCAGACATGTTTAAAGCAACAACAACATCACAATCTAATTCTAATAATTGAGTTGTTAAATATAAACTTCTTTCTAAAGAAGTAGCATCAACGATGTTAATTACTAAATCAACATTTTCATTTATAATAAAGTTACGAGAGATTTCTTCCTCTGCTGTATATGGGCTTAAGGAATAAATACCTGGTAAGTCTACTATTTCAATATATGTACCTTTAATTTTACCAACTTTTCTTTCAATTGTAACCCCAGGCCAATTACCTACTTTTTGATTTGAGCCTGTTAAAAGGTTAAATAAAGTTGTTTTACCACTATTTTGATTACCAATTAATGCTACTTTCATTATTTGATCACCTCAATATCGATATTTTGCATATCATATTTTCTAATACATAATTCATATCCACGAAGTTCGATATCAACTGGATCACCTAAAGGAGCAATCTTTTTAATTTTAACTTCAACACCACGAGTGATCCCCATGTCTAATAATCTTCTTCTTAAGGCCTTACTATCTGAGTGAAGAGCTAATACTTTAGCAACTTGACCAATTTTTAAGTCACTTAGATGTCCTTGTTCCCCAGGTTGTAGAATTTTCTTTTTCATATATCTAACCTCCTAGTTAGTTATAACTAACTTCATTGTTTTTAAAATAGTTAGAACCAACTAACTATAGTAATTATACCTTAATTTTCTCTTTAAGTAAAGTTTTTTGCTCAAGCAAAAGACTCCTTTTTATTAATTTGACAACAAATATTTTTTATATTATAATATATGTAAGCGAGGTGAAAATTATGGATAGATATGAATCAAAAGAAGATTATCTAGAGAATATATATATGTTACACTTAGAACATAGCATTGTTCGCGCAATTGATATTGCCAAAAAAATGGAATTTTCTAAAGCAAGTGTTAGTATCGCCATGAAGAAATTAAAGGCAAAAGAACTAATTACTGTTAATTCAGAAACCGGTAATATCGAGTTAACTGAAGAAGGAAATAAAATAGCTAAAGAAATGTTTGAGCGACACAATTTACTTTTCACTATGCTTGTGAAATTAGGGGTACCTGAAGAAATTGCGATTAAAGATGCCTGTAAGATTGAACATGACTTAAGTCAAGAGTCTTATGAGGCAATCAAGAGCCATCTAAATAAATATGAAAAATAAGCCACCATTAAAAATGGTGGCTTTTCTTTTGGTTTATATTTTGCGCTTAATATATTTACCAAAAGGTGGAACAACATCACTATTACAAATAATCCATAAAGTTGGCACTTCTTCTACTTCTGGTTTAGGGAAACTAGCATATCCATCAGTTAAAATAACAACTGCTTTTGGTTTATGTTCTTGTCTAAACTCTTTGTTGACATATTCAAAGATAATATTAAAACTAGTTCCTCCTCCTCCTCTTGGAGTAATTGATTGTAAATCTTCTATGTTTTCAAATTTCTTAGGTTCATAAATACTTGTGTCAAAGAAGCCTAACCAACCGCATAGTTTGCCATTAAACTGTTCAATGGCAGATTTGATTTCGGAAAATATTTCGTTTAGCAGATTTACATCAATCGAACCTGATGTATCAACAAAGAACAAAATATCCGAAACTTCTTCTTCACTATCGTTTAAATCCGGTAAGAAGAAATCATATTCTGTAAATCTTCTATCAGGTGGAAGTAGAGAATAATCATATGTAGAGGTTTGAATGAATTCATGTAATGCTGTCTTCCAGTCAATTGTTCCTTCAGTTAATTCAGTAATGAAACGATCTACAACTTCTGGTATTGCACTTCCTTGAAGTTTTGATTGTGTTGCAGCAGCAACAATTCGTTTAATCCATTCATCTTCTTTATCAGTAGCATCATCGCTATTTGAATCTTTCCATTTGTCGTGCATATCAAACGAAGGATCACCTGACCCTTTTTGATTTCCTGCACCTAAATTATTATCTTTATCTTGGTTATTTGACTTATTATTATTACTACCATACTTAACTAGTAATAAATCATAAATTTCTTCAGCGGTGTATCGCCAACCATCGCTTTTGTTAGGTGCTTTATTTATAATACCATACTTATGATATAAACTAAGTGAGCTTATATCAACATTACAACTTTGAATAATATTGGAATTAACAACTATGTCAGTAGCAACATTGAATAATTTATCGTCTCTGTCTTGGCCACGAAAACAATGAAGTAAAGCAATGTGTAGTATTTCATGTAACAAAACAAAATCAAGGGAAGCATCATCCAAATCATCCATAAAGTCTGGTGAGAAAACAATTCGATCACCATCTGTATATGCAGTTTCAGCATCTTCTTCAATTCCAAGTGTTACATGCATTAAAAGTAATCCATAAAAGGGGAATTTAGATAGGATTCTCATACGAGAGAATCCTAATCTAACTAAGTAAGGTCTTAAATCTTTAGATTGTTGCATTTAATAAACGTCCTTTCGTTTTTAGCCAATGAGCAAATTCTGGTATTTTGATTAATGTATCACGATAGTTCTTATCTAAACACATGTAGTCTTTAAGTAAGATTACAGCATATTCAGGTGGGAACTTATTAGCGTATCTAATTGAGTTGGCCATCTTGTTTAAATCACTTTTGTATTTACGAGCGCGGCTAACCATTGAGCCAATTAAGGCATATAAAACATCTGATTGAGCTGGTACTTTAACATCCTTACCATTAAAGATATCATCGACATCCGGGATCTTATCGTAAACTTCAGCCCAATTTCTAAATTCAATGGCAATGCCAACACCGATTAAGCCAGCAACTAGAGGATATACTTTAGAGATGTCACTATTAACATTATTTAAAATATTACTTACCATTTCCCAAGAACGAGGTGTATAGAATGCTAGATCATCACCTTTCATACTTGTTTGGTTAAGATAATCATTTCTAAATTCTAAGAATCCAATAACTTTCTCATTGATGCCATTTTGAATGGCCCATTTACGCCATGAGGCAAATGTACTATCAACTTCTAAGTGAAGTAAACGGTTTGCTAAAGCTTTAGGCATCTTATAAGAAACAGATCCATCATTTAAACGGTTCCCTGCAGCTATGACAATACAATTATCAGGAAGCTTATGTTCACCAATAACACGGTCTAGAGTAATTTGATAAGCTGCAGCTTGCACTGATTGTGGTGCAGCTGAGATTTCGTCAAGGAACAAGATATTTACAACTTTATCACTAGGGTCCATTTGAAAGATTTGTGGTTTCAACCAAATAGCCAGTGTCTTGTCCGCATTACTAGTTGGGATACCACGTAAATCAATTGGATTAAATAATAATAATCTTACATCAGTAATATTTACTTTCTTCTTAGTTTTGTATTCAATTTCACGAGCAATTTGTCTTACTGCTTGAGATTTACCAACCCCAGGAGCTCCCCAAAGCATAACTGAGGGGAAACTCTTAATTGGTTGTTTGTTATTAATAATACTACTATATGAACTACTTAATAATTCAATTAATTTCTCAACATTAATATTTGGTGTATTGTAACTTCTTTCTTTAATCATTTAAATTCACGCCTAACCTTTCGTCAATATTTCTTAAATTTTCTTGTAATTGAATAATATAATCAGAATAGTCTTCTTCTTTAGATAATTCTTGTTTGATATTAGCTTCTTCTAACATGTATTCTTCTAACATAACTTTATCTTTCTCAAGCATCTTCTCTAAGTTATCAAAGAAATTGTCTAATCTAATTAACATACCAACTTCAGTCTCTTTCATATCAATATGATACTCGCCATTCTTACGAACAATAACGCGTAATTTCTCATATGTCGAGTTAGTTGGTAGTACAATATCGAATCCATTATAATCACAAATGTAAATTTCACTTGTATTGAATTCGTTGTTTAATAATACATCATGAATTTGCTTTCTAATTTCAATTCTTTCTTCTGGAGAATATTTACGTTTATTAGCATTGTAGAATTCAATGTCTAACATACGATTTTGAATAATTTCTTCTTGTCGGGCAATTAAGTTTGGCATATTCAATAATTCAATTTCAAGTTTATGCTTGTTTTGAATTGCCTTCTTTTGAAGTACTGAATACTTACTTAATTCATTAGAAAGTTCTACTCTTTCCTTAAGTAGAGGGTTACCGACAGCTAATGCCTTAACTTCTGAATAGTTAAGAATTACTTCATCAAGTTCATCACATTTACGTTTTGAGATTGAACCTGATAAAATCTCTTTGATAATTCTTTGTTTGTTTTCAAGTAATTGCCAAGAGTAAGCATCAAAACTTCCATCAGTAATATAACGATAGATATATACTTTATCATTTTCATTACCACATCTTAAGATTCTCCCTTCACGTTGAATCATATCTGAAGGACGCCAAGGAATATCTAAGTGGTGTAATGCAATCAGTTTGTCTTGGATATTTACACCTAGACCTAGTTTAGGTGTTGAACCAATAATAATACGAACCTTACCTTCACGAAGATCTTTATATAGTTTGTTCTTCTCACGTTCTGTTTCATAATCGTGAGCATATACAATCTCACTTTGAGGGATACCCATAGATACTAGTGTATCTTTCAATGAATCATAAACATTAAACTCTTTCTTAGGTGTAGAAGAGTCACAGAAGATGATTTGTGTTGAACGTTCATTGTTAGTTTGTTGATAGATTTTATAAACATTCTCAGCACAGAAATATACTTTTGAGTCAATTGAGAATGGTAATTTATCATCAATTAAACGAATATCAAGAGCTGCTTTTCTTCCATCTGTTGTAATCTTTAACATGTTATCGGTTTTACGATCGACTTTGTGGTTTCTAATTAAATCAGCACGTTCAGATATTCTTGCAAGGAAGTCCTTTAATTCTTGTGACTTCTTAATAACAACATCAGAATAACCATCAACATTAGGTAAACCAGCTTTATTATCAATTTGGTAGAAATCTGTAATCATTGATAATAATGATGAAAGTTCAGGGATGTTGTGAAACTTGTCATAACGTGATACCATACGGTAGTTATTTGTATCGACATCAATTTCAAACTTAATCTTCTTTTCTGCAAACATGCCAATCCAACTATCAAAGTTTTGAAGATTTAAGAATCTTAACTCACCTTCTTGTAAATACTTTTGCATTACAAAGATATCAGTAAGGGAGTTTGTGATTGGGGTTCCTGTCGCAAAGACAATTGTAGAATTAGGACAAGTTCTTTGGATTGAACGCATCTTATCATATAAGTCTTGACATTTAGATGAACCAGATGTTGCTCCAGAGATTGTGTTGTTGGTAGCTTCAATTTGTAAATTCTTAAAGTTATGTGCTTCATCAACAAATAAACCAGTTATTCCTAACTGGTCAAAGTAAATTGCGTTATCAATTTTCTTTAGTTGTTCTTCTAAAATTTCTTTATGTTGCTTTAGTTTACCATACTTCTTAGTATATTCAGTTGATGATTTTCTAATCTCACTAAGACGTTTACCAATCTTTTCTAATTCAAGTTTAATGTTATCAACATAGAACTTCTTAGATAGTGGTATTAATGAGAAAGAGCTATATGCAATAATGATTGCATCATAATCATTATCACGCATTTTCTTTAGTGTTTCTTCACGTTTTGATGGAACAAAGCTCTTAGGATCAACAAGTAAAATATTAGCATCATTATACATATGTTTAAACATTTCACCCCATTGTCCTACAATGTTGTTAGGAACAACAAACATGTTCTTTTGTGATAAACCTAAGCGTTTCTTTTCCATACCAGCACCAATCATTGCATATGTCTTACCTGCGCCAACATCATGAGCAAGTAATGTACAAGGAGAGTTTAAAATACGGGCGATTACATTCTTTTGGTAATCACGTAATTCAACTTCTTTATTCATATTTGGCATTGTTAAGTAACTTCCATCATACTGTCTAATAACATTGCTACAATACATCTGTGTATATATATCAATTAATTCTTTGCGAATGCTTGGATGATTATCAAGCCACTCTCTGAAGACTTTAATAAGTTCTTCTTGTTTCTTCTTTGCAAGTAAAGTTTCGTTCTTGTTAAGAGTTCTTGTTGTCTTCTTTCCTACTTTAGCATAATCATAAACTGTAATTGTTTTTGAGTTTAGTGTATGTTCTAAGATAGCAACACCCGTGATTCTAGATGTACCTAAAGAAACATAATTTTGGAATGTATAGTAATTCTTCCAAAGATTTGTGATTTCCCAAATGCCGTAGTCACTATTGTATGTGACATACTTGTATTTTGCTTGAACATTAAATGGCATTTTGAATGTGTCAACGATAAAATCTCTAATAACCTTAACCGGAATCCAAGGTGATCCAAGTGTGATATAAATATCAGAACTAACCGGTTTAGTTGGTAAGTTCTTACTTAAGACTTTAACATTTAAGTCAAAATAACCTTTATATTTCTTGTTAGCTTCTACAGCTGTACAATACTTTTGATATATATTACCAGATAAATATTCATCAGATGTCTCCCATCCTTTATAGAAGCATTCATCCCATCTTTCTGGGTTTTGATATATAACGCCTTGTAAGTCTTTAATAACATCTACTAATGAACGTCCTGTAATTTGTGAGATATATTCAATATCAACATAACCTAAGTTATTAAGCGACAACACTAACCCATCTTGAGAGTTATCAGCACTAACGGTTTTAGTATTTTCATCATCCATAAATGAATTATACCAATCTGTTGGAAGTTCCATTGAAGTTACTTGTTCGATTCGCTTTTCCTCTACAAGTTTCTCTTGTGCTAATAAAAGATTTGAATAGAAAAAATCCCAACTAAAATAATTGACATTTTTAAATTCCTTTCGAATTGCGTCTGGAGAAAACTTGTTTAATCTTTCGGAATTAGCAAATGCATTTTGAAGAACTTTCAAATCTGCCTTATAGCGATTGATATAAGTATTTTGTTTAGGAACAATACTTGTGAACATACAGAAGCCTTTTTCAAATAGCTCAACTACACGATCATGGTTGTCACAAGATAAATATGCTCGAGGTTTCTTGAAAGATTTATCATAGATAGGGAAGAAATATTTGATTAAATGCAGATAGCGATTATAGGGATCTAGATAACCTTTAGGCACTTGTTTGCTTTGGTCGAAATAGAAATAGATCTTATCCTTTTCAAATTCAATTGTACAATTTAGATACTTCTTGATATCATCAAAATTCTTAAAGTTACCTTTAGTTTCTTCCATGTAGATATTCTTTGCATCTTCATCAGTTGTCGAATTGTAAAATTCACAAATGTATTGTCTTCCGACATTCTTGTAATTCTTGTTAAAAGCATCGTCTAATAATGAGTTTAATTTTCTAATAATATTCATAAGTTCCTCCTTAAAATAATGTGTATGTATACCATTACGCATATTTCTCAAGGAAGATTATTAATACTAAATAAAAATCCACCCGTGAAACGGGTGGTTTTTCTCCTTGCCTATAAGGCCGGTTACTGGCGGCCCCATTTATAGGGCCTTTTTGATTGCCAATTGCCTTTGACACTATTACTTACCCGTAAACGGGTCTTTATATTTTTTCAAACTTCTCTTGTCTTTTATTTGGTCTTCAAGCTCTTGGTTTTCCATCTATCGCTTTTCTGCGATATTTTGGACAAAATATAATATGATACTGGCAATTCCACTTAGTATGTGATAAACTACTAGTGTCATCATTTTTTATTCTCATGGTGATAGTCTCCTTTCTTGTGTAATGGCAATTGGCGTTTCCATTATATCATGAAAGGAGACTTTTTTCCTCACTGCTATCGCTTCTTCTAATCACACCCACAAAGTGGGTGGTTTTTTGTGTCCTTACAGGCCACATAATAAAAAGCGAACAAATGTTCGCTTTTAATTTCTTAATGGCGGAGTAAGAGGGATTTGAACCCTCGCACCAGTTTCCCGGTCTATACCCTTAGCAGGGGCACCTCTTCAGCCACTTGAGTACTACTCCATATTGCCTTATTATTATACTACTAATTTATAACTTTGTCAATTCTTAAACACATAAAAAGAATTCTCTATAAGAGAATTCTTAGTGTTTACATTTAAATTTAACATTATCTGCTTTAGATAAGATTTCAATAATTTCTTCCTTGTTTTTTATCTCTTCTACTGGAATATAAAAATCTTGAGTTTTAGATAAGAAGATAAGTCCTTTTTTATTGAAAATAATTTTCTTAAAGTCCTTGTATTGCATTGTACATTCTTCGACACGGTTTCTTCTAATTACTAAGCTGTTTTCTTCAAAGAAAAAGCGGTATAATGGTTGATTGCCTTTATTTTCAAAAATAATGTGGCGCCATTGTGAAGCTTTTGTGATAGGGTTTGTTACGAGCCAGTAAATCAAGGCAAACAAGATCCCAGGAACAATTAGCATATTTAATAATAAAATTTGTAATATTATATATCCAGCTAAACTACGAGAAAAAAATTCGGCGCAGTAATAACGATTGAATATCTTCTTTGTATATTCAAATTCATTTGTATAGATTGCGGAAGAAAAATTACTTTTGTCTTCTTCAGGCAAAACGTTGTTTACTTCTACTTTTTCTAAAACTTCTTCTTGTGTTTGTTCTTCTTCAACCTCTTTCTGAGCATCCGCTACTTCTTCAAGATTGCAACCACAGTATACACAAAATTTAGAATTATCATCAACTTGTTGATTACATTTTTTACAGATCATATTGTTACCTCCACAATCTTTCTACTTGTATTATACTACTATTTATGTTTTTTTACAACAATAACATTTCAATAATTAAAAAGTGCAGTAGTTTACTGCACTAGTTTAATTTTGAAATTGCATATTCAATACGTTCAAGTGTTCTATCTTTGCCTAAAATATTCATAACGAAGTATAAGTTTGGAGATTGAGCTCTTAAAGTTACAACTAATCTAAGAATAGCAGCAACATCACCAACATGTCCTTTAAATGCTTCTTTATTCTTTTTGAACTCTTTTGGTGTAGCTGCAAATCCACATTTAACTGCTACTTCTTTCATGATTGCAAACCAATCTTCTTCAGATAAGCCTTCAACATATGATTCTTTATATGTCTTAAGTACAAGCTTGATATCTTCTTTATTTAAGTGTTCAGGATAAACTAAAGCATTATCAACCATTTGTTTATAATGGTCATCAAAGAAGAATAAAATTAATGGTTTGATGTCTGAGAACTTTTCGTAGTCTTTTCTTGGGTTTTCTTTTTCTCTTTCAATGCTTAAGATTTGTGAATAATAGGCCTTATCACGATTAATTAATTGATATAATTCTTCATCATATTCTTTTGCCCAAGCTAAAGATGCTTCAGTAATTTCTTTTGTTGTCATATGACCAAGTTTTTCTTTACATAAGTTTTGAATTTTAGCAAGGTCAAATAAAGCTCCATCTAAACTCATTTTGTCAAATGACATTTTAAATTCATCTCTTGATACACCTGGGTGTTCATCACGCCATGCTTCAAAATTAGAGTTGGCGATTGTGTATAGATATTCCATAAAGCCATCTTTTGGATAACCAAGTTCTAAGAAATAAGAAACAGCTGCTTCCATATCTTTTCTTTTTGAAAGTTTTCTTCTATTTCCATTATCTAGTTTCATAATTACTGGTAAGTGAGCATATGTTGGTTTTTTCCAGTTCATAGCTTCAAATAATTCAATATGAATTGGTAAACTTGGCAACCATTCTTCACCACGAGTAATATGAGTTGTTCTCATAAAGTGGTCATCAACTAAGTGAGCAAAGTGGTATGTTGGAAGACCATCACTCTTTAAAATAACAATATGTTGGTCGTTTTGAGCAATTTCAATCACACCACGGATAGCATCTGTCACAACAATTTTATTTTCATAATGACCTTGAGAACGGAATCTAATTACGTATGGTTCATCATTAACAATTCTTTGAATAGCTTCTTCTGGTGTTAATTGACTACATTTTGCATATTTTCCATAATAACCAAAGTTTTCTTTTCTTGATTGTTGTTCTTCACGCATTTTTGTTAAATCTTCTGGAGAACAAAAGCATGGATATGCCATATTATGTTCTACCATGTATTTGATTACGACGCGATATAAGTGTTCTCTTGCACTTTGAACATATGGTCCATATGCGCCTAACTCTTTATCATCACCAAAATAACCTTCATTAGGTACAACACCAAATTTACATAATTGATCAACTAGGGATTTACCACTACCTGCAATTTCTCTTTTTTGGTCAGTATCTTCTAATCTAATGAAGAAAACACCACCACTTTGGTTTGCAAGTTTATGAGAAATTGTTGCGGCAAAAAGGCTACCTGTATGTAAGAAGCCAGTTGGACTTGGAGCAAATCTTGTAACCATTGCTCCTTCTTCTAAATTTCTTTCCGGATATCTTTTTTCTAAATCTTCGATTGTTTCTGTAACATCAGGAAAAATCAAGTTTGCTAATTCTTCATATTTATTCATAATTTACCTCTACAAAAATTATATTTAATTTATATTTTAATTACCAATGTATATTTTAACACATTTTGGATAAAAGTGTTATAATATTTGCTGTTTGAAAGTTGGTGATATATATGATTCCTACAATAATCATTAGTATTATAACAATTATTTTAATGATAATATGTATAATTAAATTTCCAAAAATTAATATTAAGAATGTTTCTATCGAAACATTTTGGATTGTGCCATTAATTAGTGCAATACTTCTACTCGTAATTGGTGTTCTACCAATTAATGACGCAATTGGAGGATTAACTGATTCAACAAATATTAATCCAATTAAAATCCTTGTATTATTCTTTTCAATGACATTCCTATCAATTGTTCTTGATGAGCTAGGTTTCTTTGATTATATTGCTAATGTTGTTTTAAAACATGTGAAACATAGTCAAATGGCATTGTTCTTATTGTTATATTTAATCACTTCAATCTTAACAGTGTTTACATCTAACGATATTATTATCTTAACTTTTACACCATTTATTATTTTCTTCTCTAAAAAAGCAAAGATTAATCCAATCCCTTATTTGGTGTCTGAATTTGTTGCAGCAAACACTTGGTCAATGTTTTTAATTATTGGTAATCCAACTAATATATATCTTGCATCAAGTTTTAATGTAAGTTTTTTTGAATATATGTCAAAAATGGCCTTACCAACAATTGCTGCAGGGATTGTATCATTAGGGATATTATTACTAATCTTTAGAAAGTCTTTAAAAGAACCTTTGAGTGTGGAAACAAATGAAGTACATATCAAAAATAAGCCTTTACTTATCATTAACTTAATTTGCTTATCTTTATGTACTCTTTTGCTTTCAATCTCTTCTTACTTACCATTTGAAATTGAAATGTATATTATTTCTTTAAGTTTTTCTAGTATATTACTTATAGCAGTAATAGTTTATTCACTAGTAAAACGAAATGGATCATTGATACTAAATTGTTTTAAACGATTACCTTGGACATTATTACCATTTGTTTTATCAATGTTTATTATTGTTTTATCTTTAAAACATACTGGGGTAACTAATATATTAACAGATATTCTTGCAAATGGTAATCACGTATTTGTTTATGGTATTGTTTCAACTGTCATGTGTAACTTTATTAATAATATACCAATTAGCGTATTATTTAGTGAAATTATCGAAAGAGGAATTGAATCTGAATTATATGCATCTATCATTGGAACGAATATTGGTGCTTTTTTAACACCAATTGGAGCACTTGCAGGAATCATGTGGTTATCATTACTAAAACAAAATAAAGTAAAGTTTTCTTTTTTAACTTTTACTAAATATGGATCAATGATTGCTATTCCAACTCTTCTTTCGGCTTTAATTGCATTATCATTTATAATTTAAAACTCCAAACAAATGTTTGGAGTCTTTTTTATTTATAGAATTGTTTCATTTCTTCTTGAATCTTTGCTAAGTCATCACGAATATTTAAGTGTTGTGGGCATACTGCTTCGCATTTTCCACATTTAATGCACTTACTTGCAAAGCCTTCTGCAGCTTGAACTTGACGAATAGCCCAACTTGCTGCACGTTCAGATTCATATTTATAATATAAATTCCAAGCAGAGAAGTTGTTTGGAATATCAACACCTGCAGGACATGGCATACAATAACGGCATCCTGTGCAACCATTCTTTGTTCTTGCTTTGATTGTACTTGCAACTTTTTCGATTGTTTCAAGTTCTTCTTTTGTAAGTTCTTCAAGATTAGAGAATGTATTAATGTTATCCTCTACTTGTTCAAGTGTACTCATTCCACTTAAAATAACTTTAACATTTTCATGTGATGCAACAAAACGAAGAGCCCATGAAGCATCAGACCAATCAGGATGTAGTTCTCTAAATGGAGCACTTACTTCTTTTGGAAGTGTTGCAAGACTTCCTCCTTTGATTGGTTCCATAATAACCATTGGAATACCTTTAGATTTTGCAAGTTCATAGCCTTTACGACCTGCTTGAATTTCTGTATCTACATAGTTATATTGGATTTGACAAAAATCCCAGTCATAATAATTAATTATTTCTTCAAATACTTCATAAGAATCATGGAAAGAAAAACCAACATATTTGATTTTGCCAGCCTTACGATATTCTTCAATAACTTTTAATACTTCAAATTCTAATGCTTTATCCCAAGCCTTCTTTTGCATACTATGTAATAAGTAAAAGTCTATTACATCCATATTAAGGCGAGCAAATTGTTCATCAATTACTCTTTTAACATCTTCTTTTGTTTTTAAGTTCCATACTGGAAGTTTAGTTGCAACATAAAAACTTTCTCTTGGGTATTTAGCTAAAACTTTTCCCACAAAACTTTCACTTTTACCATCATGATATACATATGCAGTATCAAAATAATTAACACCCGCTTTATATGCAGTATCTAACATAAGTTCTGCTTTTTCTTCATCAATTTGGCCATCTTTTGTTGGGAAACGCATACAACCAAAACCTAGTAGTTTTGTTTCAATCCCTAGTTTTTTAAATTCTCTTGTTTTTAACATATATCCTCCTAAAAAGAAAAATCAAAATATGCATTAATTATAACACATATTTTGATTTTATAGTTAATATTTGTTTATTCAGTTCTTAAAGCAACAACTGGATCTTTTCTTGCAGCAATACCTGAAGGTATTAAACTTGCAATTAAGTTAATTGATACACATAATACAATCATCCACAATGAAATCGATAGTGAAAGTTGAGCAATATTTTGGACATCAACAAGTTTAACAATAACTGCATTAATTATTAGATTAATAATGATTGTAAAAATTAAAGCAATTATTGCAGAAACAAAACCAATGATACCCGCTTCAGCAATAAAAACAGCAGCAATATCGCGTTTTCTTGCACCTAAGCTTCTTAAAGTACCGATTTCTTTAATTCTTTCAATTACTGATGCATATGTAATAATTGCAATCATAATACTAGAAACTACTAATGATATTGCTGAGAAAGCAATTAAAGCATATGTAATAATGTCAATTAAGTCTCCAAGCATTCCTGCAATAAGTTCGGACATATCTTGATACTCAATTTGATATAACGATAAATCAAATTCTTCATCGCTTTCGATTTGTTCTTTATATACTTCTCTAACTACTTCATTATTCCATTTATCTAAAATCCTAATAATCTCTTCTTTTGAATCAAAGTTTTTAGGATAGAAGATAATACTATCAGGAGTAGCTACTGCACCTAATTTTTTTAAGTTATTTTGTACAGTTTGCTCACCAAATTGACTAGTAAATGGAGAATCATAGTTTTTACCTGATAAAACATCATAATATTTGTTTTCTTCTAATAATTGATATTTAACTATTTCAGATTCCATATTTTTTTCGATAACATATTCTGTTAATGCTTGAGTATAAGCTATACCTGTTGAAATCCATTCACTAGATGCATCTTCATTCTTACGAACAATTGAAGTTATTTTTAAAGTAACTGCATTTTCACTTTCATATGCAGCTTTAAGTTCGCTAGTTGATGTAATTGGGTTGAATTGAAGCTTGTTTTCAGTATTTGTCATTGACTTATAATATTCATTATTTAAGACAAGTTTTAGTTCTTGACCTAAGATATCTTCATATTTAATTTTTGATAAATCGTCAGTATAATTAACACCAATTGCATCTAATACATCTGTAGAAATACGGTTGTATTCATCAACTACTAGAACAAGTTCATTATATTCAGTAGGTATTCCTTTTCCATTCAAACTTTTTAAAATCGTATATTGACTTTCAATATATTCTTTATTATCAAGAATTTCAGACCAACCACCTGTTCCAACATAACTAAAGACATCTACTCCTTCAATAGATGTTTTCTTTGAAACTACATTAATATTAACGCTCCTTGAATAGTCAATGCCAATAACTAAACTTTCATCATAATTTTCTTTTTTAATATTTTTCTCAATATAATCAATATATGAATCAGTAATAATTTGTGGTTTTATGATATCATGTGCTGTCTTTTGATCATAAGGATAGACACCATCCTCATTTTTTGGATAAGGAGTCATATCAATTTCTTCACCAAAAATGTCAGATATATTAGGCATTTTAATACTACTAACCATAATAAAGTTAGCAGAGGCTGATTCTCGTTCTAAAACATTAACATATTCATGCATACCTGTTGATACTGATAATACTACCGCAATCCCAATAATACCAATTGAACAAGCTAAAGATGTAATAAGGGTACGGCTTTTCTTTGTCCAAAGGTTGCTTGCAGAAAGGGCAATACTTGTAAAAATAGACATTGATGATTTACGTTTTGATTGTTTCTTTTCTTTTTCAGTTAACGCGTTCTCTTTTACATTTACTTCTTCAAGTAAAGCTATTTTTTCATTGTCATCAACTGGTTTTGTATCAGAGATGATATTTCCGTCTAACATTCTAACAATTCTTGTTGAGTACTTTTCAGCTAGTTCAGGGTTATGCGTAACCATGATTACTAAGCGTTCTTTAGATATTTCTTTTAAAATTTCCATGATTTGTACTGATGTTTCAGTATCTAAAGCACCAGTAGGTTCATCTGCTAGGATAATATCTGGGTTACCAACTAAGGCACGTGCAATTGAAACTCTTTGACATTGTCCCCCTGATAATTGATTAGGACGTTTCTTAATATGATCTTTTAAACCAACTCTAACTAAAGCATCAATTGCTCTTTGTCTTCTTTCTTTTTTAGAAATACCCCCAATTGATAAGGCTAATTCAACATTTTTTAAAACTGATTGATGGGGAATTAAATTATAACTTTGGAAAACAAAACCAATTGAGTGATTACGATATGTATCCCAATCATGATCATTGTACTTCTTTGTTGATTTTCCATTAATAATTAGATCCCCTGTAGTGAATTTATCTAATCCACCAATAATATTTAACATTGTTGTTTTACCACAACCTGATTGTCCTAAAATAGAAATAAATTCATGATTTCTAAATGTTAAAGAAATCCCTTTTAAGACCGTAGTTTTTGTATCAGCAACTTTATAATCTTTTGTAATATTTACTAGTTCTAACATTCCCTCACCTCATTTGTATCTATTATATCATTTTATATAAAATTTTCTATAAATATGTTAACAAATATAATTAAAATATAGTTAAGAAAAATTAAGGTATTTCACATGAAATACCTTAACATTTTTATTCTTCACTGTAAACAGTAACTTCCTTACCAAAGCAGAATGTTGCAATAGTTCCAGGACCACATGTAACACCTACGATTGGGCCAATATAGTTAACATAGATTTCTTTAGGATTAACTTCTTCAATAATTCTTTGTTTTAAGTATTCTGCAGCTTCAATATCATCAGCATGACCAATGAAAACAATTGATTCTGATGGATTTTCAATTGTATCAACAACACCTTTAACTAAAACTTCCATTGAAGCTTTTCTTCCTTTTGCTTTACCTACTGTATAGTTGTTACCGTGAGCATCTGAAATAAAAATTGGTTTAACTTTAAATAAATTACCAAAGAAAGCTTTTGAAGTTTTGATACGTCCTGATTTTGCAAGATAATTTAAAGTTTCAACAGTCGCAAATTGATTACATTTTAATTTATTTGCTTCAACCCATTCGGCAGCTTCTTCAATTGATTTACCTGCTTGTTGTTGAACAGCAGTCATATAAGCTACCATACCTTCAGTCATACTACCAGCTAAACTATCCACACAAATGATTTTAGCATCTGGGAATTCTTCTAATAATTGTTCACGCGCAAGTAAAGAAACACTAATTGATCCACTTAATGCAGATGAACAAGCAATGTATAAAATATCTTTACCTTGTTCTAAAACTGGGCGCCATTTATTAATAAATTCTTTAATTGGGATTAAATTTGTTTTAACATCATGATTAGCTTTTAACCAACCATATAATTCTTCCACTGAATATACATCCCAGTCTAACGTTGCGGGTAGATCTTCGCCATTATGAATAACTCTCATTTGAAGGTATTCAATCCCCATTCTTTCTCGCATATCTTTTCCTAAATCACTACAACTATCTGTAAAAATTACGTAATCTCTCATATATAACCCTCTCTAATTAATTTTAATGTTTGTCAAACCAAAGATATCTTCTTTAGTAATTTTATTTGTGATTGATTTAAAAATCTTTTCAAGTGAACTAATTACTTCTTCACCTTTTTTTGTTAAATACAGTTTACATTTTCGTGTATTTTCTTCTGTTTTAGCAACAAAGTCATTCCCTATTAATGTTGCTAAAACTCTTGTAGTTAATGCTTTATCATTACCTACTAAACTATTTAATTCTTTTATTTTAATATCTTTATTATCAGATAAAGTAATTAAATAAGATACATGTTGAGAACTTAAACCAACTTCTTCTAACTTTTGGTTGATTTTAGCGTTTAAGTCTTTCCATTGTTTTCTAAACATCATATAAAATGATTTAAAATCAATTTCCATAAATTCCACTCCCTGTTTATTGACTAAATCAACGAAATTATACATCATAATTTTTTTTGTGTCAAGCGTTTTGTTGACAAAGTCAATAAAAAGTAAACTAATAATAGTTTACTCATATTTGCTATATATATTCTTTTATATCAAGATTACACCAATCAAAATAATTAAACAGCCAATAAAGATAAAGAAATCTGCAACATTGAATATAATTCTTCTAACCTTTTTTATTAAAAATCTGGGAAAACTTATGTAATCAATTACATGTTTATATATATATCTTTCTAGGGCATTGCTCATTGCTCCTCCTGAAAGTACAATACATCCAATTTTTAAAGTGATCATTCCTCTTGTAAAGATGATTAAAAATATCGTTGTTCCAAGAACAAGTATTAAAAGAATGGTTGTTATGATTAAAACAATTGCTCGGTTGTTTTTCGATAAGCCAAGCATCATTCCCGTATTTATCTCATAGTGTATTTCAATGTGTTTATTTAACAAGTAAGGTGTTTTTTGTTTTTTGATTTTGTTTGTTATAAGAAATTCAAAAAGGGGTACGCCTATTAAAACTACTACAAACAATATCATCAATAATAGTTTCATAAGGGCACCACCTTTTTTATTTTACTTATTTAATAATACTTCTTTCCCAACATTTAGGAGCTTCAATATCAAACATTTTAGCAATTGTTGAGGCAACATTTGCAAGACCTAAACCATTTGTGTCATCAACGATTTCATATTTAGTTGTTTTGTCATAGATAATAAATGGAACAGGGTTTAAAGAATGGGCTGTTCTAACTTGTAGTTCGCCTTTTTTGTTCTTTTCTAACATTTCATCAGCATTACCGTGGTCTGCAGTAATAACAAGTGTATATCCATATTCATCAGCTGCTTTCATTAATCTTGCTAATGCATCATCAACTGCTTCTACTGAGATTTTAACTGCTTCAAAATCACCAGTATGACCAACCATGTCACCATTTGGATAATTACATCTTAAGAATTGGTAATTACCTTTTTTCATTTCTTCAATTAGTAAATCAGTGATTTCAACTGATTTCATTTTTGGTTTTTCATTAAATAGTACTTTATCTGAAGGAATTTCAACATATGTTTCAAGTTCATCAGAGAATTTACCAGATTTATTACCATTCCAAAAATATGTTACGTGTCCATATTTTTGGGTTTCAGAAATGGCATATTGTTTCATACCTTCATTTACAAATAATTCAGACATTGTATTTGTGATTACTGGAGGAGTTACTAAATAATTTCTTGGTAAATGTAAGTCACCATCATATTCTAACATACCTGCATATACAACTTTAGGTAATGGGTTTCGATCAAATTTATCAAATTCTTCATCATCAAATGCCATTGAGATTTCTAGTGCTCTATCGCCTCTGAAGTTAAATAAAATAACACTATCATTATCAACAATTGGACCAACTGGTTTGCCATCTTTAGCAATTACGAATGCTGGTAAGTTTTGGTCATCTAAATCAAGTTCAGCACGATATGTGTTAACAGCTTCGATTGCACTTGCAAATGCTCTTGCGTTTCCTTTAACATGTGCATTCCATCCTCTTTCAACCATTGGCCAATCAGCTTGATATCTATCCATAGTGATTTTCATACGACCACCACCACTTGCAACACATGCATTGAAAGCATCATCATTTACTTTAGCAAGATGTTCATCAAGTTGAGCAAGATAAACTTCAGCACTTCTTGCAGGAACATCACGTCCATCAAGTAAAGCATGAATTCTAACATTTTTAATACCTGCTTCTTTTGCTCCATCAATTAATGCAAATAAATGAGCAATGTTTGAGTGAACGTTACCATCAGATAATAAACCAATAAAATGCATTGTAGAGTTATTTTCTAAACAGTTATTTACAAGTTTATTCCAAGCATCTGAAGAAAAAACTTTCTTTGATGAAATTGATTCATTAACTAGTTTTGCTCCTTGAGAGTAAATTTGTCCACAACCTAAAGCGTTATGTCCAACTTCACTATTTCCCATATCATCATCACTTGGTAATCCTACTGCATCACCATGAGCTTTTAATCTAGTATTTGGGCAATTTGCTAGAAGCCAATCTAAATTAGGAGTATTAGCTTCAGTCACTGCATCTCCAATACCAGTTTTGCTAAAACCTACTCCATCCATTACTACTAAAACGATTTTTTTATTGTTCATATAAGTCACCTCTTTTTAATTCACATATATTATATCACTTTTCTTATTTTTTTCAAAACAAATAGATAAGTTGTTATTATTATATAAAAATGTGGTTTAAAGAAAAAAGCCTAAGTAGTTTTACTTAGACTTTTATCATTATTTTAGTAGTTTTCGTTTCTTACTTCAAAGTAACTTTGAGGGTGTCACAAACTGGACAAGCAGCAGGAGCTTTTTTACCCATTACTAAGTGACCAAAGAACATTTGAAGGTACTATTTAAATTTTCTTAAATTTATTCCTCCTCAACATATTTAAATACTATTCGATAAGAAATATTATATTCAGATATTTTACTCTCGTTTATATAAAACCTATTAAATATCAAATATATCATATTCACTTCAAAGTGTATTAATATATATTTTTTTCATTTATTCTTCCCTTAATTCTTTAAATTCAAAAGTTCTAGTATATATAGGAATTTGATTTTCATTAACGTACAATGAGTAAGGTCGAAATAGTAAAGCATTGAAATTTGGTTTCTCGTAAATGTTATACTCTTTACCCAAACTTGAATGATGATGTAATGTGAAAGCGCTCTGGAATGTTGCATTTTCAACATTAAGAAAATTTGATACATCTATTTCGAGATGATATCTACCGTGTTGATTATCAATACCACGATCCACAAAATCACAGTAAAATCCCTCATGATTTTCATTTTCTAAATATAATTCTACATAATATGCTTTATTATCGTATCTACTTACTATAGTGTTAACATCTCCAAAAACATTTTCACTTTGTGTAAATATTATTCTAATATAACTTATTTGAAAAGAATCGTTTAGTATCATTAATTCTTCGGAATATTCAAATTTTCCTTCTCTTAAAGTGTAAGACTCGACTATTCCTAGATCACAAGACGATAATACAAAACTTAAAAACGATATGCTTAATATTATCAGAAATTTTTTAATTTTTCTTAACATACGTTTTCCTCCTTTTACTATTTATATGCATAAAACTCCCTATAGTACTACCTATAGAGAGTTTACATCTATTAATAAATATCCCTAAGGTAATTGTTAAAAACTTCAAGGACATATACAGATAATTTAATTATAACACACAAATTTATATGTGTAAAGTTTTTTACTAATGTTTAAAATTTTTTAGTAGTTTTCGTTTCTTACTTCAAAGTAGCTTTGAGGGTGTGCACAAACTGGACAAGCAGCTGGAGCTTTTTTACCCATTACTAAGTGACCGCAGTTACGGCAAATCCACATAGTTTCTTCAGCTTTTTCGAATACTTTTTGCATTTCTACATTATTTAATAATTTTAAATATCTTTCTTCATGAGATTTTTCGATTGCAGCAACTCCTCTAAATTTTCTAGCGAGTTCTACAAATCCTTCTTCTTCAGCTTCTTTTGCAAAAGTGTCGTACATATCAGTCCATTCATAATTTTCACCTTCAGCAGCGTGAAGAAGATTTTGTGCAGTGTTTCCAAGTTCACCAAGTTCTTTGAACCACATTTTAGCATGTTCTTTTTCATTTTCAGCAGTTTTTAAGAAAAGTTCTGAAATTTGTTCATATCCTTCTTTTTTAGCAACTGAAGCAAAATATGTATATTTATTTCTTGCTTGAGATTCTCCAGCAAATGCAGCTTGGAGATTTTTTTCAGTTTTTGTTCCTTTATATTTATTCATGATTTTTCTCCTTTTTAAG
>JAZNQD010000067.1:0-47737 GCA_045589955.1 Bacilli bacterium | reverse complement strand
CCTTGACCATTCAATAAACGAAATTGATAAAAGTCCTAATCTTTTTAACGCTTCAATAGATTTAGATAGAATAAAAGGATCAAGATCAAATAATTCAATATTTAATATATTTTGGGGTAAAAATTCTTTTTTCATCATTTTATTCGGATTATTTTGATTTATCAATATAGCATTACAAATAGGTAAATGTTGTTCTGAAATTAATATTTCATATAACAATTTATAAACTTTAGCATCTATAGGAGATAATTGTTCAATTATTTTTATAAATGCTGGAGAACATTTTTTTTGGCTTTCATTATCTAAATTACTAATCAGTAAATTAGAGTATAAATCAGATAGTTCTTCCTCTAAAATATTATATTTTAAAGATTCTAAAGCTGGACCAATTATATGTAACTCTGGCTCTACTCTATTTTCTACAGGAATATTCTCATATTTTTCTTCCATTTTTTTTTCTAAACTCTATAGCTTTGCATTCATATTTACTATTAAGCTTTTTCAAAGGATACATAACAACTTCACTAAAGAAACCTGTTATAGTTCCAAAAAAATTACCGATATTTTTTGCTGCTGGATGTGCAACATCCGTATATACATCTTTTCCTACGTTTTTAGCCACTTCGCCAGCAACTTGAATAATTTGTTCTTTTTCCATAGCAAACTCCTTATTAACTTATAATTTATATTTTTCATTCCAATTTAGGTCATTTTTTTCATATCATCATACCAATCTAATAATTAAATCGATGACATATTATTATTTTACTTTCTTCTTCACTATATAGTATAACCAACGAAAATGAAGAAAGAAAATTATTGCTCATATATAGTACAAGTAGTTTCCAATATTCCTCTAGAATATTTTTATTAAAATATCCCTCTACTGTTCCTATTGCAAATTTATGTGATACATGAACATCCACACAGATTTATTAAACTCTTCTCATGGTACTCCATAATAATCTCTATCAAAATCTGTTACAAAAAGTTCATTATTTTTATTAATCATTATATTACCTATATGATAATCATCATTTTGAAAAATATTTAATCTATCTTTTAGTAAATATCAGTTATTAGTAATTTGTCTAATAAATGAATTTCATTCTTCGTATTTTAAAAGGTATTCTTCATACGCTTTATGTTTTCTACTAAATCTTTCTTCCCAAGTTATAGCATCGATTGGAGCTTTAACTTGAAGGATTTTCTTAATCTCAATTCCTGCAAATATCATATATCTATATTGTTCATCTTTAGAAAGAGTTGGAATAAAATCTCTTTCATAAACTACATCAATCTATGAGCAAATGTAATTTAATCATTTGTCACAAATACCAACTCAATAGACTTACACATATTAACACCTTACTTTACTTGCTCATTCATGTAGTTAAAATCATTAAGTTTTACAAAGTATTTATCAAATGATGATAATTTAAGTAAGTACTTAATACCATTATTATCTTTTATAAAGTAATTAGTATATAAAGAGAATCCATTTCACCATAATGTATCCGTCCAATAATTTATTTCCTATAATTATAAATTTGATATGTAACTTAAGACTAAAACATTTTCGTACTTACTTTTTTAAAAATCAGCGTCTGTTGGAATCCAATCAGAAATTATCTCATCAGTAATCATTTTTTCTTTACCATCAATTTTAATTTTATAAACTATTACAACTCTTATTTTTACCCATTCAATGCCATCATTAATTTCTTTAGTTACATACTCTTTTTCTGATTCTTGTTCAATATTACTAATTTTAATTTCATTACTACCTTTATCTTCTACATCCATTATCTCAAACTTAAAGCAATCTTCTTCACTTAATTGAATTTTTGTTGCAATATTTTTTTCTTTATAAAAGTCACAATATACTGTCATTTTATTTACTGTCCCAACAAGGTTAATTACCTTATTTGGATTGATAGAGAAATTACTTATCATATATTTAAATGAATCACGAGAACTCCAGTCTTCTCCATTAATATTATTTATTTCTACTCGATTTTCACAAGAATTATTCGGATTTGAATCATTTTTTGCTTTTATTTGAATTTCCTGTACTTTGTCGGGAAATGTAATATCAGAATATTTTATCAGTTGCAATAATTTAAAATCATTACCTATTTGGACAATAATATCCCCTTCTCTTGGTTCTATAACAACTTGTGTGTTCTTTTGATTAATTTCTTTTATCAAATTACCGCCAATAAAAAGTGCAGCAATTGATACACCTACGGTGACAATTGAGACAAACATTTTAACAATTTTACCACCATTATCAATGCGTCTATTTCTATTCTCTATTTTAATTTTATCATCATTATTATTCATATTTTGAAATTCCTTTCTAGTTTCATATTTTTGAATTTTCTCATCATATACCAATATACTATAGCTGATACTATACTATCAAATACATTTCCAATACCAAACATTATCGCAATACCTAACAATGTTGGTTCAAATACATGTGTAATGTACAGTATAAAACAAATACCATAATAAATTACATTAGTTACTATTGATTCAAACAACATGTAATTGGTCTTACCAATTCCATAGAATGTTGAATCAAATATGTTTTGAAATGCATAAAAAACGTATGATGCAAGCAGAACAATTACTAAAGTAAATAGTTTTTCTACATCACTATAATTTAGTACATTTAACATAAATGGTTTATATAGTGGTATAAATATTATCCAAATTAAACAAATTATTAAGGTAATGCCAAAATACCCTAGGGTATTCCTTTTTATATTTTCTTTGTTTATTGCTACCTCTTGTTTTATTAATTCTCCTAACTGAGTAATTGGTAGTAATAACCATCCCCAGATAAAGTTGTTTGCAACCCAGTATGTTCCTTGTTCCCCAACAACATTAACCATTCTACTAATCATGATCATATAAAACAAGTTTCGAACAAATGATTCTAATCCGGATACTCCCCCTACTTTAATAAGTTCTTTTGACCATTTAAAATCTAACTTATCACTGTTAAAGATATTAATTCCTAATTTTAATAGCAATAATATAGATATAATAAACATTATCAAATTTATAACAATATTTGATATTGCAATTCCATTAATTCCTAAATTAAGTGATATATTTAAGTTTGAAATAAAGAAAGTATCAAATATTATTGATAGTATTAGTTTAACTCCAGTAAGAAGATAAACGAATTTATCTTTTCCTAAAGTTATAAGTACAATAAGAAGAAAGTTAGCAAGTACAGTAAAAACATGTGCTATTGCCTCTAGTCTTATATATTGTACTGATTGATCAATAATATCAGGCGAAGTTGCCATAGCTTTTAAAAGTGGGTTTGCAAAAAGAATGACAAGGGAAGATACCAACAAATATATCAGTATTGATATAATCAATCCAGTCTTTACTCTATTTACTAACTCTTTTTTATCTAATATTACCTTACCTATAAAATAAAACAATGGCAGTATAATTGCTTCACTAATTACTTCATAAATTAAATTAACCCATGAAAGTTGTCCGGCAATTGAATAAGAATATTCTCCAGGTAACTCACCTAACCAAAAGACTCTTAAAGTATTATAAATTGTAGGACATAGTCCCATAATTAATAAAGCAATAAAAAGTTTGTAATTAATATTTTTTAGAGAGTTAAAAAGTTTCTTAAACATCGTGTAATCATCTCCTATTAATTATTATACAATTCAATTATACTTTCTAAATTAATAAAGTCAATGAAAATAATCATGAAAAAATCACTTATCTTTTCACTTGAAAACATGATTCTAAAAAAGTATAATATGTGATTTACATTCTTATTTTATATTTTAAAAAAGCCTATTCCAAAAAGGAATAAGCTTAAATTCAAAATATAGGCATAGTTATCCTATAAGGGAATTCACTAATTCCTTTATAACACAACACACACCTATATTATACAATTTTTTGACATTAAAGTACAGGAAAAGACTGATTATTTTATATAAAAAAGAATCCATTTTTATGGATTCTTTGTTTTTTTATTTAGTAAGTTTCTTTTTGATTACTGTGAAATATAATAGTGTACAAACACCAGTTGCAAGAATAATACCTACTACTGCACCGATTGTTATTTGTAATGCAGTTTTTAATGGAGAAGTTGGGTTTATATTTGTATTTACAAGTTTTGTGTTTGGTACTACTAGCGTATTTGTTTCATCACAGTGTGCACATTTAGATGTCATTGTACCATCTTTTTCACTTGTTGCATCGTTATTGTAATGATAGTCTGAATAAATGTGGTCTAATAAGCTTCCATACTCTTTATGACAAACTTCGCATATTGCCTTTTTAGTACAAGTAGGATTTCCTCCAGTACAGTTAGTATGTTCAAATACTTTTAAAGTACCTTTCTTGTAAGTGATATTATAATTTGTACTTACTACTTCTTCAAAAGTAATGTCATATTCACCTGTTGTTAAAGTATCAGTAATTGCAACTTTTACAAGGATATTAACATCTAAGACATCATTGTTAACAAGTCCTGTTACTTTATAATCAAGTACTGGTAGAGGCAGATATTGTTCTACTTCTTGATTTAGTGCTTCAATTGTGATATCAACTTTTTTGATTTCAACCACAAAGTTTTCTTCTTCAATATCGTGATAATTGTCTTTACCAATTACTTTATAAGCTACTTCATATTTACCAGCTTCTTTTTTAGAAGGAAGTTCTTTTGACCATTCACCATCATTTACTTTATAGTATAAGTCTCCACCAATAACATTACCAGGAATTACTAATGCTTGGTTAGTATTGTTATATACTAAACCATCAATCTTTGAAGGTGCTTCAAACATTACATCAAGTTTATTTACAATAAGTGTTACTGTTTTAGTAAGAGTATTGTAGTTTTTAGTGTTTGTTGGTGTGAATAATAGTTCGATTTTGTGTTCACCTGATGGATAGATTTGATTTACATCACCGACAAATGTCCAAATACCATCTCCAAAACCTAATAGTTCAATATCAGATAGTTTTGTTCCATAGTCAACTGTAAATACAGAATCAATACCACAAAGAGGATTTGCTTTGTTGATATTAAATGTTAATACAACATCATCAAGTGGGAATGCTCTTGCATCTTCTTTTTCACTTATGAAGATTACTTCATATTTTCCAACTTCAGTTGGAAGAGTTTTTGAGTATGTTCCCCCAATTGGCCTATACATAACACTAATATCTAAATAACTATTACTTACTTCATAAGTAGGAAGAATTGGTGCCTCACCATAAGTCCAGTCACTAATTGTTGGATAAGTTGTCCAGCTTGATTCAAAAGTATGAATAAAGAAATATACAGTTAGTGTTGCACTATCAGTTGTTTCCCAAGTATATTTAGATGGATCTTTTAACTCTAAAACAACTGGATATCGACTAGCACTTACTCCACCTTTATTTTCTTTTACAGTATAATATTCTGTTTCTTTAATGTTTGCAACTTGTGTTACACCATTTTTAAATAATGCTGGTTCAATAATTGGCGTTTCAACAAGTATCTTCTTAACAGTGAAGCTTGTTGTTAAGTTATCACCAACAAGTTGATAGTTTTCACCAACTAATGAAATGGTTGTAGTAAAAGTACCAATTCCACTGCCAATTTGTGAAAAACTAACTATTGGTTTATCTTGGTAACATAACCCTTTTATAACATAACTTGGTGTATAAATACTATTACCTTCTTCATAAAATAAAGTTGTCTTTGTCCATTCTAAAGTTACTTCTTTTGGTTTAACAGTAATAATATTAAATATCTCTAAAACATTAAACTCATGAGCTTGATAATACTTTCCTTCTTTTACTGATACTCTTACACTATATGTACCCCCTTCACATAAAGGAACTTCTTTTCCATTTTTTACAAAACTTACAACTATTTCTCCAAGACCTGGCTCATTAGATGAATAAAGATTAACTTCTTTGTTATTACCATCATATATTAATTCTTCTTCAAGAGGATGATAATTTAGCATTGATTGATCTGGAATACCTTTTAATACTTCAAACTCTAAACTTGCACTTAACCCCATATAAGTAAATGAAGCTAGATAAGTTCCTGGGAAGATTACTTCTGTATTGTAATTTACTTCAATTTGACTTAAATCAATACCTTCAATATCTGTTTGTAATGTAACTTCCTTAACTGTCTTATCATAATAAAGAGGATTTAAAACAACAAGTTCAATTCTTCCTTGAAGATCACAATTATCACAAGTTACTAAAATGGCGTTATCTTCTGATGCATAGTTAAAGCTATGCTCCATATTTTGGTTAGTATTGCTGTAGAAGAATGTTTCACCATCACAGTTGTATACTTGATAAACAGGATCACTTCCAAGAACAGGATAAGTTTCTTTTTCCTCTCCTTCAGCTAAATTATCAATCTTTTGCCCATATGCACTACCTAAAAAATAAGCAAGTTTACCTGAAGTAAGCTCTTCGTCATTTGTCTTAGTAGCATCAATCATACTTGCAACATTAATAACAACACCATAAGCATTTTCATTTATATAATAGTTATTAACGAAGTTATTAGAAGTTGTATTTAAGAACCCAACAAGATCACCTGGATTCATAACATAACTATTATTGGCAAAAGAAATATCAAATGACTTTCCTTTTAATCTACCAAGGTTTACTGAGTTTGTAAGGGAATCAAAGTTTGAAGAATCAATCGAACCAACTAATCCACCTAAGTATTTAGCACTAGTTGCCTCAATATTTCCATAGTTAATGACATTAGTTAAAGAACCTGCATTCATAGTTCCAACAACACCACCTACTCCTTCATAGGCAACATTTAGACTTAAATTACCAAAGTTTGCAACTTTGTTAAGTACAAGTTCCTTTGTACTCTTACCAACAACACCACCAATATTTGTTGAACCTGCTCCAGCATCCCCCATTGTCATATTAACATGTGATGATGAATTAATAATTTCAACTTTTCCTTTGGCATTACCAACAAAAGCTCCAACTGAATCAACTGAACTTGATAATGAGAAATTACCATAGACTGATAGGTTTTGAATTGATGGACTTCTATCACTAGTATCGCCTAAAACACCAATTAACCCAAAATTTGAAGTAGTAACTTCTTGTTTTCCTAAATCAATTTTATACTCAACATCATTAACTGTGAAAATATCATGCACAAAAGGATGTTCTGTAGTACCAATTGGTACCCACTTATAATCACTTGGTAAAGTGATATCCGCTCTAATATATAAATTGTTTTTAGATTCACCTGAATTATATTTATTAACATACGATAATAACTGACCAGCGTTTTCGACAATCCAACCTGAAGGAATATGTTGGAAATAGTCAGGTTCCTCAAATGCACCACATTCACAAATACCATTATCATAAGTATGTGAATGTTCATTTGCATTAACAAATGATTTGTTTCCAAAAGCTAATAAAGCTCCAAATAAAATAGTAAGTATAAATATTAGTCTAATCTTTTTCTTCATAATACCTCCTATGTTCTAATACTAATATATTCATATAAAGTCGAAATTACTTCTTTTGCATAATCATTCATTTTAAATTGTTCAATTATTTTAATAATCTCATCAATTTTATCTTTAGGTACTTCATATATTTTAAGGGTCGTTCTAATAAAACGATTGATTTTTCGATCAATTGTAAAGTACATATTACAAGGATTAATAATAAATCCGCGCATGATACCAGCTGTTGCTATTTCTAACTCATAAAAATCTTTTGTTTCATATTCTGGCAAATACTCTTTAAAGACGTTTTCAATCTTTTCCGTAATATACGCATAGATTTTATGCGATGTACTTGGCAATGTATAACTCACCGCATACATTTCTCTAATATTTTCATTTAGTTCACAAATATATAATTGAAGTACACTTTCAAAAACATATAGTAACAACTTATCATCACTTACATTTTCAAGATACTTTTTACTCATTTCAAATTGATGTTCAATAACAAGGTCAACAAGTTGACTAAGTAAATTATCTTTATCAGTAAACATTCGAAATATTTCATTATATCCAACACCAGAATCACTAGCAATATCTTTTATTCTTGTATTGGTATATCCATTTTCAATAAAAAGCTTAGTTGCAGAGTGTAAAACAAGTGTTCTTGTTTTTCCTTTTTCTCGGTTAAAAGGTCTAGCCATATTATCCTCCAATATTATAATATACTCAAGTTCATAACTTAAGTATATTATAATATATAAATTTCTTATAAGCAACTGATTATATAATTTTTTTATAAAAAAAACAGAAATGGAAAATCCATTTCTGTTTAAAAGCTATCTTAACTATTTATTAGTCTTGTAATTACAATTGGGATATTTTGTACAAACGTAAACTTCTCCAAAAACATTACGAATATATTTCAAAGGAGCACCACAACGCGGACACGTTCTAATTTTAATTTTTTGATTATTAATATGTGAATAGTCAACTATGATTTTATCCGACTTTTCCTGATTACATTTTTTACAAAGCGTTTGTAGGTTATTATATTCAGTTTTACCACCTTTGGCAATTGGTATAATATGATCTATTTCTAAATCATTTGTTTTACGATGACATATTCTACAGCGATATCCATCTCTATTATAAACTGCAAAGCGCATTTTATTTGAAACTTTAGCTCTTTCAACGATACTTATTGCATCCCAAATTTCACGATCAAGATATCTGTTACCATCTTTTTTTGACAAATCATTAATTACTTGTTTAATTTCACTTACATGAAATTCTGTTGATTTATGATCGACATATCTTCCATTAATTTTAGTAAGGTATAAAGTAACTTTCATTCGAAAACTTAATATAGGTTTTTTAACTAATTCTGAAAAAATCTTTTTTTCGTACTTGATTAATTTATCAAGATTTCTAGGTCTTTTAAATGTTTCAAATTCACCAAACGAATTAATATTTTTAACTTCACTATCATAACTAGGATATAAAGAGTAATTATAATTAGCATTTTCAATGGAAGATAAAACTCGACCTTTTAAATAAACAAGTTCATATGTTAAATAATCCTTTAACATAACTTTATTATAATATATTTCGTTATCATATGAATGTTTTAAATCAAAATTACTAACTGTTTTAAAAATATATTTATTATTTAAGATAGATAATTCTTTAATAGCTTTACTATTATTTCTCGCAAATTCCAAATACTTCTTATTACGAAAATATATTATTAAAAAAACTATTAATGATATGATAGTTATAGTAATCATAAATACCTCATAAAAAAATACGATGGAATAACGATACCTATCGCAAAAATTACAGTACTCGGTTTTCTAGTCGTTTCCTTTCCACACTCCATGTTTTAGGTCGTATGAGTGGACCAAAAGTATTATATCATAGATTAGTTTAAATTATCAATATAGTAAATTTACAAAATAGTTATCTTGCTGCTATTTAAATTAAAGTTATAGCATAACACAGATGATGTTGTTGCCCCCTAACTTCATATTTGATAAACGTATATTTTAAATTTATTTTTATACTAAATACAACTTCCATTTAATGATTTTATATTGTAATTACCACATTTTTGTATACAATGACTAACATTTAAATCACATTTTTGTATAGTTTAATACGACATTTATTACGACAAATCAATTTAATGTTTAATTAAAATTTAAATTATTCTTAATAAAGTCTGCAATATTTGCATGATTTATCCCATTACGTTTTTGAATTAAGAAATCCGTTGTTAAAACATATTTAGGATAATTATCCTTAATTAGTTCTAATGGAGTATATTCTCTATCTTCAGTCTTTTTACTTTCCAAAATTGTATAAGCAATTTGTAAGTAAGCATAATTTAAATAATCATCTCTTAATATAAAGTCACATTCAAGTAGTCCAATTCTTCCAACACTTACAGTATATTTTTTACTTCTTGCGTATGTGTATATTACGTTTTCTAATGCTGGACCATAATTTATTCTATTATCAGTATTTATTGAATAATAAAATGATGAATCAGCAAGATAATATTTCTTTTCACCTTTTAATGCTCTTTTACTCTTCATATCAAATCTATCACATTGATAAAGTATTTTTGCACTAACAAGTATATCAATATATTTAGTTATTGTTTCTCTTCTTACCCTAATACCAGTATTCTCTAAGCCTTTTTGAATACTTAAAACACTCATTGTTTGTCCATAGTTATTAATGATAAAATTTTTAACTAAATTAAATGTTTCAACAGTTCTTACTTTAATTCTTCTCTTAATGTCTTTTTCAAATATTTCTTCAACAGTAGCTTTAGTATAAGATCTTTTATCTATGATTGAATCATATTGTATTGCCTTTGGAAAACCTCCTTCAACAATATAATTATTAAGTTCATTTAGTATATTAGAATCAATTGGTTTATTAAAAAATTTCTTCATTTCTAAATATTCATAAAATGATAAAGTAAATACTTCAAATTCAATATATCTACCTGTAAGTTTAGTTACAAGTTCTCCACTTAATAAATATGAGTTAGATCCTGTAATAAATATTGAATACTCTCCATCATTTCTAAATGCATTGATAACTTCTTCAAAGTTTTTAATATTTTGTATTTCATCAATAAAAACATATTTAGTCCCGCTAATATTTGAAAATGAATCAAGTAGTTCTTCTAAAGCTTTATCAGTTTTAATTTTTTTGTATTTTCTACTATCTAAATCAATAAAGATACAATTATCTTCATTTATTCCACTTTCGATTAACTCATCTTTTATAGTTTCCATTAAAGAAGATTTACCACATCTTCTTACACCAGTTATAACTTTTATAATATCTGTATCATGATAGAATCCTCTTATTCTTTTTAAGTATTCTTCTCTTTTGTATAAAATCATAAAATCACTCCTATTCATAATACAATTATACCATTCAAATAATAAAAAATCAATTTAAATAGACAATTTTTATGAAAAATAAAATTTTTGCCTATTTAAATGTGTTATTTAATTTTAAAACTAATCAAATAAAGTACTCTTATCATTGACTTCTCGTCTTGTTGTCCTAAGTTCACATTCATCGAATGTATATTTTTATTTTTAAATGAAGACATCGAGCCTTCTAATTAAACTCAACTATATTTTATAGTCATTTAACCTATTTTCGTAAGCTCTTAATACCTTTTACACTTTTTTAAATCCTTGCTACTAAATGAGAATCGAGACAAAAATTGAATACAGGGTGACATAAATAAACAAAATTACCCTATTAATAAAAAGCCTATTTCAAAAAGGAATAAGCTTAAATTCAAAATATAGGCGTAGTTATCCTATAAGGGAATTTGCTAATTTCTTTATAACATAACACACACCTATATAATATTCTTTTTCGACAACTTTGTAAATAAAATGATAAAAGAATCCACAAATATGGATTCTTTTTTATGTTATTCTTCAATCATTTTATTCCAATCATACATATAACTTCTTTGTAGTTTTATAGCATTTTCTTTTGGATTAGTAACATCAATTTCTTGATAGGATGCTGGATAACTTGATGTTTGAATAATCCATGGAGTTAAGTCTTTGAAAGTTACACTTTCTAAAGAACCCATACTGTAAAAAGCATACCAAGTTATCTTTGTTACCGATGCAGGAATTACAAGTTCTTTGATATTTTCACAATCACCAAAGGCATTTCGGTGAATTTCTGTAATACCTTCAGGTAGATAGACAGTTTTAATTGTTTGATTGTTATCAAAAACATGACTTGCTATAATGTATGTTTGATTGTTAATATGATTTGGTAAAACAAGATGTTCTTCTACTTTATCATATCCAACAACATAATTGTTATTTTCGCCACCTACATAATAAATTAAACCATTATCTGCTTTAATAACCTTCGAAGGAATTGTCGCATCCTTATGAACTTCTTTCGCATAGAAAGTTAATCCAGATTTTGAAATGTCAGATGCTGAAACTTGAGATAAGTTGTAAATCTCAAATAGATGTTCATCATTTGAAACTACAGAACTACCAATCTTAGTTACCGAACTTGGAATATACAAACTAGTTAAGTTAAAACAAGCAAAGAAAGCTCGTTCACCAATTTCTGTAACTCCTTCTGGTAATATAATCTTAACAATTCTTTCTTGATATGCGAAAGCATGATCGTTAATAACGTAAGTAGTATATATTTTCCCACCATACTCGAAACTTACATCACTTGGAAGTTCAACAAATGTATCATTACCAGTATACTTAATAAAGATAATTTTTTCGTTTCTAAAGTCAAAGCAGAAAACAAATTCATTATTAATCGTAAAAACACCTGATGTATAGTCAAGTGAATTAAAGTAATTGATTTGACCTGCCCCAAATGAACTATTTGATACTTTTGAAAGATTGACTAGTTCCATAAAATTAGTATTTTCAGAAAAGACTCTTCCACCTGCATAAGTTAATGTAGACGGAATAATGGCTTGACTTAGATTACATTTTGCAAATGCATTATTTTCTATTTCTTTAAGTCCTTCATTAAACTTAACTTCTATTAAGTTTTCACAATAGAAAAATGCATATTCTTTGATTGATTTTAAAGTAGAAGGCATTTCAACTTTTCTTAAGTTATGACAACTAGCAAAAGCATGGCGATTGATTGTTACTAAAGTATCTGGGAAAATAACTTCTTTTATCTTACTTAAGTAAAAAGCTTTTTCACCAATTGATGTAACTTTCATACCATTAATTTCACTTGGAATAACTACTTTTTCTTCTTTACCAATGTATCTTGTTAATGAAAGTTCATTGTTATTAATCACTTCAAAAGTGAAATCTCCTAAAGAAATTATTTCATTACTGTCATATACACAATATGTTCCATTACAAAAATCTGTTGCCCAAGTACTTTTTGGTTTACTTACTCCACAGTATAATACCGCATTAATTAAATCTCCAAAACTGTTACTTCCTATTGTTTTAACTGTTTTAGGAATATATACATTTGTAAGTCCTTTACAAGCAAAGAAGGCTCTATCACCTATTTGAGTCACACTTCCAAGATCAATTTCAGTTAAACTTCTACACCATGAAAAAGCATCATTGCCAATTATTAAAACATTAGACAAATCGAAAGAGGTTAGGTTATTACAATTAAAGAAGGCGTCTGTTCCAATATTTGTAATAACACTTTGTAGTTCAACTGTTTTTAGATTCTTGCATTGACTAAACATTCCATAAGGGATTGTACTAATATTTTTGGGTAAAGTAATTTCTTCTAAACTTTCACAACGCCAAAAAATATATTGACCAACATTTTCTAAACTTGTTGGCATAACTACTTCTTTTAGGTTAATACAGTTATTAAAAGTAAAGCCTACAAGATTTTTTAAGTTTTTGTTGAGATAAACATATTCTAAGTTTTTGCATTCTGCAAATGCACTATATTCAATTGTTTCAACACTTTCACTTAGAGTAACTCTTTTTATTGAAGTTCGTCCATAAAAAGCACTATTTGCAATAACTTTTATTCCTTCAGGAATATCAACATTTCCATCAGGAACATTAAAACCAACGACAAGTTTTTGTTCATTTCGATCAACTAAGCATGATTCTGTAGCATAAAAATATTGATTATTTTCATGAACAATAATTGATTTTAAGTTATTACATCCTTTAAATGCTAGATCGTCAATACTTTTTACTTTTTCACCAATATAAACTTCTTCTAAATTAATACAATCAGTAAATAAACTTTCATCTATTATTTCAAGTTCACTTGGCAATTTAACAATTGTTAAAGAATCACAATTACTAAATGCATATGCCTTAATAATTTTTACACTATCAGGAATATTAATTTCTTCTAATGTTTTATAATCACAAAATGCTCTTGCCTCAATGATAGCAATACCATTTGGTATATCATTTGAATTTAAAGTTCCTTTAATAAGGGTATTAGTTAATACATCAACTAAAGCATCATTAATAACTTGATAACGAGGATTATTGCTTATATAAATATGTTTTAGTTTTGGGCAATCAATTAAAGCATTCGGATATAATACTTGTAATTGACTTGGTAAATAAATTTCTTCTAATAAGCTATAATTAGATAAAGCTAAAGCTTTAATAAATCTAACCGTGTCTGGAACAACGATTTTTTTCGTAATTTTATGATTATTGCTATAAGCACCATCGAATGCCCTTGTTTCAAGACCAACAACATTATATCCATTTAGAGTACTTGGAATGATTAATTCTTCTGTATCAACAACTTTTGATCCTACAATTACAACACCATCTAAATCTTTATAGTATTCATATTGGTTAGGACCAATTGATACTGATTCTTTAACACTCCATTTTGCATAAATTCTTGTATCACTTGTTATTCTAATGGCCTGAGAAAGCATTACTTCATCAACAAACCATCCCAAAAAATAATAGCCACTTCTTGTAAAGACCTCAGGATAAACAAGTTCTCCCTTTTTAACAACTATTTTCTTAGGAGCTGATCCATTACAATAATCAACTGTAACTTCATAATAAATATTCTCAACAACAGTTTCAGCTTCTAGTTTTGTATTTTCTGAAAGTAAGTTTTTCGTATATTCACTTTCATAAACTTCATCTTCATCACTATTTAGTGAGAGAATATAATTAGAAAGATAGTTTTTACTACCACTTAAATAAAGTTTTGCAAGTTCTTGTTGTCGTTTATCAAATTCACTTAATAATGGACCTCCTGAATCTTTTGGTCCTAAAAAAACAACTCCTAAAATAAGACCAATAGATAAAAGAATAATTGGCACACCAATATAAGAAAAACGTAAAAATAAACGTTTATGCTTATTAATTTGTTTATTTTCTTGTTTTTGAAGAATACTATTTTTGACTTCATTTACATCATTAAACTCTGGAATCGATTCATTTAATTTTGATAATTTATCTTCTATCATAATTTAATTCCTTTCCATCAATGTTTTAATCATTTTCTTTGCTCTTTCTAAGCGTTTTTTAGTTGCATCAACACTTATTCTTAAGGTTTGAGCTATTTCACTAATACTCATCAAATCATAATATCTTAAGATAATTATTGTTTTATATTTATCACTTAATTTATCAATATAAGCAACTAAATTTAAATTTGAGGAAGATTCATTTTTCGTTTCATTAAAATTCATAACCATCTCATTATTTAAAACAACTTTCTTCTTATATGAACTTTTTAACAAATCCAAACAACAATTGATTGTTATCCTAATCAGATAGTATTTTATATCATCATAAGTCTTAAAGTTAATGTTTTTATCTAGTGCTTTCAAAAAAACAGTCTGAATAACATCAGCTGAATCTTCTTTGTCTTTTAAATATCCGTACGCGATATTAAAAAGACTTTTTACATTTTCATTATACACATAATCAAATTGTTCTTGTATTCTCATAATTTCTTCCTCTATAAGTAAAACGAAACAAAACATCAAATGGTGACATTCATATAAAAGTATTATATCACATATTTTTATAATTTGTCTTTGTACCCTCACAATTTTATAAATTGTGAGGTAATTACTAAGATTATTAAAATGAATAAGCCTTATTATTCATATTGTGTTTTTTAATATAATCTAAATCAATAATAAGGTTCTTTTCTTCTACTTGATCGATATTGAATATCACATCAGTCATAATATCTTCAATAGTACTACGTAGGGATCTTGCGCCAAAGTTATGATAGTAAGCATTTGTGGCAATTTCATCTAATGCTTCATCAGTAAATTCTAAATTAATTCCATCAATATTAAATAGTCTTTTATATTGGTTAATTAATGAATCTTTTGGTTCAGTTAATATTTTTCTTAAATCTTCTATTGTTAATTCATTTAAATTGATAAAAACAGGTAAACGTCCAAGGAGTTCAGGAATTATACCAAACTTCTCAATTTGCTCAATGTTATCAATTTCATTATGTTTATGTAATTTATTAAAGGTTTGATTCTTCTTACCTTCAAAAGAACCAGCACAAATAAATAGAACATTTGATGTATCAAACTTAATAAAGTCTTGATAAGGGTGTTTTCTTCCTCCATGAGGGGGTACATTAACAATTGTTCCTTCAATAATTTTCAAAAGCGCATTTTGAACACCTTCCCCAGAAACATCCCTAGTAATCGAAGGATTAGCATTTTTCCTTGCTATTTTATCAAATTCATCAATAAAGACAATTCCTTTTTGAGCTCTTTCTAAATCAAAGTCAGCATTTTGTAAAAGTTTAAGCAAGATGTTTTCAACATCTTCACCAACGTATCCCGCTTGGGTATATGTTGTTGCATCGCAAATGGCAAGAGGAAGATCAGCAACTTTAGCCATTGCTTTAGCAAGTAATGTTTTACCAACCCCGGTTGGTCCAACCATTAAAATATTACTTTTTTGAACATCTTTTAATTCATCATTATTGACCCTTAAGTTATGTTGATATAATGCTACTGATAATATTTTTTTAGCCTCATCTTGACCAATAACATATTCAGATATTTCATCATAAATTTCTTTTGGGGTTTTCTTGATATATTCTTCTTTTAACTCAAATAACACATCGTCTACATTCTTTTTAATTTCATTTAATTTAAAATCGTTCATTTATGCCTCCTAAATATCTTTTTAAATAAAAAAATAAAGCACTTTTAAAAGTGCTTTATTTTGCGATTATTTTATAGAATAAATATTAGAAAGTAACACCTGTTGAAACACAATAATTTAAAAACATTTGATATTTAACAATTGATCCTTTAAGAGCTTTTAAAACTTTGTAAACACTACCTTTAATCTTAATATCACATTTAGGTTTAGCACTTACTCTTTCATCATCTTTAGAATAATCAAATAAAGCGATAATTGATTTACATTTATCTTTCTTATACTCATCATGTAAATCATATACTTTAAATACTCTTCTAATATCTGATAAATGATTACTAATTACTTTCTTACTAAGTAAAGTACCAGTATGATCTTTTGTTTGTTTTTCTAGCCATTCTTTAAATTCTTTTTCTAACATGTATTTTTCTCCTTTTTAAATTATTTTATTCTCTTACCAATACAATTTGATAAATGCGCTCGCATTTACTATTATTACCAATAAACATAATAGAAACAATTTTGTAACCAATTTGTTCAATTGTTGGTACAGCATCATTTAAAATTTTTTCTAAACCTTCATCGTTCGTTGTAGTTACTGATTCAACTTTAAATTTCATATTCACCTCAATAAATTTGTATAAAAATGTGTATGTATACCTTAATAGAAGTTATAAGTATTGATATTACTTTGTAATATCAATACCTTCCCAACCTGCATTTTTTATTGTAATAAAAGTTTTAAGAGCATGTAAGGCAGATCGCATATTATTAGATAAATCATCTTTACCAGTTATTAAACTTAAAACTTTATCAACTACTTGAATTCTTGATTCATGATTTAAAACCGAAAGAATTCTAATATTCATTCCTAAGTATTTTTCAAATGCACTAGATACCCAAGAAATATAACTTTTAACCGTTCCCTCACTTTTTGACTCTAATAAATAATCATTAAAGTCAATCATAAAGTCATAGGGTGTAATAGTACTAAAGTCAGTTCTTTTATCATGTTTTAAAACAAAGTTACGATAAAAGTCATGATTTATTACTGAATATAATAATTCATTACTAAAGCCTAAAAGCATGCGTAATGCTACATCCATTGATGAAAGAGATTTTTCGAACATATCGATAAAGTGTTTATGGCCATTAATATAAACATAAGCACTAGCAGGTTCTAGATATGGAACACGGTAATGCAAATCTTTTAGGAAATGACAACCTAATCCATAAGTATTAAAGTAGCACTTAATAAAGTATGTTGAAAGTGATTCTTTAACAACCTTTGAAATGTAGTCATTTCTTTCAAATCCATCATTATTAAATAAATCTTTATTTTCTTTTGCCATATTACGATATGTTAAATTAAACAATTCTTTAACAAAACCAATTTCACAAAAAGTAATGATATCCCCAGTATAAGTATGATATTTAGTTGGATAAATAATTATCTTATCAAAAAGGTCTTTTTGTGAATAAACATAACATTCTTTTTTCATTATTCCTTTTACAAATTGAAGTGTATCGTAAATGGTACTAGGATCATCAATATCTTCATTAACTAAAACTAATTCATCATATAGTATATCAATATAAGCCTCAAAATCAGAATCATTATAAATATTATTTAGAATTTTTTTTATTATACCATTTGTTTTATAACAATCTCTGATGTACTTTCTAGCCTCTACATATGAAAGATAACCCCTATCTTCTCTTATTACTTCATCAGAAAAGAAAACATTAAGGTCCTTTTCACTGAAATATTCTTCTATTTTTTTAGCTAGTTTAGGAAATCCTAAACAATCAGCTACCTCCTTAGCATTTTTAATCCATCTATCAAATAAATTTGGATCGACTCCTTTAGGGCATGTTTTTTTATCGACAATAACCATTTTTCCCTCCTATAGTTTTTCTTAATTATTTTTATTTTCATTTAATAAAATTAAAAGGTCGGCTTTTAAATTAATATCAAAAGACACAATACTTTCTTCGATATTAAGATTATGATTCTTAACAACTTTGTTATATCGGTTATAAACTTCATAAGTGTTTGTCATAAAAATGGCTTTGTTTGCAAAGTCATTTGAAAAAACGAGTTCACTATCTCCTTGAACAATTTTAATGATTCTTGCACCTTTTAAAAAATCAAAGAAGTCTATTGCATCAAAACCAATAATTTGAGGTTTCTTTAATAAATAGGTAATCTTATTTAAAAAATTATGCTCTTTAAAAATTATATATTGTTCCTTAGAAAGAACATTTTGATAAAGTTCATTTTTATTGATTTTGGAATATGAATTATCTTCTGTTATCTTAACAATATCATTAATAACATTTATTAATACATCTTTTGTTACATTTTCTTTTGATACAAATAAAATCATTTTTGAAAAAATATATTCATTTATTTTAATAAATAAATTATTAAGAGCCTCAAAAGAAGAAATATCGAGTTTTTTGTAATCATAAGCATAATCAAGAATATCTAACAACTCTAAATCAACTGGTTCATCTTCTTCTAAATTTTCCAAAGATAAGTAAGGTTTTACTTCTTCAGCAAAATAGATTTGAATTCTTGTTAATAGATTACTTAAGTATTCATGGTAATCACAAATATTATTATTAAATAATTCATCCATTGTTTTAATATAACAATCAAATTCAATAAAGTCAACTATATCATTTAATACCCTATTTACATGTTTCTTTTGAATCTTTTTCTTCATAAAGCACCTCTTTAGCTTTTTTTATTATAACATAAAATTCATATTTTTAAAAGGATTAAACTAAACATAATAAACCTCAAGGTTTTAAGTAGTAATACTACTATAGCCTTGAGGTTTATTATTATACATTATAGTCTGGGTATTCACTTATGTTTATTGCTGGAACAAACACAAAATCAATTAATAAGCAATCTTCAAATTTAGCATAGAAGATATCTTCATTTAACATTGGTGCTAGCATTGGTTCTGGTGCTGGATCAAACACATCTTTAGGAACTACGCCATAAAGGTCGTATTTAAAATCATGATATAAATAGTTACCATTATAATTGCTCTTTCGAACAACTAAAACAATATAATACATCTCAATATTAGGTCCTACTACATCTGGATGGACAATAATATTTCCTAGTACTTCAAAATTAAATCTTTCATATTCTTCTGTATTTTCAAAAATATGATATACAGGAACATTAGTAACTAAGTAATCAAAATTTATAATATTAGTATCCTTTTTAATTTCTGGATTAACAAAACGAATCGTTTTATAATAATCCTTCTGTTCCTTAAAACCATCGACAGTTTCTGCCAACAGCCATGAATCACAGTTTGGCATGTAAAACTTGTATAACCAATAAACTCCATCAGAATCTGTCTTAGGTACTTGAACATTGTTTACATATATTTCTATTTCCGCATCAAACAAAATCTTCGTCTTAATCTCCACAACTTCACCTTGTTCATATTTTGTCTTTATCTCATCTAAATATAATAGATCAATATCCCCCATAATGTTAAGGGAATATTTTTTAGGTGTTTCTCCACCTGTTTGGCTTTCACCTATTTGCTTACATGATGCAAGAAGAAAACTAAATAAAACAATTGTTAATATACTTAATATCTTTTTAACTCTCATAAGACCTCCACAATATCTATTCATATAATAATACGTTAAAAATATCACTATTGTTTCAAAAACCTAACGAATTAATCGTTAGGTTTCATTTTTAACTATTATTATAATCATCTGAGGAATCATCTCCATCTTTTAGTAATGCGGATTGTTCCTCATTATTATATCGTTCTAAACCAGCCATGTTCTCATTATATTTCTTTAATAAAGAATCATAGTTTTTATCATCTTTAAATTTACTTACATCAATAATATTTTTTGAATTTTCGTTTGCGTAACGCAAATCTTCATATTTTGATTTTTCATTAAATTTATTAGAAAAATAATTCTTGATTGGTTCAAAAGGTTCATTTAGAGTAACTGATGGCATTTTATTTATCTTACCAAGAACAAACTTAACAGCGCTTATACTAATAAATAAACCACCTTGTCTTAAGAAGTTACGAATATAACCTTTACTAGTAATATAGCCAGCTTGAATAGCTTTCTTATCTATAGTATCCTTAAGATTCTTAAATGTTAATCGAAGGTTTTTAAGTAAAGTAGGACCAATTGTGAAAATATTACGTTTTGGTTTATCTACCTTATTATTTTCATCTTCAGTTGGATTTTCAAGTACCTCAGGCTTAGGTTCTTCTTCTACTTTATCAGCATCATCTTCTTTATCTTTTTCTTCATCTGAAGGTTCTACTAACTCTTCATCTAAATCTTCATCACCATCAGTTTTTTCTTCTTCAAGCGATTCTTTTTCTTCTTCAGTTTTGTCTAAACCATCTTCATTTTCATCTTTTGAATCTTTTGGATCAACAATATCTTCTTCCTTGTCATCAACAACTGGTTTAACATCTTCAGAATCAACCTCTGGTTTTTCCTCTTCGAGAGGACTAGGTTCTTCAGGAAAATCTTCTTCTGGTTTTTCTACCGGATCTTCTAACTCTTGTTCTTCTAAAGGATTTTGTTCTAACTCTTGATTATTAAGATCTTGTTGATTATCATCAGATAATTGTTTTTCTTCTGAATCATTAATTTCATTAGGGGATGTTAAATCAGTTTGTTTAGGATTTTCCTTTTTAACCTCTGACTTAGATTCTTCTTCATTCTTAGATAAAGCATCTTCTTCCTTAGAATTACCATCTTCGTTTTTTCCTTCAAGATTTAAATGTCCATCATCAATATCACTAATGGTATCTTTATTAAAGGAATCATCTTCGCTTTTGTCGATTGGTTCTGCTTCTTTATTAATTTCATCAACTAATTCTGTATCATTAGAGTTTTTAACATCTTTAGAGACTGTACTTTCTGGACTCTGATTTTTCTTATTTATTTCTAGTTCATTTATTCTATGATTCATATCGATTTCCCCATCTAATCATCTAGTAACTTGATTGTCTTTTCTACCTCTTTATAAATTTTAATAAATCCTGTAAAAACAGACTTTTCAATCATTTCAAAACATTTATCAGAATTAAAACTTTGTATATTTTTTGTATTATTTAATTCGTTATATAAAAACAAATAAAAATCTTCTTCACTTTTTATATACTCATCAACAATCTTATGACGATAAACCAGTTCTACCTCTTTAATAGTAACATCATCATTTTTAAGAAGATAAACATTATCCACGTAAACATCACATAGATAATCTTCTAGTATTTCAAATTCATAATCAAACCAACAAATATAATCGTTTACTTTAAATGGTAATGATTGTTCAGATGTAAATCGTTTATGTAAACCCATCTTATTAATAATTTCATTATAATTCATAAATTACCTCATTAACGTTTACTTTTTGTTACAGTAAGCAACCCCAAACCCTCCAGTATGGCGTTGCATTTTATAGAATTTATCCCTGGAGATAAATACAACGTTTCCACCATTTGGTTGGTTCGTGTCATTAACATAAACACCAGTTGGATTACCATTAATATCTTTTGCATAACCAATAACTGTTACTGCGTGATTGCCATTATTTCCTTTAATTAAAGTACCATTATGGAAATAGTCAAAAGATTTAAATACTCTTGGTCCTATGTCATGATGATGAGTATCATTAATGTTAATACCAAGAATGCAAGTTCCACCATTGTCGATTTGATCAGCTATTGTTTTAATATCAATTGGTTTTTGAAGAATATTTCTAGGACCTATTTCTTCTCTAAGACTAATCCCTTCTGATCCTAAGTAATTACCAATTTCTGTGAATGTAGCTTGTCCAATATGACCCGGATCTATAGGTCTACCAAAACGACCACGTGTTTTATATGGCACAAATGGGTTAGGTCCTCTCATGCATTTATCAACACCACATTTTTCATTATTCGCAGAGTGTGTTAATTGGTTGATAACATTAGTACCAGAACAAATATTACAAGTTCCCGGAACATTATTATATGCTCTTCCTTGTTTACCACGAATACAACGTCCTGCAGCTTTTTCAATACTTTCTCCACCCACTCCAACAAAGGTTGTTTTCTTTGAAGGGTCAATATTATATTCGTTAATTCCAGTTAACTCATTTTTTCTTTGGGCAAGTTCAATCCATGCAGGATCATTACGATAGTTTGGTCCAACCTCACTTTCAATCATTGCCATTTGTTTATCAAGTTCGGAAGCTAATTGTAATTTAGGTACCTCATCATAATCAAGTCGATATTCTTCTTTATCAAAGTTTCCATCAAATTCTTCATTTGGATCAAAGGTTTTAGATCTCATTTCTCTTTCATAGTAATCATCAGGTTTTTCGATTACTTGCTCTTCAATTCCATCTTTGACTTTTTCTTCAATTGGATTATCTTTTGTTTTATCTTCCTCAATTTGAATATCATCAATTTCGGGATCAGATTCTTCATCATTAACATCTGGATCTTGATCATCCTCATAACCTGGATCTTCAATTTGAAGATCATTGTTATTCTTTTTATCATCAGGATCTTCGTTAGTTTCTGCTGGTTCTTCTTCCAGAGTTCCATCATCCTTCGAATCATCATCGATTTTCACATCATCATCTAAATATTCTACTTCTTGATCTGAATCATCTAATTTCTTTTCCTTACTTGCTTCTGGATCATCAATGTCTTCATTAGATTCAGTATCATCAACAGTTTCTAATTCTTGCTCATTATCATCAATGTCACTTTCGGGCTCTTCTAATTCATCAGCTTCAGATTCTGAACATTCTAAAGGCTCATCTTCGGAAACTTCTTGATCTTCAATAACTTCTTTGGTTGCGTCTTTTTCGGCTTCTTTTATTTCTTGATCGGCATCATCAAGTTCATCAGCTACTTCTTCTTCAGCTTCTTTATTACTTTCATCATCGATTTTTTCGGCTTCATCAAGTTTTTCTTGTTGTTCTTCTTCTATTTCTTGATTAGCGTCATCAATATCATCAGACATTTCTTGTTCAGCTTTTTCTGCCTCTTCTTCTTGAGCTTTATTGGCTTCATCAAGTTTTTCTTGTTGTTCTTCTTGTTCTTGTTCTAATTCCTGATTTGTCTCTTCAATATTATCAGAAAGTTCTTGTTCTGCCTCTTGATTGCTTTCTTCCTGAGCACGATTAGCTTCATCTATTTGCTCTTGCTCATGTTGAGCTTCTTCAGCTTCTAAAGGAGCATCATTTTCATCTGTTGATTCACTATCATCTTTTGATTCAGTTTCTTCAGGTGAATCCAATTCTTTTGACTCATCTGAAGTATCACTTTTTTCTGATGATGTATCAACAGAATCACTATTATCTTCTAATTCACTATCAGCTGAGTTACTTACCTCATTAGAAACCTCGGTAGACGACTCTTCAGCTTCTTTACCTTTATTTTCTACTTCTGATATTCTTGGATTCATATTTCCCTCTCGCTATATTTTAGTATTTGTCTTTATAAGGTGTTTCTTCGTAACCTTTATTCTTCAGTCTTTTAACCATCTTATCAAGAACAAATCTCCAAGTTTTGTTAAATAGTTTTGATTTACCAAAAATCTTTACAATTGTTGGGCTTATCGCATAATATGCTTTAATAAACAATCTACCAAACCATGTTTTGTCTAAGCAATTATCACGGAAGCGTCTTAGTACCCATACTTCATTACAATCATAAGATCCATAAACAGCTGTTGCAACATAACAACCTTTTTGTTTTTTAATATGGACTTTAATTTCTTGTTTAATTGATGTACCTGATGCAGAACAAATAATATTAGCAATACCGACATCTTTAGTAACAAATACACACTTATGGGCTGATGTACCTTTAATAGTAATTAGTTTTGGATTATCAGTTTCCCAAGTGATAACTGGTTTTTCTTTAAGATTAAGTGGTAAAACTTCTGCATATACTGTTACTTCACAAAGAGGTTCAGTTTCTACTTCCTCTGAAGAAACTTTAATGCGTTGTGCATTAGCATAAACTTCAATGTAGAATTTTTTGCTAACTCTTGGAGTAGAAGCAGTAACAACTAGTCTTCCACTTCCAACAGCATATATTTCATTCTTATTGCTTATTACCGCAATCTTTTCATCATTGACTTCATATTTCACTAAATTAACATCTTCGGCATCGTATGGCATTAAGATAGTTCTAAACAACATTGTTTCACCAATTACCATTGATGTTTTAGTTAAAACAATATCAATGTTTTGAACATAATTATGTTTAACAATTGTGATTGTTTGTTTTAAATATTCTTTACCATTTGCATCAACCACAACAACATCACAAACACCTTGATCTTTACATGTTAAAGTTAACCCATTAACTTCAATTAAATTATTAGATGTTCTAACACTTAATTCAAGAGGTGCAAAGCATTTAGGATAGTAATCATATTTGATTTCGAATGTTTCATTGTAATTTAAAGAAGAATTGATTTCTGCAAATTCAAAGCGATATTCTTCACTCATATATGCTTCCATTTCCAATTTAACTTCTTTAGGTAAAGAACCATTTAAAATTAAACTAGAACATTCTTCTAAAAGATCTAAATATAAATGGAATTCATTAATATAATCAAATAAATCTTTTAGATCATTCTTTGTAACATTAATATATGAAGTACCTTTAACCTTTTTAAAACTGTTTTCATTACAAATATTAATATAATAAGTACAATCAATATCATAATTAAAACCTTGTTCTTGGCAAATATAATATTTAGATACATTATCAAAATTAATATTATATTCTTTTAAGAAAGCAAGTTCTTCAAGATTATCGCATTTATAAAGGATTTCTTTGTTCACATCATGTTTTAAGAAATGATGTTGTTCATTTAATTCTTTAAAAGCTGTTACCTTATCATGGTTTGAAATCTTAGATACCACTGGTTTAAAAACAACGTTTTTACAATGACGTGATTTTAAAAGTGCTTCTTTTAAAACTGTTAATTGATATTTATGACCTGTTAAAATTACTTCATAATCTTCTTCAAATTCATAGTCAAAGATTTCATAGAATTGATCTACCCAATTAAAAATATCGTCATAGATATAGTTTGATAAACTCATGTAACGGCTCATTTCTTCGCCATTAATTAATATTTTGGGAAACTTTCCTGATCTACCATATTTAATTTCTACAATATTACTCATATCTTAACCTCATCTTACATATCTCTTACGATAGATTAAATCATAGTCTACTTCATTTTGTTCATATGCTTTTGCATAAACCATGTACTGAATAAGTGTACGTCTTTGTTGTTCATTAATGATTAACATTTTATCAACTTCATCATTTAAGAAAGCAAATAATTGCGATACACTATTGTTGTTATTAAATTCTTTGCCACGAACTGGCATACCTTTAACAGTATTTTCAGCTCTTCTAAATAAGCTATCAGCACCAGTGTATTGGATAATAGCATTACCTAAATATAAGCTGTTCCATTTTTTATCAAGAGTATTACAAATTGATTGAACCATACATTTAGCATCCAACTTCTTATAATAGTCGATATCAAATGATTCGATTCTTTCAAGAATCTTTGTTACTGAACGTGTTTTATTAATTGCATATTCATTTAAAAGTTCACCTAATATGGCACTCTTAAATTCTAAGATTTGTTTACCATCTGTTTGTGTTAAATCACCGGCATAAGTGTGAGGGTAGTAATTGATTTGTGATAGAACAGCATCACACCAGTTATTTTGCATAACTACTGCCGTACCAGTTCTCAGTTTAGAAAGTTCAGCAATTTGTTGTTCGTTTAAAGAAACACTTCGACCAATTGCCTCACAGTCACCCATTTCTGGCATTCTCATGATTATCTTTGTATTGGTATTTTTGATTGCAGCAATGTCAACAGCACTTGGAGATTGGTCAACAAGGATGAAACTTTCTCCAAATGTTCTCATTTCTGCAATACTATTACAAATCATTTCAACTGATTTACTAATAACTGAACTTGCATTTGTACCACCATTGCGAACATTTTTAAGTAAGTTATGGGCTTCTTCTAGTACAGTTACATGGCGAAGTGGTGAGTTTGTTGCTTTAATCTTTGCGATACGATATTCAGTTAATTTTAAAACAATAATCCCCATAATTAAAGATTTTGTTTCTGAAGAACCAACTCTGCTTAAGTCAACAATACATTTTTGATCAAATAAGATTTCATCTTCAATATCATAACAATCACAGAAGATTTGGCCAATAATACCATTTGTTAAGGAATTAACACGTGTTACTAAGGCACCAATATAATCACCTTTTGTATCAGATGAATATCCAGATTGATTAATGATATTTGGTAATTCAACTAGTAAATCTTTAAAAGTTGGGTATTGAGGTTCTCCTTTTGGAAGGTAGACTGAATTTAATAAATCCCAACCTTTTTTCTCATAGATGCGTTCAATCGCATCTTTTAAGATTGCCGGCATCGCCGCATACATTTCCCAACAAGTATTAAAGATTTCAATTAATCGATCTAAGTGTTCTAAAATATGAATATCTTTTTGGAATCTAAAAGGATTTATCTTTAAGAATCTGCCATGGCTTGTAGTTGTTGTGAAAATATTAATTCCTGGAACATTGACAAATTCATATTTATATTCACCTTTTGCCGGTTCAACGACTAAGAAAGGAATATCAATATCTGGTCTTAATAATTGATTTAAAATTGTAAATGTTGTATTTGATTTACCAGAACCAGTTGACCCAGAAATAAAGCAATGGGCAGTTAAACTTTCTAAGTCAAGTTTAACTTCAGAATCTTCGACTTGGTTCATGTGTGAAACTTTACCTAAATCTAAAGTTTTACCTTTAGGTTTAGCCCAATCATTTACATAAATAACATTTCTTCCAAATTCAGCCATTGATGTTACTGCAACACCAGGAACTGATTTTCTTGGTAAAGTAAAGAATAAAGGTAATTCCTTACCACTTAGATATTCAGTTGCACTTACAACACTTTCATTATCTTCACCTAAACTTACTTTAAATAAAGGATGATGACAATATTTTAAAGAATCAATTGCTCTTTTAGTTGATTCTATTTCACGCATACCAAATAAGTTTAGGTATGATTTTTCATTTTTATTATCTTCACCAAGCATTAGTGATCTAAAGGCGTTTGCAGCAACAACTGATGTTTGAATGTTGTTAGACATAAAATATGCTCCACATTCCCACATCCCAAAAGTCATACATTCTTTAATTCTTGTAATTCTTCTTTCAATATGTTCTAAAACATCTTCAATCATCTTGTCTTTATAATTAACAGTAAAGTTATCAGTAACATTCTCTGTTTTAGATGTTGAAACATTTTCACCAAGTGATTCTGATGCACTTGTAGTTGATGAAGTTGACTCTGATGTATTAGTACCTTTTGAAGTACCAAATGATTGGTTAAAACCAAGTTTTAAGAAACCAACATTAAAACCAGTATTTGTACTAGTGCCTTCGCTTTGTCCTGTTGTTTTACTAATACTGTCAGAAACTGATTTAGAAATAGATTTATTAAATCCTTCGGTAAATGTTGTTCCTTCTGATGTACCATGAGCTAAGGATAAATTTGATAAAGGATATAAGGTTGAATATAATTGCTCATATCCTTTTAAACGTTCTTCACATCCTGCATCTGCAATTGATGATGCAACAAGCATACAAACGTAGTCTTCACCCTTCATAGTATCAATATATTTTTCTAATCCTTGAACAAAGTCCTTTTCATTTCTGATTGCAGGAATGACATTTAAACAAGTAAGGTTTGGAGTATCTCCTTCAAAAGTCGTGATATCATCAAGTAATTTTGAAACACTAGCTTGAGGAACCTTATTTAAAGCACTACCTGGGAAGTTTCCCATCATACTTTTATTAAATACTTTATCAGCAACACCAATTTCACGGTGAGATTGAACACCTAAATAAAATTCAACTGAATCTTTAATTCCACGTAAAATAAATACTAAATTACTTCTTGTATTTTGGACTGAATTAAAAACACTTACTAATTTATCGTTAATGTCTTCACTAGTATCATAAATAAATTTATCAACTTTGTATAGTCTAATTGATTGAAATTTCTTTTGATTTTCATCAAGAGGAATAACTTCATATTGTGTTAAATCGTTTAGGTATGTTCTTTTAACAAACTGATTAGCAAGGGCTATATCAGCTGCTGTCTTGTTTTGTTCATAATTCATACAGTTTCCCCCTTAATAAATTATCGAATAAAATAATTAAAAACGTTAGAACTTTGTGTTCCTTCACCGATAATAAAATATAATAAGACTATTTCAATTCCAATTACAACTAAGAAAAGAACAAATGGTAGAATCGAGAAAATAAAAGCAAAAATTGATTTTACTCGTCCACATCTTGCTTTCTTAGCTTTAAAGAAACCAACAATACTTAAGATTAAACTAATATCTCCAAAAGGAAAAATAATTGAGAAAAATGACATTATAAGTGCAGCCGTAGCTGCTCCATTTTTTGATTTTAATTTAACAACTTCAGTATTAGGTAAAATAACATCATTATAGTTAATTACTTTTTTATAATCGTCTTCTGGTTTATATCCACAATATTTACATTGTTCATTATCAATAATTTCTTTCCCACAATTTTTACAAATCATATTGATACCATCCTTTAATTAATATAATACCTTATTTTATCATACTAGCGACTTTGATGTCAAAATATGAACTCAAAGAAATAAAACTGCTCTTTTTAGAGCAGTTTTGTCATTTATTATATTTTTAATTTTAAATATTTGAAAGTTCATAGGCACGTTTTATTGTTGCATCTGAAGTGTCTTCAATAATCTTTTTCATATTATTTTCTTCAAATACTTTTAATCCTTCAAGCGTTGCCCCTTTAGGACTACAAACATTTTTAATTAAAGTATCAATGTCTTTTCCTGATTCTTTAATCATTTTAGCAGAACCAATAATTGCTTGGCTCGCAAGATTCTTTGCAACTTCATAATCAATTCCATCTTTTACTGCTTTATCAATAAAGCATTTGGCAAAGTAATAAAGAAATGCTGGCATACTGCCATTAACTGGAATAATCTCATTCATAAGTTCATCAGGGATAACTTCAACAATACCAATTGAAGAAAAGATATCGACAACTTTTTTTAAATCAGTTTCATTTATCTCTTTTGATGATCCAACTGCTGTTGCACCATATTTGATTAAACTTGGAGTGTTCGGCATCACTCTTATTATTTTTTGCTTACCGAATATTTCCTCTATTTTTTGTTTAGTTTTACCTGCAACAATACTAATTATTAGAAGATTATTATTTTCGAAACAATATTTTTTTAATTCATCTAACATTTGTGGTTTAATTGCTAAAAGCAACATCTGGGCATTTTCAATTAAATCTTTTTCATCACTTGCAAAACAAAGACCTAATTTAGAATATTTTTCTTTTATTTCAGTATTTGGATCATATAAGAAAACATCTTCTTTTTTATATAAAGAAGCTTTTAAAATTCCTTCTAAAATACTTCCTCCCATATTTCCAATACCTAAAATTCCTAATTTGTACATATGAATACCTCTTGTTTTCTTATTAAAAATAGTGGTATCAAAGTAATGAATCCCATAAAATCATCCTTGATACCACTATTATATCATAGTGAAAATAGCTTAGCAAATAATTTATTTGAATTTTCTAATTACGGTTTCTTTACCAAAAATGTATACATGATCATCAATTAAGAAACAATAATCAGCATTTGGGATATTAACAATACCATTATTTGTTACTGCAATAATGTTAACATCATATGTATTTCTGATATCTAATTCCTTTAAAGATTTGCCAACCCAGTCTTTAAGAACCTTGATTTCGAAAACACCATAATCTTCAGAAATACGAATGTAATCGAATAAATTAATTGCATTACATTTAACCGCAACCTTTTCTGCAATGTCTTTTTCTGGATATACTGTTTCATCAGCACCAGCCATCTTTAAGAATTTTGCTTGAATATCACTTGCGGCCTTAGCAATAATATACTTTGCATTTAGTTCTTTTAAGTGATTTGTTATTTCTAATGAAGCTTGAAAGTTTTGTCCCACCGCAACAATACAAATATCAAAGTTTGCAACACCTAATTCATTTAATGTTTCTTGACGCATACAGTCACCAACATAGGCGTTATCAAAGTGATTAGAAAGGATATTAATAATATCACTATTTGTATCAATAATACAAACTTCATTTTTTAGTTTTGCAAGAGTATAAGCAATATGCTTACCAAATTCACCCATACCAATAATTAATACTTTTTTCATATTAACCCACCATTATTTTTCCTTTCGGTTCTTCTAATAAATATTCATTTTTCTTCTTTGCGAAAACACTAAATAAAGCTAAGGCTCCAAGGCGACCCGCATACATTAAGAAAATTAAGATTAGTTTTGTAATAATATGTGCTTCAGCCGAAATACCAAGTGATAATCCAACTGTACCTACCGCTGATACAACTTCAAATAAAACATTTTGAAATTCAAATGTTTCAAATGAACAAATAACCATTGTTGATAATAAAATCATAATTAAATAGGCCATAAATAAAGAACTAGACTGTTTAACAACTGTACTTGGCACTTTTCTTTTAAACATTACGACTTTATCATTTCCTCTTGCAGAGGCAATAAGATTAGCCATAACAACAATAAATGTTGTTACTTTTACCCCGCCGGCTGTTGATCCTGAATTCCCTCCAATAAACATTAAAATAATTGTTAATAGTTTACCAGATGGTGTAAGATTTGTAATATCTAATGAGGCAAATCCAGCTGTTCTTGGACTAACTGATAAGAAGAAAGAATTTAGGATTTTATCCCAAATCGGAAGGTCTTGAAAAGAACCTTCATTTCCAAATGAGGTAAATTCAAAAACAAAGAAGAGTATTGCTGGTACAAGAATTAAAAAGATATTAGCAATAATAACAATTTTTGAATGTAATTGTAATTTCTTAAAACTAAGTTTAGCATCAATTAAATCTGACCAAACAATGAACCCTGATCCCCCTAAAATAATAAGAGTCATTATAGGGATTAAAACAAAACCATTGTTATGAAAATCAACAAGAGATCCACCAGAAGTAGTTGAACCAAGCACATCAAATCCAGCATTACAAAAGGCAGAAATAGAATGGAAGATTCCACAATATATTGCATCCGGAATACTCATTCCCGGTCCTGTTTTCCAAAAGGCAAAGAATAAGACAATAGCTCCTAAGCCTTCAATGATAATTGTACCTAAAATAATTCGTTTAATTAATTTAGTAACCTCAGAAATATTATAAGAACCTGCAGATTGCATCATTATCGTGCGATTATATAAACTTAGGTTCTTCTTTAATATCATAAACAGTAATGTAATGATGGTCATAAAACCAAGACCACCAACTTGGATAAGGCAAATAATAACAATTTGACCAAACATTGTCCAATGAGTAAATGTGTCAAAAGGGATAAGTCCGGTAACACAAGTTGCAGAAGTTGCAGTAAATAAAGCATCAATTAATGATGTTGGTTCTTGACCTTCTTTTGTTGCAAAAGGCAACATTAAAAGAATTGTGCCAATGACAATACTTATTAAATAGCCCAAAGAAAGCAAACGAACAGGTCGCATTTTACTTTGTTTGATTTCACTTTGCATACACTTCACCTTTCCTTTTTAATTTATTATATCACTTTAATAATCATTTTTCAAGTTTATTAAAACAAAAAAGGAATTTTAAAAATTCCTTTTTTAACTTTGAATAATTTCAACTACTGTAATATCATCAATAATCTTAAAACGAGGATGTTGATTACATAAAGCATCACTAAATGCTCGTTCTTTTATTTTTTCAACTTCTTCTTTAATATCAGTTATTTGTTCAAACATTTCTTGATGATTTTTGTAGACTTGTAAGTTAGTAAAACTTTGTGCAAAACCATCTGAATAAAGATATAACTTCTTTACTTCATCAACCTTTAATGAATACTCTCTTACATTAAGTTTAAATCCCTTACCAAGGGTATATGCAGTATAACCATTTTCTTGATTAATCATTCTACGATGTTTAATCAAAATATCTTGGATATCTTTTCGAGCATCAATAATATTAATATTTTTTTCTTTGGCAATGTTAATCATATTTGTTAGAGAAATGTTATCTAGTTTTGATAAAGAATCATCAAAGTAACGAATCATTCCATCTTTAGTAAATGCGGTAACTTCACAGTCGCCAACAATACCAATATGATATTCATCACCAATTTTTTCAACAAAAGATAAAGATGCTGAAGGAAGATAAGCAGTGTCATTGGTATCAAGATTTAATTTCTCATACAAATCATTTGATATTTGTTCTAAACGATTTTTGATTCTTCCTGAATATTTGTTGATATTTTCTTTAATGTATTTAACCATTAAACAAGCAAGGTTGACATCTTCTTTTTTAATTAATGGTGTCGCCCCATCAATAACAATATAAAAATCTTTTCCAATAACAAATCGGTCTTCATTCCAAGCATGCGATTTTCTTGTAATTTTATTTATAATCATCCAATCAACCCTTTTGAAATAATAAAATAAATACAAACACCAAAGATAGCTGCACCTACAATTATTAATAAGACATCATAAATAAATAATGTTGCTTTACGTTCTTTTAAAGTAATTGTTAGACCTAGTAAAATAATTCCAAGTAAAACAAGTAATAATCCTGCATAACAAACCATCAACATGGCAAGAGTAAATGGATCTTTAACATCTGTGAAGATGTTAATTGCTCCTAATAAGAAACCTAGTAATGTTGTCATTAAAGCAATAGATTTATAGTTATTTACTTTAATCTTATCTAAATCTTTAACTTTTTCTTCATTTAAATCATATGAACGAATAATAGATGCTTTCATTAGGTATTGGCTATATTCATTAACTTTACTCATACGATCTTCTGATGCTTGTAATAGATTAATGGCTCTTTGAATGTCTTCTTCACCTTTATTATATTTACCTTTTAAAATATATATGCGTCCACGATTTAAAAAGAACTTAGAATATGTTTGAGGTTTATTGCTTTTTTCTTCAATATCAATTGCATTGTTAATGCGAATTAAAGCTTTTTGCATAAGCTCTTTGTTTGCCCCTTCATCTCTTTCATCAAGTTCTGCTTCGAAATATTTACATACAAGTGCACAATAAAGATTTAAAACACCAACTTGATTTTCAAAATCACAAAGGACATCTTTTTTCTTAATTAATTTATCAGCATCTTTAATAGCTCGGTAAAGTTTAGATGTGTTTGTAGATTTATCTAAAACAGCCATTAAACGAATATGTTCAATGATATAGTATTCACTATAGTTACCACGATGTTCTTCTACTAAAGCAGTTAAATCTCCATATGATTGACGACGACACATTGTATATAAGATAAAATAAAGAGTAAAAGATAAATCCTTATTAACATCTAAATTAGTCTTTACTAAATCAAGTAAGTCGTTATAAACTTTTTCAGTTATAATAATTGATTTTGCAACATCAGTAATTAATTCTTCATATTCTCTTTCATTACAATATCGTAAAAAATTATCTGATTTACTATTAATCTCATTTGCAATTTTTAATATTTCATTTCTTGAATATTCCATACTATATTCTCCTTATTATATCAATATTATACAATATTTATCATCATTTTCAAACACTTTAGCAATAAAACCCTTAAGTAAACTTAAAGAGTTAAGTAAACTTAAGGGTTTTGATTAACTTGTAGTTTTTTCCTTATTCTTTAATTCTTGTAAAGCTTTGTACCATTTTGATTCAAAGATGGTAACTAGTTTTTCACTTTCTCTTGATGCAAGTTCGTGATTATAATAGTAATCAACTGTTCTTCCGCGGGCGCTAAAGGTAACTTCATTACCTGTTGATTTAAAGATAGTTAAGCCATTAATAGAACTCCAATATACTTTATCAGTGTATTTTTTCATTCTTTCTAAAGTCTCATAATATGGATGTTGTTCTACCATTTCACTATCACTTTGATTAGAAGTTAAAATTCCTGCCATAATAAAAGCCATATCAGGTTTAACAAATGAAAGTAAAGTATCACCATTAGCTTCGCGAGATCCGTGATGACATGATTTGAAAACAACATAATCACTTTCTTTAAAATATTCACTATTTATCTTTTTAATATTTGTGATGAGTTTATCTTCACATTTTTCTGGCAAGTCCCCAGCAAAAAACCACTTGTTATTGTTATAGTTTAACGCAAAGGCAATTGAAGAATCATTCAAATCACCAGGAGCAGTACCGGGTGATGCAATATAACCTGAATCAAAGAATTCAAGGTATAGCTTCTTTTCACTATCAAGATACCAAATATCTTCAATTTCTTCTTTTGTGATAATATCATAATATGAAGTATAAGTTGCACCTTTTTCTACTAAAGCATCACGCATTGCAACATATTCATTTGCAACATCTGATGTTGGTTTACTACCAGCATCAACAATTTTTAAAACTTCAATGTCCTTAAAGAAAGATACGTCTGTCATATCACCAATGTGATCCCCATGTAAATGCGATAACATTAAAATATCTAATTTATCATCAGTAACAAATTCATCTAATGCTTGTTGAACATACTCTTTATCAGTTTTTGTACCTGCATCAACAAGCATTTCAAAATTATTGTATTTAATTATGAAACTATCACCATATTTGCCACGCATTTCTAAAGCAATAACTTGTAATTCATCACCAGTACCATTTGCAAGACTTTCTTGTTCTCTAAGCTTTCTAACCATTCTTAAGATAGAAAGTCCACCAAATATTAATAAAACGATCACAAAGATTATAAAGGTACGATATTTTTTATTTTTATTTTCTTTTGCCATTTTGGTCTCCTTTACTTTTATCTTTTATTTTATCATATATTATTATTAATCCTGGAATTAAAACTATTTGTAATATTATTCCCGGTATTGCATTTACAAAAGCACCTGTTAAAAAAGCACTAATTCCAAATTTATGATAGTTAAATTCAAAACAAGCAAACATTGATATTCCCCAAACAGCACGTCCTATTAACATAGCAATAACAAGCGATAAGTATATAAATCCTATTTTCTTAGGAAATAGTTTATAAAACATAGCTGATACAAATCCGTATGTTGCAAGCTCAAATGACATAGAAAGAGCTGTTGGAAATAAAGGTGGCATACCAAAGACAAGTGATCTAAGTAATGGAGCAGTAAACCCGACTATCAAGCCATAAGGCCAACCACATATAAATCCACATAGGATTACTGGAATATGCATTAAACATAAGATGGAACTAATTTCAGGTATTTGTAAATTTAAGAAAGGAAGGACTAAAGCTAAGGCAAGAAAAATAGCAGATAAAACAACATTATATAGTAATTTTTGATTGCCTGACATATTCTTTCCTTATTATTATAAGATAAACTTAATTGCTCTTAAGATTTCGTAATAATCATCAGATGAATATAATACAGTATTAGCATTTACTAATTTACATCCTGGATAGAATGAAGCATTATAAGCATCATTAAATTTCTTATATTCAATTTCTAAATCAAAATGTTTAGGAAGTTCAACGATATTATTTGATAAATCTTTACTTAATACTTCTTGAACTGTTTCTTTAATTTCTTTGTTTGTAACGTTTGGATGACGACTAATAACAGCACCATGGCATCCTTCTTTTGTTGCGACTGTCGCAATGTTTTTATTAGCTTCTTTTACAAGTCTTGTTAATTCTTTGTCTCCACTTAAGAATGCAACTGGAACTCCTAGATAACTAGCATATAAAGCATTAATATAAAACTCACTTGCAAGAACACCATTAATTTTAACTGTTTGATTTTTCAAGTTCATTGTATGGGATAGAGGATTCCCATCTGAACTTGCGGGACTATGATAACCAACAAAGATAACCGCATCAAAACTTTCATCTAAACCGGCCATCATACTACAAGGACAACCTTGCCAACCGCGGTGTAATTTAACGTATTCTGGTAAATCTTTTAAGATTAAGTTTCTTGCACTATCATGTGCGTCTTTAACAAAGATTTCTGTTGCACCTGCTAGTTTTGCACCTTCGCAAGCACTTGCGACTTCTTCTGTCATTTGTTTTCTAAAATATTGGTATTCAGCTGATTTTAAATCAGTTTCATCCCAATTCACAATATTGTTTACACCTTCAATATCTGCACTAATATATACTTTCATAATTAATCTCCTATTATTTATATTTTATTTTATTATATCATATTTCACTTAAAACGAAATAAAAATAGACTTATGAATAAGTCTATTTTCGCTTTCTATTTAATAATAACTTAACAATAGAACATTGTAGTCTTTTTGGAAGAATCCCAAGTAACATTAAACCTAAATTATGATGCTTATTATAAGTATATTTAGGTCTTTTCTTGGTTGTTACTTTATAGATGTATCTTCCAAACTTATTTGCTTTCATTGGTTTTCCCGCAAACTTACTTACGATCTTTGAAAAATGAACTGATTCATTTTCGAAATATTTTGTTTCACTCGCAAAACGATTAGTTGATGTGTTGCTACCTCTACTTAGTGGGGTTTCAATCGCCCCGGGACGGATAGTAATAACTTTTTGATTTCTTAAATTAAGTTCTTGGCGTAAGCTTTGAGCATAAGCATCAAGCGCAATCTTCGAAATACTATAAATCCCATTAAATGGTAATGGATCAACTTTGGCTACTTCACTTGTAATAATTACAATACGTCCTTTGTTTGATAAATATTTATAGAAGGTGTTATTAACAAGCATTGTACCACTTAAATTAATATCAATCACACGTTTAATTTTTTCATAATCACTTTCGATTAATGATAACATATCGTGTATTCCGGCAATATTTATAATCATGTTTAATGCAAGATTATTTTCTTCTAAGTATTTGGCAACATTTTCTAAATCTTCTTTTGTCGTAATACTACCGCTAAAGAAAGTATAGTTTTTGCTTTCTTCTAATTCTTTATTTTGATTTAAGTCAATACCAATAACATGATATTCATTTTTTAAAAATTCTTTTACTGTTTCATAGCCTATTCCAGAAGATGCTCCAGTAATCAAAACATATTTCATATAAACTACTTTCTGTTATAAATCTTTTATAACTGGCTTACGATTTTTTTTGTATATAAATTTTTTATATTTGTTTTTCTTTTCTTTTATTGGCTCATTATGATTATCGTTATTAGGATTTGAAGCATTTAGATACTTACTAAATAAAACAAGATAACAAATTAAAGTAATAGAAATTGCTAAGATATCCGCACTGCATTCTGCAACAAAGATGCCGATTTGTCCAAACATTGTTGGAAGAATTAATGCAAGAGGAATTAATAAGATAATCTTTCTAAGAAGCGCTAAGATTAAAGATATCTTGCTTTTTCCAAGGGCAAGGAAACTATTTTGGCAAGCTATTTGAACTCCCATAAATGCCATACCAATAAAGAAGATACGAATTAGTTTTGTACAAAGTTCTAATAACTTTGGATCATTATTAAAGATTTTAACAAATGGCGTTGGGAAAATCATTAAAATAGTAACAAAAGTAAAACTATAAATTAAGGTAAATATGATTAACTTACGGCTTGCACTTTTTGCACGTTCAGTATACCCTGCGCCATAATTTTGACTGATTAATGTTTGGGTTCCTTGAGCAAGTCCTTGCATAGGCATATTAATTAAAGACATAATGCTTATCATAATAGCCATAGCACTTAGGTATAAGGTTTCTTCACTTGGATTAACAACATAATGCTTGATTTGTGAATTAAACACTATTTGAACTAAGGCTTCTGTTGATTGCATAATAAATGGAGATAGGCCAAGCATCACAATTGCTTTTATTATTTTACCTTGAATTTTATTCTTAAATGGATTTATTTTAAGTACTGATTTTTTACTTGTTAAGAACAAGACAATAAATAATGCTGAAAAGCCTTGAGAAATGATTGTTGCAAGGGCAGCACCTGATACTCCCATATTAAATACACTAATAAAGATTGGATCTAAAATAATATTTAAAACCGCACCAATAACAATTGAAATCATCGCAAATAATGATTTTCCTTGTGCAACAATATATTGGTTAAGCCCAAGTGATAACATAACTAGGGGTGTACCAATAATATAGATTGTTATATACGAACTTGCATAAGGTAGATTAGTTTCATTAGCCCCAAAAGCAAGCAAAATCTGATCTTTAAAGATAAGCATAATTGGAATGATAATGACTGATACAAGAAGCAACATAATAAAGCTTGTATTCATGATTTTGTTTGCGCCGTCAACATCATTCTTACCAAGCGAGATTGCTGCTAAAGGAGCACCGCCCATTCCAAATAAAGCAGAAAAAGCACTTATTAAGATGATGATTGGGAAGCATGCGCCAACACCACCAATAGCAATCAATCCGACTTCTTCAATATTTCCAATAAACATTCTATCAACCATATTGTAAAGTAAATTTACAAGTTGAGCTAAAATCATTGGAATTGAAAGTTTAAAAATAAGTTTAGTTATACTTCCTTCAAATAATTTATTGTTCATAAAAACCTCTTCCTTTAAAAAAAGTGAGGTTTCCCTACACTTTTTTTATTTTAGTCTTCCTCTATTTCGACAAAATCACTTGCACCATGTTTGCATAAAGGACAAACTAAATCTGCAGGTAATTCATCGCCTTCATAAACCCAACCACATACAGTACAAACATAACCTTTTTTACCACTAGTTTGTGGTTTAGGTTTAACATTGCTATGATAATATGCATAAGACATTGATTCAGTATTATTTATTACTCTTGATTCAGTGATTGAACAAATAAACATACCATGTGTATCTAAATCAACATATTGTTCAACCTTTAATGACATAAATGAATTAATATATCTAGGTAAGAATACTAACCCGTTGTCTGAACGAAGCGGAGTACAATCAGCAAACTTATCAACATTTCTACCACTTTGGAATCCAAATGTCTCAAATACACTAAATGGTGCATCAACAGATAAGCAGTTGATATTCATCATTTTTGTTTGTTTGATTACATGATGAGAATAGTTTTCTTTGTTGATTGTTACCGCAATTCTATTAGGTGTATTTGTAACTTGCGTAACTGTATTAACAATTAAACCATTGTCTTTTTTACCATCATTTGATGTTACAACATATAAGCCATAGCCAATATTAAATAAAGCATTTAAGTCATTTTTATTAGCAGTTTCACTTTGCATTGCTAAGTATTCTTGACAAAGTTCATTAACTAAAGCATTTAATTGATTTGTTGATTCGTCATTAAGAGCTGATAAAATACGAACATTGTTTTCTGCAAATGTTAAGTTCTTTGATTTTGCAAACATTTCTTTCATTACTTTTGTTGCAACTGGTCCCCAACTACCATTTTCAATAAAAGCAACAGTACGATTTTGATAGTTACGTTCTGTTAAATGATTGATGAATTCTCTCATAAATGGGAAGATATCCGCATTATAAGTTGTTGTTGCTAGAACTAATTTACTATATCTAAATGCATCTTCAACAGCTTCAGCCATATCACATCTTGCAAGATCATTTACTACAACTTTAGGAGCACCATTTGCTTTTAATTTTTCTTCAAGTTCTAAGACAGCTTTTTTTGTATTACCATATACAGAAGTATAACAAATCAAGATGCCTTCTTCTTCAGGTTGATAACTTGACCAAGTATTGTATAAACCAAGATAATAGCCTAAGTTTTCAGTTAATACCGGTCCGTGTAAAGGACAAATAATTTGAATATCTAGAGTACTTGCTTTTTTAAGTAATGATTGAACTTGTACCCCATATTTGCCAACAATGCCAATATAGTATCTTCTTGCCTCACACGCCCAATCTTCTTCAACATCTAAAGCACCAAATTTTCCAAATCCATCAGCTGAGAATAATACTTTATCTAAGCTATCATAAGAAACCATAACTTCAGGCCAGTGAACCATCGGTGCTGCAACAAATGTAAGTACGTGTTTTCCTAAAGAAAGAGTATCTCCTTCATTAACAACAACACGACGATCTTCAAAAGCAGTACCAAAGAAGTTTGTCATCATATTAAATGCTTTCATTGATGAAACAATTAAAGCATTAGGGTATGTTTTCATAAAATTACAAATATTTGCGCTATGGTCTGGTTCCATGTGATGAACAACAAGATAATCTGGAGTTCTACCATTTAAAACATTTTGAATATTGTCTAGCCATTCATGCGTAAAATTAGCATCAACAGTATCCATTACTGCAACTTTTTCATCAAGAATAACATATGAATTATAAGAAATACCATTAGGTACGACATATTGTCCTTCAAATAAATCTATTTTGTGGTCATTAACACCAACATATTTAATGTCTTTAGTAATAAACATAATTTAATCCTTCCATATCATTTTTCTACTTATATTATAAATATATTACTTTATTATTATACAATTCTTAGGTCAAAAAGTCAAGCAGATTTATAAGAAGGATTATGTCTTTAATACCACCCCTTTACTATATAAAAAAGATAGATCCCCCTATTCGGAGGATCTTTAATTTATTAGTTATGTTATTTGTTAAATAAATCATAATATGGTTTAAACTTTCCATTTTCACCAATGACCATGTTTCGTCTTGGACGTTCATAAATGGCAAAGACAACCTTTTTGAAGTTATTCTTGAACTCGGGTTCTTCTAAAGTATCCCAAAACATTTTAGCAACTTCACCAGGAATCAAGTTATAAACACCACAACCAAAGGCACCAAGAACAATTGAATCATGACCATTTTCAAGAGCAATCCTAAAGATTGTTCTTATTTTATTATATTCAATGTCTTTACCCTCACTAGTTAAACTTCCATCATTATTAAAATAGAAACGTTCATTATTAGTATACTTGTTCTTCTCGCGATTAGAAAGTGAGGCAACAGTAATTACAGGACAGCTAAATACTTCATCACGAATTGTAAATTTTTTACTAATATTGTTTCTAAAAAATGTAACATCTGGTGAGTAGATTCCACCAAAGTTAATATCAAGAGGATAAACACCCGGATAGTTATTAACATTCGCGTCTCTAACGACTTTTCGTCTTAGACTACCAAATTGATATAGTGATTGAGAAAGTGTCGAAGAATAACATAAACTTTCTTCTTGGGCAAGTGTTCCATCATCATAGCCACCACAAGGACGAACATTTGAGGCAAGATTTAAGATAGCTGGATTATAACCTTCTTTGATCAATCTTTCAGCTGTGTCAATACAATCTTCATTATAACAACCAAATGCAGTTTGGTAGTTAAATTTAAAATCGGTTTTAAACTCATCTTTATATACTTTGGTACCATCAAGTTTTAGGTTTCTATTACCTAACAACTTTTCATCCCAATTGTTAAAAAGTTTCGTATTTAACTTACAAACCAACTTACATGCATTGTTTCTCTTAAAACGACCACCGTAAAGTAATTCGTACTCGATTTGATCCTCATCACTGATTTTATGAAAATCATCAGGTTTAAACTGTTTAAAGATTTGATAAGGGCCTTCATCCATTAGGTCTTTATAGTCCTCACTATTAAAGAAGCGAGTTCTAATTTCACTTGAACTAATGCCCTTTGCCTGAGCAAGGTCATCTAAAATAGTTATGCGATTTTTCATTTTTAATAATTCATCACTATTATTAATAATTTTATCAATATCATATCCGACTCTAGGATAAACAATCAAATTTATAGTATTAAAGATTTTATCGAAATCACGCCAGTGAGAAATACCACGTAACTTATCGGCACCAATTGAAAAGTAAAGTTCATAATCGGGGTATGTTCTTTGGATTTTCATCAATGTTTTTACAGTGGCTGGATTTTCACCACCAAGTTCGATTCCCCCATAACGAATCTTAGGAAATTCACTGTTTAAAGAATCGACCATTTGTTTACGAACATCTTCAGATAGAACAAAAAGGACATCTTCTTGTTTTTTAAGAGCTATTTTCTTATTTAAGTATACATCAGGAACTAACAAAAACAAACCAAATTCAGCACCAACTTTTAAAATTGCATTTTCTAAAATCATTCGATGAGCTTTAGTAATTGGATTTAAAGATCCACACAATACAACTATTTTTTTCTTCAAATTTATCACTCCTTTTTTATTAATTTAACAAACCAATATTATCGACAACTTTTCCATCTATTACTTCTAGATCATTTTCTAGTAAAGATTTAATTGCAACACCATTCATCAATTGTATGAACATCACTAAATACAAAATATCTCGTTCATAACCTCTAAACAAGTAAACTAAGTAAAACATGTATGCATACCATACATAAATAAAAATAGTTCCTCTATTAAAGAAACCTATAAATTTCAAAATGCCCAACTCCTACGACATCTATTTTTCTTCTTTTCGTTTGCTATAAATCTATAAAATATTTACGACTTAAGCAGTATATCACGCAAAAAGGAATTATTTTCAAGTAAATTAAAAGAAAAGCCCCTCTTTCCAAATAAAGGATTGAGGGGTTTAATTTTATTTTTATTTAATTAGTTAATTCTTTTAATGGTAATGTCACCTTTATCTAAAATTTCTGTTACATCGTCGGCAACTTCAATTAAATTACCATTAGCATCATAATAGCCTACACCTTCAGATAATAAAGAATTTAAAGTGGAAAAACTATTAATTCCACCAACAAATGTAGCACCTATTCCTTCTGCATTAGTACCTAGATAAATTTTAGTGTCTGATTTGTCTCCACTAATATGATACGTACTACTCTCTATTATTCCATAATTAATGGATGATGTTCCTCTTAAATGTAGTCCCTCTGCAAACGGAGAGTTAACCTTAAGATGGCCACCATTCATTGTAAAAGTTCCACCAGGACCATCTTCATAGATCCCAGCTGATAAATAATATTCACTTATACTTGACACATTAATTGTTCCGCCGTTCATTGTTACTGACCCTAAGAAAGACTCAATTCCTATTCCAGCATACAACTCTTTTGTATTATTAACTTCAATTGTTCCACTGTTGAATATTAATGTTCCACCATTATTTTTTATTCCACCAAGTGATGCAATTATTTTACCAGTTTGATTAACTGAGTTATCTTCAATTGTCACAACTGCATCACAAGTTTCTCCCCATTCATACCCAATTTGAATCACTGAGAAAGGATCATTAGTCGCAGATAGTTGATATCCATTTAAGTCAATATTAATAACTCCCGAATTAATTAAAATTCCAAACATCGCATCACCAAATTCACTTAGTACTACTTCAACTTCGATATCATTTAATAATTTGATTATTGCCGGGTTATCTACTACACTAGTAGTTTCAGCTCTTCCAATTGCATCGATAATTCCTTGAGATGAATCAACTAAATATGTATTTGTCGCTTCAATGTAATTATATGTATATAATTTGTCTTTTGCGCTGTCTAATCCATTAATAAGAGCTTCGTTTTCTCCATATATAAATTCATATGAATATATGTAATTTCCATTTTCATCATAAATGTACATTCCATTAATTAATGTATTATCTTCATTTAATGAAACGGCAACTTTTGTTCCTAAAGAATTATTATAATAAAATATAGTTCTTCCTTCCATAGGACCATGTCCACATAGCTCACCTTCAATATCACTAGCAATTTCTAAATTAAATACACCTTCAAACAAGTATGAAATAATGAAATTTATTTTCTCTGTTGCTATTTCTCTTGTCCATGTATTATTTTTAATTAAAAGATATGTTGTATCTTCTTCATTATAATAATATTTTTCAAGATTCCCTTCATCAACATTTATATATAGTAAATTATTATCAAAATAATAAGATGTATTTGTATCAGAAGGTGTATGCCATTCATTTACCATTACCTTTGTAGATGCTAATGTGTCTTCAATTATTTTTTGTAATGTTTCTTTAGCAAGAAATACTTCACCACAGTCATAATCACATAAGTAATCATTATTTTTATCAATGTGCTCTATTTGATCTATTATTAAATCTTTATAAGCAAATGTATTTTTCCCTTCTTCATCGATAAAATATGTTTCACAGTTAGGGCAATACCAATGTTCTTTTTTACCTATCACTTCACATGTTGGTTCAACAAGATTATAATGTATTAAGTTATGTCCTAAAGCATTAATTTTTTCATATGTAGTATAATCACATTTAGTACATTCTTCATATGCTTTATGACCGCTTTCAGTACAAGTAGGTTCTTTTGCTTCATAACTAACAATATTATGTTTGTGCTCAGTTTTACAAGCTGATATTCCTATTAACATACCAAATAATGCAATTACATAAAATATTCTTTTCATTTAAACGTCCTCCTAAGTTCTATTAATAATATATTCATATAAAGTATCTAATACTTTTTGAGCTAAGTTTTCCATATCAAATTTTTTGATAAAATTTATTACATCACCAATCTTTTCTTCAGGAACCTTATATATTCTAAGTGATGTTTGTAAGAATCTTTCTACTTTTCTATCCATTGTAAAATACATTGTACAAGGATTTATAATATAACCTCTCATAATACCGGCAGATGCCATTTCAAGCTCATAGAATTCTTTTGTATTAAATTCTGGTAAATAATCTTTAAATGTATCTTCTAATTTTTTTGTAATAAAATCATATATCTTATGAGTAGTAATTGGCATTGAATAGCTTACTGAATACATTTCTCTAATATGTTCTTTTGATTCAGCAATATATAGTTGTAAAACTGATTCAAAAGCGTATTTAAATAATTTATCTTCAGTTTTATCTTTTAAAAACTCATCAGCAAACTCGAATTGATGCTCAATTACTAAATCCACTAAATGACTAAGTAGTGTTTCTTTATCAACAAACATACGATATATTTCATTATATGTTACTCCACATTCATTTGATATATCATATATCTTAGTATTTGAATATCCTTTTTCCATAAACATTTTGATTGCGGAATGTAGTACTAAAGTCCTAGATATTCCTCTTTCTCTTTTCAAAGGTCTTGCCATATTATCTCTCCTTATTATTTTGAACTCAAATTCGTAATCTGAATTTATTATACATAATTTTTTTGTTTAATTCAAATGATTATATAATTAATTTTAAACAATATTAAATATAGCAAGTCAAATCATCAATCTCTAATAGGTTCGAGTCCCATCAGAACTTAAGATTCAGCCCCATAAGTTAATGGTTCAAATCCGTGGTCAGTCTCCTAAAGTATTTAAATCTAAAAGTTTCATAAACAGGTAAAAAAAGGAACTAGCAAAATTATCACTAGATCCTATAATTTTTATATAATATTTACTTAACTCTATAATAACAAATATTTTTTCCATTACCTACTCTATTGATTTCACCTAGAACAATAAGTTTTCGTAGAGCTCCCTCAATTGAACTAATGCTTAAAGATGGGCAAAGCTCCTTAATATCTTGTTTTGTAAATTTACCAATTTTAATATAAGTTGCTTCTCTTACTATCTCCAACGCAGATTTTTTTGTCTCAATTAAATTAAATCTTTCTTCAAAATCTTTATATGCGGAAAGAACAGTTCCTAATATATATTTAATAAATGGAACTTTATTATCATTACCATCATGCCAATTATGTTGTGAATCATTTAATGAAGAATAGTATAGATCTTTATTTTTTGCAATTTTTGCTTCTAGTGAAATATACTTACCAACATAAAATCCACATCTATATAATAATAATGTTGTAAGTAATCTACTCATTCTGCCATTTCCATCATTAAATGGATGAATACACAAAAAATCATGAATAAATGTTGGAATAGCAATTAACGGCTCTACTTCCATATTTCCAATTATTCTGTTATATTCATTGCAAATATTCTCCAGTACAATAGGTGTATCAGTAGGATTAAGTGGTGTAAATAAAGTTTCTACATGTCCATCTGGATATGTAGTACTAATATAGTTTTGAACAGTTTTAGTTTTTCCTGCAATAGGGTTATTCATATGACTATATAATATTTTATGTAGTTGTAAAATATAATTCTTTATAATAGGGATTGTATCGAAACTTTCATGAATAATATTTAGTACATCTCTATATCCTGCTATTTCTTGTTCATTTCTGTTCTTTGGAGTTGTCTTTTCAGTAACTAGTTGTTTTATTCTTGTATTAGTAGTTACAATACCTTCAATTGCATTTGATGCTTCAGTACTTTGGATTTTAGCTATTTCAACAAGTTTTTCTAATTGTTCAGGTCTTTGTTTTAAATACATTTCTTGTTTTCCTGCTTCTTTATATATTGCAGCAATTAAAGAAAGTATTTCAGAATCCCATTTTTCATCTTTAATTTTAGAGTAATTAAAAGTTCTCATAAGCTTAACCTCCAAACTATTCCCTTAAATTATATCACAAAATAAGGGAATAGTCAATTAATTAAGGTTATTTTTATATTGGCTTAACATTATTATATAACGTTTCATAAAAAATTATGTAAGTATTAAGAAAGACCTGATTAGAATCGGGCCTTGTTCGTTGTGTTATTGCACCTCGTGTATTAATTTTATTGCTCTATAAATAGGAATTTAATGAATAGTCTATTTTATTTCTCTGACATACAAACGGTCAATTCCATTTCCGTAGTTTACTATGTCTTTTACATAGCAATAGCCATATTTTTCATACAACCCAATGAATTCTGTTGGGATATAGGTCTTATCGAAGCCAATGCTTTTGGCATATTGATTGGCAAAATCGATAAGTTTTCCGCTGATTCTGTTGCCACGGTAATCTTCACTTACAAACAAAGTAGATATCCATGGAAAAATCTCTGGCAATGGGTAATAATCAGATTTCATGATGGTCGTCATT
>JAZNQD010000066.1:0-24455 GCA_045589955.1 Bacilli bacterium | reverse complement strand
TTATATCATTTATTGTGTGTTTTTGCAAAGAAAATCCGACTATTTCTAGTCGGATTTTTTGACCCTAAAGTTTTTCACAGGTTTTAAAACCCTAAACTAATTCACAGGTGTAATTGCTTGAACCCTAAACTAATTCACAGGGCCAAAAAGAGTAGATAGAATTTAAATTCTATCTACTTATTTTTTTTATTAGTTGATTAATTCAGAAACTGAACCAGCACCAACTGTTCTACCACCTTCACGGATAGAGAACTTAGTACCTTTTTCAACAGCGATTGGGTGAATTAAAGATACACGCATTTGAGTGTTGTCACCAGGCATAACCATTTCAGTACCTTCTGGTAAAGTGATAACACCAGTTACGTCAGTAGTACGGAAATAGAATTGAGGACGATAGTTAGAGAAGAATGCTGTATGACGTCCACCTTCTTCTTTACTTAATACGTAAACTTCTGCATTAAATTCAGAGTGAGATTGAACTGATTTAGGTTTAGCTAATACTTGACCACGTTCGATTTCATCACGTGCAACACCACGTAATAATACACCAATGTTGTCACCAGCTTCAGCTTGGTCTAATAATTTACGGAACATTTCAACACCAGTAACAACTGATGAACGAGTTTCTTTGATACCGATAATTTCAATAGTATCACCAACTCTTACAGTACCACGTTCTACTCTACCAGTAGCAACAGTACCACGACCAGTGATTGAGAATACGTCTTCAACTGGCATTAAGAATGGTTTGTCAGTTTCACGAACAGGTTCTGGAATGTATTCATCAACAGTGTTCATTAATTCCATAACTGCTTGTTCATATTTAGGATCGCCTTCTAAAGCTTTTAAAGCAGAACCACGGATGATTGGAGTATCATCACCAGGGAAGCCATATTCGCTTAATAAGTCACGAACTTCCATTTCTACTAATTCTAATAATTCTTCATCATCAACCATATCACATTTATTTAAGAATACGATTAAGCGAGGAACACCTACTTGACGGCTTAATAAGATGTGTTCACGAGTTTGAGCCATAGGACCATCTGTAGCAGCAATAACTAAGATAGCACCGTCCATTTGTGCAGCACCAGTGATCATATTTTTAACATAGTCAGCGTGTCCTGGGCAGTCAACGTGTGCATAGTGACGAGTTTCAGTTTCGTATTCAACGTGACAAGTATTGATTGTAATACCACGTTGTCTTTCTTCTGGAGCACCATCGATTTGAGAGTAATCCATTTTCTTAGATAAACCTCTTTGTGCTAAAACTGTTGTAATAGCAGATGTTAAAGTTGTTTTACCATGGTCAACGTGGCCAATTGTACCAATGTTTACATGGGGTTTTGTACGTATAAATTTTTCCTTTGCCATTTTGTTTAAATTCCTTTCAAATTTTAAATATTACATATATATTTTATAATAATTTTATTATTTTTGCAAGTAAAACGTATACTTATTACGCATTACGTTTCTTTAAGATTTCTTCTGTTACACTACGTGGACATTCTTCGTAATGGTCAAATTGCATTACATAGTTACCACGACCTTGTGTATTAGAACGTAGAGCAGTTGCATAACCAAACATTTCTGAAAGTGGTACGAAAGCTCTAACAACTTGGTCACGACCTCTTAATTCTGTACCTTCGATACGGCCACGACGGCTGTTGATATCACCAATAACTGCACCTACATATTCTTCAGCTACGATTACTTCAACTAACATTAATGGTTCAAGTAATACTGGACGACATGCTTTAGCAGTTTCTTTAAATGCTAAACCACCAGCTACTTCGAACGCAACTGCACTTGAGTCAACTTCATGGTATGAACCGAATACAAGTCTAGCTTTAATATCAATTGTTTGGAAACCAGCAAGGTTACCATTTTTCATAGCATTTTCAATACCTTTTTGAATTGCAGGGATATATTCTTTTGGAACAACACCACCAACAATTTCATTTGAGAATTCAAAGCCTTTATTAGGGTTTGGTTCAAATGTAACTACGCAGTGACCATATTGACCATGACCACCTGATTGACGTACAAATTTACCTTCAACTTTAGCAGGTTGGCTAATTGTTTCACGGTAAGATACTTGTGGTCTACCAACGTTACATTCAACTCTAAATTCTCTCTTCATACGGTCAACAATGATTTCTAAGTGTAATTCACCCATACCAGCAATAATTGTTTGACCAGTTTCTTCGTCTGTATAAGTTCTGAATGTTGGGTCTTCTTCAGCTAATTTTTGAAGAGCAACACTCATTTTTGCTTCGTCATTCTTTGTTTTTGGTTCAATAGCAACATTAATAACTGGTTCTGGGAATACCATTGATTCTAAAATAACAGGGCGTTTTAAATCTGTTAATGAATCACCAGTAGTAGTGTCTTTTAAACCAACTGCGGCAGCAATATCACCTGCATTAACTTCAGTAATTTCATTACGGTTGTTAGCATGCATTTGAAGAATACGACCAATTCTTTCCTTTTTGCCTTTTGTTGCGTTGTAAACATAAGAACCAGATTGAACTGTACCAGAATAAACACGGAAGAAAGTTAATTTACCAACATATGGGTCAGTCATAACTTTAAATGCTAAAGCTGCAAATGGAGCATCATCATCTGATTCAATAATTAATTCTTCATCATCTTCTCCGATTGCTTTTATAGCTTGCACTTCAACTGGAGATGGTAAGTAATCAATTACTGCATCTAATACTTTCTTAACACCTTTATTTTTAAATGCTGTACCACATAAAATTGGGAAGAATTGAACTGATAATGTTGCAGTACGAATAGCACGTTTTAACATTTCAACTGTGATTTCTTCACCTTCTAAGTAAGCCATCATTAATTCTTCATCAAAATCTGCAACTGCATTAATTAAAGAATCACGATATAATTCTGCATCATCTTTTAAGTCTTCTGGAATAGGAATTACTTTTCCTTCTTCGTCTTTATGATTTTCATCATATAAGAATGCTTCCATAGTAACTAAGTCAACGATACCTCTAAAATTAGATTCTGCACCTATCGGTAATTGAATCGGGTGAGCATTAGCGCCTAAGCGTTTTTCTAATGATTCGCTACTGAATTTAAAATCAGCACCCATTTTATCCATTTTATTAACGAATACAAGTCTAGGAACTAAGTAGTCAGTAGCTTGTCTCCAAACTGTTTCAGTTTGAGGCTCAACCCCTGCTTGAGCGTCTAGAACTGTAACCGCTCCGTCTAGAACCCTTAATGATCTACTAACTTCAACTGTAAAGTCTACGTGTCCTGGAGTATCTATAATGTTAATTTTATGTCCGCGCCAGAATGCAGTAGTGGCAGCTGATGTAATTGTAATTCCTCGTTCTTGTTCTTGTTCCATCCAGTCCATGGTAGCAGCACCATCATGAGTTTCCCCAATTTTGTGAATTTTACCAGTGTGGTATAGAACTCTTTCCGTAAATGTTGTCTTACCAGCATCGATGTGAGCCATGATACCGATATTACGCGTATTAAGGAGTGGTATTTCTCTAGGCATAATTTCTTTCCCTTTCTATTACCATTGATAATGAGCAAATGCTTTATTAGCTTCAGCCATACGGTGAGTATCTTCACGTTTCTTAACTGCAGCACCTAAACCATTAGCAGCATCCATAATTTCTTTTGCTAAGCGTTCTTCCATTGTTTTTTCATGACGAAGACGCGCATAATTTGTTAACCATCTAAGCCCTAGTGTATAACGTCTTGCTTCTCTAACTTCTACAGGAACTTGATAGTTAGCTCCACCAACACGGCGAGAGCGTACTTCTAATTGTGGCATAATATTATCTAAAGCTTGTTTATAAACTTCTAGTGGATCACGACCAGTTACTTTTCCAACTCTTTCGAATGCACCATAAATAATTTGTTGTGCCACACCTTTTTTACCATCCAACATAACACTGTTGATTAATCTAGTAACCATTACTGAACCATAAATTGGATCTGGTAATACATTTCTTTTAGTGACATGTCCTTTACGAGGCATGCTTGTTCCTCCTTTCAAACATCAATTTCGATGTATATTTATTTTCTGAATTTTTTGTTAGTTTATGCTAATTATTTTTTAGCAGATTTTTGACGTTTTGCACCATATTTAGAGCGAGCTTGTTTACGGTTTTCAACGCCTGTAGTATCCATAGTACCTCTGATAATATGGTAACGTACCCCTGGTAAGTCTTTAATACGACCACCACGAATTAATACAACACTGTGTTCTTGAAGTTTATGTCCAACACCTGGGATGTAAGCAGTAACTTCAATACCATTACTTAAACGAACACGGGCCATCTTACGAATAGCTGAGTTTGGTTTCTTAGGTGTCATTGTACTAACACGTGTACATACGCCTTTCTTTTGAGGGCAGTTAATACTTGTTTGTACTTTCTTTAAACTGTTATAACCAATACCTAAGTGTGGAGATTTAGATTTTCTTACTTTATCTTCACGAGAGTTACGTAATAATTGATTAATTGTAGGCATTAATGAGTTCTCCTTTCATTATCATTCGGCGAGATTAACACAGTTCCGGGTGTATCAAATCTCTAAAAATTATTGTTTTGACGGTACGCCAAAACTAGCCTTAGATATTATACAAAAAAAGTTAGAATTTTGCAAAGCATATGCTCTTCAAAACTCTAACTTTTTATATTTTATAAATTATATAGTTTACGATATTTATTTAATAAGTATTCAATGTAATATCGGGGGTTAAACTTTTCACCAGTAGCATCTTTTAGAATATCTTCTGGTTTTTTGAAATTTCCATATTGATGAACATTTTCTTTTAACCATGCATTAATAACAGATAAGTCATCGTTTGCAAAAGCTTCATCAATATCAATTTCTTTTTGCATCGCATGTAAGAATTGTGCCGAGTAAGCACTTCCTAAAGCATATGTAGGAAAATATCCAAAAGAGCCGCCTGCCCAGTGAACATCTTGCAAGACTCCTTCTTTATCGCTTGGGACATCAATGCCTAGATAATTTTTATAGGCGTTATTCCAGTGCATTGGCAAATCCTTAACCTCAATTTCGCCTGATAACAAAGCTTGTTCTAAGTCATAACGAATCATGATGTGTAATGGATATGTTAATTCATCTGCTTCGGTTCTAATTAATGAGCATTCTGCTTTATTGATCAGATGATAGAATTCTTCTAAAGAAACATTTTCTAATTGTTCTTTAAAAGTTTCTTTTAATTTAGGGAAATGTTTTGTCCAAAATGCATAACTTCTACCAATAATATTTTCATAAAACCTTGATTGAGATTCATGAAGTGCCATTGCACTACATCCTTCTAAGTTAGTGTCATCAAATCTTTCGCTAACTTGTTGTTCAAATGTTGCATGACCAAGTTCATGAATCATTGAGAAAATGCTAGAAGTGAATAAGTCTTCATAATAATGATTTGTAACTCGAACATCTAGACGCGAAGTTCCAGTAGTAAAAGGATGTTCACTTTCTTTATCTAAACCTCTTGAGTAATCAAAGCACATTACCTTTGCAAGATACTTAGCATATTCTTTTTGTTTGTCAACTGGATAAATCTTTTTTGCAAAATCATCATTATATGCATATTTAGTGTTGTTGATTTGTTTGATAAGTGGAACTAGTTGTTCTTTTAACAAACCAAAGAACTCATCATACTTTTCTTTAGTCATTCCTTCTTCGTATTGATCAAGTAAGACATCATATCCCTTTAGTTCATCTGTTTCTAAATATTTAATTGACTCTCTTTGTAATTCAACTATTTTAGTTAGATATGGTTCAAATAAGCTAAAATCATTGTTATTCTTTGCCTCGGCCCATGCAGGTCCGGCTTTTGATGTTACTACCGACATCTCTACAAGTAGTTCTTTTGGTAACTTTAATGTGATATCCAGATCTTTTTTAACACGAATTATTTCTCTTTTTAATAATTCATCGCATTCATTAAGATGTTCAGACAAATAATTAACAGAGTCGATATAATCTTTGCCAAATACTAAATCATTGTACATTTCTGAAATTACACCAATAACGTCTCCTCTTTTATCAAAAGATTGAACCGGTGCTTCAGTTTCTGTATCCCAACTAATAATTGTTAATGCATATTCGTATGCTTTTAATTTTTTTCTTATTTCAAAATAGACTTGTTTTTTAGTTTCAAACATATTTACCTCTTTATAATGAAAATGATTCTAAAGTAATATTATTACATTGGTAATATCAATCACTTTGGAATCATTTCAAATTAATCTTTTATAATAATTTTGTCAGCCTGAACTTCTTCTAAAGCAATACCGATTGCTTTTTTATTGCTTGTGTTTTCTAAATAAACTTTATTAGTTTCTTCAATTTCTCTTGCTCTTTTTGCAACAGCGATAACAAGTTTATATTTAGAAGTAGTTTTAGAAGCTAATTGGTCAATTGAAGGGTATCTCATACCTACCTTTGTTTTTGAATCATTCATGTGATTATTCCTCCATTAATTTTTTATACTCATCTAAGACACGTTCTGTACGTGCGTGTTCTGCTCTAATAATAGCCATTATTCTGTCAGCAGCATTTTCTACAGTATCATTAACAACGATGTATCCATATTCAGAAGCTACTTTGATTTCATTACGCGCTTTTTGAAGACGTTTTTGAATTAGTTTTTTATCTTCAGTACCGCGATTTACAAGTCTTTCTTCTAATGCTTTCATGCTAGGGGGAGCAATAAAAATGTATACTCCATCAGGCATTTTTTCTTTTACTTGCATGGCACCTTGAACTTCAATTTCTAAAACAACTTCTTGACCCAATTCTAATTGTTCATTCACCTTATCAAGTGGTGTACCATAGTAATTATCACAGAATTCAGCATACTCTAATAGATTACCATTTTTAATTTGATTTAAAAAATCTTCTTTGGTTACAAAGTGATATTCGACGCCATTTGTTTCACCAGCTCGTGGGGCCCTAGTAGTCATTGAAATAGAATAAACCAAATCATGGTCTGCTCTTTCAAATAACGCTTTTCTTACTGTACCTTTCCCAACCCCTGAAGGTCCAGATATAACTATTAATAATCCTCTTCTATTAATTTTCATCGTCCAACTCCTAGTATTTTCCTTTATTTTAACATTTATTGAATATTTTATCAATTATTTAGTTAATTTATTAATTTTATGATAGAATAAATTAACTAAGTTTTTAGTAAAGGAGGAAGATATATGCCCCTTGACGGATTATTTCTTCATTTTTTATCCAAAGAATTAAATGAAGAAATGAGCGGTTTTAAAATAAATAAAATCTACCAACCTTCTTTCAATGAAATATTAATTCAAGCAAGAGGAAAAAATAGTACTGGTTTAATTGTGTCAAAAGAATTGTATTTGTCATGTAATCTTGATAAACCCAAGATATATATCACAACAAAAAAACATACTAATCCAGACACACCTTTAAACTTTACAATGTTGTTACGAAAATATATTGATCGTGGAATCGTTAAAGAGTTTAAGCAATATAACAATGACCGTATTCTAGAAATTATTATTGATGCTTCAAACGAACTAGGTGATAGTAAAACATTTAGAATAATTTTTGAATTAATGGGACGAAACAGTAATATTATTTTAGCTAATGAAAACTACCAAATTATTGACGCAATTAGAAAATTCGTCCCGTCAGATACAAATACAAGAACAATCATTCCGAAAGCACAGTACGTATTTCCTGTACAAACCGGTTTTTTAAATCCTTTTTTAGTCGAAAATATAGGCAATAGCGATTATTCAAACCTTGAAGGTTGCGCAAAAATATTTTTAAACGAGCTTAAAGAAAGACAAATCACAGATGTTAAGTCATTCCTTAATCAGCGAATTTTTCCTACTTTATATACGCTTGAGAAAAAAACAGATTTCTACTTCACTAAGTTAAGCACACTCGATTTCGTAAAAGAAGAAACATTTGGTTCCTTATCCGAATTACTCGAAAAGACAAACGAAACAAGCCCAATTATTTCAAATTATCAAGTTAGCAATCTTGTTAAACATTTAAAAAGAAGCCTTTCAAATAAGAAACAAAAGATTGGGAATTTAGAACAAGATCTTGCAAATGCAAACGAAAATTTAGTCTATAATCACCTTGGAATACTATTGCAATCAAATCTATTTTTAGTCAAGCAGGGGATGAAAGAAGTTGTTGTTTATGATTTTATAAAGGAATATAAAGATGTAATTATCAATTTAGATCCACTTCTTTCCCCTAGTGAAAACTTGAAAAAGATTTTTAAAAAGGGTAAAAAAGCATCAACTGCCATTTTCAAAATTAAAGAGCAATTGGACATTACTTATGATGAAATTGCATATTTAGAAGAAGTGATTGAACAATTAAATTACGCAAACAACAATGATTTAGAAGAAATAAAGGATGATTTAATATCTAATAATTATTTAAAAAGAAAAAACGAAAAGAAAAGAAACAAGCCTAAAAAGATTGTTCTTAGCAAAATCCAATTAGAAAATTCATATATTTTAATAGGGAAAAATAATATTCAAAACGAATATTTAATTCACAAAGTTGCAAGGAAAAATGATATTTGGTTTCATGTCAAAGATGCACCTGGTGCTCATGTTGTTTTATTCGTTCCTGATAATGATGAGAATTATATTCCTAGTGAGGAAGAAATTAGACTTGCAAGCAATATCGCTTCTTACTTTTCGAAATTTACTAAATCTAGTAGTGTTCCCGTAAACTATACGAAAATTAAGAACTTGAAGAAAATTCCAAAGCATCAAGGTTATAACGTTATTTATACGAACAATAAGACAATTTATATTGATCCTGATGAAAGTATAATTACAAAATATAATTTAAAAACTCTATAGATTATTCTATAGAGTTTTTATATATTATCATACATGAATAACAAAAAATTTGTTCCCTTTGATCATATGTTACTCCGATTTGATACTTTATATCAACAATCTCCAAATGTTTGTTTCGAAGTAAAAAATCATTAACAACAAGTTCTAAGTCTTTTTCATGTTCTTCATCAAATATTTTAACTAACATAAAAAACCTCCTTAAATAGTATAGCAAATCGTTTTGTCTATTTAAGGGGGTTTTTGTAAGTACATTCATTTTTTAAAGGACAATTTTCACAGTTAGGTCTTTTCGAAAAGCAATGATAACGTCCAAAGAATAATAACAGATGGTGAGATAAGTGCCAATTAGGTGATTCAATTTGTTCCATCAACTTTAGTTCTGTAACAAGAACAGAATCATATTCTTCAACAAGTCCTAGTCTTTTTGAAACTCTCTCTACATGAGTATCAACCGGAATCCTAGGAACTTTATATCCTTCTGTCAAAATAACATTAGCAGTTTTACGACCAACGCCGGGAAAGGTTTGAAGTTTTTCAAAATCTTTTGGAACAACACCATCATACTCTTCAACTAACTTTTTGGCAAAAGCAATAATGTTTTTTGACTTTGTTTTAGAAAGTCCTAATGATTTAATAATGTTTAACACATCTACTTCATTTGCACTTGCAAGTTTAGACGGAGTCGGGTATTTACTAAACAATTCTGGTGTTACTCTATTAACTGATTTATCGGTTGTCTGAGCACTAAGAATTGTTGCGATGCTGAGTTCAAAAATATTTGTGTAATTCAGTTCGCAACAAGCATTAGGAAACATCTTATAAATTTGTTTTAAAATCCGCTCTGTTCGATTATCTTTTTTTAACATAAATACTTTCAATTAATTCTCTAATTTTTGGATCAGCTTCAGCAGTTGTTCTTTTAGTATTTTGTTTGTTAACTAAGATAGCCTCAACATATTTTAAAGATTGTTTCTTAACATGTGTGCTTTGTAAAACAGCATTTTTAATATCTTCAAAATCATAATTATTATCCACCCATTCATTTACGATTAATAAATCTGAAGAAGTTAGTGGTTTAACATAGATTTTTTCAATAAAGTTGATAATTTCTGTTACATAAACTGTTTTATCTAATTCATCAATTCTATTATTACTTAAAATATCACCAAGTTTATCATATATTTGATTGAGATTAAATGTTTCTTTTCCTTCTTCGTCAATTAATATTTCAATCATTCCCTTTTGAACTAACAGCATTACATAGTTTGACAGATCTTCTTCACTGATTGAAACTTTATTCTTAAGTTGTTTAATTGATAAATACGAATTACCTTCATCTTGTTGATTATATAGTACCATCAGTATCATAGCTTCAATTTCATTAAGATTTAATTTCACATAATTCTTAATTAATGTTTCATTAAATGATATTGTTTTCGATTTTATTAATTTACCAATATTATTCATATAATCTCCTTAATCTATAACAGCCATCTTTTCAAGAGCAATTCGTGCTGCTTCTTGGCTTGCATCTTTTTTAGTACTTCCCTTGCCAGTTCCAAGACGAATACCATCTAGAGTAACACTCATTGTAAATACTCTTTTATGAGGAGGACCATCAACATCATCAACAACATAATTTAAATCACTACGCTTTTCTGCTTGAACATATTCTTGTAAACGACTTTTATAGTCAATAAATGGTTTTTCATCACGAGCTAAGATTAATGGAAAAACCTCTTTTTCAAGAATTTTCTTTACATCTTTGATTCCTGTTGATAAATAAACAGCTCCTAAAAATGATTCAAAGGCATCTGATAAAATAGCATTACGACTTCTACCGCCAGTAGCTTCTTCACCACGACCTAGTAGTAACAACTGATCAATACCGATTGCACGAGCATATTTAGCATTAGCATCTTCGCATACATATGTTGCACGCAACTTACTCATTGTTCCTTCATGCATATTTTCAAAATTTGTATATATATATTCTGCAACTAATAAACCTAAAATAGCATCACCTAAAAACTCTATTCTTTCGTTACTAACTAGGTTATGTTCATTAGCATAAGATGAGTGAGTTAAAGCCAAACGATAATGTTTTGTCTCTTTTAATTTAATATCATATTTTGCTAATAATTCCATTAACGCATCAGTATTTACTGATTCATAACGACGCATAATATGTACCTCCTAGTCTATTTGACTAATCTTCTTTTTGTAATTATTATCTGCATGAACTCTTAATAGTTCATATTCTTCACTATTAAAGAATTCTTCTTTTAAAATTATCTCTTCTGAATCTTGATTAGCTAAGTCAAGTAAGTCAGAATCTTTACGAATATCACTATATTTAAAGTTTAAAGAACCTGATTGCTTTTCTCCAAAAAATTCGCCCGGGCCACGATGGATAAGGTCATACTCTGCAAGAGCAAATCCATCTGTGGTTGATTCGACCATCTTTAGGCGATTTTCACTGTTTTCTGTTTTCTTATCAGAAATGAAAAAACAATATGGTACAGCATCAGAACGCATAACACGTCCTCTTAATTGGTGTAATGTTGCAACGCCAAAGCGTTCTGCCCCAAGAATAACAATGGTTGTTGCATTAACAACATTTACTCCAACTTCGATTACTGATGTTGCAACCAAAATGCCAATTTCATTAGCAAGAAATTTAGCCATAATTTCTTCTTTTTCCTCAGTTTTTAAGCGCCCATGAATTAAACCAACATTAGTAATACCATCAAAGTAGCGTTTCATATTTTCATATATTTCTGTTGCATTAGCAGTATCTAATACTTCTGATTCTGCAATTAAAGGAGTTACAACGTATATTTGGTGGCCGTTTTTAAGTTCTTCTTTCATATGTTCAATAACAGCCTTTTTTTCGCCTTCTTGAACATACTTAGTAATAACTTGTTTACGATTTGCGGGCATAGACTTAATAATGGAAATATCAGTATCACCATATGCAGAAATTGCAAGAGTTCTTGGAATTGGTGTAGCACTCATTTTTAAGTAATTCACATCCATACCTTTATTTCTAATTAATACTCTTTGTCTTACCCCAAAGCGATGTTCTTCATCGGCAATAGCAATACCTAATGCATTATATTCAACATCTTTTTGGAATAGTGCATGTGTTCCAATTGCAATGTGAATTGTACCTTGCTTTAAGCCTTCCATAATCGCACGTCTTTCAGCAGATTTTGTTGAACCTGTTAAAACAGCAATATTAATTTCTGGAAAGCATGAAAGCATTTGTTTGATTGTTTCATAATGTTGTAAAGACAATATTTCTGTTGGGCACATAAGCGCTGCTTGATAGCCATCAGATACTACAGCTAAGATTGCACTTACTGCAACAACAGTTTTACCACTACCTACTTCCCCTTGTAACAAACGATTCATTGCATATTTGGCATTTAAATCCTTGATTATATCTTTGATTACTTTCTTTTGATCAACTGTCAGTTCATAAGGAAGGGTTGCCCAAAACTTTTCAAGCATTTCCATTTTGGGATGAATTTCAAAACAACTTTCTACTTGTTGTCGCATATAGTGTAAATATTTCATTGATATTTGATATTTTAATAATTCTTCATATTTTACACGTTCTATTGCACGCGAAATATCTTCCATCTTATCACCAAAATGTAAAGTCTTAACAGTATCTTGCATACTTAATAAATTATGCTTTTGTAAGTATTCAATTGGTAGTGTTTCCGTAATACGATTTTTATAACGACGATATGTTTTTTCAACAATTTCAATATACTTAGAATCTGTAATATCCTTTACATTGTAATTAGGAATTATATCACGATTAAACTCATCTAAAATAATTAAATTGCTTACAGTGAAATTATACATATTTTGGAAGAACTTTCCTTGAACTCTAATCACACTTCCATAATTAATTTTATTTTTTAAATATGAGCGATTAAAAATTGTACAGCGAATTTTCTTTCCCTCGACTTCCATTTGGAAAACAACGGCAGATAATTTATTCTTTAGATGATTTACAGTTAATTTTGTTATTACTGTTCCTTCTAAAACAATATGTTCATCCACTTTAGCATCTTCAATTGAAGACACATTATAATCTTCATATTTTGTTGGGAAGTTAAATAATATATCTTCCACAGTAGTAATACCTTGTTTCTTTAATATATTTTGATAACGAGTCAATATATATTCTTCTTTATCTAAATCATATTTTTCAAACATATTATTTCCCTTCCTTTCTCTAGTTTATAAAAAGAAAGCCTAAAAAATTTAGACTTTCTATTGATAGTTTAAATTTTATTCAATTGATAAAATATAACTATAAACGTTTTGTCCACCATTTATTGTGTCAACTTCTACTTCAGGGTAAGTTTCGTTTAGATGTTGTTCTAATAATTCTAGTTCAGCTTCATCAACATCTTTACCATAAATGATTGTAATAATATCTTTTTCTGCTATATCAGTTTGAGCAATTAATTGTTTAGTAGCTTCAAGACGATCAGCAACAGACACTTTCATTGAGCCATTACAAATTCCAATATAGTCATCTTTTTTAATATTGATTCCATCAATTTCTGCGTCTCTGATTGAATAAGTAATTAAACCAGTTGTTACATTAGAAATAACATTTTGTAATTCTTCAATAATAGTATTAATATCTCCACTTGATAAATCAAGCATTGTTAATGCAGAATATCCTTGAGCTAATGTTTTTGATTTAACAACATAAACGTTAGCATCTTTATAGTACTTAGCCGCTTGTTCCGCAGTTAATACGATATTACTATTATTAGGGAAAACGATAATGTTTTCAGCATTTAAACTATCAAATCCTTTAACGAAGTCTTCAGCAGCAGGGTTCATACTTTGACCACCTTCAACAACATAGTCAGCACCCATTTGTTTAAAAATTTCTACTAAACCTTCGCCTGATGCAACACAAACTACACCAAATTTCTTAGGAGCTTGTTGTTTACGCATTTCAACACATTCATCACAATTACATTCTTCATCTGAAACAGCCATTTCACTATGTTGAACTGACATATTTTCAATCTTTAATGTAACGAATTCACCATATTGTTGACAAGTTGATAATACAACACCAGGTGTTTTTGTATGTACATGAACTTTAACAATGTCTTCATCTTTAATAGCAACAATACTATCACCTAATGTTTCTAAGAAATCAGTGATAACTTTGATATCAAAGTTAGCGATATCAACTTTAGAATATTGTAATTGTAAAATAAACTCAGTACAATAGCCATATTCAAGTGTACTATGAGCATTGAAAGTTCTACTTACACTAACATGTGTACTTTCTAAAATAGCTGAAGCTTCAATAGGTTCGCCTTGTAATGCCTTTAACATACCTTCGATAACACATAAATAGCCAACTGCACCACTATCAACTACACCAGCATCTTTTAAAACAGGAAGCAACTCAGGAGTACGTTGTAATGAACGATTACCTTCTTCCATTAAGAATTCAAAAAATTCAACAAATGAAGTATTTTCTGTAACCATTTTATTAACATATTCAACAGATTCGCGAGCAACTGTTAGAATAGTACCTTCTTGTGGTTTTAATACAGCACCATAAGCTTGAGTAACTGCAGATTTGAATGCAACCCCTAATTCGACAGCATTAACTGCATTATGCCCAGCTAAACCTTTATATAAACCACGGAATAATTGAGATAAGATAACACCTGAATTTCCACGAGCACCCATTAACATCCCACGAGAAGCTTTTTTAGCAACATCGTAAATTGATGTTTCAGTAACATTTTTAACTTCGGCAGCACCTGCTTCAATTGTCATTCTCATATTTGTTCCTGTGTCTCCATCTGGAACTGGGAATACATTTAAAGCATCAACTTTTTTATAGTTAAGAGCTAGATTTGCAGCACCACTAATAAGAATTTCTCTAAAAAGTTGGCCATCCATTTTGTTTTTTGACATAAATATTTCTCCTTTGATATAGGTTATAAACAATTTTATTACGAGTAAAAATAAGTTTGCATACTTATCAACTTACTCTTTTATTATTTTACCATATCTATTCGCAAAATGCAAGTAAATTAATTTTGGCTCAAATGGCCTAGAACTTAAAAGACTTATCACTTGCAAATGAAGCATAAATATGGTATAATACTAAAGGTTAAATATCAAAGGAGGATTAAATCATGGCTCGTAAATGTTATATAACTGGCGTTGGTTCAAAATCTGGTAATAATCGTTCTCACTCTTTACAAGCTACACGTCGTACTTGGAAAGCAAACTTACAAAAAGTTCGTATTAAAGATGAAAATGGTCGTGTTATTAGAGTATATGTTTCTACACGTGCATTACGTACTGGTATTAAAAACGGAACTATCGAACGCGCATAAAAAAATAAGCAGCTGCAGAAGCTGCTTTTTATTTTGCTTTAAACTTTTTTTAGTTTTATATATGTATCAACTATCGATTCACTATTCATAAGATATGAACCAACCACAATAGCATCACATCCTGCTTCTTTTACAAGATGAGCATTATCTTCATTTATTCCTCCATCAACTTCAATTAGAAAAGACAAGTTCTTTTCTTTTTTTATTTGTGACAGTTGTTTAATTTTATCAAGCGCACTAGGAATAAACTTTTGTCCTCCAAAACCTGGTTCAACACTCATCACCAAAACAAGATCAATTTTTTCAAGTAACGGAATAATGGCATCAACTGGTGTTCGTGGTTTAATTGAGGCACCCGCCTTAACATTTTCATTATGAATCAAATCAATTAGTTTACTAGGATTAGCTGTTGCTTCAACATGAAATGTAAGATAATCGGTACCAGCATCAATATACTCTTTATAGTAAAGCTCTGGATGCTCAATCATTAAATGTGTATCTAAGATAAAGTTTGTTTTTTCTTTCATCTTTTTTACAAATGTATGATCAAAAGTTTTATTAGGAACAAACTTATTATCCATTACATCTAAATGTAACATATCTACTTTAGCCTTGCTTAGCTCATTTAAAGCATAATCTAAGTTGCTTTGGTAAACACTTAAGATTGAAGGTGAGATTAACATACTACCACTTCCTTTTATTTTTTACTTCCTCTATAAACTGAAGATAATTTTCATATCTACTTTTTAATATTTCATTATTAGCCACTAATTCTTTTATTTTACAATGAGGTTCATTTATATGTAAGCAACCATTATATTTACAAGCTGAGCTTTGTTCAAAGAATTCAATAAAACTATGAGAAATATCAACTTCATTCATATCAATAAATTCCATTGTCCCAAATCCTGGAGTATCCGCAACCCATCCATTATTAATTGGTAATAGTTCAACATGTCTTGTTGTGTGTTTTCCACGATTTAAGGCTTTAGATATATCATTAGTCTTAATTTCTAATTCAGGGTCAATTATATTCAAAAGACTACTTTTACCAACACCACTTTGTCCAGTAATTACACTAATGTTATTTGATATATGATTTGATAATTCATTTAATAAATTATCTTTTGCACTTGTCACAATAGTTGTGTAGCCAATGTGTTTATAATAATCAATTACTTTTGTTACTTCATTTATCTCATTATCAGTTTTTAATAAGTCCCATTTATTAAATACAAGAATTGGTGTGATACGATAAAATTCTAAAATCGCAATGAAACGATCAAGTAAGTTAAGATTTAATTCCGGTTCTTTTACTGAAAAAACAACAAAAGCTAAAGATATATTGCAAATAGCGGGGCGAACAAGATCAGTTGTTCTTTTTTCTATTTTTGTTATTGTTGCATCACCTGCATTTTTACTATATTCAACGTAATCTCCAACTTTAGGGTTTACACCTTTAATTCTAAAGATTCCCCTCGGTTTAGCAATTGATGTTGTTTTATCTTCAAGGTCATATATTGTATACTGACCAGCTATTAAACATGTGATTAATCCTTTGCCCATTTTGCTCTTTCCTTTTTAGCACGAAGTTGGCCACATGCTGCTGAGATATCTGATCCATGTTCCATTCTTAAAGTTGCTTGAATATTATTATCATGTAATACTTTAAAGAATGTTTCGGCTTGTTCATGTGAAGTTCGTTTAAATGGTTTTGTTGAAACTTCATTATAAGGAATTAAATTAACATAACAACATTTACCAACTTCATCTGTATTTTTAATTAGTCTTACTAATTCCTTTGCATGTGCTACACTATCATTTACACCTTGTAATAAGATGTATTCAAAAGTAACACGACGATTTGTCTTCTTGAAGTAATAGTTTAATGCTTCCATAACTTCATTTAGTTGATATCTTCTATTAATCTTCATTAATGAAGAACGTAGTTCATCATTAGGGGCATGTAAACTAATTGCTAAATTAATTTGTAGTTCGAATTCAGCAAACTCTTTGATTTTTGGCACAATACCACAAGTTGATACTGTAATATGACGAGCACCAATTTCTAGTCCTTTTGGATAATTAACAACTCTTAAAAAATCAAGTACTGTTTCATAGTTGTCAAATGGTTCACCAATCCCCATTACTACAATATTTGAAACACGTGCATTTTCTTTATCAAGTTCTTTTTGGACCATTAAAACTTGTAGTACCATTTCTGATAGAGTAAGGTTACGAATTTTCCCAAGTTCACCACTAGCACAAAATGCGCATCCCATATTACAGCCAACTTGACTAGTAACGCAAATGCTGTTACCATAATTATGACGCATAAGTACTGTTTCTATATATCTATCGTCCTGAAGTTTAAATAGAAATTTTGTTGTTCCATCTTTAGAAACTTCTTTTTCAGAAACTTCAAGTGTATCAATGACTAAATGTTCTTTTAATTTGTCAATTGTTTTTGAAGAAAGATTTGTCATTTCTTCAAATGAAGAAACGCGGAAGCGATATAACCATTCAAATATTTGGGTTGCTCTGAACTTCTTTTCGCCAATTGATTCTAAAAATTCTACTAATTCATTAAATGAATAGTTATATATACTCTTCATATTATATCCTTTCTAATTTACAAATATAAAACCCATCTTGATTCTTTTCAGAATTTTGAACTATAATATGTTCTTCTATTTTTTTAAATTCTTTATGTTTATTTAAGAACTCTTTTATTAGGTTTTCGTTTTCATCTTTATTAATTGTACATGTACTATATACTAAAGATCCACCAACTTTAACATAATTACAAACATTATTAATAATCTTCTTTTGAAGATCATTAATTTCTTTTATTTTAGCAATTGTCATGTTATATTTTAAATCACTCTTATGATTTATAACACCAAGCCCAGAACAAGGTACATCAGCAATCACTAAATCAAAACATGTATCATATTTTGCGATTGTCCCGTCACTCAATATTGTTTTAATATTTGTCACACCAAGCTTTTTAGCATTATCTTCAATTAATTTTAACTTATGTTCATATATATCACAACTTGTGATTTCGCCCGTATTATTCATAAGAGCTGCTAAATGCATTGACTTAGATCCAGGTGCACTACAAACATCTAATACTTTGTCAAACTTTCTTGGATTAGCGACTTCTGCGACTTTAATACTTGATGCATCTTGGGCAACAATTTTTCCTTCATTAAATAATGAGTGGTTAATTAGTGTTTCCTTCGAAATTAAAGTAACTCCTTTTAAAGTATATTCGATATTTTCTTTACTTAATATTGTTTCTACTTCTTCACAAGTAATTTTTAAAGTATTAATACGATATGTATTTGTATGAACACTGCTTGGTTTTAAAATACTCTCTACATCTTTATATTGTTTCTTTAGTAATTTTACTAAATCAAGATCTATACTATAAAAAATACTTAATCGTTCATCTTCACCTAGTTTATTGATATTATTCATGCTAATGTTATATATATCTGTATCAATATATTTTCTTAAAATAGCATTAACAAAGGTTGATGCGCGATAATCTTCTTTTTTAATAGTTTTAACAATTTCATTAACGACATAATGATTAGGGGTATTTAAAAAACTAATCATATATGCACCAACACGAAGAGCATTCTTGGCAAAAGGTTTTACTCTTTGCCCACTAATCAAATGTCTTAAAATATAGTCTAATAAAATTTTATTTTCAACAACACCCGATGTAACACGGACATATAGCTTTTTATCATGATCAGTATAAGTAGCCTCACGACTTTTTAAAACATTATTAATTGTAATATTTAAATAGGCATTTTCATTAAATATTTTAATTAAACTGTTAATTATATCTTTAAATATCATAAGCAAATATTGTTAACAAGAATCGATATCCAGATAATTTATATATATAATCATCAACAAATAAATCTTGTTCCCCTTTTTGTTTAATCTCAAGTAGTGCAGCATTAAGTTTAGCACCAAGACTTATCCACTCTTTATGTTGGTAGGTAATAATGTGTTGTTCCTTAACTTGGATAAATATATTATAAAGATTTGAAGAAATTGAAAAATTTAAAACATAGTTTAATATTTCATTTAAATCCTTAGAGCCATGATAGCATATATATTCTGCAACATCTTCTTTACTCTTAAATTGGTTTATTACTTTGTTCACAAAGTTATAAAAGCCTTCACGAATATTAGCCTTAATATTTTCTAGAAAGACTAAGCTATTTAAACTATAAATTGGATATAGAATTGCTTTTTGTTCTTCAATAGCTTCTGTACAAGAATGGAAATTATTTTCAAAATAATTTTTATATTCAATATTATTGGTAGAAGCATATAATGTTTGATATTTTTCAAGACTTGAGTACATTTCCTCTATATATTTAAAGCGTTCTTCAAGTTCTAAGTACTTATCTTCATTTACTAAAAAACGACTAAGAGCTGTAATCACTTTAATCGTAAACATGTTTCTTTGTAGTTCTATAATTTTTCTTTCTGCAATTTCTATCATACTACACCTCTTTTATTATTATACTATAAAACAACAAAATTTACTTGTTTTTTAATATAATTTTTGCAATTGTTGCTTTTTTATGTTATAATTAATTAAATGAGAATTGGAGGTAATATATGATACCTAGCATATTAGGGATTCCATCACAAGAACTATTAATTATGATTGGTGGAGCAATATTTATAGCCCTTACAATATTTAAACTAGACAAAACTGGTATTGGTAATAAGAAAGTAAATAAATTACTTATTGTATGCATAATAGCAGCATTTGGACTTTATTTTGGAGCTCGATTCTTTGATTGCTTATGGCATGCAATTGATAATGGTTTCTTTGGTAAAATACCAGAATTAATAAAAGAACATGGATTCTTTGGAATGCTTTTCAAAAAATCTCCTGATGAAAATAATCCGATTGGTTTCTTTGATCAAGGAGGGATAACATTCCTAGGTGGTTTATATGGAGCATTAATTTCTTATGCTATTGCATACTGGTTCATCTTCAGAAATGAACGCCATAATCTTATTCACTACCTTAACTACATCATTCCTGGTTTAATCATTGCTCATAGTTTTGGAAGACTTGGCTGTTTCCTTGCCGGATGTTGTACAGGCATTCCTGCAGATCCACCATTTGGAGTAGAATTTCCAAAGATTGATGATACAGTTTTACCAACAAACTTATATGAAGCATTATTCTTATTAATTTTGTTCTTTGTTGTTTTATTTGCATGTAAAAAGCATCAAACAAAGATATATATGGTTTCATATGGTATTGGTCGTTTTTTCCTAGAATTCTTAAGAGGTGACAATCGAGGAAAGTTACCATTTATTGATTGGTTAAGTCCTTCACAATTATTAAGTATTATTTTATTAATTGTAGGTATTTTATTATTTATCTTTGAAGATAAGTTAACTGATTGGGTTAAAAGATTTAACAAAGAAACTAAACCAAAAGATATTAATAAAAGTAAAAAGAAAGCAAACGCATAGCGTTTGCTTTTTATATTTCAATTATAACATTACTTCCTTCACTTTCAACTTCTACTATTTTCCAACCTGGATGAGTCTTTGTAAATTTTTTACACAATTTTACAAATTTAAAGAATGATCTTCTTTTAATTTTAACTCCAGCTTTTTTTATTTTACGATAAATAAAGGAAGCAGAAATATTATTAAGAGCAAGCCAGTTATATAAACTCAACTTTAACTCTTTTTTATTGTCTAAATATACAGATATCTTCATATTACTCTACAAATATCTTTACCGTATCTCCATCTGATGATTCGACTTCAACTAAATTACCAACTGCGCCTTTTTTAACAAGTTCAAGAATCTTGTTAAAATCAATATTCTTCAAATTAACTTTCCCTGAAACCTCAGGAATTTCAATTCCCATATTAATTGCAGCTTCAATTAATGCCATTGGTAAGTTTACTTTCACTTTATCTCCATCAACACTTTCAACAACAATACGAAGCATTAACTCACTCATATCTTTTCTTTTTTCTTCGGGAACTATTGATACTACTTTAGCTTCTTCTTTTTTGCCAGTTAAAAGTTCATCAATTGATACATCTAAAATATTAGCAAGTTCAGGAAGAATGCTTATATCTGGACAGGTTAAATCATTTTCCCATTTACTTACAGCTTGGGGGCTCACACGAAGCATTTCTGCAATTTGTTCTTGTCTAAGTCCTTTTAATTTTCTTAAATTTGTTATTCTTTTTCCTAATGTATTTTCCATACTTTTTCCTCCTTATTATATATAGTGTTTAATAACAATATAATTTAATCATATTAAATGAATGATTTGAAGGGATTATTAGTTGATTTTCAAATTTTTTACTAAACCATTAGTTTATTTATCGCTCAACCAATGGTTGTTTGCTTAAAAACAAGAAAAATCCACAGCGTGGATTTTACTTGTTCAAATTATAAAATGATTTAATCCCGCCATAGTAAGCAGCATCTTCAAGTTCATCTTCGATTCTTAATAGTTGATTGTATTTAGCAATACGATCTGTACGTGATGCAGAACCTGTCTTGATTTGACCTGCATTTAATGCAACCGCAATATCTGCAATTGTAGTATCTTCAGATTCACCACTTCTGTGTGAGATTACTGCAGTATATCCAGCACGTTTAGCCATTTCTACAGCTTCAAATGTTTCAGATAATGTACCAATTTGATTAACTTTAATTAATATAGCATTGGCAATACCTTGTTTGATTCCTTCTGCTAAACGTTTAGGATTAGTTACAAATAAGTCATCACCTACAAGTTGAACTTTTTTTCCTAATCTTTCAGTTAATACTTTCCATCCAGCCCAGTCATTTTGATCTAAACCATCTTCAATAGAAATGATTGGATATTTTGCACATAATTCTTCATAAAAAGCAACCATTTGATTTGCATCTAATGTTTTGCCTTCACTCTTTAATTCATACATCTTTGTTTCTGGATTATAGAATTCACTTGATGCAACGTCCATAGCGATGAATACATCTTTACCTGCAACATAACCAGCTTTTTTGATAGCTTCTAAAACTGATTTTAAAGCATCTTCATTTGATTTTAATTTAGGTGCATACCCGCCTTCATCACCAACTGCTGTGTTACAACCTTTACATTTTAAAACTTGTTTTAAGCTATGGAATACTTCTGCACCCATTCTTAAAGCATCTTTAAATGTATGTGCGCCAACAGGCATAATCATGATTTCTTGAATATCAATACACCAATCGGCATGAGCACCACCATTTAAAATGTTCATCATTGGAGTTGGTAATTGGTGAGCATTAAAGCCACCAAAGTATTGATACAATGGTAAACCATAATAATCAGCTGCAGCTCTAGCACAAGCCATTGAAACAGCTAATATTGCATTAGCACCTAATTTTGATTTGTTAGGTGTTCCATCTAATTCTAACATCTTCTTATCAATTAAGATTTGTTGAGAAACATCATAACCTTGAATTTCAGGGGAAATGATTTCATTAACATTATCAACTGCTCTTTGAACACCTTTACCTAAATAACGATTTTTATCATTATCTCTAAGTTCAACTGCTTCGTGTTCACCAGTTGAAGCACCACTTGGAACAATTGCTCGTCCAAAGGCACCACTTTCAGTAGTAACTTCTACTTCTACAGTAGGATTCCCACGTGAGTCTAAAACTTCACGTGCATAAACATCAATAATATATGGCATTTTTAAATCTCCTTTTTATTTACTTATATATTATAACATTAATTTATAATTTAGTATTTATTTTTGAATTTTTTAATAACAGTCTTAATTACACGTTCATTTAATATCCAAGTAACAACACTTATTATCGGCCACTTAACCAACATAGTTATGATACGATTTGGTAAATTAGCAAACATCCCTATTCCATAATATATATATAATTGAACTGAATTAATTGTTGTTGCAACAACACCTGCTAATAAACACATTAATAAAGTGACAAGAAATTTATTTTTTCGGTTATGAAGAAGTCCACCTAAAAACCCCCACATTAAAGCAGAGCACATCATGATAACTGAATATGAATAACCTGATGATATTGAATAGACAAAGTCAGAACCTATCCCTACAAGTGCACCATAAAATGGTCCAAGCAACATACCTGATAAAAAGACTGGTATTTCATAAAAACCTAATCGCATTTCTCCTGTATTAATAGAAACAGTTTTAAGCACTGCTCCTAAAGCAATAAACACAGCGGAGAAAGTTATGCGATAAATCAAGTCTTTTTTTGACATCGATATTCTTTCATAATTTTCTAACTTCTTACATTTTCTTTTGTTAACGAATATTAATACTAATATGATACTTAAAATACTAATCATTTTAATCTCCACATATCTTTAGACTCATTTAAATAATCACAAGTCTTTGAATATATCTTACTTCCAAAGAAACCATGATATGCACTTAAAGGCGAAGGATGCGGCGCTTCAATTATTAAGTGTTTAGGATTATCTAAATACTTCTTAATTTTCATCGCTTCATTACCGAGAAGGATAAAGACTATCTTACGATCTTGTTTATTTATCTCTTTAATTATTCTTTCGGTAAATAGCTCCCAACCTTTATTCTTATGTGATAAAGGCATTGACTTTCTAACAGTAAGTATTCTATTTAATAATAAAATACCATTTTCACACCAACTAGTTAAGTCACCATTACTTGGGTATGCAAAGCCTAAATCGCTTTCTAATTCTAAGAACATATTATGAAGGCTCTTAGGTATTTTTGTTTCTTTGTTAACTGAGAAAGCAAGTCCCATGGCAACACCTTCGGTTGGATATGGGTCTTGTCCAAGTATTACAACTTTTACCTTGTCAAGTGGTGTTAATTCAAATGCTTTATATATATTTTCTTTTGGAGGAAAACATTTATTTGTACGATACTCTAAATCAATATATTCTTGTAAATATTTAAAATATTCTTTATCCATTTCCTCGTTAAATACTTCTTGCCATGTCATAATATCACCATTTATATTATATCATTAAATATGTTTTTTTAGATTAAAAAAGCAAACGTTAATACATAAATTTTAATATTCACATAAATAAAAGTTACTATTTTATGCTTTTTG
>JAZNQD010000065.1:0-42390 GCA_045589955.1 Bacilli bacterium | reverse complement strand
ACTAGATCCGAAGATCTCGTTCGACTTGCATGTATTAGGCATGCCGCCAGCGTTAATCCTGAGCCAGGATCAAACTCTCAAAAAAGTTTAATTATATCCTGCTCCACCTGTTATGTTCAGTTTTCAAAGATCTAATTTTTCATGTCATTACAACATTGCCTAAATAGTATACCAATTTTTGTAAATTCTGTCACAAAAAATGCTCACTTTTTAAAATATTTTTTAAAGGCAAGTTATTAAAACATTGATTTTATTGCTCATTAAAGCAACCTTATATATTTTACTAAATTTTAATCAAAAAGTCTAATCAAATGCTCACAATTATTAAAATATTAAAAAGTAAGCAACAATTAATGTTGCTTACTTTGATACTCTTGAATAGAAAGTTTAATTTTTTCTTTTTCTTCTTTAGATGGTTGTTTCTTATTTGCAAGTTCCATTGCCCAATAAATTGCGCCAAGCACAGGTGGTTCTTTTAAAATAATATACTCACACTCTCTATTTGTTAATTCATTTACCTTTTTAATAAAAGACACAATCATAATTTTGTTTGTTGCATTAGCCCAAACAGAACCTGCTAAGATAACATAAGTAGGATTTGGAAGTTCAACTTGAACAATTGCACCGGCAGTTGAGCGAGCCATATTCTCACCAACAGTTTTCAAAACATCCATTGCAACTAAGTCATATTCATTTGCTCTTTTGAATAACGCTTTAATTAAGAAAGTAGAATCAACACGCTTTGTAATAATAGCACTTGCTAGTTCTTTTTCTTCCTTAATATTATACATCTCAAAAACATCTTGTTTTAAAGCAGTTTCAGGACCAAAGCGATAAATTGAATCGAATACAACTCTAACAACAGTTCTTGCTAGATAAGATCCTCCTCCTTCATCACCTGCAACATAGCCAATTCCACCAACTTGTTTCCATTCGTTCTTTTCATTAATGCAAACACTAACTGTACCAGTTCCATTAATTGAACACGCACCAGTTCCATTCGGTGATGCAGCCTTAATTCCTAAGAATCCGTCATTAACAGCTTGACAATTTTTAAGGCCGATTCTTTCGATTACTTTATCGATTTGTTCTTTTTGGTATTGGCAATCAATACCAGCAAGTCCCATCGCAGAAGCAACAACATCTTCAACTGTCAAACCATTACGAGATAAAAGTTCAGTGATTCTTTCATTCATAACACGATAGGCACCTTCAAAGCCATCTTTTAAGCCTTCATGTGAACAAGTTCCGCTTCTTAAGCCATCAACAAAATTGCCTTCTACATCATATAACAAATAGTCGGTTTTAGTGTTACCACCATCAACGCCTAAAATGTATTTCATTAGTTCTCCTTATTAAATTGAGGTAAATAATCTTTATGAGCTTCTAACATTTCATCAAAGCATTTTTCAGCAGTTGCTAAATCTCCAACAAGTGGATTCATAACAAGAGCACGCATTGCTTCTTCTTTAGAGCCATAAATTGCAGCTTTTACCGCATGTTTTTCGTAAGCTTTTAATTGTTTAATATATTCTTTAATATGATCATTATCAATATCACGGCAAGGAATAGGTTTAGGACCATCTTTGCCGATATAAGCACAAACTTCAACTGCATCAGTATCATCTAAGAAATCTAATGCACCTCTATTAAGAGTATTGACAACTTGAATATCACCAACATCATTCCAAATTGAGTTAACTAGGTTAATTGCAACTTCGCTATAACGAGCTCCACCACGTTTTGATAATTGTTCAGGTTTAACATGAAGTTCACTATTTTGATAAATTTCTAATAATTCTTCTTCAATTTTCATGCAAGTTTCGCCACGAGTGCGTTCTGCTTTTTTAAGTTTTTCTAATTTAGAATCTTTAAAGTAATAGTATTCTAAATAACATGTTGGAATCGCACCGATTGCAGCAACTTGTTCTTTAGTAAATCCACTTGCAGGAATATTCTTCATAGCCGGACCACTAACACCTTCTTTAAGTGCTTGTTGTAAGTAGTCAACACCATTATCAACAATCTTAGTAATATATGCAAAGTGGTTTAAACCAATATATTCAATATATGCATCAGGTAAATTCATACTTCTTCTGATACTATCAACTGTATTGATAGGAACATTACATAAACCAACCATTTTAACATTAGTATAATTTAATAATGCTTCTGTTAAAATACCAGAAGGATTTGAGAAGTTAATTAACCAAGCATTTGGACAATATTGTTCCATTAATTTTACAATTTTCATCATTACAGGAATTGTTCTTAAACCTTTGAACATTCCACCAATACCACATGTTTCTTGACCAATTAAATTATATTTTAAAGGAATTTTTTCATCAAGCACACGTGCAGGAAGTTTACCAACGCGAATTTGAGCAAGAACAAAGTCGGCGCCATCCAATGCTTCTTCATAACTCATTGTTAAAACTGTTTTACAAGGAAGCCCAGCTGCTTCAATCATTCTTTGACATAAAGCGCCAACAATATTTAACTTTCTTTCATCAATATCCATGAAATAAAGTTCAGTTACAGGCAATGTATCTCTTTTATTAATAATACCCTCAACTAATTCTGGAGTATAAGTACTACCAGCACCAATAATACAAATTTTCATCTTCTTTTTCCTTTCTTTATTAATAAATTATAATTCTTTTTTTAACTCTTCAACTTTATCTAACTCTTCCCAAGGTAGGCCAGCGCGTCCGAAGTGACCATAATTAGAAGTTAAGCGATAAATTGGTCTTCTTAAATCTAGCATTTCAATAATACCTTTTGGTGTTAAATCAAAATGCTTTTTAATAATTTTAATCAATTCTTCTTCAGAATATTTTGATGTTCCAAATGTGTCAACACAAATTGAAACAGGTTCAGCAATACCAATTGCATAAGCAATTTGAATTTGCATTCTTGTTGCAAAACCAGCAGCAACCATGTTTTTAGCAACGTATCTTAAAGCGTAGCTTGCGCTTCTATCAACTTTAGTTGGATCTTTACCGCTAAATGCACCACCACCATGAGGAGCATATCCTCCATATGTGTCAACAATAATCTTACGTCCAGTTAAACCAGAATCTCCTTTTGGTCCACCAATAACAAAACGCCCTGTAGGATTAATGTGAATTTTCGTATTTTCATCTAATAAATTAGCAGGAATAATTGGTTTAATTACTTCATTAATAATTGTTTCTTTCAACCATTCTTCTGTTACACTTTCTGCGTGTTGTGTAGAAACAACAATTGTATCCACTCTAACAACATTGTTATTTTCATCATATTCGACCGATACTTGCGTCTTACCATCAGGTCTTAATTCTTGTGGATATTTTTCCTTTCTTAAAGTGGTTAAGCGATAAGAAAGTTTATGAGCAAGAGAGATTGGCATTGGCATATACTCTTCAGTTTCGCAACATGCGTAACCAAACATCATACCTTGGTCACCAGCGCCTTCACAGTCACCAACACCCATAGCAATATCAGGAGATTGCTCATCTAGTGTAACAATAACTGCAATATTTTCTGCATCAAAGCCTAGTTTACCACGATTATAGCCAATATCATTTACTACGGTACGAACCACTTTTTGCACATCAGTATAACCAGTAGTTGTAATTTCTCCCATTACAAGAACTAAACCAGTTGTTGCACAAACCTCACAAGCAACTTTAGCTTTTGGGTCTTGAGATAATACATCATCTAATACTGCATCCGCAATCTGATCACAAATCTTATCAGGATGGCCTTCTGTTACCGATTCAGATGTAAAGATTCTTCTTTTTAAACTCATTTATAATACCTCGTCTTTCCATTTTGGATATTCTACGAACTCTAGTTTTTCTTTTGATACAGGATGATAAAAACTTAAATAGTATGCATGCAAATAAAAATTTGTTCTTATTTTTGACCCATAAAGGCTATCTCCAACAAGGGGATGGCCAATGTTTGCAAACTGAACTCTTATTTGATGATGGCGGCCAGTAATTAACCTAATATCGACCAAACTTTGATTTTTGCCTTGTTTTTGCGTCTCAAATCTTAATTCTGAATACTTTCCTCTATTTTTATCTTCAGTTACAAAGGATTTTACCAATTCTTCATTTTTATATAAATAATTTATCAAAGTTCCATTTTCCGGTGTAATTCCTTCAACTAATGCAAGGTATTTTTTTTCCATTTGATTATTACGAATTTGTTCATTTAGTCTGCTTGCGCCCTTTGATGTTTTCGCAAAAACCATAACACCACTTGTCATTCTATCAAGGCGATGAACGAGCCCTACATAAACATTACCAGGTTTACTATATTTTTCTTTAATATATGCTTTTACCATATTTAACATGTTCAAATCTTTTGTACTGTCTTCTTGTGATAATACATTAGCAGGTTTTAAAACGACAATAATATGGTTATCTTCATATAGAACTTTTAAATTATTAATCATATTTTCACCTAGTATATTATACCACAATATTATTTTTTTTGCTTTATAAGTGTAAATTATTTTATTTTAATAATCATTTTTTATTATTTTTTAAAAAGTTAACACTTAATTATTTCCTATCATTTTGCTTGAAAATACCCCATTAATATGTTATAATTTTTTGTGAAGAGGTATTATTATGAAAGAAATTGAATTAAACATTAGTCCGGAGGAACTAGCTGTCCTTACCCCAGAAGAAATCGAAAGACTTAAAAAAGTTGAATATCGTAAAAGAATGAAGAAACTTTCTAAGGAAGAAAGAAAGAAATTTCGTACAATTGAAAAACTTTTAAACGGAGAAATCAATGGTACTGAAGCTGCTAAAAAGTTAAAACTTTCTACTCGACAAGTTAGAAATTTAAAGCGCCAAGTTAACGAAGAAGGCTTTGATGGTGTAATTCACAAAAACAAACAATATAAGCCATACAATACTTACGATACAGAAATCAGTACATTTGTTTGTAAGTTGTATCGTCGTGAATATCGTGGTACTAATTTTAGTGAATTCGCACGTATCGTTCAAGAACAATATAATGTTGAAGCATCAAGAAGTACAATTTATAATTTCTTAAGACGTGGTCATATTCGTTCTCCACAACGAAAAACTAAAAAGCGTGTTGTAAAAGCTGTTGAAGTTGCATCTTTAGAAACTACTCCAAAGAAAGTAGCTCCTAAAAAAGCAAAGGCAACTAAATCAACAACTAAAAAAACAACAACAGCTAAATCAACAAAAAAATAAAAAAGAAACTCTAAATACTTCTTTTTAAGAATATTTAGAGTTATATTTTTATAAGGTGTATTATGAGAAAATTAAAAAAAGAAATCTTTATCAAAGATATCGCTATTGGCAAAAATAATCCAATTGCTATCCAATCAATGACAAACACTAAAACATATGATATTGAAAGCACTGTATTTCAAATAAAGCAACTTGAACAAATTGGTTGCAATATTATTCGTGTTGCGATTGTGGATATAAATGATGCGATGGCAATATCCGAAATCAAAAAACAAGTAAACATTCCAGTTGTTGCAGACATCCACTTTGATTATAAACTTGCCATTGAATCAATTAAAGCCGGTGCTGATAAAATTAGAATCAATCCCGGAAATATCGGTTCAAAAGAAAACTTAAAGAAAATTATTGACGTTGCTAAAAAATATAATATTCCAATCCGTATCGGAGTAAATTCTGGTTCAATCGAAAAAGAATTATTAGATAAATACCATGGGCCAACAATTGAGGCTATGATTGAAAGTTTAGATAGTCACATCAAATTCTTTGAAGAACAAAACTTTACAAACTTAGTTTTAAGTATTAAAACAACTGATTTAGATGACACAATTAAAGTTAACAAATTGTTAAATGAGCATTATGATTATCCAATTCATATTGGGTTAACCGAATCGGGTACAGAAAAATCCGGAACAGTTCGTTCAAGTTATGCTTTAGGCACTTTACTTTCCCAAGATATCGGCGATACAATTCGTGTATCTTTAACAACTGATCCAACCGAAGAAATAGTAATTGCGAAAGAAATCTTAGCAATGACCCATCATTTAACAAAACCAACACTTATCAGTTGCCCAACTTGTGGAAGAACTGCTTACGACATGATGCCGATTGTTAAAGAAGTTGAAAAATATTTAAATACAATTAATAAAGATATTAAAGTTGCGGTTATGGGATGTGTTGTAAATGGGCCTGGCGAGGCAAAACATGCTGACATAGGTATAGCTGGTGGGTTAAAAAAAGGTGTTCTTTTCAAAAAAGGTGAAATTATTAAAACAATTCCCGAGCAAGATATTGTAAAAGAATTAATAAATGAAATAGAAAAAATGTAGGTAAATGGTTCATAGAACCTTTTACCTACATTTTTATTTTTCGATTAACACTCTTTTTTGTAACAAAGGATCAAATTTTTTATTTTTGATCATTTCGATTTCCTGTTTATATGGAGGATAAGAAAGTTTCTTTACAAGTGGATCTTCAACATAAGGTGTTTCAAGAACTTTTGGAACATTTAAAAATCTTTCGTCATAAACAAACTTTAATATTGTTTCGAATCCAATATGACCAAATCCAATATTTTCATGTCTGTCTTTATGAGCACCACAAATATTTTTACTATCATTAATATGAATAGCGCCCAAATAATTTAAGCCAATTATTCGATCAAATTCTTCAATTACTTGTTCATAGTTATTTACAATGTCATAACCTGCATCGTGAATATGACAAGTATCTAAACAAACACCAATTCTTTCCTTATTTTCAACAAGGTTGATAATCTTGGCAATTTCTTCAAATGAGCGTCCGCATTCTGTTCCTTTTCCAGCCATTGTTTCAAGCAAAATTTTTGTTTTTAAATGCTTTGTATTTTCAAGAATGATATTAATTCCTTGTGCAATTCGTCGAATACCAAACTCTGGTCCATTCCCAACGTGCGCTCCGGGATGAAGAACAATTTTGTCAAACCCACATCTTGATGTTTGTTCTACTTCTTGAGTTAAGAAACGACTTGCAAAAGCAAACTTTTCCGAATCACTTTGTCCTAAATTTACAATATACGGAGCATGAACAATTACATCACTTGGATTAATATCATGTTCTAAGCAATACATTATCGCATCAGTTGATCGTTGACTAGAAACATGTTTACGGAAAGTATTTTGGGGAGCTCCAAGATAAATCATAAAACAATTTGCTCCAAAATTAACTGCTTCTTTTGCACTTCCTAGAAGCATTAATTCTCCACTATTTCCAACATGGCAACCAATCTTAATCATTTAAGCCTCTTTCTCGTCTTGCTTTTTGACGATATATTTCTTTAATTCGTTCTTTCTTAACTTTTTTAATTGTTTTTTCAATTAATTCTTTTCTTTTCTTTTTATATCCTGGTTTCACCTTTTTAGGAACCGGGATTTTTTTATGTACTTCTTCTTCAATTAAAATATTTTTGCTTTTTTCAACTTCTCTTCTTAATATTTTAGCATCAACAAATTCACCATTAACGATTTTTAAAACATGGGTTTTTAAACCTTTAGCTTGTAACAGTTTAATATATTCATCGTCATCATAAGAATAAAGACTATATGCATTGCCAGTTTTATCAAAACGGGCAGTACGTCCAGTTCTATGGATATAAAATTCGATATCACTTGGTAAATCAAAGTTAATAACATGACTTACACCTTGAATATCAATTCCTCTTGCAGCAATATCACTTGCAACTACATATTGATATTCTAAATTATGGATACGACGAATTGTTTGTTTACGAATTCTATCTTCCATTGCACCATGAAGTTTTCCAACGCGATATCCATCTTGAGCTAATTTACTTGCAAGTTCATCAACACCATCTTTTGTATTAGCAAAGATAATTGCAAGATAAGGATTGATTGTTGCAAGTAAGTCTTTTAAAACAACATATTTATCTTTTGCCTTACAAGGAACCATAATATGATTGATATTTGAATGAGTAAGGTTTTGTTCTTTTATGGTAATTGTTTTAACATTTTGTAAATACTTATTTAAGAAAGTACGAAGTCCTTTAGGAATAGTTGCACTAAAAATTAAGAATTGTGGTTTACCTTGAATTTTGCCAATCAGCTTGTCAACTTCAACCAATTCTTTTTGGTCAAATATCATATCTGCTTCGTCAACAACAATTGTTTTTGCTGTAAAGACTTTTAATACATTTTGGTTGTTAACTAAATCACTAATACGTCCAATTGTCCCAACAATAATATGAGGTTGATTTTTTTCATATTTTTTTACTTCTGTTTCTCTATCACTTCCACCAACTACACGAGCAACACGAATATTAGTGTTATTTACTAATAACTCCATTAAAACATCATATAGTTGCGTTGCTAGTTCTCTGGTTGGAGAAATAATAATGCTTTGCACTTCATTAAGATTTTCGTCTAATTGTTGTAAAACTGGAATTAAGAAAGAGTGTGTTTTGCCAGAACCGGTTGCGCTCTCAACAACAAGGCTTTCCATATTTAACGCTTTAGGAATAACTAAATCTTGAATTTTGGTTGGAGCACTAAATCCAATATGTTTTAATCCTTCATTAATGTATTCTTTTAAATGATATTTGTTAAATTCAAACATTTAATCATCCTTTCTAATACCATAAATAGTATTGTTTTCTATTTTTACAACTTCAACGTTTATTAATTGATTTTCTAAATTATCATCTGATAAAAAATGAACATCTAGATAATTTGTTGTATATCCACGCCAATATCCATTCTTTTGATTTTCAACAAGAACCTCAACAGTCTTACCAATATATTTTTGCTCATAATCATTTTTCATTTTTTGAGCTATATCTAAAAGAATTCTTGCTCTTTCTTTTTGCACTTTTGGATTTAAATGTCCCTTCATTAAATCAGCTTTTGTTCCTTTACGACGAGAGTAAGGAAAAATATGCATATCAGAATAAGCTATTCGATTAATAAACTCTTTTGCTTCTTCAAACTCGTTTTCAGTTTCACCAACAAATCCGGCTAAAAAGTCAGTAGTTATGGCAACATCGCCAAACATATTTCTAATTTTATCGATTTTATTTATATATTCTTGCGAATTATATTTACGATTCATTCTTTCTAAAACGCTGTTGGAACCTCCTTGGGCAGGAATATGGAAATGACGAGCTATTCTTGTTTCATATTTTTTTATAACTTCTAACAATTCTTCAGTAATTTCCATAAGTTCAATTGATGAAATACGTAAGCGATACAAACTTGTTCTTTGCATAATCATTTCAATCAACTTTGCAAGATTCATATTTTCCAAATCTTTGCCATATGCACCAGTATTGATTCCAGAAATAATAATTTCTTTTGTTCCTTTTTCAATTAGTGTATTTATCTCATCAATTACAAAAAGTGGATTTCTACTGCGTATTTTGCCCCTAGAATAGGGAATAGCACAGTAACTACAATAATTTTCACATCCTTCTTGGATTTTTATAAAACCACGTGTATGTGTTTTCAGAGTATTAACTTTAAGTTCTTCAAAACAAGTAACTTTAAAAATGTCATCAACAATATTTTTCTTTTCCTTATTATATATAAAATCATTTACAAGTTCATAAACTTTTAAACGATTATTCGTACCTATAACAATATCAGCAATTTCTCCTGCTTCAAAACTTGAAAGTTGCGTATAACACCCCATCGCAACAACAATTGCATTAGGGTTATTTTTTCTAGCATTTCTGATTGCTTGTCTACTTTTTTGATCAGACATTGATGTAACGGTACATGTGTTTATAATTGAAACATCGACATTTTTATCAGTTGAAAACTCCCACCCCTTATTCATAAGGTAATTAATTAAAGCTTCACTCTCATAGCTATTAACTTTACATCCTAAAGTTGTAATATTAAATCTTAATTTTTCCATATCAAGACTCCAATTCATAGCCAATAACACTCATGATATAAACAGGAGCAAGTTCTGTTCTTAGGATTCTTGGACCAAGAGAAACTTTAACAAAGCCCTTTTTTTCAAGAAGTTCTAATTCTTTTTCACTTATTCCGCCTTCTGGACCAACAAGAACTAAAACTCTTTGATAATGATTCTTTTGTAATATTTTTTTAAGTGATTCTTCCGGGTTAGTGTTTTCATAAGCAACAAGTAATAAGTCATACTTGTTACACTCATTTAATAAATTTTTAAATGAAATTGGTTGAAGAACATTTAATAGGTTTGTACGATGGGATTGCTCACACGCTTCTTTAGCAATCTTATTAAGACGAATCATTTTTTTATCAAGTTTATCATCATGAAATTTTGCATTACAGCGTTCCATATCAACTGGTAAATAAGTTGTCGCTCCTAAGGCACTAATTTTTTCGATTGTTTCTTCCATTTTTTCTTTTCTAATAATTCCATGAGCAATTGTAACATTCATTGCTAATTCTTTTTTCTCATTCAGTTTTTCAACTGCTTCTAAAACTACTTCTGTCTTTGTTATTTCAATAATCTTACAAATATAACTATTAACTGTATCACAAAGATATACTCTATCATTTATATGCATACGCATAACTTTTGTAATATGGTAATAATCATCATTATTAATTATTATATTTTTTTCATTTTCAATTTTTTCTACGAAATATCTTTGCATACTATCACCTTTTATAAATTATATCACAAAAACCCCAAAAACGCAAAAAATATAATAAGTAGGAAAAAGGTGGTACATAAGTACCACCTATATTTTTAAAAGGTTTATGACAAATCTTTTTAAACTTTTTCCTATTTAATTATTTCCATGTAGCTACTAATGCTAAATCGCCTTTAGTTTCAGCTGTAATACCAGTAAATGCTTCACCATTTAATGTCCAACCAGCGAATGTAGCACCATCTTTTACAGGAGTTGGTAATTCAGTTGCAACACCATATTCATATTGAGTAGGAGCAACAACTTGAGTACCTAAAGAAGCAGGCATTAAATCTTTATAATCACCAAATGCAACTTGTGAGAAGTCATGGCTTACTGGCCAGTTTTCTTTAATAGTTGCATAAACGAAACCATGGATATTTGATCTTAAGATTGTACTATTAGTTACATCAGCACCAGATACTTGTGCAACATAGTCATACATCCATTTCCATTTTGCAGAGTAAACTGCATGAGTTGTAAAGAATGCAGGAATTTGTTCTCTTTGTGCATAAGAGATACCAAAGAAGTCAGTTAAGTGTTCTGCTTTTTGGTCAACTGGATCAATTGATTCAAGTTTTTGACCAAGGCTAATTAAGTATTCAGCCATGTCAGCTAAGAATGCAGCTTTCATTTCTTCATGACTTGTTAATGGAGTAGTACCCCATTGACCACCAGCTAGATCATAAGAAATAGCGAATGGACCAACTTGTTCTTCTTCCCATTTAGCTGATAAGCTACCGCTCTTTAATGCAGTTTCATGTTTTTCTTCACCATCGAACCAACCTAAGAATACATAACCTTCTTTAGTAGGAACAGGTAATTGAGTACCAGTTTCATATTGGAAAGTATAAGTAACAGGAGCAGCAGCAACTAATGCAGCTTGACGAGCTGGATCAGAGAAGTCTGTTGCGAATGCTTGGAATACAGTGTTAGATGAGCAACCTTTTTGAGATTGTAATAAACCACCGATATAGTTTCTAATCATTGTTCTAGCGTTAGCACCATTTGAACCAGTGAAGATTGCATATTCGCCTTTTAATGATTCTTCTAATGCAGGGTAAACATCAAGTAAGTATGCACTTGTTGCATCTGGATTAGCAGCTTTTAAGTCAGCAATTGCAAATGCAAAGAACCAATTCCATTTAGCTAAGAAATCAGCATCTGCCATAACAACTTTAATAGCTGAACTTGAACCAGCAGCAAAGCCAGCAGCATCTAATGAAGTTCCACCGATTCTATTGAAATCAGCTAATAATTCAGCAGCAACACTTTCGAATGAAGGAGCATTACCAGCCATTTCACCACCATTTAATTCAAATGTAATTTCAACAGTGTTAGATTCCCATTTAGCAGTTAATGTTAAATTACCAGTAGTTCCAGCAGCGATTTCTTCAACTTTTTGATCACCAACGTACCAACCTAAGAAATTGAAACCAGCTTTTGTTGCAGGAGCTAATACGATAGGTAATTGATCAGCTGTATATTCAGCAGGATTACTTTCAGCATTTACACCACCATCTAATTCATAGCTGATTGTGTAAACTTCTAATTTTTTCCATGTTGCAGTGTAAATAACTGTTACTGGATCAGTGTTGTTGTCAGATTCAACAACCCATTCAGCGAATTCGTAACCAGCTTTAGCTGGGATAAGTTTTAATACTTCTACGTAATCAGTAACATCTACACCAGGAACTTGACCTTCTTTCCAGTTACCACCGTCAAGAACAAATAATACGTATTGAGTTCCACCATCGATTCTTTGGTCTTCCCATTTAGCTGTTAATTCATAAGCTTGATCAGCAGTTAATGCTTCAACTTTTTCACCAGCAGCATTATACCAACCTAAGAATGCATGATATTGTTTAACAGGAGTAGGAAGAACAACTGCAGCATATTCACCTTCTTTGAATTCAGCAGCACCTTCTTTACCAGCTTCCCATTGACCACCATCTAAGTTCCAAGTTAATGGGTATCTAACGATCTTATGCCATTTAGCTGTTAATTCAACATCACCATAAGAACCAGCAGCGATACCTTCAACTTTAGCATCACCTTTATACCAACCTAAGAATACATGATCTTCTTTAACTGGAGTAGGTAAGCTTACAGCATCAACGATTGTATATTCAGTAGTTAATTTACCAAATTGAGCAGGTAAGTAATCAGCATAAGCTTCGAATGTTACAGCTGTACAATCAACTGTAGTCCATTTACTTGATAAACCACCATAAGTAGCTTTATATTGTTCATTCCATAAATTGTTATTAATTTGTAATAAGAAGATAGCAACGTTTTGAGTAGCATAACCAGAAACAGTTGGAGTAGCTAGAAGCATATTTTCTAAGTATTCTGTAGATTCACCTTGTGCTTTAGCCATTGGAATTAATACTTCAAAAATCCAAGACCATTTAGCATGCATTTCAGCATTTTTCCAGAAACTTGTTTTTGAACCAGATTTCCAGTAAGCAGCAGCTGTAGTGATTTCTTCTTTAGAATATGCAGAGTAATCTTTTAAGAATTCTGCAACTACTTGATCATGAGCGCTAAATAAACCAGACCATTGACCACCATCTAAGTTATAAACGATGTCATAAGTTTCCATTTCCCATTTAGCAACAACTTTAACATTACCAGTTGAGCCTTTAGCAATTTTTTCAACTTTTTGATCAGCTTCGTTATACCAACCTAAGAATGCATAACCAGGAGTTTCTAATACAGGTAATACGATATCTTCTGATTCAACATTGTACTTAGTAGGAACACCACAGAAATCAAACATTTGAGCACTTACAGCTGAATCACTGTAATCAGCAGAGTGGAAGTTACCGTTCTTAGTATATTTGATTTGACCAACCCATCCACGTAATTCGTATGCGATTTCGTAAATGTAGTTACTATTTGCAGCATTTAATTCAGATTGTGAATTATATTTATTAAAGTCTTGATATGCAGGTTTGTTAGCTTTACCAGCAACACTTGCAATGTAATCAACTAACCAAGCCCATTTAGCTCTGTATGTAGCATTATATAAGAATAATGATGCATCTGAAATTTCAGACCAAGAGCCTAATTCTTTGAATGTATCAACAGTATGAGATTTATTTCTAGCAGTATTATAGTCAGCTAAGAAATCAGCGATTGCATCTTCAACTGTAGCATAACCAGGTAATTGACCATGAGCTGTTTCATAAGAAATTGAGTATTCTTCGATTTCCCATTTAGCAACTAATTCAACATTACCAGTTGAGCCTTTAGCAACTTTTTCTACTTTTTCTTCACCAGCATAGTAGCCTAAGAATTTGTAACCAGCTTTTGCAGGAGCAGCGAATACAATTTCATCACTTTCAACTGTATAATGATCAGGAAGAGCATAACCGCCTTCAAATGCAGCGCCTTCTAAACCAGATACTTTGATAGTGTATTCAACGATTTGCCATTTAGCAGAAACTTCAACATCGCCTAATGTACCAGCAGGAATTGCTTCTACTTTTTCGTCAGCTGCATTGTACCAGCCTAAGAATGCATAACCAGCTTTAGAAGCTTCTTTAAGTACAAGAGGTAATTCAAGTGCAGAATATCCAAGAGGATTTTCAGCATGGTTTTCACCACCATTTAAGTTGTACTTAATAGCAAAATCAGATTCATCAACTCTTACTTCAAATTCTTCAGATTCTGATTCTTCATAGTCAGCAACAGTTACTTTGAATTTAGCAGTACCAACTGCAACTGCAGTGATTGTGCCTTCAGGAGTAATTTCAGCAATTTCAGGAGTTAATGCTTCAAATGTAGCAGTAGCTTCTGTTAAGTTATTACCTAAAGAAACTGAAACAACTTGTGAAGCATTCTTTAACATTGCAGCTTCATAGTTTAATACAGGTTTAGGTAAAGCAGCTTTAATTACCTTAACAGTTACTTTATCAAAGATAATGTCTTTATTAGCCCATTCTACTTTAACAGTAGCTTCACCCATAGCGACTGGAACTAAGACACCATCAACAACTTTAACAATACTTTCATCACTACTTGTGTAAACTAAATCGATGTCACCAGCTTGTGATGATTTGATGATTGTAGGTTCAATAACTTTAGTTTCATTTAATCTGATTTCATATTCTTCTTGAGGGAAACGAATACGAACAGAATTGTCTGGATTAGCACATCCAACTAAACCTAAAGTTAAGCCAACAAACATTAAGAATAATAAAATTTTCTTATTTAGATTTGACATTGTGTTCTCCTTTTTATAATTTTTAATTTTACAAACTTATTATAGCATTTTTCGTATTCTTTTGCAAGCGTTTTTCACATTTAAATACTTTTTTTAAATTTTATTGTAAAGATAATCTTCCAGGAATAACAGTTGAAAGTGTAACTGACTCAGAAATGCCATCTTTTTCAACTGTAATTGTGTACGAAACAGAGCGAGATAATGGCGCTTGTTTTAATACTTTACCATTATTTCCAACAAAACTTGGATCACTTGATGAGATTGAAATTTTATATCCAGCGTACTCACTTCTAATTTTGTATTCAACTTCAACCATATCAATAAACATATCCCACATTTCTGCATGTAACATAGTTGCAGGGCAATCTTTACCACTGAAGAAATGGTGAGGTTTAACATCATCAATAGTTAAATTATTATCATATAACAACTTAGCAACAAGTTTAGCATTCTTCTGCCATGTATAGAAAATATCACTGCCTTTATTTACGCACATTTCAATACCAATAGCGTTACAGTTACCACCACCATTTGAAATCTTATCATAAGTATCATTGAAGTAAGTAACACCAATATAATATTCTCCATCTTGTAATACTACTCTAATACCAAAATCGTTAATGTCTTCGGTTGTTGTATTAACAGTTTTGCCACCAACTTCTTTTGTCGGAGCTTTTACTTTTGATTTTTGTCCGTCTAATTCATAATATCCATCTGCAGAAATAGTAACTTCCGGATATTTATTAGAGCCCTTAACGCCTGATGCAGTAAGTTTATATGGACGAGTTCCATCACCTGCATGGAATGCTCTTTCATTATCAGGAATTTGATGATAGATTCCATCATTACCTACTGAGTAATGCCATGAAGTTCCTTCTCCGCCTTGGTTTACATAGTTAGCATGGCTCTTAGCATTTGCGCTTTCAGCACCTGATGCTGTGTCATGAACGGTAATGTAGTGTTTTTCATAAATGTCTCCTGGACGGTTTGACATATTTGCAGAAGTCATTTGTTCAATAATTTTTAAGTCTTCAAATAAGTATAATGATACTCCACTATACATATATGTAGTGTAGTTACCTTGATATGCAATAACAGTAATACGTTTAGTAACAATCTCTTCAATTGCAATTGATTGTAAGTAGTCAAGTAAAGTTGAATGGTTATTTAAGTTACCATCAACTGAAACAAAGATGGTCATATTAACATCTGGCATATCTTTTAGATAAGCGACTATTTCCGCTACTCCATCACTCATACCAGTAACTTTTCCATTTTGATCGACTGTTGCAATATGGTCATTTTTACTTTCCCAGACAATTTCATGTTTATCTTCAGGAACATTAAATACTTCATGTAAAATATTAACTGACTCATTCGGTTTGATCACCGAAGTATCTTCTAATCTTAATTCAAGACGACTTCTTAAAACAATTGGTCTTAAAGTGATATTGCCTTTTGTATTTACAGGAACTGAAGAAACAAGATTTTCAATAGTGTAATCTTCGCCAATTGGATTGATTTGCCATCCAAAGAAAGCATATCCAGGGCGCTCAATTACTGGTAATTTGATAGGTAAATCTGAAGCCTTATATTCTTTAGGAAGTTCATCAAATGATGGGACCATGTATTCTATATTATCATCACTGACTTCATAAGTAATTTTATAAACTACTTCATCAACAGTAACTTCAAATTTTTCTGTTAATCCACTTGCAGATGTAACAGTAATTTCCGCTGTACCAGCACTTAAAGCACGAATAATATTTTTATTTCCAGCAGAAACAACATCAGGATTTGATGATGTAATTTCATAAGATTCCTTAGCACTTTCAGGTTTAAATTTAACTGAAACACTTTGTGAATTCCCTTGTTTCATTTCATATGATGCTAAAACAATCATTGAAGGTTTAATATTAATATTAACAGTAATTTTATTTTCTTCATTTGTTAAAACAACTTGCGAAGCGCCAGTATTTTTTGTAACAAAACTACCATTCGCATATTCAACAACTTCAGCATTACTATTTGAAACATCAAAAGAAGCTCCATTAAATGAAACATTGTTAGCACTTTCAATTTGTGCAATTAGTTGTTCTAAGCTGTAGCCTTCATCGCTAAAAGAAATATCATAGTTATAAGAATATTCTTTAACTATTTTTTTATTTTTATTGCGACAAGCAACAATAGTAAATAAAGCTACAAATACGAATACTAAATAAAATATTTTTTGTATTTTTTTCATCTTTTTGTCTCCGTTTCTTTATTTTATATCTTATTATATCATATTTTATTTTTTATACAATACATAATACAAAAAAATCAAACGATTTCTCGTTTGATTTTTATCTATTTTTTAGCTTTGAAGAAATTCTTAATTTTATCAAAAATCTTTATACCTTTAGTTTCATCTGTTTTAGATAAATCAGTAAATAAATCTTTTTGTTTAGAAGAAAGATTTGTTGGTGTAACTACCTTTGCAATTACATATTGATTACCAGTTCGATTATTAATCTTGCTAGTAATACCTTTACCTGAAAGTTTAAACTTTGTACCATGTTGAGTACCTGCAGGTACCTTTAAGTTTACAGCACCAGCTAAAGTTTCAACTTCAATTGTTGCACCTAAGGCAGCTTGTGAGAATGTTAGCGGTAATTCAACATAAATATCATTACCATCACGAACAAATACTTCATGTTTTTTAACATTGACTTTAATTAGTAAGTCGCCACTAGGGCCCCCATTTAATCCTGCTTCGCCTTCACCAGCAATTCTTATTGTTTGTTCATCATCGATACCAGCAGGAATATTAACATTGATTTCTTTAGAAACTCTTGTACGTCCTGAACCAGCACATTTTTCGCAAACTTTTTTAATTTTTTTACCTGTCCCTTTACAATCAGGGCAAGTAGTTTCAGTTCTAAAGCGTCCGAACAATGTTTGTTGGTCGACAATAGTTCGACCAGTCCCTCCGCATCGTGGACAAGTAACAATATCATTCTTTGAATGAGCTCCTGTTCCACCACAAGCAGTACATTCATCAAGTTTATTTAATTTAATTGCTTTCTTAGTACCAAAAGCAGCCTCTTCAAAAGTGATTGTGATTTCTTGATGAATATCACGGCCTTGTTTCTTTGCAGATTGAGTTTGTGTACGACGTCCTCCACCGAAGAATGAACTAAATATATCTTCGAAACCGAATCCGTCAGCGCCGAAGCCTCCTGCACCAGCGCCTTGGAATCCATTCATATCTTCTGAGCCAAATCTATCATAATTCTCTTTTTTAGCAGGATCACTTAGGCAATCATATGCAACTTGGATCTCTGCAAATTTTTCAGTGGCATTAGGGTCTGTACTAACATCCGGATGATATTCTTTGGCAAGTTTACGATAAGCTCTTTTAATCTCATCAGGAGATGCATCTTTGGAAACCCCAAGCACCTCATAGTAATCTCTCTTATTGGCCATAGTTATTTCTCGTGCCTAGAAAAATTACTTAATATCTTCGTAATCAGCTTCTACAGTATTATCATCAGTTGATGAAGATTCGTTTTGGCCTGCTTCTTTAGCTTGTTGTTCTTTTTGAACTTTTTCATAAGCTTTTACAGCAATGCCTTGAGCAGCTTTTTCTAGAGCTTCTTTCTTAGTTTTAATTGTTTCTAAATCTGTACCTGCTAATGCATCTTGTAATTCTTTCTTAGCAGTTTCTACTGAAGTTTTTTCTTCTTCTGTAACTTCTGCGCCTAAGTCAGCAATTGATTTGTCAACTGCAAAGATGATTTGTTCGCATTGGTTACGTAAATCAGCTTCTTCTTTCTTAGCTTTATCGCTTGAAGCATTTTCTTCAGCTTCTTTAACCATTCTATCAATTTCTTCTTCTGATAAACCAGAACCACCACTAATAGTAATTGTTTGTTGTTTACCAGTACCTAAGTCTTTAGCACTTACGTGTACGATACCATTAGCGTCAATATCAAATTTAACTTCAATTTGAGGAACACCACGAGGAGCAAGAGGAATACCAGTTAATTGGAAACGACCAAGAGTTTTGTTATCTTGAGCCATACTTCTTTCACCTTGTAATACATGGATTTCTACACCTGGTTGATTATCAGCTGCAGTTGAGAAGATTTGTGATTTTGTTGTTGGAATAGTTGTATTTCTAGGGATTAATACAGTGCTAACGCCACCTAAAGTTTCAATACCAAGTGAAAGTGGAGTTACGTCTAATAGTAATACATCTTTAACGCTACCAGACAATACACCACCTTGGATAGCTGCACCCATTGCAACTACTTCGTCAGGGTTAATACTACGGTTAGGTTCTTTACCTAATTCACGGCGAACTAATTCTTGAACAGCTGGAATTCTTGTAGAACCACCAACTAATAAGATTTGGTCTAAATCGTTTGCAGTAATCTTAGCATCTCTTAATGCTTGACGAACTGATTTTGTAGTTGATTCAACTAAATCACGAATTAATTCTTCAAACTTAGCTCTTGTTAACTTCATATCAAAGTGAATTGGAGTGCCATCTGGATCCATTGTAATGAATGGAATATTAATATCAGCTGTAGTGATACCACTTAATTCTTTCTTTGCTTTTTCAGCTTCTAGTTTTAAACGGAACATAGCTGATTTATTATTACTTAAATCAACAGCATTTGTTCTTCTAAATTCTTCAACTAAGTATTTAACAATACGATTATCAAAGTCGTCACCACCTAAACGGTTGTTACCTGCAGTTGATAATACTTCGTATGTTCCATCAGCAAGTTGTAAGATAGATACGTCAAATGTACCACCACCAAGGTCATATACTAATACTGTTTGTTCTTTAGCACTTTGTTTATCAATACCATATGCAAGTGCAGCTGCAGTAGGTTCGTTGATAATTCTCTTAACTTCTAAGCCAGCAATTTTACCAGCATCTTTAGTTGCTTGACGTTCAGCATCATTGAAATACGCAGGAACAGTAATAACTGCTTCAGTTACTTTTTCACCTAAGTATGCTTCTGCAGTAGCTTTTAAGTTTTGAAGAATCATTGCAGAGATTTCTTGAGGAGTATATTCCTTACCATTTGATTTAATATTAATCTTATGATCAGTTCCCATATAACGTTTTACAGAGAATACTGTATCAAGGTTAGTTGCTGCTTGACGTCTTGCAGCTTCACCAACAATGATTTCACCATTTCTAAATGCAACTACTGATGGAGTAGTTCTTGCACCTTCTGCATTCACAATAACTTTAGCTTCTCCGCCTTCCATAACAGATACACAAGAATTTGTTGTACCTAAGTCAATACCAATAATTTTACTCATAATTTTTTTATTTCCTTTCTAATTTAGTTCAAATTTTTTACTCGCTTACTTTTACCATGCTAGGTCTTAAAACGCGATCTTTATATGTATAACCAGTAATAATAACTTCTACTACTGTGTTAGGTTCAACGCCATCAACTTTAACACTTTCAATTGCACTGTGGAATGATGGGTCGAATGGTTTATTTAAAGCATCTATTTGTCTTACTTCATAATGTTCTAAGATTTGCTTTAAACGGTTATTAATCATAATAAACCCACTTAAGAATTTATTAAGTTTTTCATCATCTGTTTTAACATTTACAGCTTTATCATAGATATCAATAACATCAATTAGTTCCATTAAAAAATCTTGTAAAGCATACTTTCTTTCACGAATACGTTCTTCATTATTTCTTCTTTTGAAATTTTCTAAATCTGCACGATTACGAAGAAGGTCATCTTTTAAGTTTGCGACCTCTTGAACAAGTAAATGATATTCTTCGAAATCTTCAATTTTTTTACCTTTTTTATTTTTCTTTTCTTTCTTATTTGGTTCTACATCTTCAAAACCTTGATCTTCATTTTTCTCTTCTGATGTAATTTCTTCTACATCATTAGTTTCTAATTCTTGTTCTTCTTCACGATATCTGTTATGTTCGTTTGCCATCTTCTTTCTCCTATACTATTTTTTTAATATTTCCTGCAATATATTCAAGCAGGGGAATTACTTTTGAATATTCCATACGTTTAGGTCCAAAGATTGTAATAGCGCCAACACTACCATCACTTCCCTCATACGGAACGGTAACTACCGTGCAATCTTTCATAACCTTAAGTTCATTTTCATGTCCAATTTTAATTGTTAATCCTAAAGAATCAGAATTAACTACACGAAGAATGTCCCTTCTTTCAATTGCATTAAATAGTTCTCTTACTTTTTCTACATCTTTAAATTCAGGTTGATTCAAAATGTTATATCTCCCTGAAAAATGGTATTTATCACTAATCATATCGCTAAATGCTTCAATACAAGCACTTACTAAGTGTTCGCGATAATTCAGGTATTCCTTTACTTCATCAGGCAAAGAAATATTATTTAATACATTATGAATATCAGATACTAATTCATTATGTAACAATTCATCAAGAATTTGAATAACCTTTTTAATTTCTTTTGGATTAATATTTGAAGGAACAACAATACGTTTACTTTCAACGTGACCTTTATCAGTAACCATTAAAATAATTGCATAATTTCCGCTTAGTGAAATATACTCAAGTTTCTTAATACGTGCATTAGTTGCAGTTCTTCCATGAACGATTGAAGCATAGTTAGTAAGTTGTGTTACTAATTCCATTGATTTATAAATTGCTTCATCTTGAGAAACATGAGGATTTTCAAATATTTCATCAATCATCGGGAAGAAAGTTTCATCTCTTTTTCCACGAGCCATTATTTCATTCACGTATAAACGATATCCTTTTTCTGATGGAATACGCCCACTTGAAGTGTGTGTTTTTTCTAAATAGCCAAGTTCTTCAAGCATTGCCATATCATTTCTTAGGGTTGCAGAAGAAAATTTTAATTCTTCTCTTCTTGATAAAGCTAATGATCCAACTGGTTCATTTGTTTTAACATACTCTTCAACGATTGCAATAAGGATTAGTTTTTGTCTTTCAGTAACTAAATAGTCTTGCATAATCCCTCCTTCTATCACTCTCTTTATCAGAGTGCTAATTAATTATAACATATTATTTTAGCACTGTCAAGAGATAAGTGCTAATTTTCTAAAAATATTTTATGCAATTTTACATTTTTTATTCTAAATTCTTTTTTTATTTGCTAAACAAACTCAACAACTTTATTTTTATGATATACTAAATTATCAAACAAAAGGAGTAGCTACTATGAATCATAAATTAGATTTAAAACTTTTCGAAAACATTATGAATATACCCAGTCCTACTGGCTACACGCACAAAGTGATTGATTATATTCAAGTTTATGCCAAAGAACTTGGATACGAATCTTATCAAAACAAAAAAGGAAACCTAATTATTGATGTAAAAGGGAAATCTGACTATACAATTGGTTTCAGCGCTCATGTTGATACTTTAGGTTTAATGGTGCGCTCAATTCGCGGAGATGGTAGTTTGTCGTTCACAACTCTTGGTGGCCCGATTCTTGCAACTTATGATGGCGAGTATTGTACAATCCATACAAGAAGCGGTAAAACATATTCGGGAACTATTTTATCAACAAGTCCAAGCACTCATGTTTATCCTGATGCCAGTTCTAAAACAAGAAATGCTGACAATATGTACGTAAGAATTGATGAACTTGTTTATTCTAAGAAAGATACTCAGAACCTTGGAATCGATAACGGCGACTTTATAAGCATCAATCCTAAATTTGAAGTGACTGAAAGCGGTTATGTTAAAACAAGATTCTTAGACGATAAGGCAAGTGCATTTATTCTTTTAGAAGTATTAAAATATTTAAAAGAAAATAACATCACACCTAACAACAACCTAACATTTATTTTTTCTACTTATGAAGAAGTTGGTCATGGTGCTTCTAACATTCCTAATATTGATGAACTAGTTGCGGTAGATATGGGATGTATCGGTCTAGACTTAAGTTGTAACGAAGAAATGGTATCAATTTGTGCAAAAGACTCAAGCGGTCCATATGATTACAATATGACAACAGAACTTATCAATCTTGCGAAAGCAAACAATTTAAACTATGCAGTTGACATTTACCCTTTCTACGGTTCTGATGGTTCTGCAGCACTACGTGCTGGTAACGATATCAAATGTGCCTTAATTGGTTCTGGCATTCAAGCATCACACGGTATGGAAAGAACACACCTTAACGGTATTTTAAACACATTTAAATTGATCATCGCATATATCAACAAATAAAAACAAGGCAAGAAACATTTTTTGTTTCTTGCCTTTATTTTTTAGTTTTTTAACAAATAATAATTAGTTTTAATTTCTTTATACAAAGTCGTTGCATCACCATGGCCAGGATAAACTATAAAATCTTTATTCTTATACAAGTTTTTCAATCCTTTTAAAGAACGCATCATCACTACAGAATTTCCTGTTGGTAAATCACATCTGCCAATACCATCTTCAAATAAAACATCACCAGTAAATAACACATCATCAATCATATAAACCATTGAACAATCAGTATGCCCCGGTTTATATAAACATTTAATTTCAAAATCTTCAAGAATAAGTTTTTGTCCTTCACTAACAAATTTAATATTTTCAATATTTGTTTGAACATTACAACCAAATAATCTTGCACAGCTTAAATCAATGTTTTGAAGTTTAAGATTAGCATTTTTATGCATATAACATGGTACATCATATTCTTTTAATAATTTAGTAATTTCTTTAAAATGATCATAATGTCCATGTGTTAGTAATATCGCAATAACCTTGTGGTCTTTTACAATTGTTTTAATTGATCTAACATCGTTAGCTGGATCAATAATAATAACATTACTACCTTTGCTTACAATGTAAGTATTAGCATTATTAGGATGTTCACAAAGAACTTCAATATTCATTATTTTAAGATAGTTGGAAGACTTGCAGCAGCAATAGATTGACCAACACGACGTGAATTTTCATCTGGCATCATTAATTGCACATTTAGATGAGGGAATTCAGCTTTTAATACTTCGTTAGCTTTATCAATTAAAATTAAACCACCATCACCACTAGTAACACGTCCTAATAATAATAAATATTTAATATCATAGAATTCACTATAATATGCAACTGTATAGCCTAAATAAGTACCAATATTTTCATAGATTTCTTTTGCTTTAGGATTGCCTTCTGCCATTAATTTTTGAACAACTTTTAATTTTTCAGCTGGAGATGCATCTTCTGGTAATTCAATTCCTGCAAATCCTGCAAGTTTAATAATACCATCTTGGCTAAAGTATTTAACACCACAACCATAGTCTCCACTCCATTCATCTTCCATAGCGCCTTTATTAAAGTCAACTGGAGCAAATGCAAGTTCACTTAACCAACCATTTAAGTTACCATCTTTATTAATGTAACCAGCAGCTTCACTAGTACCCATAGCAATACCTAAAACGCAACCATCTTTAAGTTCTAAAGCACCTGCTAAAGCAGTAACATCACCATCATTAGCAACTTCAAGAGGTACATCACCAATTTCTTTTGCTGCACGAATATAAATATCTCTTACTTGTGCATCAAATTTATCTCTTGGAACTTTAATAAATAAAGAAGCAGCACGAACTTCATTATCAACATAAACACCAGCACTACTTACGCCAATAGCATCAACTCTTGGCATTTTTGAAGCAGCACGTTTAAAGCTATCTAAGATACCTTGGTAATGGTATTCTGGATCTTCGTTTGTTTTAGGAAACCAAACAACTTCTTCTGAATAGATTGCTTCGCCATTAACAACAGCACTAACTTTTCTATCACTACCTCCAGCATCAAAACCAATACGACAACCATCTAAGTGACCGCCGCTAGGAATTGAAGATTCAACACTAGCAGGAACAGTATCATATTCGCAAGCGATAACTTCGAATTTTTGGTCATAAATACGAGTCATAAAGTCTGCATCAAAGGCTCTAGTTCCTTCTAAACTAAATACTTGTTGCATTTTTTTAACAAGTGCAGCATCGCCGCCTAAATAAATTTTAAAACCACCAACAACCCAAAGAATTGTTTTGATAATTCTTTCAACAAATTCTGCATTTTCTTCTTCATTGTTTTCAATTAATTTTAAATCATAACGATATCTGTAGCCTTTATTTCTTTCTACACAAATCGCAAAAGGAATTGTTCCTTTTTCTTTGAATTCTTGAACCTTTGAAATCATAGGAATGTAACTAGGTTCTAAACTTGGTACGTATTTCATACTATTCTCCTTATTATTATTTATTATTTTATAACCTTGTTTGATCGACAATGATAACATCATTGCCTATTTTGATAATTCTCGACCATGGAATTACAGTTTGATTCTTTGAAGAAAAAATACTCGCAATTCGAAAACCTCGATCAATTGTTACATTTAGTATTTTTCCCGTAGCGATATCAATTTCAATGTCGACAATTCTACCTAACTTGATGCCATCTTCATTATTGACAACATCTTTTGTGGAAAGTTCCGATAAAACCATATCATTCCTCCTTCATTAATTATATGAAGGGAATTTGGTTAATATCATTATTCAATTAGCATATCTTGCATTGAATACATTCCATCTAAATTATATTTTTCTCTTTCATCTCCGACAAAAACATGTACAACAATATCACCTAAATCTACTATATGCCACTTAGTTTCACTACTTGTATGGTATCCTTTAACTTCAATATTAAATTCGCCAACATCTTTACGTACATAGTTTATTGCCGCAGATGCTTGTCTTGATGTATTAGCTGTGCATATTATTGCATAATCATAAAAGGGAGTAATATTTTTCATATCATATATAATTATATCACGAACAACAGCTTTTTCCAACATATTAACAACAACATTTAATTTTTTATCCATTCTTAAGCATTATTCTCCTTTTTTATAATACTCATAAGTCTTAAGAGTCTGTGAGATGAGTGTTTCATTTGAAGAAGTAATATATTTAATTTGTGATTCAAGAATAAAAATAAGTGCTTTATTTAGATCTTCAAATGCAATTTTTCTTGCATCATCAAACACTTTTCCAACTCGTGATCTTTCAACGTAGTCAGCTATAAAAACTACTTTTTCTAAATCAGTCATGTTAGGTCGTCCCATAACATGATATTTTATCGCATTCAATATTTCCTCATCAAATATATTATATTCTTCTTTAACAAAGCTTGGGGCAGTTTCTCCATGCCAAACATTTGGTGAAAGCATAATTTCATCACTATCTTGATAGCCAAGTTCATAAAGCATTTGTTTTTGTTTTTCTTTACTAAATAATTTAGTTGCATCATGCAAAATACCAGAAATATATACTTTTTCAATATCTAATGAAAGCTTATGTTTCTGAACAAGTTCTACTGCCATTTTAGCAACTTCGACACTATGATAATATCTTTTGTTAACATTACCATTAACAGTCATGTTATTTTTTAATTGTTCTTTTATTTTTTCAATATCCATTATAAGAAATTATCCTCAAATGTAACATTTATTTTTTCATCAATATATAGCTTAACTTTTAAGTTATCTCCAGATAAATGAACAAAACCGACATTAGGAATTAGCAAATCTTTTGGCTTTTGTTTTGATTCAACTAAATATTCATAAGTTTTAAAATTAGTTAATTGTTTAAATTCTTTATCTGTATAAGGTGGCACTAAAAGTTTTTGTTTTTGAAGTTCCCAAAGTGAATCTGCTTTAATTGTTTTAGTACGATGAATGTATAAATCTTTGCTTACATAAAAGCTTGCGCTGATATTTGTTCCTTCACAAAATTCTAAACGACAAAGTCCACCAACAAAGATTGTCTGATCGCATTGTAGTTGATATGTTTTAGGTTTAAGATAAGTTGAAACTTTTAAATCGCGCATTGATTCATAACTTAAATAATTGCCAAATGATTTATCATTAACAATTCCAGGAGTATCAATAATATAGTTTTTACTATCTAAAGGTATTTTAATAATATCAACTGTTGTATGATATTGTTCACTTGTAGTAATAAAGTTTTTGCCTTCTAAATAAGTACTAATGATACTATTAATAAAGGTTGATTTACCAACACTAGCACATCCCATTACATAGCAATCGTCAAATCCTGTCTTATTAGGGTTACGATAACGATATTTTAATTTTTTTATTTTATCAACAACTTTTTCACAATGTTTAGGGTTTTTTGCAGAAATCATCATTACACCAACTACATTAAGTTCATTTTCTTTTGATAATCTTCTTACATACTCTTCAATATTTTTAAGCTTAATGGTTTTAGGTATAATATCAATTTTATTAACAAGAATTAAAACTTCATTTTTCCCAATATATTTAGCAAGCTTAGGAATAAAACTATTATTAATATCAAAGATATCAATAAGCAATAATATTAATGATTTAGTGTTTTTAATATTTTTAATTTTATTGTAATATCCTTCAACATCATTAGTATCTTCATATTTTTTATTATGATGAATAACGTCATGACATCTTTTACAATAAACATCATCACCATTTTCAATTAAGACTATTTCTTTGACATATCCTGCTTTTTCAGGATCAGTAGTTTGAAGTTTAACTCCACAACCGATACATTTACTCATTTACATTTCCTCGATTTATTGTATTTTCTATTCGCTTTGCAGAAGCCGGATCAGTTTTATAAATTTTTCTTATAATACGTTTTTCACGCAGACGATTAATCTTTGTATACCATTTTTGACTACTCGGATCGATTGTAGAAATAAATGCTGATTCTAAACCTGCATTGTTTGCACCTGCTATATCAGTTACGAGCTGATCGCCCATATAAATAATTTCCTCTTTTTGGAGTTTATTCTCTTTAATAAACATTTCTATTTTCTTTGGAGAAGGTTTATTGGCTTTTGTCAAATATCCATCAATTACAAATGTCTTTGAAAATTCAACAACTCTTTTTTCGTTATTATTTGTAACAATAAATATTTTAAAACCAGTATTTTTTAGATATTCGCCTAACTCAATTAATCTTTCATCTGCTTGGTTTTGGCGATAACTGATTAAGGTGTTATCTAAATCAGTAAGTATTATTTTTTTACCTTGTTCATATAATTTATCGAAATCAATATCATAAATAGACATTGCACAATAAGTTGGTATATATTTGATATATTTGTTATTTTTCATAGTTTTAACCCTTATAATTCAATTCATATTATACCAAAAATATCGCTTTTTGTCTATAATTTTAATTAAGGAGGACTATGTTTTCACTTCTATCACTATTTCTTTTTCCAGTCATTGGATCATTAAACTCTAAAACATTTCCTGAAGTATTAAGTCCCGAAGAAGAAATTCATTATTTAAATCTTTGGAAGAATAAAGATTTCAATGCACGTAACACTCTAATAGAACACAACTTACGTTTAGTAGCCCATATTGTTAAAAAGTTTGAAAATTACAAAGACGAAAGGGATGATTTAATTTCGATTGGCGCATTCGGATTAATTAAAGCAATTGATTCTTATAACTTTAATTCTAATACTAAGTTATCAACTTATGCCTCAAGATGTATTGAAAATGAAATTTTAATGTATATTCGTAACACCAAAAAGCACAAAGAGGTTACTTCTTTATATTCATCAATTGGTGAAGACAAAGATGGTAATGAAATTAAATTATATGACATTATTGAGGATAATGCCCCAACAATTACTTCCACTTTGATTGCTGAAGAACAAAAAATAAAACTTAGAGAAGCCCTAAAAATACTTGACGAAAGAGAATTAGATATTATATCAAGAAGATTTGGATTTAATAACCATAAAATTGAAACTCAAAAGCAAATAGCAAAACAAATGGGAATAAGCAGAAGTTATGTTTCAAGAATCGAAAAAAGGGCTTTAACAAAATTATATCTATATTTGAAATAGCATTTAAATACTTTTTTAAAAAAAATTATTGTATAATCGATACGAGGTAAATATTATGCAATTTCAAAGAACTGAACTATTAATTGGAGAAGAAAATCTAAATAAACTAAAACGTGCAAATGTTATTGTCTTCGGCATTGGCGGAGTTGGTTCATATGTTGTTGAAGCACTTGTTCGTTCTGGCATTGGTAAATTATCAATTGTTGATTTTGACAATGTTGATATTACTAATATTAATCGTCAAATATTAGCTCTTCACTCAACAGTTGGCAGAAAAAAAGTTGACGTTATGAAAGAGAGAATCCTTGACATTAATCCAAACATTGAACTAAAAACATATCCATTATTTGTGTCTGAAGATACAATTAATATGTTTAACTTCCAAGATTATGATTATGTTGTTGATGCCATTGACAATGTAACAGGAAAGTTACTAATTATTGAAAAATGTAAAGAACATAATACTAATATCATTTCTAGTTTAGGAACTGCTAATAAAGTTGATCCTTCTAAGCTTATGATAACTGATATTTCTAAAACTCATACTTGTCCACTAGCAAAAGTTGTTCGTTTAGAGCTTCGCAAACGAAACATTAATCATCTTGATGTCTTGTTTTCAACTGAAGTTCCAACTAAAACAACAACAAATGTTCTAGGTTCAATTTCATATCTGCCTAGTTGTGCTGGTTTAATGATTGCATCTAAAGTAATAAATACATTAATAAAATAAAAAATCCAGCATTGCTGGATTTTTATTTATAAAATATTTAATACTTTTTCAACTAACACAACAAGTTTTTCACATGCAAGATATGAAAATGCATTATAATCAGTTAAGTTTGATTCACCAATAATATCAGAAATACACTTAACTGCCATAAGTGGAACATTCATTAGATAAGCAATTTGAGCAACTGCACCAAGTTCCATCTCAAAAGCCATGACATTTTGATTAGGGAAATGTTTTGTAACGATCTCGTTAACTTTTTGATAGTCACTTACAAATTGATCACCTGATAAAATCTTACCAAAATAAACATTATCAATATTAGCTTTTTGAATTAGTTCATAATTACATTTATATTCTTGAGGCATACCTGGAATTTGCCCATAAACTTCGCCTTCTTCAACACCTGCATCAACATCAGAATATGAAACAGATTCAGCCACAACAAAATCTAATGTTTTTAAATTTCGATTATATCCACCAGCAATACCAGAACTAATAATTAAATCAACATTAAAGTGTTCAATTAACAAAGTTGTTGTATGTGCTGCATTGACTTTACCAATACCTGCTAAGGCAATAACAATGTTTTTTTCTTTGTAAGTTGCTTTAGTGAAATTTACACCACAGATTTGAATATTTTCAACATTATCAAACAAGTTCATTAAAGCTTGTTTTTCTTTTTCCATGGCAATTATAAAACCAATATTTTTCATTATTTCTTAGAAATTTTAACAATTAACACGTCAAATTGTTCATCGTCTTCTGTCTTAACGCGAACAGTGCTTCCTTGTTTAGCATGTAAAATTGCTTTCCCTAGCGGAGATAAGTTAGAAATTTTATTTGCAAGTGGGTCAGCTTCAATAGTACCAACTAATAAATATGTTTCTTCTTCGTTGTCGTCTAAGAAACGAACTGTAACATGTTTACCTAAGTTATTAGTATCAACACTTGTAATAATTACAGCATTATTAATTTTATCTTCAACGTCTTTAATTTCAGCAGCAATTCTTGCTTGAGCATCTCTAGCCGCATCATAGTCAGCATTTTCAGATAAGTCACCTTGTGAACGTGCATCTTGTAAAGCAATGATATTTTCTTTTTCTTCAATTTTTAACTCTTCAAGTCTTTTCTTAAGATTGTCTAAACCTTCTTGGGTTAAATTATAATTACGATCCATAATATACCTCTTATTATTAATTTTTTAATCACATTATTATAACAAAAAAGAATCTTTTTTGCAAGTCTTTTCCATTTATTAAACTATTTAACTTTTCTAAGCATGTCATGTTTTTGAACTTTAAAAGGAAGTTTAATTTTAATTTGTTCTAAAGGATGTCTTGCAACATCAATTTCACATTTTTGATTAACCGAATACATATTATCAACAACATAGCTTGTATTTTCAAGTTTAGGTCCAAAAAACTCAACTAAATCTTTTACTTCAAAATAGTTACGTTGTTCGATTAATGCGGTCATAGTAGACTCATCAAAATCTAATACATAGCCGATATATTCCTTGGTTGGATGTTCACATCTGTCATCATAAAGTGTTCCATCAACTTGAATATTACCACGATAGAATCCATCACTTGTAAGACGGTTCTCAGCCTTATTAATTTCTTTTTCGAGTTCTTTAAATTCATCGTCTGTAATTTTATGATTTTGATAGTATAAATCAATAGCTTTTCGGTAGCATCTAATAACTGTCGCAAGATAATATGCAGACTTCATTCTTCCTTCAATCTTTAAAGAAGCAACACCTAAATCAATTAAATCGGGAATATACTTAAGAGCCATCATGTCTTTTGACCCCATATTGAAGTATTGATTTTTGCGAACAATCTTCTTTTTTCCTTGATATAGTTTATAGTTCCATCGGCATGAATGAGCACAACCACCACGGTTTGCATCACGATCAGTCATATAGTTACTTAAAACACAACGTCCTGAATAACTACAACACATTCCCCCATGAATAAATACCTCAATTGGCATATCATTAGGCATTATTTTCTTTAATTCTTCTAATGATACTTCACGTGCTAAAACAACTCGTTTAACTTTTTCTTGTTTGTAATATTCAATAGTATAAGAATTAGCTATTGACATTTGCGTTGAAATATGACATTCCATTCTTGGGGCAATTTTTAAAGCAGTGTGAACAATATGTAAACTTGATGTGATAATAGCATCTACACCAGCTTTATCTAAGCTCATAATATATTCTTCTAAATGAGCAAAGTCCTCATCGTGAGGGAGTATATTCATTGTTACATATACTTTTTTATTTAATTCTTTGGCGAAAACACATAGATTTTCAATATCATGAATATCAAAATTCGAAGCTCGTGCTCTTAAGCTAAACATCTTTCCGCCAACATATACCGCATCTGCTCCATATAATAAAGCAAGGCGTGCTTTTTCTAAATTACCTGCTGGTGCTAATAATTCAATCTTATGCATTTTGATTACCTCCTTTTATCAAGGTAAGTTTACGTGCATATGCACCTTTGTTAAGGGTAATACCCAACTCTTGCAATCCTTTTAAACAAGTTTCTTCATCAATTTCTTGTTTTAATAAACTACAATATAAGTTAAGAACACTTTGATATGTTTTACTATTTAGCATTTCTCCACTAACAATAACATTTATATTATTAGAGAAATGTTTTAATTCATCAAGTAGGTAATAGTAACCAAAATCATAAATTTTAGTACTATTATCATTTTCAACAATTGGATACAAATCATCTCTAAATTCTTCTTGTAAAGAATAATTCATTTTCGTTGAATCATAGTTTTGTTTGCGATAGTCAAAGTAATTTGTTAGAATTGGTCGATGAGTATACATTATCATTGCAAGACCAAAGACACTAATTATTTGGTTGTGATAAGAATTATGAGAAATTTTGATTAACTCATCAACGTTGATTTGATTTGATAATACAACCATCCCATTTTTTTCTTGATAGATTTTTGTATCATAAGTATTTGTAAGGTAAGTATTTGAATAAAGCATTGCTTTATCAATTAAATTATTCTTTTTAAGAATATAGTGAACGCCAAAATCAGAATACATAAAGTAATCAACATTATTTCGAGCAAGTACTAAAATAGTATCTTCAAGGTCTTGCAATTCATTTTCATGAACGATTTTTGCAATATCAACAATCACAGTTTTATTGTTGTTCTTTAGATTTTTAGTGATATTAATTACTTCTTCAAGCGAATATGCAGCCTCAGTAAATAAATGGTATTTATCAAGGCTTATTATATAGCCATCAATATGTTTATTTTTAATAAATTTATTTACAAAAGTATTGTTACGATAATTACAAATAATATTCATTATCTTCTCACCGTAATAGCTAAACCATCACCAATATTTAAGTAATAGGTTTTAAAGTCTTGCAAACTATTTAAATAATGATTGTAAACATCTAGTTTTTCTGCCATCTTACGAACATTTTTACTTAAAGGTTCGCCCTCTACATAAACAACTTGTTCAACACATCCATGGAATAAGATATTATCAGTGATAATTATTCCATCATCTTTTAGATATGGAACATATTTTTCAAAGAATTTTTGATATTGTGCTTTTGCAGCATCAATAAAGATTACATCATATTTCTTTTCAAAATTTGTTGTGTTGACCAAATTAGCATCACCAAAAATCACGTTGATATTTTTTTCAAAGCCCACTTCTTTGATATTTTTCAAAGCTTCATTATACATTACTTCATCTCTTTCAATTGTATCGACATAACGACTCTCATCATCAGAGACAAAAGAAATGGCTGAGTATGCAATTGCGGTTCCAATTTCTAAAATATTCTTAACGTTTTTTGCTTTCATCAAGCTCAAAACAACCATTAAAGAATCATCTCCAATAATAGGAACATCATTCATTTGGCCGATTTGATAAAGTTCTTTTAAAAATTCTGTTTTGTTGTTTTCATTTAATCGATTAATATATTTATTCATATAACCACCTATATATCTATATTATTATACTATAAAATATATTAATTTTCAACCATTAAGATTTTACTTGGTTTTCTTCAATAAAACGTAATGTTTCTTTATATTTCGATGATGTCAATCCAATACTAATTAGTTCTTTTAAAGCAACTTCTTTAATAATATGATCATAAAATAATGAACTATGAGTTAAAACCTTTTGTTTTAAAAAGCTATAAAGATGATAACTATTTTCATTACGAAGCGCAAGGCTGATATAATTACAAAACTCTTCATATAAATAATCATACTTTGAAAAAGACATCTTTTTTAAAGTTGCAAGAAACGTTGCTTTATCAGAATTACTACCCGCCTTTTTCACTAAATATCCTAAAAAAGATAAACTTTGAGCAGAATTAGAATTTTCTTTAATAAGTTTTATCGCCTCTTGGTACATATTGTTTTTATAATAAACAAAACCTAAATAATGATAATATGTATTTTTTATACTTATATTATCCATATCTAATACCTTTCTTATTTTTTCAAAATCGTTGATCGTTTCATTGAAATTGAAATTTGCATCAGAAATTAAACACTTTAATTTATGTAAATTCATTTTATTGGCAAATAAACAACTATTTTCATTTTGATTAAGAAGATAGTAAAATTTCAATACTTGTTCGTACTCACCCATCATGAAGGAAACATCAATTGATAAATCATAAATAATTGCTTTCATGAACAAATCATTCATATTAATTGTATTTAAAACCTTAATTTGAGCATATGCTCTTTTATTTTGATTTGTTTCAAACAAGTATCGAGCAAATAGATAAATATAAAACAACATTTCCTTATTATTGAATAATTCCATATTAACTTCTTGTTTTAATAGAATATATCTTGCTTCTTCATAGTTTTTTGCGAGAATACTTTCATATAAGACAAATAAATCAAGTTCTATATTTGAATATGCATTGGAAGAGATAATATCACTTATTAAAGCAATCATATTATCTTTATTATTACATAATTCATTTTTTAACAAATCATCAAAAACATCAAAATTTCTTTTTCTTTTGATTTCATTATAATTTAAATCTAGTCTTTCAAATAAGAGTTTTAGATTATCTTCGTTTGGAAATGATTGATTATTTTCAATTCGACTCAAATAACTAACACTACAAATTCCTGATGCAACTTCTTCTAATTTCATCCCTTTTTCGATTCTTTTTCGCTTTAAAAATGAAGAATAGAAATATTCTTTACTAGTATCATGATTAATTTTTTTATTTAATACATTTTGATCAAATATTTTATTATTTCTTATTTTCGAAATATACATAACAAATACCTCCTTTTTTTCTTAAATATTTATGCATTTATTAAAACATATAAAATATACAAAAAATACTTATTTGGATAAAAAGAGCTCGACATACTTCAACTCATATTACAAGAATTTAGAAAATCAATCTCTATTCGACATAATACTATAAATATCAATTAAATTATCAATCTTAAAAGTCGATTTATGTCTATATAAAAAAGGTAACAAACTTGGCTAACAAGTTTGTTACCTTTTATTTATAATCACATTTATATTTTTTTAATCTTGCTCTTTTCTTTTTTTCATCTGGAACATACTTTTGTAAAAAACGATGGAATTCATTGCTATGATCTCCATGAACAAAATGGACTAATTCATGATAAATAACATATTCGATCAAATCGATATCAACATGAATCAAAGAAAGATTAATTGATATTTTGTTTTTCTTTGGATAACATGTTCCCCATCTGGCTTTATATTTTTTTATTTCTAAAGTCGGAAATTTATTTAGATAAACAGCCATTTTTTCAAAACAATGATGTAAAAGAATTGTGAATGTTTTTTCAGCCTCTTCTTTACGCCATTTTTCTAAGACTTGTTCTGGAGTTTTAGTATATGGCACATAAACATAGATTACCCCATCATTAACATAAACCTGAGGATATTTATTACCTATAACATTTAATTTGTATGTCTTACCTAAATATAAATAGTCTTCACCAGTAACATAATAACGTTTAATTGGTCTTGTCGTGGCATAATGTTTAAGTATCCAATCAATATGTTTTTCAATAAATTGTTCTACTTTAAGTAACGGCATTAGCGCTGGTTTTCTAATAACTAAAATACCATCACGATCATACTTTAAAGTTAAGCGGTTGGTTTTGGCATTAATGATCTTGTGTTCGATTTTGTGTTGGTGCAGAAATGGAACTTGAATATTGATAACGTTTGATTTTGTTCCCAATTAGCCCTCCAAAAATTTTCATAATTAAACAGAATACAAGCCATACAAGTTGAATAAGAATAAGAACGAATACACAGATGAATACCGCAGCAACAAATAACTCAATTGTTAATATTTCAGTTAATATATCATTAAAGAACGAACCATCGATCTTATCTGGTTGGAATGGGAAGAAAAAGAAATGGAAGTATTCCCAAGCAATACTAATAAACTTATCAACACTAATATTTGTACCATATCTAGCAACAGCACCTACGAATGTTATTGACAAATAGCCTGATAAAACTGTTACTAACAAAATATGGAATAACATAGAATATTCAAATAAAATCTTCTTAACTTGAGCTATACGTAATAATAAATATGCAAAGATTCCTAAGGCAAGAACAAAGGCAATTACTGATATTATTTGAAAAATAATAAATAATTGTTTCACATCATCCATATGCGTTACAGCTTCTTCTCCAAAGATTGAAACTGAAGCAGGATTCCCCTCATCATCAAGAACAACCTCATATTCTCCAGTTGTTCGATTATAAACTCTTACATCTGTAAGTTCTAGTTTAAAGCTTTCCTTATTTCCAAATAAAAATTCAATAATATGATCAACCATAATATCTAATTGTTCATCTGTAAATTTAGCTTTTTGATATTCTCCATTAAGAAAATAAAAGACAGTTTCGACTTGCTCTCCATCTTTATTTTCGTGAGCATAAACATCATTTATTTTAAATTGAAGGTGATAATATGCCTTTGATTTGGCAATTGGCACAGCTGAAAACCATATTGCAACAATTGTTAAGCACATTGTAAAAAATATAATTAAGATACGATCTAATACTTTCATATAAAATACTATTTAACAACTTCTTGATAGAAGTTATAAACCCTTTCAGCATCATCAAAAATATCTGAATATGAAGTATCTAAAATTAAATCGGCTTGATCATATAAACTTGGTTTAAACCAAACTTTATCACCTTTAATACGTTTTTCAATTTCTTCAAAAGGGTCTTGTCTAAAAACCATACGATTACGAAGAACATTTTCATCACACTTAAGGACAACGATTTTAATTTTATCCTTAGCATCTTTAATGTACTTTTGTAAGCCATTAGGTTCAAGAATAACAGCTTTATCATCAGAAAAGTCATTTTTTGAAGTTCCATAAAAGTTATTATTATATTCAATTGTTTCGAAGAAAAAGTCATTTTCCAATTTATTAAAAAAATCTTCTTTAGATATAAAGTGATAATCAATTCCGTTTACTTCATTAACACGCATAGGGCGAGTAGTATAAGTAACAAGTTTTTTCATACCATATTTTTCCATTAAGATTTTTAAAATTTGTGTCTTACCTGAAGCACTTGGGCCTACTAATACTAACATACTCCACCTCTTTACTATATCTTATTATAGCATATTTTAAAAAATATTTCAATTTTTTATAAAAAGATTATTTTATTCAAAAAGCTTAACAAGCAATTATTTCCTTGATAATTTGAATTGCTTTATCAATATCTTCATCTTTAGTCATATAACTAGTCACAAAACGAATTGTTGTTTCATCTGGATTACTAGACCAAACTTCAAAGCTAATCTCTTTATTTAATTTTTCGATTTGCGAAGTTTTAAAAACAGGGAAGATTTGATTTGTTTGAGGAACAATATTAAACTTAACTCCTATTTTTGTTAGTTCATTATAAAGTCTTTCTGCTTGATCATTTTCTTTTTTGGCAATTTCAAAGAATAAATTATCCTCAAATAGTGCTTCAAAATTAATCCCTGCAACAAAACCTTTAGAGTACATGCCTCCTAAATGTTTAATCATAAAGCGGAAATCTTTTTTGATTTTTTCATTAATAATTACAACTGCTTCACCTAACATTAATCCATTCTTTGTTCCTCCAATATAGAAAACGTCGACTAAATTAGGTAAATCTTCAATTGATAAATCACTATATTTTGATGTTAATGCACATCCTAAACGAGCACCATCTAAATATAAAAGCATATCTAATTCATTACATACTTCTTTAATAGATGTGATCTCTTTTTTAGTATATACAGTTCCTGTTTCAGTTGCGTTTGAAATATAAACCATCTTAGGTTTAACCATGTGTTCATCAGTATGTTCATAATATGCCTTACGAATATTTTCACTAGTTATCTTTCCATCAACATTTGGAACAGTAATTACCTTATGTCCGGTTGCTTCAATCGCACCTGTTTCATGAACATTGATGTGTCCTGTGTCGCAACAAATGACAGCTTCATATGTTTTTAAACATTGATGAATGACAACTTTATTAGTAATTGTTCCACCAACTAAAAAGTGTATATCAACATTATCATTTTTTAATACTTTCTTGATAGCCTGTTTCGCATTTTCGCTTACATGGTCTAGTCCATAACTATTAAATGAACACTCTTGATAAGCTAATAATTTTTCTAATACTTTCTTGTGAGCAATACCACAATAATCATTCTTTAAATTTATCATAACAAGCCTCCTATTTTTAATATATTATATAACAAATTTATTTTTTATTCATTATATATACATAAGAAAAAGAATGTATGAAATCCATACATTCTAATTATTCACTTTTAAATCGCCATCTTTAATAAGTTTGAATTTTCTAAAAATCAAATCAATTACAAATACTAAGACCGCTGGCAAAATAATTTCCATCAATATAATAATAATTGCATTTATTAAATTATATCCCATTGAGTTAAATGTTCCAATCACGCCGACAAGGCCAGCTGTTCCCATTCCTGAGTTATTCCCCCCGCCAATACATTTTAGTTTCAACCAACAAGTTGAAATCGGTCCTAAAATAGCTGATGCAATAATCGTAGGTAACCAAATAATTGGTTTTTTAAGGATATTCTTAAATTGTAACATACTTGTTCCAATACCAATTGATATAACCATTCCAATATTATTGTCTTTACGAGATTGGATTGCAAACCCAATCATTTGTGTACAACAACCGATAACGGCAGCCCCACTGGCAATTTCTAAGCCTTCACCAGTTCCAGAGAAAACTAGTGCAGCTATTGCTGCAGAAGAGATAGGTGCTGTTAAGGCCATCCCCATTACAACAGATACGATAATTCCCATAAAAAATGGTAGTGTTAATGTAGCTTTATCAATAATTGTTCGAATAATCTCAGTAACATAAATTGAAGGAACACGTACAAGAAGTGTAACAATAATACCAAATACAACACCAAACAAAGGTACGATCAATATATCAACTGGTGTCTTTTTAACAAGAATTACTTTCATCAATAAGGCAACAGCAATAACAACTAAGTAAATAGTTAAAGGGTCGCCAACCCCAGCTGCCCCAGGTGCAAAGAATTTAATATTATTAGCACTTAATGACATAAATCCAGCCACTTGACCAACAGTTGAGAGTACAATAATTTTTAATAAATCATATTTCAAGGCAAGAGCAATACCTGCTCCAATACCTGCCCCAGTAACAAGTTTAATTGCACCTGATGCACCAATAAAAATTGTTTGAAGTGATTTTATTGGCGGAATATCAAAATTTAAAAGATATTTAGCTAAAGTTTCAATAATTGTCCCTACAATTAATGTTGCGAAAAGCCCATACGCCATCCCATTAAGTGATGTCATTAAAAAAGATAAAACTCTTTTTCCTTTTTTTTCTTCAGTAGCAACTACTATTTCTTCTTTTTTATTACGATTCTTTTTTCTTCTTTGTTCATCTTTCTTACTCATACTATTCACCTGCAAAATTAATTGGTGATATGCCTTCTGCTTTAAATTCACCATTTAAGTATTTTGCAATTGCAATAGATGTTGCCTTTTGGTACCCATAAACACAAATATAATTATTTAGATTTTCATATACCAAATAATCATATGGAGTATCTAGAGCAATCACAATTGTATCTTCTTTTTCTTTTAATATATCATTTACCAAATTCTTTGTTGATGAGTAATTATTGGTTTTTACGTTTGAACAAGCAATAACAACCTTGTCATAATTAACAATTTTACTCATTACCGCATTTGCTTGAGCAGTCGATACGTTGTTATTTATGACATAATAATCAGAGTTATAACCTTGAGCCTTTAAATATGTTGATACATAACAGGCAACAGAATTGTTTTCTAAATTACTGCCTAGATTGTAGCTTGTTGTAGGAGAAATAACCAAAATTGATTCGTTTTTATCAAAGCCTTCAAATGAGCCTTTCATTTGTGTTAAACTTTTCATCGCAAATAAATTATTTAATTCTTCATTTTTTTGCAATGTTTCTCTCATATCAAGATTAGGTGCAGTCGCATCATCCAAAAGTCCATACTTTAATTTCTTAAGAAGGATACGTCGAACTGATTCATCAATTCTTTCCATTGATATTTCTTTATTATTTACGGCATCAACAATCGCTTGATGAGCAGCCCTCGGATTTGTGTTTGAAGTATATAATAAAATATCTACACCAGCTTGAACTGCTTGAACTGCTAACTCACCATGATTTCCAAAATTACTTAAAGCATTCATTTCCATACCATCAGTAATAATGATACCATCATAACCAAGTTCTTCTCTTAAAAGATTTGTTAGTACTTTTTCTGAAAGAGTTGCTGGAAGGTTTTCATCAATAGCAGTAAAGATAATGTGTGTTGTCATTATCGCATCGATTCCTTCTTCAATAGCTTTAATATATGGTGCAAGTTCTATTTTGTATAATTCTTCTTTAGTTGATTTTATAATTGGTAAGCCAGTATGAGAATCAACATTTGTATTTCCATGACCTGGAAAGTGTTTGGCAACTCCCATAACATTGCTATAGGCAAGTCCTTTAAACATTTGCACACCACATTTAGCAACTAAGAAAGGATTTTCTCCATAACTTCTAATACCAATGATTGGGTTTTCGGGATTATTATTTACATCTAATACCGGAGCAAAGTTTGCATTAATACCATAGTTACGAAGTTCATACCCCATCGCAACGCCTTCTTCATATATTAAGGTAATATCATTTAAGGCTCCCATTGCCATGTTAGAAATAAAATGTGTACCACCATTTGTAAGACGCGCAACACGTCCTCCTTCTTGGTCAGTAGAAATAAAAGCTGGTACAATGTTTGATTCAATCATTGCTTTTTGAATATCATTTGACATTTGAGCAATAGTTTCAGGACTAGCTACATTTGCACCCATATAAATTACGTTACCAAAATTGTATTCTTTAATAACGCTCGCAAGTGTTGAAGTATATGTCGTCCCACTAAAACCAATCGTAAACATTTGCCCAACTTTTTGAGATAAAGTCATTTTTGAAATGATTTCATTTACTTGTTCAAGGGGATCAACTTCTTCTTTGACATCGATATAATAAGTGGCACTAATGTTAGGATTGTCTTCAAAATAAACTTTGATTATTGCAAGTCCTGAACTAACTGCTTTAACCAAGCCATTTTCATCAATTGTTGCAATATTAGGCATCAATGATTCCCAAACAAGCTCACCAAATTGATTTGATGGATAAACATTTAATTGTTTTGTTTCACCAACATTCATTTCACCATCAGCACCAAGAATTGTTAAAGTTCTTCGATCAACAACATTGATTGTGATTTCATCATAAGCATCTGGATACTTCGAGAAGTATACTTTAATTGTTACAGTTCCTTCTTTCATACCAACTACTTCAAGTGGTACATTAAATGCATATAAAGTAACGCATTCTTTATTATCCACTTCTGCAACAACATTTCCCATTGGTTGCATTGTCGGATTAGATACACCAACTGATATTCTACTTGATTCGCCGACAGAAAGTTCTTTAGGACCAGTTAATCTGATAGTTGGACTAACAGTACCAATTTGCACAGTCATACTAACAGATTGCCCATAGAATTTAGCAGTAATTGTAACAGTTCCTTCTTGAAGTGCTCTAAAAGCTCCATATTTACCAATACTTGCAATAGTTGGATTATCAACCGTCCATTCAACATCATCTCTATTTACTAAAGTTACATCAACTTCACCTTTTTCATTATAGGCTTTTATGCTATAACTATCAGTTTTTGTTACATAGGATGTGCTTGGACCTACGATAATAGCATTAATTTCTTTAACACGAATATCATATTTAGCAACACTATTACCAACAGTTAAAGTAATAGTTGCAGTACCAACACCAACAGGTGTTACAATCCCATTATCGACTGTTGCTATTTTAGGGTTTAAGCTTTTCCACTCAACTTCTCTACTGCCTTTATAATTATGGGTTAAAGTAATTGTTTGTCCAAAGTACATTTCAGTTTCACCATAAATTGTAAGGTATTCTCTTTCAGGAATTATTTTCTCACAGCCGGTTACAAATATACAAACAAATAATAACATCATCATACTTAATAATTTTTTCATAATATCACCTCTTGAAGTAATTTATTATTTACATATATTATATAATAACTTCATTCATTATGCAATAGAATCTACTCTCTTTAAAATAGAAATTTAAATAAAGAAAAAAGATGAAATTTCTTTCATCTTTTT
>JAZNQD010000064.1:0-118122 GCA_045589955.1 Bacilli bacterium | reverse complement strand
GCTTTATAATCTTCCATTTCAGCAACAAGCAAGATATTTTCTAATAATTCAGATATACCTTCACCTTTAAATGCTGAAATTTTATTAAATAAAGTATTTCCTCCCCATTCTTCTGGAGTAAGACCATATTCAGTTAATTCAGTCATAACTTTTTCTGGATTTGCAGTTGGTTTATCCATTTTATTAATTGCGACTATAATTGGTACACCTGCTGCTTTAGCGTGATCAATAACTTCTTTAGTTTGAGGCATAACTCCATCATCTGCTGCCACTATAATAATTATAATATCTGTTATACTTGCTCCTCTAGCACGCATTTCTGTGAATGCAGCATGTCCTGGAGTATCAATGAATGTAATTAATTTTCCATTTTTTTCTACTTGATATGCACCGATATGTTGTGTAATACCACCTGCTTCACCTCTAACAACATGACTACTTCTAATAGCGTCTAATAATGTTGTTTTCCCATGGTCAACGTGTCCCATGATTGTAACGATAGCAGGACGAGGAAGTAAATCTTCTTCATTATCAACAAATGCCATTTCATCGAAACGAATTAAGTCAGTAATTGTCTTATCTTTTAATTCATAATCGTATTCAATAGCAATTAATTCTGCAGTTTCACGGTCTAATGCATTTGTTGCGCTTGCCATGATTCCCATTGAAGTAAATAATTTTTTAACAAGGTCAGTAACACCAATATGCATTGCTTCTGCAACTTCCATTACTGTCATGCCTTTTTCATAATATAAAACGTGATCTTCAATAACTTCTTCTTGAGGAATATTACTTGTTCTAGACTCAACATTTTTATTACGTTTATTCTTATTGCTATTTTTCTTACGAGCTTTAATAGAATCTTCTTGAGTATTTTTCTTCTTTGATGATTTTACAGAATTATAAGAATCATCTTCTAAGAAGTCTTGATATTTATTTAATGTTTCTTCATCGATTCTAGGAATAATTTCATCTGCTTCTTCTAAGAATGATTTTTTGATTGCTTCTTTCTTAGGATCAATTACCGTAGTTGGTTTTGGTTGAACTGGTGCAGCTGGTTTTGGTTGAACCGGTGCAGCTGGCTTTGGTTGTGCTGGTGCAGCTGGTTTTGGTTGAACTGGTGCAGCTGGTTTTGGTTGAGCTGGTGCAGCTGGCTTTGGTTGAACTGGTGCAGCTGGTTTTGGTTGTGCCGGTGCAGCTGGTTTTTGAACATTTTGTTTTTGGGCAGCTTTTACCGCAACACCTACAGCTGGCTTATGTAGAGGCTTTTGTTTTTGTGTTTTAAAAGGATAAGGTACATTATATCTTTTTGCTAATTTTTTCTCAACTTCCTTTTCAACAAAAGTTTCTTCGCCATTAGAAATATCAATACCAACGTTTGGTAAAATTTTAAGTAATTCTTGGGTTGATGTTTTTAGAATATCAGCTAATTCTTTGACTTTCATTATTAGTCACCTCTTTCAATTCTTTCATAATTGCTTTTGTAAAACCAATATCATTGATCGCAATTACTTTAATATTTTGTTCTCCTAATGCTTTTGATAGTTCATCAGTTGAATAATTTTCAATTACAGGAATATTATAAAATAATCCCTTTTTATTTACTTTTTCTTTCGTTGCATCGCTTGCATCACTAGCAACAAACATTAGATGTGTTTGTTTTGATCTTAAATTTTTAAGTACAGCATCCGTTCCTTGAACAAGTTTTCCTGCTCTTTTCGCAAGGCCTAAATAATTAAGTAGTTTATTCAATTATTTATTATCTCCTTCAACGAGTGCTATAAGTTCATCATATATTGAACTAGGAACTTGTACTTCAAGGTGGCGATCTAAAATTTTCTTTTTTCGTGCTGTTTCAATTGTTGTCTTGTTCTTTGATACGTAAGCTCCATGACCACGAACTTTACCAGTTAAGTCAACAACAACGTTTCCTTCAGGAGTACGAACAACACGAAACATTTCCATTTTTGGAAATTGTTCATTTGTTACAATGCATTTTCTAAGTGGTACTTTTTTAACTTTAACCATAAATCACCACTTCTAGTAAACATTAGGTTTAAATCTAATTTCTTCTCTGTATGCTGTAGTTTCATCTTTAATATCAATTTTCCAGCCTGTTGTTTGTGAAGCTAAACGAGCATTTTGTCCACCACGACCGATTGCTAAAGAGAATTGTTGGTCTGGAACAATTACAACTGAACGTTTTTCTTCTTCATTGACAAGAACAGAAATAACTTTTGCAGGAGTTAATGCTTCCGCAATCAATTGAACTGGATCATCTTTCCATTCAAAGATGTCAATTCTTTCACCATTTAAAGCATCATTAATTTGTTTGATACGTGAACCATTTAGCCCTACACATGCACCTTTAGCATCAACGTTAATGTTATTTGATTTAATACCAATTTTTGTTCTATTTCCTGCTTCGCGAGCAAGAGCAATTATCTCAACAACTCCACTAGCAATTTCTGGAATATACATTTCGAATAATCTCTTGATTAATTCTTTATTGTTACGAGAAACAAATACTTTAGGCCCTTTACCAGTTTCTTCAACTTTAGTAATAGTAACTTTGAAAGTTGCTCCAGGAACACAATTTTCTCCTGGTAATTTTTCTTCAAGGGGCATAAAGGCAACTGTATTAAGACCAAGATTTAATTTAATTGCTCTTGGTGTAGATTCGATAACAGTAGCACTTATCATTTCTCCTTCACGTTCTTTGAAATATTCATAAGCACGTTTACTTTGTAATTCTTTTACATTTTGATTTAAAATTGTTAAGAAACGTCTAGCACCTTTTCTTTCTAAAGATGCAAATTTTACTTCAGTTTTAATTTCTGATCCTACTCTTACACGTGCACGCATTTCTTTCGCTTCTTCTAAAGTAATTTGACCGGCACCACCTTCAGGATCAATTTCGTTAACGACATAATATAAGCTGAAAATACGAATTTTCTTTTGTTCATCGTTGAATTCAACAACTACATCTCCTTTTGGAAAGACAAGTTGTGTTGCCTTAATTAAAGCTGTTTCACAAGCTTTTTTTACATCTTCAATATCTAGATTACGTTCGATTGCTGTTTCTTCTAAATATTCATAAACTTTTTTATTAATCATTGCTCTATACCTCTTTTAAAATTTTACTGCTAATCTTATTTTAGCTATTTTTTCTTTAGGAATTGTGAAAGTCTTTTTCGCGCCTTTAACAAAACCTTTAACAATTAATTCTGCTTCTTTATTTTCTTCTAAGTATCCGTATACTTCTTCTTGGTTACTAGCGGTTTTTAATGTCTCAGTCATTTTGATATAAATGTATTTACCAATCGCTTTGTTATAATCATCCTCAGATTCAAGTTCTCTTTCAACCCCAAGTGATGTAACTTCTAAATATGAATCATCTGGTAAATAGTCATTAACAACATCTAATATTCTTTCATTGATTTGACCAACAATATCAATATCAAGAGTAAATGTTTTAGGGTCATCAATAATAACTTGTGATATTACAGCCCCAAACTCAACAACCTTTTTAACATCAATTAAAATATATCCATATTCTTCAACAATTGGTTTGCTTAATTCTTTGATTTTTAATAAATAACCTTCCATAAAAACACCACCATTCCATTGAAAAAGCGAGCCCTTGTCAAGCTCACTCCTTTCATTTAATATTAAGCTATTATTATTATACTACATTTTCTTTAAATAGTCAAATAAATAATATCATTGAATTAGTAAAATAAATTATTAATTTATTCATTAATTTTTTTCTTAATTTTGGAAACAATTAAATAAGCAAAAGGTGTTGCACATAGTGCTTCAATGCCTAGTTTAATTAAATATTGTATTAAAATCATTAATAATAATTCATTAAACTCTACTATTCCAAAGAAGGCAATAAGTAAAAAGATTGATGTGTCTAGGAAATGTCCAACAACTGAACTACCAATTGTACGAATCCATAAATGTTTTCCTTTTGTTTTTTCTTTAATTTTTTCTAACACAAATGAGTTCGAAAACTCACCAACAATAAAAGCAATTAATGATGCTAATAAAATTCGTGGTGTTTGTAAAAACACTGTTTTATAGGCATCACTTATAATTTGTTGATCACCTGATGTAGGGAGAATAATTCCTAAACTTGTAAAAGCGATAAAAAATATGTTGCACAAAAGAGTTATAATAATCACTCTTCTTGCAGTTTTAAAACCCCATACTTCAGTTAAAATGTCACCAAGTAAATAAGTTATTGGAAAGATTAATGTACCGTTATCTAAAAAAGGTATGTTAAAAATATTAAGTATTTTAACAGACATAACATTAGATGTAATATAACAAGTAATTAAAAGTCCCACAACAATCACAAAATAAATTGTGGCTTTACTGATGTTCGTTTTCTTTTCCTGGTTTTGCATAGGGTTGTCCAGCACCTGTTTTTTCATATATATTCCTTTCTTAAATCAAAACGATTTATCGTTTATGATTTATTGTATATATATTATATCATACTACTTTATCTTTTTTTAATTATTTACTTGATATTTTTCTTATTTTAGCATAAAATAAGTTAAAGGAGGATACTATGATAAAAGTTAAATTTCAAGAAAAAGATTTATTAGTTAAAGAAGGAACAACAGTTTTTGATTTAATTGATAAAGAAAAACAAACTGATTATTTAATTTGTGAAATTAACGACTTAGTAAAAGAACTGGATCGTCCTCTTACAACCGATGCAAAAGTTGAATTATTTGGGTTAGAACATTTAGAAGGAGGAAAAGCTTACGAAACAACTTTAAGATATATTGTTGCAATGGCTTTTTATAACTTATATCCTGAACTTACAATACGTTTTAGTTATAATGTTTCACGTTCCATCTTTTGTGAAATTCAAGGTTTAAATCATCATATCAGCCAAATAGCTGAAAATGTAGAAAAAGAAGTTCGACGTCTTATTGATGAAAACTTAAAAATAACTCGTGTTACGCTAAGTGTAGCTGATGCAAAAGAGATTTATAAAAAGTTCAATCACCAAGATAAAACTGAAATCTTAAGATTTAGACCAGAACAAATTGTTCACTTATACAAATGTGGTGAATATTATAACTACTTACATAACTATATGGCTCCATCAACAGGATGCATTAAGAATTACAATATTAAACCTTATGGACATGGCATTATTATTCAATATCCCCGCCATGAACTTGATGGAGAAATTCCTCATTTTGTTGAAGAAGCAACTTTTGGTAGAACTCTAATGAAGGCTTACAAATGGGGTATTAAAACGCAAACGCAAACAATTGTTGATGTTAATAAAAAAATTGAAACAATGCCTAGAGATTTTATTCAAATGTGCGAGGCAAAACATAATAAACAACTTGCAGAACTAGGTGATAATATCGAAAATGACATAACAAATATTCGTCTTATTTGTATTGCCGGACCTAGTTCAAGTGGTAAAACAACTTTCTGTAATCGTTTAAGAGTTGAACTTCTTTCAAGAGGTATTAAACCTGTAATGATTTCCATGGATGATTATTACTACACTAAACCAGAAATATCTAAGATTCAAGGTAAACCAATCGGTGAACTAGACCTTGAACATATTAATACTTTAGATATTGATTTATTCAATAAGAATTTATTTGATTTAATTAATGGCGAAGAAGTTGCCTTACCTCGTTATAACTTTAAAACAGGAAAACGTGAACCAGGAGAAATTCTTAAAGTTGATCCGAATTCACCAATTATCATTGAAGGTATTCATGCTTTAAACGAAAAACTAACTTCTTCGATTCCTAAATATCAAAAATATAAAATCTTTATTGCGCCACAAATTGAAATGAATATTGATAATCATTCACCAGTTAGTGCTACTGATATGCGTTTAATTAGAAGAATTGTTCGCGATATGGCATTTAGAAATTGCCCTGCAGCTGAAACAATTAATATGTGGAAGTCAGTAAGAAATGGTGAATTTAGATGGATTTATCCACATCAAGAAGGTGCTGACTTCGTATATAATTCATCTCTTTCTTATGAACTATCCGTTTTTAGAACAATTGCATTACCTGCTTTAAAAGAAATCAAATTAACAGATCCAGAATACTTAGTTGCAAATCGACTAGTTAAATATCTAAAATACTTCCGTCCACTTGAAGATTTAAGTGTAATCCCTTGTAATTCACTAATCAGAGAGTTCATTGGCGGTAGTTGTTACGAACTTTAAAAATAAGTGTGGTTAACAAAATGTTAACCACACTTTTTAAATACTTGTAATTAGATTTTTTAGGTGATATAATAAAAACAAAAAGTTCTTTGTAAATAATCAAACCGTATGGATTGGTTTAGAACTTCTTTACTATCTAATTATATCTATAGCAATTTTGGGAATAATTTTGTTCAATTTTATAAATCATTTAATTAAAAATCCAAAATTATATAAATTATTTACACTTCCCTATCCATTATTTGTTATCGGAACTTTAATGATTACTTTTTGTTTGAGTACTTTTTATTTAACAATAAATATTTTATATCTAACTCTTTAGAGGTGAAAAAGATGCATGACATATCTTGTGAAAAATCTATAACTAATACAAAATTAGATACAAGAAAAATTATTTTTAAAAACATCTCATCATTATGTTTAATTATTGCTTTATCGCTTTATATTTATTACTTTATTAAAGATAGTTTTATTTATTTTCAAACTACAGATACTAGAAATTATATTTACTTTGATAATTTATTTCTTCATATTTCTAATTTTAGGTCTTTTTTTATAAATGCTTTAATTATTATATCCCTAGTTTGTTATCTTGTTTTCAGTGATTTAGAAAAATATAAAAAAATAATCTGTTATTTTTTTATTGGTATATCATTATTGTTAAATCTTATTTTCAAATATACAGATTTAGGATTAATAATACGTACAAGCGTATTATTGTACTGCTTTATAATCTACTTACCATATTTAATGGTATTTTGGTCAATATTATTTACATCAAAAGAAAATATTTTATATAAAATTGCATTTGCATGCTTTCCATTTTTATTAATTGTTTTATTCCTTTGTGGTATGGCTCAAAATGGTGGTACATATTATTTTAAATCACAACTCATGATAAGATTATATGATCTATTTTTAAAACATTTATTTACGTTTTATGCAATAGAAATATTTTATATATTTACTTTATTTATTATATTTATGGTATTAGTAATTACAAATATTATCAATTGTTTTGTTAAAAATCCTAAACTCTATAAACTATTTGCTATACCTAATGTACTAATAGGATTGTGTACAACAGTTATTAATTCAATTATATTATTAGTATGTTTTATCACAATCATAATAAACTTAATTTCCTATTAATAAAAAATAAGGCGTATGCCTTATTTTTTTAATTCATACATAATAATGCTTCCTGCAACCATAACGTTAAGTGATTCAACGTCATTATGCATAGTAAGTTTTACATTCTTATCCATTAAATTTAAAACTTCTTCGCTCATTCCTCTTGCTTCATTGCCAAGACATATAACAAATTTATTGGTAGGGTTAGCTTCATTTAAGTCTTCAGCTTTTTTTAAACTTGTTCCAATTAGTTTATAGCCTTGTTCTTTAAGATAAGGGATTACCTTATTTAAATCATCATAAACAATTTTTGTTTTAAAAATGCTACCTTGAGAAGCACGAACTGTTTTATCGTTATATATATCACAAGAGTTTTTTGATAATATTACTCCATCGTATCCAAGGGCAGCTGATGTTCTAATTAAGGTTCCAAGATTACCTGGATCATTTATTTCATCAAACATTAAAAGAGCTGAAGATTGTTTTTTTACAACTTCTTTAATTACTTTTATACTAGTATCAAACATCTTTGCAATTGCTAAAACATTTTGAGGATTCTTTGTTCCTGATAATTTAGCAATTATAGCATCTGTTACTAAGATTGTGTCAATTTCATTTTCGATTTCCTTTAAGTAATTTTCATCTGTTGACATAATAACTTCAATAAGATTAGTTTTTAAAGCTTCTTCGACAAGATGTCTTCCTTCTAAAATAAATTTTTGTTCTTTTCTTCGAAATGATTTTTCTTTTAATTTTTCATAATATTTGATGTTTTCATTTTGTACTGAACTAATTATACGCATAATAATACCTCTATTTGTATTATATCATTATTTTTATTATTTTTCAATCATATAAACTAAATGAGGAGTCCCCTTATCGTTATATTCTTTAAAAAACTTTAATCCAATTGATAAAGCGGTTTTAGATGATGGTATATTATCTTTGGTCATATATGAATATAACTTTGTATACTTGGTATTTTCAAAGGCCCATTCTTTAACACCAATACCTGCTTCTTTGGCGTATCCTTTACGCCAGAAGTTTTTATTAATGTGATAGCCAATTTCTGGTAGGATTTCTCCATCAATATTTTGAAGAGAAAGACCACAGTCGCCAATAAACTGGCCTGTTTCTTTAAGTTCAATTGCCCACAAGCCAAAACCATTATCAGCGTAACTTTTTATACACCAATTAAGCCAACGTTCTACTCCTTCATCATCGTAGGGTTTCTCATAATATTTCATTGTTTCAGGATCGGAAATAACGGCCTTTAGACAATCAAAGTCATTTTGAGTATATTCTCTTAAACGTAAACGTTTTGTTTCAATTACAATCATATTCTACCTTCTATCAATAAAACTATTTTAATTTCATATATATAAAATAATGTTTAGAATGATTAATTTTATCAGTGTAATATATATCATCAATATGTCTTAAGGACAAAATTTCAAAATCTTTGAAGTATTTATATATATCATCTAGATCAACATAAAAATGAGGTATATCATTTTCTGGACCATCTTCTTTTTTAATAACCGTATTTTCATCAAACTTTGGATAACCAGCTTCCTTAAATGACCATGTTTCTTTCGAACATAAAGTGAGGAAAATTTCCCCTTCAGGTTTTAATACTCTTTTAATTTCTTCAATGATTTTTTTAAAGCCTAGTGTATCAGTATGAGAAATTGTATGATAAGAAAAAATAGCATCAAAAGAGTTATCAAAATACGGTAAATCGAGCATATCTTTTACATCTGTTTTGATTATTACATTTTCTTCTTTGGCCCATTTTTCTAAATGATCAATCGCATATTTTGATAAATCAAGTGCACTTACCTCAAATTCATTCTTTGCGAATAAGATAGCATGTCTTCCAAGGCCACAACCAAGATCAAGGATTTTTTTATATCCTTTTTCTTTCCATAAGTTTACATAATAATATGACTCAATTGATGGCTTTAACCATATATTTTGTTTGTTAATTTCCCAGTTCCATTCTTTTGACATATATTCATTCCTTCTTATAATTGTAAATTAATTTTATCATAAAATAATAATTTATTCAAGTTTATACTATCAAATAAAAACAAGGTAACAAAACGAATTAAATCGCTTTTTTACCTTGTGTTTTACTCTATTTTGAAGAAAGATTAGACTTTGCCATTGATACTAAACGACGTGTCATTTCGCCGCCTACTTTACCATTTTGACGTGAGCTTGCATCAGGACCTAAATTAACACCTAATTCACTAGCAACTTCGTATTTCATTTGTTCATTTGCTTGTCTTGATGAAGCACTCTTTTTATTTGAAGTACTTGATGTTCTACTCATGACTTCACCTCCTGTCAATTTTATTATTGACTAATTTGGGTGTTTTATGAGTATTTTTTATACCAATTATTGTCTATTAGATTAAATCATCCTCTGATACAAATTCTTTTTTAATTGCATCATAATGTTTATCTTTATGAAGCACTAAACGTTTTGTATTTTGAACTGCTTCTTCTAGTAATGGTTCAAATTCAAATTTGCTTTCTTCTTTTTCTGCAATTTTAACAAGTGGTTTAATTGCGGGATGCTTTGGAACAAAGACTGTACAACAATCTTCATAAGGTCGAATGGAAATATCATATGTTCCAATTTGATTTGAAATATCCATAATGTCTTTTTTATCAAGAATAGCAAGTGGTCTAATAACTGGAATATCAACAACACTTTCAATTACTGAAATACTTTCTAATGTTTGACTTGCAACTTGGCCAATATTTTCCCCATTAATAATTGCCAGTGCTCCACGCATATTAGCAATTTTTTCTGTAATACGGTACATCATACGGCGCATAATGGTAATTCCATAATCATCACGACAGTTCTTATAAATAGCTTCTTGAATCTTTGTAAAAGGAACAACAAATAAGTTAATGTTTAAGTATTCTGCATAAGGACTAATTTCTTCTAGTAAATCAACTACCTTTTGTAAAGCTAAGTCAGATGTATAAGGATATGACTCAAAATGAATTGCATCAACAGTCATACCTTTTTTTATTGATAAGTATCCTGCAACAATACTATCAATTCCACCAGATACCATTAACATTGTCTTACCCAAGCAACCTGCAGGTAGGCCACCCATACCATAATATGTTTTAGTATAAATAAATGTTCCTTCAGCACGAACATCAATATCAAGAACATAATCTGGATGATGAACATCGGCTTTTAATCCAGGGATATTAATAAATAAGTGTCTACTTACAGCTTTAGATATATCAAGTGATACCATTGGAAACGTCTTATCAGCACGATTTGTTTCTACTTTAAATGTTGCATTTGTGCCAATTTCTTTTCTAACAATCTCTTCAGCTAGTTTACAGATTGATTCAATCTTACTTTCAGTTCTTGATACAACACTAAAAGAATATACACCAGGTATTTTTTGAAGTCTTTCAATAACTGGTTCACTAGGTGTATTGTTTAAAATAACATAAAAACGCATTCCTCTTGATTCAAATGCTAAATCTTTATATTCAGATAGAGAACGTTTAATATGATTTGTTACTTTAGTTACAAATTGGCGACGATTTGTTTTCTTTAAACTAAGTTCTCCATAACGGACTAAAATATGATCTTCCATTATTTTTCTCCAATCTCTTTAATTTTACTAATTAATAAATCAATTTCTTCTTTGGTATTACTTGGGGAAATTGAAACTCTTATTGTATTAATTGCCAAAGCTGGGCTTTGCATATATTCTAATATTGGGTCAACTGTTTTAGTTTTTTCATTACATGCAGAACCAATACCAACAAAAATATCAAAACTTTCTAAAAAGTGCATAACAGTTTCTGCTTTGATTTTTTTAAAAGTGATACTTAAAATATATGGTGAATAATTAAAATCTTGACGATTTAATTCGATAAATGCCAAATCTTTTAAATTATTTACTAGATAAGTATAAAGCTTACTAACATATTCATAATTTTGAGGTTGAGCTTTAATGATTTCTTTAACAGCTACTGTAAGACTTAAAATACCAGCTAAATCGACTGTTCCAGCACGCATGTTGTTTTGTTGATGTCCACCTTTAATAAATGATTCTATTTCAATATTATTATTTAATAGTAAAGCTCCTGTTCCTTTTAAACCATGAATCTTATGCCCACTTATGGTGATTAAATCAATATCATTAAAACTAAAATCATTTTTAATTTTTCCAAGACCTTGTACACAGTCAACATGAAGTTTGATACGTGGATGTTTTTTTATAATTGTAATAATATCTTTAATTGGTAAAATAGAACCAACAATATTATTAACCCACATAATTGAAACAAATACAGTATTAGTTTTAATTGCTTGTTCTAAATCACTTAAATTAATACAGCCCGTTTTATCAACTGGTAAATAAGTAACTTCAAAGCCTTGTTTTTCTAAGTTTTTGAAACAATTTAAAACTGAAGGGTGCTCAATGCTAGTTGTAATAATATGTTTATTAGTTCCAAGATATTTATTACAAATCCCGTAAATAGCAGTATTATTAGCCTCAGTTGCACCACTTGTAAAAATAATTTTTTTATTTGTTAAGTTTAAAGCATTAAGTAGTTGATTAGTTGCTTTTTGCATTAAGTTAGCACCACTTACACTTACACGATATTGGCCAGAAATATTATACCAATATTCATTATTTGCTTTATTATATATATCTAATACTTCTTTTGAAGGTTTTGTTGTTGCAGTTGAATCAAAATATGGCATAACAATCTCCTTTATATTATTCTTTGTATATTATACAACATATGCAAAAATTTTGCAATAATTTCATTTTATGAGTATACTATTTAAAAGGAGAGTTTATTATGGAAAATTTAAAACATGTTCAATATACTCCATCTGGTGTTTGCAGTAAAATTATTAATTTTGACTTAAGCGAAGATGGGAAAATATATAATCTAAAATTTACAGGTGGTTGTCCTGGCAATCTAAGTGCTATATCTAAATTATTAGAAGGAGCTGATGCTTTACATGCTGCTGAAATTCTTTCTAACAATACATGTGGGCCTAGAAATACTAGTTGTGCTGACCAACTTGCGAAAGCTATTTTAAGTAATTTAAAAAACCAAAATGAATAAGCGTATGCTTAACCATTTTGGTTTTTTCTTTTATATAAAATATATCTATTTTTTGTTCCAATTTTTTCAACTAAATCAAGGTATAAAAGAATGTTTAAAACAAGAGTACTTGTTTTGGTTGAAACCTTTGTTAGTTTTTTTATATCAGATGTTGTAAACTCACTTGGTAAATTAATTTCATCAAGTAGAATATTAAAATCTTCTTTAGTATAGATGTTGTATTCCTTTATAATGTCTGTAACAATTTGGTCATTTCTTCGATACCCTTTTGACTTAAAATGACGTTTAGGAACAATATCTCTAATTTCTTCACTTAGAAACATAATGATTTTAAAATGAAGATTAGGTTCATTAAGATATTGTTTTATTTTATACAACTCTTTAAAAATCTCAAACGCAGTTTGTTTTTTAGGTGATTTTCTTGTTTGTTCAACAACACCTAAATCATTCACAAGATGAAGTGTTTTAATATGTGCTATTGGAAAAACAATTGTTAAACTATATTTAGGAAGAAGAGTTGATAGTTTATCACGCATCTTATCAAAACCTTGGGTTTGGATTTCAAATATCTCATCATCTTTATATATATCAACAATCTTATTTTCTAATTTAATCTCATGTTTGGATTCGTCTAGAGTTAAATAGTATTTAATAGTTTGATGTAATGTTTTTTCTTGTTTAGTACCAATTGACTGCGATGTTGAGTTTGTTTGGGATATATATGCTAAAGCTTGCTTAAGTGTTTCATTCATCTTAAAATTCTAAATAATATACATCTAAAACAGCCCAAGGAAACTGGCTTGTTTTTAAATATTTAAAACCAAACTTTAAATATATATTAAGAGCCTTTTTATTAAAATTATCAACTAAGATTCCCATTCCCGGAATCTTTTTTTCTTTTGTTTCTTTAATCATGCAATCAATTAAATAGCTTGCATAACCTCTTTTTTCCCTACCAACTTTTGTCATAACACGCCCAAATGACATTACGTTATCGTTTGGAAATGTCCCAAGATCATATTCATATAGAGCTGGATGATATGTTGCATAAGAAACAATCTCATCATTATCAATCACAATGCGTCCGAATCCATTTTCTATATCTTTATGAATCAACTCATCTTCTGGATAACCATTTTGCCAGATAGGTAATTGTTCATCAATTACTTTTTGTTTCACATTGTTTTTAATTTTAATAATTTCTTCAAAATGATCAAAAGTCGCAATTTGATATAGATACATTATCGTGCCAACTTTCTTCTAATTGCCCCAATGATTGCACAAACAATAAAACAGAATAAGTTAACAATTACAACTGAAGCACCTGATGAATATTCAATAAAGACAAAGAAAGCAATAATGAAGCATGTAACTGACATTACTGCAGAAGCTATCATTACTTTTTTAAACTTTGTGAAGACTTGCATTGCAGAAAGAGCTGGAAGAATAATAATACTTGAGATTAATAATGACCCCATAATCTTAATACCTACAACAATTACAACAGCAGTAAAGAAAGCAAAGATCATATTGTAAACCTTAGTTTTAATTCCAATTGCTTTTGCAAAACTTTCATCAAATGTTACTGCAAAAATACGATTATATAAGAAAATGAAGCTAACAATTACTATAATTGAAATAGGAGCAATAATAATTAATTCATCTAAACCAGCAAAAGCAATACTACCAAACATATAACTTTGAATATCTCTTGTGAAACCAGTTTGTGAACCAACTAAGTACCCAATTGCTAGGAAAGCAGATGATATAAGACCGATTGCAGCATCACCTTTAATCTTTTGGCTTTCGCCAAGACGAAGAAGAAAATATGCTGCAACCATAACAATTGGAATAACAATAAACATTGATAAATCTGGATCAATAAAATCAATACCTAGAGCAATCGCAAATACACCAAATGTTACATGGCTTAATCCATCACCAATCATAGAATATCTTTTTAATACTAATACAACCCCTAAAACCGAAGCTGTTAAAGCAAGAAGACATCCAACAAGTAAAGGAAAAATAAGCTTATCAAAATTATTAATTATCAATTCTGGCATAAATCTCATCCTCCTTTTTCTTAAATTCTTCTGGAGTACCACAGAAAACGTCATCTTTACTAATTTGAACAATTTTCTTTGAGCATTCTAATGCAGCATTAACTAAGTGAGAAACAATAATAATTGTTATACCTTGTTTATTAAGCGTATCTAATGTTCTTATTAATTGCTTTACAGAATATGGGTCAAGTCCTGTAAATGGTTCATCAAGAACAAGAATCTTCTTCATAGAACAGTATGCTCTTGCTAGAAGTACTCTTTGTTGTTGACCACCAGATAATTCTCTAAATGGTCGCCCTGCAAGTCTGGAAATATTAAAAATCTTCATAACTTCTAAAGCATATTCTTTGTCCTTTTTACGATAAAAAGGTAAACGACCAATTCTTTTAATACACCCAGATAAAACTATTTCAAAAGCAGATGCAGGAAAGTCCGATCTAACATTAGTACTTTGAGGTAAATAGCCAATTGCTTTAGGATCAATTGATTTATCATAGGTAATTTTACCTTTTAAAACAGGTATGATACCAACTAATGTTTTTAAGAAAGTAGTTTTGCCACTTCCGTTATCGCCAAAAATTGTTACATAATCGCCATCTTCAATTTCTAAATTGATGTTATTACAAATAACACGATTCACATAACCTGTTTGAACATTTTCAAATTTAATTAACACTTCCTACACCTCCTTTTATTTGATTATATTCTTGAATTTTATAAATTTCTACATTTAAAGCCTTTGCAAAGACTGTTACATTATTTTGCATAATATCTAAGAAGCTTGTTTTACCTGCTTGATCAGCACTAATGTTATGTCCTGAATGAAACTCTAATACTTCCCCACCCGCATATTCAGCAATGGTTTTTGCGGCATCATCTGATGTAAGTTCTTTTGATAAAACTACTTTAGCGTTATGATGTTCCATTTCTTCGACTACTTCTAACATAACTAAAATCGATGGATCAATTTCGGTTGAACAAGTTGCATAAGTTAATACATAATCTACTTCATAACGAATAGTAAAATAATAAAAAGCAAATGGAGAACCAAAGAATAAAGTTTTATCCTCTGCCTGTTCAGCAACACTTCTAAATTGTCGATCTAAACAACGTAAATCATCAATATAAGCATCTGCATTTTTTCGCATTTCCTTTTTAATTGTCCCATACGGGTCATTAATTTTTTCCTCTAAAGCATCATAAATAACTTCAACCATATATTCGGCATATTTCATATCTGTCCAGAAATGGGGATCGTATTTATGAGAATGTTTATGAGGGAAAATTAATGAAATGAAATTAGTTAATTTCACTAATATTTTTTCAAAAAAATTATTACCTTCTTTATATGAATTATGTTGATGACTATCACCTGTGTGATTATGATTGTCATCATGAGTGTGTTCATGATTTACTAAATCTTCAGATTGTAAGATTTGAAGTTCTTCGAAATCATCATACTTTTCTATCATAGCATCATATAAATTCAAAACTTTATTTTTATCTAAACCTAACCCTTTGGCCCAAGGTTCCATTTCGTCACTTGTATAGATGAACAAATCCGCATTACTAATTGTAAGATAATCTGATAAACTTGGATCATAGTTATGCGAGTCAGTTCCATAAGGAACAATTAGATTAACCTTAATGTTATTACCAATATTTTGTTGGCCTTCTATGATACAATTAACAAATTCATAAGTTGGATATAGTGTAGTTACAATAACAAATTCAGTGTCATCTTTAACTATAGTTTTAGAGCATCCAGTTATACCTAAAGAAAGAAAAGCAACAATTAATGCAAGGAATATTTTTTTCATTACTTTAGTCATAATGAGCCTCCTGACATTTGCAACATGTACCATGAATAATTGTTTTTGATTGATCTATTAAGAAATGGAATTCTTTGGATAATTTGTGATTAAGAGTATCGAAAGCACGACTTGATATTTGTGTAACTTCTCCACATTTATCACAACAAAAATTAACGCATTTTTCTTTGTTATATATATAACATGAACAAATATTATCAAGATTAATCTTTTTTATTAAGCCTTTATTAAATAAATAATCTAGGTTACGATATACAGTAGCTTTACTGATAATAACTTCTTCTTTGTTGATTAAATGAATAATTTCATCGGCAGTAAATTTTTTACCTTGGTTTTCTTTTAATAAATCTAAAATAAATTTTCTATGTTTTGTTGTATAGTCTTTCTTAATGATATTTTGCATAAGCTTTTCTCCTAAAATTTGCGACTCAGTATCATATTTATTATACTATGAAAGTACGTTTTTTTCAAGGAATTAATTAAGTTTTTTAAACTCTAAAAATTAAAAAAAAGTAGTATGAAAATCATACTACTAATCTTAATTTTTTTCTCTTACAGCTTTATAATAATCTTTTTCATTACAAACTGAACATACTGTTTTTTTACCGACATTAGCACCTTTGTCTTCGCCAATTACAGTATCAATGATATTAGCTTTAAAATCATTCCCACAGTGATGACAGTGATATTTTGTAATTCGGTTATGTAAAATTATAAAACCAATGATACCTAATACTGCAAATAAAATATCCGCAATAAGAATAATTACTCCACCATCAGTATGTTTAAAAAGAGCATAGAATACAATTCCTACAATAACTATTACAGTATAAGTTATCAAATATGCAAATTTAATTTTTTCATTTTTAGTCATAAGTCACCTTTATTATTTTATTATATCTTGGTAATATTTTTCATCAGTTAATTCATAAGCAATTTTGCAAACATACCCAAGCGTTTTTTTATCTTTTGATGCTTTAGCATAATCAATAAAATTAGCGAATGTTTGGATAACATGTTTAGATGGTCCATAGTTAATATCTTCTTCTTTAAATAGTGCTATTAATTGATCAGCTGATGAAAACTTAATTTGTCCGGCAATAGCAGTAATCTCTTTAATTGCGATTTTATTATTCAAATCATCTTCATATAAATTACTTACTGCAAAACTTGCAATTGCCTTGTCATATTTAGCACAATTTCTAAAATATTGTCCTAATTTATTATACCCATAGGCAAGTTGTTTTTTTGTGTATGCATTTTTTAGACATCTTTTAATATAGATAAATGCTTGTTCATAATTGCTAATTGATAAATAGCGTTCAATTAACTCTTGTAAAACATACTCACAAACTGGATTAAAGATTAAGGCTTTTTCCAAGTAAGCAATTGCTTGTTGATTATCCCCTTGTTCAAGATATATTGATGCAATTTGGTATGCATAGTGAACAACGGGTTCAGGAATTTTTTTGATATTAGCTTTTTTTAATTCTTGGAAACTTCCAAAATAGATAAAATGTTCAATTGGTTCGGAAAAGTCAAAAAAACAAGAATCCATAATTTTACTAACTTTTAAATAAGTATTAAAAAGTTCAACCAAAATATTCTTAGCACGGTCGATATCACCATAGTTTAAATGTTCAAGTGCTTCATTATACTTATTCTTATGTTCCTTTAACATATTGTTAGCACCTTCATTTAACTTAACCTTTTCTTCTTCCGGTAAATAGTTAAATAATAGTATTTGTATTTTCATAGCTAATTCAAAATTATTTTCACTTTGATATTTTCTTATTTCTTGTTCCAAAAATGGAATGTCTTTTTCTTTTTGTCCAGTAAGTTTTCTTTTGATTTGTTCAATAATTTCATTATTTTTCATCGACGCCATTTAATTGCTCTTGATGTAAATCGATTAATTCATTTGTAATTGCAATTTTTTGAAGAATTTTTTTCACAATTACTTCTAACATACTGTCTTGTGAATAATCAGCACGGCACATATAAGCAACTCTATTTTCTTTTAATAGTTTTTTTGCAACTTGTTTTTCTCCGCGATGATAAATAGCAATTGATTCCCCACCACGATCTTTTACAACAGTCATGCAAGGAACATCAGTCAACCCATCTCCAATATATATCATATTGCGATATGGAATTGTTCGATCTCTTTCAGATGTATACGAATTTAATCTTTTATCATCCATTGTATCAAGAACACCTTTCGATATTCTAAAAATGAATTGTGTTTTAGTAGTGTAATTTACAACTTGTTGAGGCCAATCGGCATTTCCAGAGTTATTATAGTGGAATTCACAAGCATAAATCTTTTTAAATTCCTTAGCAATTGACGTACCATCAATAATTTCTTTTAAACCAGATGAAATGATGTAATGTTCAACTTCAAGTCCTAATGATTTACCAAATTCATTAATACGCTTAAACCAAGTTTTTACACCTTTTAATAAAACAACATCTTTTCCTAATTTATTAAATGATTCTTTAGTTATTTCAACTTCATTTTTCTTAGCAGTTTTAATCATTAACAACATATATGCAAGAATGCGGTCCATGTTTGTTTTTACGCTAATACGGTTTGCTTCTTCCCAAAAATCACTAGCTTGCATTCCAACACTCGGAATAAAACTATATTCTTGCATATCTTTGCCACATAATGTTTTATCAAAGTCATACATTAATGCGACTTTATGTAATTTTTTACCTTCACTCATATTTAATTTCCTCGGTATCTAAATTCTTCGATTTTTTTAGAAGTATCTAATAAATCTAAATATGTTTTGTATAACACTTCTGAACAATACAGTCCTTGATAATTAATATCCCACAAATACTTAAAATATGCTTTAAAATCAATATTACCTGAATCAAGCTTTGCGTGTTCATCACGAAGACCATAGTTGTTACTTAAATGTAAATGAACTAAATAGTCTTTTAATTTATAGACAACATCTTTTAAATCTTTATTGTTATTGGCAACATTATAATGTCCACAGTCTAAGATGAATTTACAATTATCTTTTGCAACAAGTTTTAAATAAGTTAAGATTTCTTCTTCATTTAAGCAAAGTTCATGTTTACCAACAAGATTTTCAATCATTATTGTCATATCATATTTTTTAGCATGGTCACATAATTCTTGAACATTTTTAACACTTATATTAATTGCATCATCTCTTGTATGTCCTTCAGTAACAAAACCTGGATGAAGAGTTAATTTCTTAACCCCATAGTTGTGCGCAAATTCAATTGAATCATGTAAACGATTCATAACTAGATCAGAAACAATTGCAACATTACTATCAAATGCATAAGGCATATGAAGAACAATTTCAAAATCTTCATACTTTGTGAAGTTATACAGAGTAGTTGCATACATCTGTCTTTGTTCTTCTGAGACATTATAAGGATAAAATATTTCACATCCTTGAAATTCCTTTGTTTTTACTAAATTTTCTTCGAAACTTAAGATATCCTCTTTTGGTCGTTGAGCAATAATTGTAAAACATTTACGCATTAGTTTTTACCTCTTTTTATAATGCTTTTATAAAAGCTGTAACCAATAGCTGGTAATTGCGCTATTGCACCGACAATTGGGATTAACGATATAACAAATGAAAGCCAAAAGATATGCCACCATACAAAACGATATCGTAGTTTAATTAACAGCCAAACAATGAATGCAACTCCAGAAGGATACGACATTATAATATATGCAGTAAGAAAGGCCTCAAGATATGTTGTCGCAAGAAGTGGTGCTTCTGGATTCATATTAATAAATAAATCAATATTTAAAAACTTTGAAAGGAAAGTAATGCCAATAAGCCCAATTAATGAAACTAGGAAATAACTTAAATAAAGGGCAAGTACTTTTTTATCTCCTAAGTACCAATTATAATTACGACGCTCTGCGCTTTTCTTCATTCTTCTTCCAGCATCATTTCTTTCCGATAGAATATCACGTTCAATAATGTCTTCATAGTGAATTCTTAAGGGTTTACATAAAAGTTCAACTTCTTCGGTTGTTGGAACGATTTTTCCTTTTTCAATCATCTTTAAACGATTTATATCGATATTAGTAATTTCGTTCAAATCTTCATAAGATAATCGAGCTTCTTCTCGTAAAACCTTAATATTTGTTGCTATATATTTCATAATATATCGACCTCTTATATATATTATACCTTATTTTCCAATATTTGTAAAGGAAGAAATATTATTTAATTAGTAGTCAACAATTTACTTAAATGTGCATACTTTACTATAGAGACTTATCTCTAAAGCCAAAAAATGAAAGGAGATATATATGGCTATTTATACCAATCAAGCACAATTAAGTTATAATAATGTGGTTGTTAATTCAAATATTGCGACAGGGGAAATTTTGGAGGTACTAAATATTCAAAAGCAAGCACTAAATGGTTTCTATGATAACAATAGTACTATTACTTATGTCTTAACAATAAATAATACTGGAAACAATGTCTTAACCGATTTAACTGTTACAGATAATTTAGGTGCATATATCTATAACACTTTAACTTTAGTTCCTCTTACATATGTTGATGGATCAATTCGTTATCTTGTTAATGGAGTATTACAAACTCCACCAACTGTTGTTCCAGGTCCACCATTCCAAATAACAGGCGTTACAGTTCCGGCTAATGGCAATGTTGTTATTTTATATCAAGCAACACCTAATAATTTTGCCCCAATTGCTGATGGATCAACAATTACAAATACGGCAACAGTTAGTGGGGGTGGATTAACCAATGCAGTAGCATCGACTACAAGTATCCCAGCTGCAACAGAACCAGTTTTATCAATTATCAAGAGTATTAGTCCAATTCCGGTTATTGAAAATGGAACAGTAACTTATACATTTGTTATTTCTAACAACTCTACTGCTCCTGCATCTGCCACTGAAAATGTTGTGTTAACGGATACATTCAATCCAATACTTACAAATCTAGCAGTATCATTTAATGGTTTAACATGGACTGAAGGTACAAACTATACATATGATGAAGCAACAGGTTTATTCACAAGCGCTAACGGATCTATTACTGTTCCTGGAGCTACTGTTGTTCAAGACCAAACTACTGGAGCATATACAGTAACACCTGGAACTAGCACTTTAGTAATTTCAGGAACTATTTAAAAAATGAGCACCTAATGGTGCTCATTTACTTATGCTATAAGCAAATTAAATTTAACATTATATTTTTCCTTTAAAATAATAAATGACAATTTAGACATTTCTTCTGATAAAATTAGTACAAATATATATGCTATTTTTCGAATTGTTAAACAATAATCAGAATAAGATGTCCAACCAAAGAAATCGTTAATTGCATTAGACATATATGAAAGAATAGAATTTATAGATATTCCTGTAAATGGGGAATCTGCAGCAATCGGTCTGTAATTTTTAATCAAATTAAATACTTTTGTTCCTTCTCTTATTCCTAGAGCATTTAGTAATTTAGCTAAAAGAGGATTTTCTAAAAAAGGATTAGTTGTAAATATTCTAAGGAGGTTAGGAGCAAGTGATTCAAGAATTAAATCAGGTCTAATTTTTATAAACCACATCAATACTGATGAGTCTTTGAATGTATCAAAAATTACTAAATATAATACAAACGCATACAGCCCAGATGATGCAATAATAACACGTTTCTTTTGTTGTGTTCTTATTTCTATAATAATCGATAATAATATTATAAAAACAATAAAGATAAACGTTATTAACATAATATACTCCTTTCCTTATTTGTCTATACTATATTATATCATTTATATATTATTTTGACAATCCTAAAAGAAAAAGGATATATATAACCATATATCCTTTAAAATCTATTATTTATTTTTTTTGAAATAATTTCCAATAACGTAAGCTATTAGGGCAAATAATAAACCACCAATTAAAACTAGTGCACATACACAAACAAAAATAGCAAATAGTGTAATCAAGATATGTTGTTGTGAAAATAATAAAGCAGCTAAAATTATTGCAAGTGCTAAAGCAAATGTGCCAATAACTAGTGCATAAGCAATTTTTGTTGCAACATTCTTAAGAGTTTTGTTTAGTTTATCAATATTATTAATATCTAGATTTAATCGTGCTTTTCCTTTAACACCAAGATCAAGAAGAGTTGATACTTGAGTAGGGATTTGTGATGTTTTACTTAAAGCATTAATTGTTCTTGACGCATTAATAAATGTTTTTTGTCTTATATCATTTGATTTGAAAATATCACTTTTAATCAAATTAAGAAACATAGAAACTAAATCAATTGATGGGTCTACTTCCTTAATAACACCTTGGATTGTTAAAATAGCTCGACCAAATGCAGTGAAACCTTTTGGTAATACAATTGGATGGTGTCTAATAATCTTAAGTAATTCATCTAGTAATGTTCCTAAATCAACATCGCCAGCACTCATACCAGAATATTTAAATAACATTGATTCAATATCTGTATATAATAATGAATAATCCAATTTAGATTCATCTAAAATACCAAATGATAAAACGATTTTTTGAATTTCGTAAGCATCTTGATTAATAAAGGCAATTATCGCATTTTTGTAAATGCTGCGATCATATTTTGAAATTAAGCCAACACTACCAAAATCGATAAAGACTATTTTACCATCACGAATTAAAATATTACCAGGATGCGGATCCGCATGGAATAAACCTTTTTCAACAATTTGAACTAAAAAGTTGTTTGCAAATTTTTCACAAATTTCATGTAAATCATAACCATTTTCTAAAAGTTTCTCTTTATCACTGATTTGAATTCCATCAATATATTCCATTACAAAGAATTCTTTACACGTATATTCTTCATAGACTTTAGGTGTTGATATATATACATAGTCTTTATTTAAGGAACTAAATAATTTTAGATTGTTAACTTCATGTGTAAAATCCATTTCCTCAGCCATAATTTTCCAAATCTCATCAATAAGACTTTCGATATTAATATTAAGACCTTTTGTTTGAGGAATAAGATTATTAGCGCTAAGAGCGATTTTAAATAGTCGTAAATCACTTTCAACCATTTGGTAAATACCTGGACGCATTACTTTGAAAACAACATCATTTCCATCTAATAAAGTTGCTTTATGGACTTGACCGATTGATGCAGATCCAAGAGGTTCTTCATCAACTGATTTAAAAAGTTCATTTAGACTTTTACCAGTTGCCTTTTCTACTTGTTCTTTTACAACATTAAAAGGCATATACGCAACATTAAGGCGTAGTTTTTTTAGTTCTTCACAATATGCAAGAGGAATTATATCATCACGCATTGAAAGGATTTGACCAATTTTTACAAATGTTGGCCCTAAGTCTTCAGCAATCTTGCGTACTTTTTCTGGATTTAATCCAGATTGGATTTTATGTTTTAATAATACTCTTGTAATTTCTCTTAATCGACGTTGGTCAATAATAAATTTATTAGCCATTAATTTATTCTTCTGAAGCAGGAGCTTCTTCTTTTTCTAATTCGCTTAATTTTTCTTTTACCCTTGATAATTCTTCTTTACTAAGTTTAGCAATTTTACTTAAAATATCTTCTGTTTCTTCGGGTTGGTTTTCATCTTCATCATCAGATACAACAGTAACATTAACATCTTTTTTAAATGCTTCTTTGGCACTTCTTTTTAATTCTTCATTTTTGATTGCATATTGTTCGCATGCTTCTTGGCCTTTAATTCGGCATTCTTCTAGAAACTGTTGTGTTTTTTCTGTAACTACAACCACTGCACCAACAGCAGTATAAAGTATATTTTTACTAACTTCTTCAAATTTCTTTTCCATATTAATAGTCTCCTTATAAATATAATTTGTGATTATTAAGCCTTTCATATTATAATGTTAATAAAAATATAATACTGAGGTTTAAAGGGTATTTTAAAAAGCGAATTAATAGAGTTATTACAAAAGTAATATATTTATAATCACAATCTTCTACCTATATTATACTATATTTCTAATAATTTGTAAAATAATAATGTTTAAATAATAAAAGCAAGTAAATAGATTTATCCTATAGTTAATAGGCTCTATATACTTGCTATTTATTATTATTCTTGAGCTTTTAATTGTGCTTTTTTGCTTTGCATTAAATTCTTGTAATACTCAATTTCATCATCAAATTCTTTTTCAAACTCTAAATAGAAATTGTCTTTTACTTGATTACATGCACTTTCAATTTCAGCTGCTTTACTATTTAACATTGTTTTAATCTCGCTTGGTAATTCTGCCTCATAAGCTTTTAATTGAGCTTCTAATGCTTCAAGTTGAAGGATTAATTGATCAAATAATTGTTTAAATAAATTATATGCATTATTAGTACTTTCAACTAAGCTATTATAAGTTGTTTCTTTTAAAGCAAGAATAGACTTAGCAATTTCTTTTTCAGCACCTTCTTCTAAAGCTGCCACTTTTTCTTTTTGAGCAATTAAATCTGCTTTTGCATCTAGAAGTTTAGCATAGTATGTTTGATAGTCACTACTTGGATCAACTAGTGAATCGAAATACATTTGTTTTGCATCACTGATAAGTTCACCAAATGACAATAACATTTTTGAGTATGCATCTTTATATACTTGGTAACTAGCATCTAATGAATTAATAACTTCTTGTGTTTTTTCATTTTCAACTAGTTGAATTTCAAGTGCTTTTTGTTCATTATACATTTCAATTAGCGCTTCAGAATATAAAAATGCTGTTTCTAATCTTGCTTGCTTTATTACTTCTAATAATTCTGCTTCGCTCATTTCATTAAGATTTTTATTTGATAATGTTGGATCAAGTTCTAGGGCAAGTTCAACTAATTGTTCCTTTACTAAAGCATTTTGTTTTTGAACTGAAGCTTTAATATGTTCAGTAGAAATAACTTTTTCTACTTCTTTTTTGATTGAACTATACAATTCTTCTTGAAACTTTTCATTTCCTGATACAGAAATTTTAATTTGATTTTCATCACCAGATACTTCGCCTTTAACTAAATAACCAGTATCTGTAGCAATGCTTACAATTAAGCTTACTGCTTCTTCAGCAGTTTTTCCAACAATAGATTCGCCAACAATTATAATATTACCATCGTCATTTAAAGCTGTTACAGAAACAACTTTATTTTCACCATCGACTATTAGCTCAATACTTGGGTTAATATCAACTGTTACACGAGATAATGATTGTTCTTCTGATTTTTTCTTACATCCAATTAGGAAAAAAGACATCATTAAACAAATTGCCAAAACTAAGGCATTTTTAAATAATTTTTTCATTAGCATCCTCCTTTTCTTTACATAAATATTATATCATTTTTCAATAATACTGACAATATCATTTCTTGTAAGAGGCATTTTTTACTATTTAAAGAGCAAAATAAAAATCAACCATTTGGTTGATTTATATTTTCTTTATATAAGCACGACGACGTTTATGTAGTACCGTTTTAAAAGACTTCCATTGGTTTTGAATATGATAATTCGTTTCTAGATTTAGATTAGTTTCCATATGTTCTAAACCTTCTTTTAATTTATCCATAACGTATTTAATTAAGATAGAAGAAACTCCACGCATTTCATATTCAGGAATTACACCAATTAAAGCTAAGTCTAACACCTTAGGATTATTCTTGGCTTTAAGAACTTTAATTATTGTTGGAAGAGTCAAATGACCATTTGATTTTTGAAGAGCTTCACCAATTGCGGGAATAGCAAGGCCAAAGCAAACAACCCGATCATTTTCATCGACAATCATAATAATGTCTTCTTTTCTAACAATGGTTTTAAAATTACTTATTAACATCTTTCGCATTCCATCTGTAAATGGAACACTGCCATATATATGTTCATAAGTTTCATCAATAATGGCAAAAAGTTTTTCACCATATTTTTTTATACATTCGTTAATACTTTTATACTGAGCAAATGAAAGATTATACTTTTTCATAATATAAGGTATTAATTTTTCAAGGCGATGGTCTTCTTCGTCCGGTAAATAGACCTTTCTTTCTACCCAGTCAATTTCTTTTTCATACCCTAAATTTTCAATCAATTTTTGATAATAAGCAAAGTTATATTGTTCTTCAAAAGTGGCAATTTCATCGAATCCTTCGATTAAAAGTCCTTCGCGTTCCAAATCAGAAAATCCTAATGGTCCAACAACTTCATCCATCCCTTTTTCCTTCGCCCATTTTTCAACCGCATTAAATAATGCATTAGCAACTTCTTGATCATCTATTGAGTCAAATCTTGTAAATCTAACTCGGTTTTGTTTCCATTTCTCATTACTTGCTTTTTGCAGTATACCGGATATTCTTCCGACCATTACTCCATCCTTATAAGCATTGTAATATACTGCTTCTGATGTTTCATAGTATACGTAATTTTTTTTGAATATTTGTTTTTCGTCTGCGTAAAGAGGTGGAACAAAACACTTATTTCCTTTATACATTTTTAGAGGAAAGTCAAGAAATTGCTTTTTTTCTTTTCTTGTTTTTACTTCTCTTACTTCTAGCATATACACCTCTTCTGTACATATAATATAACACTTTTAAAAAGGGTTGTCAATCAAGAAAGCATTATATCAAGTAGCATCATGACAATAAACCCAAATAAAAAAGACAAGATTAATCGTTTTGAACCTTCTTCATATGCACTCGGTAATAGTTCTTCGATAATAACATAAATCATTGCGCTCGAGGCAAAAGCTAAAGAATAAGGCAGAATAAAATGCATTGCATTAGTAAATATTATTGTTATTAAACTTGCAAGAGGTTCTACTATTCCAGATAAAACACCAATTAAAAAGGCTTTGAATTTATTTGTTCCTTGCGTTTTTAAAGTAAGCGATATTATGGCTCCTTCAGGAATATTTTGAAGAGCAATTCCTAGTGATAATGCTAAAACACTTGAATATGCTATTAGATTTTGATTAATTAGTAAACTTGCAATTGATACACCAACCGCCATTCCTTCAGGAATATTATGAAGCGTTACAACAAGTGGCATCATTACTTTATCTTTATTTTTTCTAATAAATATTTTTTCAACAATGATAAAAACCATAATTCCTAAAATAAATCCTACTGAAGGAGGGATAAACATTATATTTTTTAACTCTTTTGATAATTCAATTGAAGGAACCAACAACGAAAAGAATGCTGATGCAAGCATTACTCCTGATGCAACTGATAACATTATTTTTTCAATTTTTTGATTTAATTTATCTTTCATAAAGAAGACAAACATCGATCCAATTGTTGTCCCAATAAATGGATATAATCCCAAAATAATAAATTTCATTAAAACACTTCCTTATATTATACTATTCCGATTTTATAAGAAGGTTATAATTAATAGTAACATACACCTATCTCTTTAAGAAACGTATGCTTTTTCTTTGAGAAAAATGGTTAAAAAGAGTATAATATATATGTAATAAAAATTAAAAAAAGAAGGTAAATATATGAGTAGAAAAGTAGGAACTGTCTCAAGAGGTATTCGTTGTCCAATTATTAGAAAAAATGATGATCTTGCAAAAATCGTTGTTGATAGTGTTATCGATGCAAGTGTTGAAGAAGGGTTTGAATTAAGAGATCGCGATGTAGTTGCATTAACTGAGTCAATTGTTGCTCGTTCTCAAGGAAACTATGCATCAATTAATGATATTGCAACAGACGTTAAAAACAAATTCGGCGGAGGAACTGTTGGTGTAATTTTCCCAATTCTTTCAAGAAATCGTTTTGCCATTTGTTTACGTGGTATCTCAATGGGTGTTGATAAAGTTGTTTTAATGTTAAGTTATCCAAGTGATGAAGTTGGTAATGCTTTATTAACTTATGACCAACTTGATGAAGCTGGCGTAAATCCATATTCTGATGTCCTATCTTTAGAAAAATATCGTGAATTATTTGGTGAGAACAAACACGAATTTACTGGTGTAGATTATGTAGAATATTATGCAAACATTGTTAAAGAAATGGGTGCTGAAGTTGAGATTGTTTTTGCTAATCAACCAAAAGCTATTTTAAACTACACTGATAAAGTGTTAACATGTGATATTCACACACGTGCAAGAACTAAACGTATTTTAAAAGCGGCTGGTGCTAAAATTGTTTTAGGTATTGATGAAATCCTAACTGAATCAGTTAATGGTTCTGGTTATAATGAACAATATGGCCTTCTTGGTTCAAATAAATCAACTGAAGATACAATTAAACTTTTCCCTAAAAACTGTAAGGAACTTGTAGTTAAAATTCAAGAAATGTTCTTAGAAAAAACACATAAGCATATTGAAGTAATGGTTTATGGCGATGGAGCATTTAAAGATCCTCAAGGCAAAATTTGGGAATTAGCTGATCCTGTTGTTTCTCCTGGATATACTGATGGTTTGATTGGTACACCAAACGAATTAAAGCTTAAATACTTAGCTGATAATGATTTTAAAGATTTAAGTGGTGAAGAATTAAAAGAAGCTATTTCAAAAAGTATCAAAGCTAAAAATAATAATTTAGTTGGTAATATGGCATCACAAGGAACAACTCCACGTCAACTTACTGATTTAATTGGTTCTCTTTGTGACTTAACAAGTGGTTCTGGTGATAAAGGAACTCCAGTTGTTTTAGTTCAAGGTTATTTTGATAATTATACTGACTAAAAAGTCTGTCCAAAGGACAGACTTTTTTTATAATATTCGTTTCCAGATAATATCCGCCATATATGTCATACCTGCATAATTTGGATGCGCGCCGGCAAACATATATAAATGAACATTATTTTTATTAATACCTACAGTAATATCAATTAATTCAACATTCTTTTCTTCACTTAATTCTTGAAGGGCTACATTATATTTTTCGCGAGGGCTTACAAAACTAGTTGCATACTTATTGTAAGGAAGATTAATAATATATATCTCAACATCATCATATTCTTCTTTAATCTTATCAATCATTGCTCCATAAGCACTTTTAAACTTAGTGACATTTACTCCATGTGTAAAGTCGTTTGTTCCCATATGAATTACAATAATATCAGGATCAACTCCATCTTTTGATAAGTATTTTAGACGTTCATAACTATTACCATAGTTTGTTCCCCCTGATACTTGTGTTCCACTATAAGAATTATTAACAAGAAGTTTATAGCCAGTTTTTTGAAGAACTTGATGCCACCATGTTTTTTCTACGCTATCAACATCACACCCTGAGGTTGGATAATATGTCGCAAAACCTTCTGGTATATATCCAACATAAGTTGTAATACTATCTCCTAAAAAGGAAATATACATATTTTCGCGAATTCTTTCTTCAAAACGAGCATATAAAGTATAACTTTGCTTATCTTCTTTTGTTATTTTCTTTATACGATTTTGATATTCACTATCTGTATACCACCCTTTAAATAAATATCCATCTTTTTTGGGGATTGGCAAAACATAAACTGACCCTTCAACATATCGAGTACGATATCCTTCTTCTAAAGTACCACCATCTAATTCATAGTTAAGATCATGGTAAATATTTTTATCATCCCACTTAGCAACGATATTTAAATTACCATAGGTTTTTGAAGATATTAATGAAATTATTTCGCCATTAACATACCACCCTAAGAATGTCATATCACCAAAACCATAAGGGATTGGTAAAGTGATTTCTTGTCCAATTATATATTCAACTGGATATTCTTCCGGAAGTTCTCCTCCATTAAGTTCATAATTAATCTTATATGTCGTACCTTCTTTTATGTATTTCCCAACAAAAGTTGCATTTTGGTTTACTTGATAATTAGATACGTTGTTTCCTTCTGAATCAAACCAGCCAACAAATACATATCCTTCAATTTTAATCTCATCACCTTTAAAGATTTCTCCTTCTTTAAATTGTAATTCTTCAATTTGACCTTGACAAACTAAGGTAACATTATATGTTTTAGGTTTACATGAAACAAGTAAAAATAAACTTGTTAAAGTTATTAAAAATACACTTAATTGTTTTATTCTTCTCATATTTCCTCCATTTATTAAAATTATACAATTAATTTATGTTTTAGTCAATTAATTATTATCAAAGAAACAAAAAATGCAAAAACAGGCAAATTTAGGGTTTAAATCGCAAAATAAAGCAATTACTGCTTGTTTACAGTAATTGCCTTATTTTAATTATTCATCTTGTGTGTATAGTTTAAAGCCTCTTCGGTTTCTGGAATTGCCCATGTTACGATTGATGCAATCCCTGCAACACCGACTAATGAATAAATAACTCTAGAGATAACTTCACTAATACCATCAAATAAGAAACCTACTAGGTTAAAATCAAATAGGCCAATTAAACCCCAGTTTAGGGCACCGACGATTAATATTACTAAAGCAATTTTTCGAACTACGCTCATATATACCTCCATAATAATTACACTATTATTATTTACACTATTAGTTTCTTTATACGTATAATCTTATTTTTGTTCTAAAAATTTAGAAAGAGTAATATATATAAATGAAAGAGGTGTTATTATGATTAATCGCAAACTACTTAAAAAAGGATTCTACTTAATAATGATATTATTAACAACTTTTACAATAACAAGTTGTAAAAAAGAGAAAGTTGTGGAAAAGAAATTTCCAGAAATTGTTAGCGACTTAACAAGTTATAAATTAGAAGCATCCTACACTACATATTTTGAAAATGGTTCTAAAGAATGTAATGTTTTAGTTTATTTTATGGCTCCAGACCAATACCGTGTTGAACTAACTGGTACTCTTGCGAATGAAAAGCAGATCATGATAAAAAACAATAAGGGTGTTTTTATCATTTTACCAAGTATCAATAAGACATTTAAGATTACTAGTGACTGGCCTGAATCTACTGAACAACCATATCTTTTACATTCTTTGTCAAAGGATGTTTTGAATAATCAAGATTTGATGACTAAAACCGAAAATGGGGAAATAATATTAGAATTCAAAACAAAATTTTTTAATAATGTTGAACCAATGAAAGAAAAAATTGTTTTTGACTATAAGACTAAACTTCCAAAAGATGTTTTCATATATCGTTCTAATGATAGTTTGTTAAATCATGTAAATATTAAAAGTATTGAAAAAAATCCAAAATTAGATTCAAACTTATTTGTTGTTGATAATACAATTACATCTTCAAGGTTAGACTATATTGATTCGCCAATCAAGTTTGATCGTTCTATTACTTATCCAACATTTTGCCCAGTAAATACTACGCTTGCTCAAGAAATAATTGTTGGTGATGAATTTGATAAAAGAGCTGTAATGAAGTTTACTGGCGATGCTCCTTTCACTCTACTTGAATATTATGTCAAAGAAACCGAATGTCTAAAGAGCGAATACTTTACTGGTGATATATATACAATGGCTGGTTCTTTTGCACTTGTTGCAAACAACACATTAAAGTTTTACGATAACGGAATTGAGTATACTCTTGCATCATCTACCCTATCTTTAGATGATATGTTATTGATAGCACAATCTTTAGGAGAATCAGATATTAAATAATTGATTAGAAATTAAAAGTGTGGTAAAATACTTACATCAAACAAGTGAGGTAAATATGAAAAAAATTATATTAACTTTATGTGCAACACTTTTATTACTTAGTTCTTGTTTTTTAACAAGCTGTGTTGATCCTAATGAACCATCATGGCGTTCTTTACCAAAAATAACATACCCAAATTTACTTTCTAAAAATCACGATTTTTACTATGTATTATTCTATTCACCTGATTGCGATTTTTGTGAAGAAATATTACCGGTAGCTATCGAATATGCTGATGATGTAAACAATTATCCGCTTTATATTTTAAACGTTGATGATGTAAAAAATAATGAAGGAATAATGGCAGAGAAAGGATATCAATATTTTTCCTTTATTGGGACAGAAAATTACTCTGATGTAATTCTTGAAAATGTTCCTGCATTAATTAGTGTAGACCATAATAAGGTTGAATTATTAATTTCAAGTCAAACAACTGATCGACCAACATCAGAAATTATTTATCTATTAGAACACTAAAATCCAGTTTTACTGGATTTTTTTGTATATAAAAAATGATTATGAGTAATACTATAAAAAAGAAAGGATTGATAAAATGCCAAAATTAAAATGTGAAGTTGGACAGTGTGCTCATAATTATAATAACTGTTGTTTAAAAAAGGCAATTGATATTGATGGTGTTGAATCTAAATGTAAAAGTGATACTTCTTGCTTGAGTTATGAGTACCGTGGAGACAATAGACTTAACTATGAGTTTGCAACATTTGATGAACCAACGGATAATGCAACTGAAGTATATTGTGATGTTATTCAGTGTGTTTTTGAGAAAGGCCAAAAATGTTATGCGGATAGAATTGTAATCAAAAATGTAAATAGCGAAAATACAAAAACAACAAACAATATGATTACTCACTGTCAAACATTCGAAAGTAAAGACTAAAAGCCAAGAAAATGTTCTTGGTTTTTTTAAATGTCTATTACTTGCATTTAAAAGAGAAATTTGGTATAATTATAAAGCCTAGGGGCTTCGTACAACGGTAGTACACCGGTCTCCAAAACCGTCAATGTGGGTTCGATTCCTACTTCCCCTGCCATGGCGAATGTGGTGAAGTGGTTAACACAGCGGATTGTGGCTCCGTCACGCGTGGGTTCGAATCCCATCATTCGCCCCATTAGAATGTGTATATAAGTCATCATTGATGACTTATTTTTTTAACTGATTTGGTTGATTAATAATCAACTTCATGGTATAATATAGGTGGTAGGAGGTATAAATTATGAGTAAAATAATTGTTAAAGATAAAGAAATTACTATCACAGGATTTAGTGATGATGATTATGTTAGTCTAACAGATATAGCAAAATTTTTAAATAATGATGATCCAAGATATCCTATTCAAAACTGGATGAGATTAAAGGATACTATTGACTATATTGGTTTATGGGAAACGTTAAACAATCCTAATTTTAACCGCGTCGAATTCGACACCTTTAAAAAAGAATATGGACGTAATTCTTTTGTTATGACACCATCAAAATGGATAAAGTCTACAAATGCCATAGGGATTAAATCAAAAGCAGGAAAATATGGAGGAGGGACATATGCTCATAGGGATATAGCTTTAGAATTTGCTTCATGGATTTCTCCTGAAATTAAGTTATATATAATAAAGGAATTTCAAAGATTAAAGTCATTAGAAAGCGATAAATTAGAATGGCAAGGGCAACGATTGATCGTTAAGTTAAACTATTTAATAAATACTGAAGCGGTAAGTAAATATTTAATAACAGTAAATTTAACTACAGAACAAAAAAACGAAATTTATGCTAGTGAGGCAGATATATTAAATGTTGCTTTATTTGGTATGACTGCAAAACAGTGGCGTACTGCTAATCCAAATAAAGAAGGTAATATAAGAGATTACGCTTCTACAATTGAACTAGCAATACTTTCTAATTTGGAATTTTACAATTCAAAACTTATAGAAGAAAATATACCTCCACAAACAAGATTAATTATATTAAACAATGAAGCAAACAAAGAAAAAGAATTGTTCAACAAAAATAATGAGAAAGTGTTAAAAATTTCAAACAATGAGTAAACTTGGAGAAAAAATAAAAGAAATAAGAATAAATGAAGGATTAAGCCAAGAAGCGTTTGCTAAAGAACTTGGGTATACCTCTAAATCAACTATTAATAAAATAGAAAAAGGAATTAATGAAATAAGTTATGATAAATTAATGTTGTTAATTGATAAATATAATTTAACATTAGATCAAATATTTGAAAATAATGCTAATAATATACCTTTACCTAAAAATACTAATTCAAATCTATACATTTCCTTTAGTGCAAGATCAAATGGAAATTCTGAAAATATAGTAAAATATATGATGAATGATAACGATACATTTATTAGTTTTAAAGATTTGTTTATTAATTCATGTAATAGATGTAATTATGAATGTATGAAGGTTAATAAGTGTAAATATCGTTATGATGATATCTACAATTTACTTGATGTGAGTATTAGCTACAATAAAATTGTTTTTGTTGTCCCTATGTATTGTGGAAATCCATCTTCTCTTTATTTTACGCTTATGGAAAGAATGCAAGATTATTTTAATAATAATGAATCGAATTATCCAACATTCATTAGTAAATTACATATTATAGGAATATATGGTTCAAACGAAGAAACACCATTATTTATTCCATTAATTTCTAGTATTTTAGATAATATAGATAAATGTTTACCTATACAAAGACATAAATATGAAATTAAAATGAATGATTCAGTAATTAAGAATAAATATATATTAAGTTTAATTGATAATTATAAAATCAAAATGGGATTATAGGAAAGACTTATAGTCCCTCACACCCATATAAAGAATAGATATCGTAGCGGTTAGGCATTAGTAAAGTGAACAATAGTTCACTTTGTGAACAATAGTTCACTTTGTCTATAAGTCATAATATGAATCTTTGATTCATAATGTTTATAGTTCAAATATAGAGGGTAAAACCTGTTAGGTTTACTTATTTAAAAGATTTTGTTCCATATTTGGAGCACTTTTTTTATTTTATAGAGATATTTGAGTTTTCGTTGAACTAATAGGATTTGAATATGGGGTATTTTAAGGGAATTAGAAATTTAGTCGGTTGATGGAATTTGAACTAATTAATAATGAATAATTGAAGTATAAAAATTATTATTTATAAAATTCAAATTCCTACTTTTTTTAACAAAAATATCCATAAAACGTTATTATTATTCCAAATAATAGAAAATATGAATTCAATAAACGAGATTATATCAATTGGATTCAAAAATTCACTAATTTGAACGCAATTATACTTGACAAGTGGTTTTATAAATGATATAATAATTTGAGAGAGGTGCTTTTATGAGTTATAAATCATTATATAAATTGTATGTTATGAATGATATTTCCACTTTTAATGATATCTATATAAAGAAATTTAATTCTAGTGCCACAATTAAGTTTGATTTATTAATTAATGAAAATCAATCTTTTTTTACTCATGATAGCGAAATTATGTCAATCGCATCTAAAATTAATTCTCTTAACTATAGATTAAACGAAATATTTGAGAGTTTGCCTGACATTGCTAAGGATCAGTATATGAGAAAATCATTAATCGATGAAATACATTATACTAATCAAATTGAAGGGGTTATATCTACGCGTAAAGATATAAACGATTTAATAACTGAAATTGAGAAGAAAACTACTACACGTAATCGCTTGGAAGGTATTGTTAATAAGTACCTAATGCTAACTAATGAAAAAATTAATTTTCTTGATTCAAAAGACATTAGAAAATTATATGATGAAATGTTATACAACGAAATAAAAAGTGAAGATGAGAAAAATTTACCTGATGGCGAAATATTTAGAAAAGATTTAGTACATGTTTATAAATCAGGAGAAAAAATTGTTCATAATGGATTAATGCCCGAATCTAAAATAATAGATTATATGAATAAAGCATTAAACATATTAAACTCAGATTCCATTGATGTTTTAATTAGAATTTCGATATTTCATTATTTTTTAGGGTATATTCATCCATTCTACGATGGTAATGGTAGAATTAATCGTTTCATTTCAAGTTATATCTTATCAAAATATTTTAACAAAGTTGTAGGTTTTAGATTAAGCATGACAATTAAAGAAAATCTTTCACAATATTTAGACGCATTTGATCATACTAATGATGTGAGAAATAAAGGTGATGTGTCAACTTTTGTTTATGAATTTTTGGATATTATTTATAAATCATTCCAAAAAACAGAATTATATGCACTTGAAAAAATGCAACAGTTCAATAAATATAAGAAAAAAATTGATAACGTATCAAAGTTATATGAATCGAATAAAAATAAAAAGGATATTACTAATTTGTTATTTATATTAATTCAATGTAGCATTTTTGGCGATTTTGGATTAAATAAAACTAAGCTTATTGAAATTTTAAAAAAAGGCAGTACCAAAATTTCAGAATATTTAGCTGTTTTGAAACAACTTAATTTATGCTTAGATATACGAAGTGGAAAAAATCACTATTTTAAATGTAATTTAGAGGAATTAGATTTATATGAATAGACTGGGAATTTTTAGAATTCTCAGTCTTTATATTTATTATATAATACTTATCGTCACACACACCTTTTAAAAAGATAGATATCGTAGCAGTTAGGCATTAGTAAAGTGAACAATAGTTCACTTTGTGAACAATAGTTTACTTTGTGAACAATAGTTCACTTTGTCTATAGGCCTTCTGATTGAAGTGTTATTTTTTTATTTATGTAGGCTATTTTGCTTAAAATATAGTGAAATAGTCTATTTTTTATGCATTTATGAAACATTTAGATTTAAACACCAGATGAGACTTACCACGGGCTCGAACCATTAACTTGCGGGTTTCGAACCTTTAGTTTTGATGAGACTCGAACCAATAAGAGATAGTTGTGGAAATATAGATGAGATCGTAGTATAATAATGTTAGATAATTAGAATTTATAAATTAGAAAGGTACTTTTAATGAAGAAAGTTTTAAATAATTACTCAAGTAAAAATGACGTTAATATTAGACAAATTATTGCATATAAAGATAATGTATTAGAAATTGAAGAATATAGAGAAGGATTTACTAGGGAAGACACAATGAATGTAATGAGTGTTACTAAATCTATAACTTCTTTATTAGTTGGTATTGCTATTGATAAAGGATTTATTAAAAGCGTTGATGATTTTGTAATGAACTATTATAAGGATATTTATACTCCAAAAAGAGGAGAAAAAACTATTTATGAAGTAACAATTAAACATTTATTAACAATGTTAGCTCCTTATAAAGGAAATAGTGAACCTTGGAAAAAAGTATGCACATCAAATGATTGGTCTTTATCTATTTTAGACTCGTTGGGTGGTAGAAATGGTATTACTAATGAATTTAGATATCATACCTTAGGAACTCAAATTTTATTAGGAATAATAAGAATTGCAAGTGGAATGAATGTATTAGAGTTTGCAAATGAATATTTATTTAAACCATTAGGAATTGAACCAAGAGCAAATGCTAATTGTACATCTAAAGAAGATCAATTTAATTATTTAATGAATAGAGATCCCCATGGGAAAGTTTGGTTTATGGATCCTACCGATATGCCTACAGCAGGTTGGGGATTATCATTATCAGCATATGAAATGACTCAAGTTGGTTTGCTTGTTTTAAATAATGGATTTTATAATAACGTAAGAGTCATTAGTGAAAAATATTTAAAAGAAATGACTCAATCATACGTTTCCTTAGATTATAAATTTGGCAATCAAGATTATGGTTATTTATGGTGGTTACCGCATAGAAGTAGTGATGTAATTGCTGCAATTGGTGATGGTGGAAATGTTATTTATATAAATAGAAAATATAATATTGTTGTAGCAGTTACAGGATATTTTAAACCCATGATTTTTGATAGAATTGAATATATAGAAAAAAATATTGTAGAATCATTAATCAAATAGATAAATTCTTATTTTATCAAGTAGTAAAGAGTATTATTGTTTATGTAATGATAAGTAATCATAGCATGATTATAATTATTTTTTAATAATGAATTTTCCTTTATCGGCAAAATATTACAAAAAATAAAAAATAATATACTTGATATTTTGCCGATAATGTGATATAATAATAGTAACTTGAGGTGTTATTATGAATTTTTTAAGCGTATCTGAAATAGCAAAACTATGGAATCTGTCAGAACGAAGTGTTAGAAATTATTGTTCTGAAGGAAGAATCTCTGGTGCTTATCTTGTTGGCAAAACTTGGATGATACCAAGTGATGCTGTTAAACCTGATAGAAAAGCAAGAGTTAATAATAATAGAAAAACATTACTTGATATTTTAAAATTAGAAAAAGTATCTAAACTTAAAGGAGGAATTTATCATAAGGTCCAAATTGAACTTACATACAATTCTAACCATATCGAAGGAAGTCGTCTTACACATGATCAAACAAGATACATATATGAAACTAATACGATAGGTTTAACTGGTGAAGTTATTAGTGTTGATGATATTGTTGAAACTGCTAATCACTTTAGATGTATAGATTTAATCATAGATAAAGCTAATCTGAACATTACAGAAAATTTAATAAAACAACTACACTTCATTTTAAAAAATGGGACAACTGATAGTAGAAATAATTGGTTCGTTGTAGGTGATTATAAAAAACTTCCAAATGAAGTTGGTGGAAGAGTTACAACAAGTCCTGAAAAAGTAAGAGATGAAGTTAAATCTTTAATTGAATGGTATAACAATATTAAAAATAAAACATTAAATGATATAATCGAGTTTCATTATAGATTTGAATACATCCATCCTTTTCAAGATGGTAATGGTAGGGTGGGTAGGCTTTTAATGTTTAAGGAATGTCTTAAATATAACATAGTTCCTTTTATAATAGATGAAAAACTAAAGATGTTTTATTATAGAGGGCTAAAAGAATGGGAACAAGAAAAAGGATATTTGATTGATACGTGTCTTGCAGCACAAGATCAATTTAAAGCGTATCTTGATTATTTTAGAATTGAGTATGATAAGTAACTTTTTCTTCATTTGTATATTTTGTATAGATTTTATTATTTCCTTTTCTTATATACATAGTTAATTTACTCTTTACATTTATTGTATAAAAAAACACATTAGATAAAGTAATCTAAAATTGATTACTTAAAGTCTAATGTGTTATTTTTATCTAGTCCGTTTTTAATCAAACTAGTTTCTTATGTAGTTACTTTTTTACAAATTTGATTTTCAAATTGGAATTCATGTTTTCAGTTATTTTAAATACTTGATTTCCTTCTAAATCAAAGAAACCTAGGCATTCATATCCAGCAATAGTAAATGTATATAAATATGCTTCTTTTTCATATGTAACTGAATATGTTCCAAATTGTGAAGTTAACTTACTTTGTACTTCTTCTTTACTAAAATCAACTTTAACTTCACTATCTTCTAGAGCACTTTCTCCTTTTAATAAATATCCAAGAGCCTTAGTTACGTATTCTAAATCCCCACTGCCATTTTCTTTAATTCTTTCTAACTGTATTTGTAATCCTATAGCACTATTTTCATCTTCCAATAAATCTAATAAATAATACCATTTGCTACGCATTGAGTTATCAGCAAAGAACTGACCAATTTGTTTCATATATGTATATCTTTTTGAAATTAGCTCATCAAGTGATTGAATATTAGAATTTGTTGTAGAATTAAAATCGGCAATAAAAGCGTTTTGAATAGCTTCTTTAGATAATAATTCATCAATCTCAATTGTGAAATTAACAGTAACTGGTTCTAAGAAATCTTGGGCAAATTGTTCTTCATATCTTAAGAATGTATTATAATCCGTTACTAGTTCTTTTCCTACTTGTGTAAGTTCTTCATACATATTTCTAATATAAGTAACAGTTTTTTTATTTACAACAGCTTTTGACGTAGTTAAGTTATAAATATATATATCAACGATTTCGGCTTTATCTTTTTCTTGTTGATATATATCTTCTGTCCATTTTGCATAAAGAATTACTTTTTCATTTGTATTGGTGATTGTTGTTATTTTATCCCCACTAAATTCTGGATTATCATACCATCCCTCAAAAATATATCCACGAAGTTTTAGATTATTTGGAAGAATCATACCTTGTGTTAAAACAGTAGGTAAATCACCATAAACAACTGAAGCGGTATTTAAGAAACAATCCAGCATTCTTTCTGTTTTTACATATGAAGTATTTTCATCATAATAGAAGAATTTAGCAATGTCTACTGTTGGAGCCCATCCCTCTGCAAATATATCTGCACCATAGTTATTTAAATTCGCATAACGTTCATCGATACGCCAATAAGCAAAGAAGCGAATAAAGAATGGTAGTAAATCTTGATATAAATTATTTTGATAACAATAACCAAAGAAAGTATTTTCAGGTTGATTTTCTAAAACGCCATTGATATCTTTTGTTAACAAATATCTACCAGCAAGATTACCAATACCATAAAGGTTTGAAACACCTGCACCATTAAAATCACCAGCCAATGTAACGAAATCTTCAATACTATTTATATTGTTTTGAATTAAATAGTCAGTACCATGATTATTTACGATAAACACATAAAAATCACTAAAGAAATTATTGAATAATTCTTCTCTTGAACTATAGTTGTTATTGCCAAGAACATAGGTAATTTCAGTTTTATTATTTTCGATTTCTTCAAGAATGTTTATTTTGCTAATTAAAATATCAATGTTTGTAACAAGAGCTTTTGTATCTTCAGAAAGCCCATTATAGTATTCTAGAATATAATCTATTTTTTCTTTATCATTATAGGTTGTATGATAAGGAAGTGTATTAATCATTTTAATAACTTCATTAGCTTTGTTAACATCAAACTTTAATTGCCATATTGCGATTAAAGTAACATCTTCCTTAGAAGTTTTGCCAATACTTGTAATAATATTACCATTTAATTCCCAACCTACAAATTCATATTCTTCTTTAGTAGGAATTGGAAGTTCCTCTAACCCTTCAAATTCAAAATAACTATTTGGGACTTCTTCTGTAAATTCTCCACCATCTAGATCATATTCAATACAATATTCTTTAGGAATATATGACCATATTGCCTTAAGGGTAATATTTTTATTAATTGTTTTATCAATACTTGAAACTAATTCATTTTCAAGTTCCCAACCTATGAATTTATAACCATCTTTTGTTGGAATTGGAAGTTCTTCTAGTCCGACATTTTCAATAAATGAAGAAGGAACTTCTTCCAAAAACATACCACCATCAAGATTATAGTCTATTCTAAAAGTCTTAGGTATATACTCCCATTTTGCATAAAGTGTGATATCTTTATTTAAAGTTGGATTAACTGATGTTAATAATGAATCTTCTAAATACCATCCGTTGAATTGATAACCTTCTTTAGTTGGATCTGGTAAAACATCTAAGCCAATATTTTCTTGGTAAGTACTTACTACTTGTTCAGTAAATTTTCCACCATCTAATTCATAAGTAATATTAAAATTTCTTCGAATAACTGATACATCAATATTCGCATAAACATCACTATTACTTGTACTTTCTAAAATAATTTTTGTTTCACCATAACTAAGGGCAATAACTGTTTGGTTTTCAACTCTTACAATACTTGGGTCTTCAACTGTTATCTTTATTTCTTCAGATATACCACTTGGTAAAACATCATAATTAATTGGTTTGCTGTCACCAATATTTAGGACAATTTCCTCCTCTTGAGGAATAATTGTTGTTATATGTTGTTCAGCTGGTTTTGCTCTGCATGAAACTAAAAACAGTAAAAATAAAATATTTATAAATAGTAATCTCTTTTTCATATTAACCACCTTTTTTATTACAATAATTATATCATAGACTTATAACAAATACAAGAAAAAATTTATAGAAAGGGTTTCTTGACCAAATGAGATATATATGTTATAATTAATCTAAGTAAAATAAATGAGGAATAATTATGAATGAATTTACAAATAAAGTTAAAGAATTAATTGATAAAGTTGCAAATGAAGAAAGCGAAAATATTAAAGCAGCTGCAAAGATAATTTTTGATTCAATTAAAGAAAAAGGTATCTTACACGTTTTTGCAACTGGACATTCACATATGTTTAGTGAGGAATTATTTTACCGTGCAGGTGGTTTAGTTGCCATTGATCCTGTATTAAGACCTTTTCTTATGCAACATGAAGGTGCAATAAGCAGTACAAAATTTGAAAGATTACCAGGGATTGCAAAAGTTGTTTATGAAGGATTAGATGTTAATGACAATGATCCTTTTATTGTTGTTTCTAATTCGGGTGTTAATGCTGTTCCTGTTGAATTTGCCCAAATTGCGAGAAAAAATGGTCATCAAGTTATAGCTATAACAAGTGTTGCTTCATCTAAAAATAATAAAGCACGAACATTAGATAATAAACATTTATATGAATGTGCTGATATTGTAATTGACAATCATGTTCCCCATGGAGATGGTATTATCGAAACGCCTTATGGAAACTCTGGTGCTGTATCTTCAATCATTTGTAGTTATATTGCCCAATGTTTAGTTTTGGAAATAATTGACTTATTTACTAAAAACAATCTTACCCCTCCTATTTATATGAGTGCTAACTTAGAAGGTGGAGATGAACATAATAAAAAAATTTACGAAGAATATAAGAGCCGTGTAAAGAGTCTATATTAACAAATAAACCAAAAGTTTTATTCTAAAGTTTTAGATTTTACTTTTGGTTTTTAATTTTATTTAGATTCATTAAGCGTCTATAAGCTAAATTTTATTTTTTTATTATATAATTATAATATATTGAATTAAAATTATTTTGAGGTAATTATGAGTAAAACAATTGATATTAAAAAAGTAGATAGTAATTTCATTAACAAAGAAAACTTAGACGATTCAATACGATATATTGACCCAAAGATTGATGATTCAGTCAAAGTCTATGGGTTATACTGGTTTGATAAAGACAGAAGATACCATCGTCTTTCTAAAAGTTTAGATGATGTATTACCTAAGTTAGAAGGAAGTGTTGATGTTCTTGCCGGAAATAGTTCTGGTGGACTTGTTGCCTTTTATTCAAATACTAATGTCTTAAAAATAAAAGTCAAGTTAAGCTTTAAATTTCATATGGGACATATGCCTTATACTGGTCAAGCAGGTTTTGACCTTTATATTGGTAATACTTATCAAGATATGAAGTTTTATCGAACAAGCAATTTTGATTTTAATAAAACCGAATATGAATTTACATTCTTTAATCATAATAACTTAAGCAAAGAAAACAAATTATTTGTTCTTAACTTCCCTTTATATGCAACAGTTGATGAAGTATTAATAGGTATTAATCCAAATAGTGCGATTGCTCCTTGTCTTGATTTATTTAAGGATAATAAGAAAATTGTTTTTTATGGTACATCAATTACCCAAGGCGGTTGTGCTAGTCGACCTGGGATGAGTTATACACAAATTTTATCACGTATGTTAAACACAGAATGTCTAAATTATGGATTTTCAGGAAATGGAAAAGGACATATCGAAATTGCCGAAGCATTAAGCGAAATAGAAAATGTTGAAATGTTTATCTTAGATTATGAAGCCAATGCAACTTTTGATCGATTAAAAGCTACACTAGATAATTTTGTAAAATGTCTAAGAAGTAAATATCCTATTGTTCCTATTATTATTATGAGTAAGATTCCAATGTATCTTGAATTTCATGATGAAGATTATATTAAAAACGAAAAGGAAATTAGAAAATATCAAAAAAAATATGTTAAAAATTCAGGTGATAATAACTTATACTACATTGATGGAGCAAAAGTATTAGGTAAAACTAACATATCAGAAAAAACAGTTGATGGTTGCCATCCTACTGATTATGGCTTTATATCTATGTCTGAATATATATATCCAATTATCTCTAAAATCTTATCTAAATAAATATTTAAAGGTTAGACTATTAAATAATAGTCTAACCTTTAAATTATAACATTCAAATCTTCTTTTTCTTTTTTATTTGATATCTTTAAAAAAATCAATTAATTCCTCAAGATACTTATCAGGGTTTGTTAAATAACTTGTACCATGAAGACCTTTATCAATTGTTACGATTCTTTTGGTACTTTGACACTCTTTAAATAATTTTTCACTCATATTACAAGGAACATAATCATCATTTGTTCCATGAGAAAAAATAATTGGAAGTTTTGTTTTAGAAACAGCCTCAATCGGAGATGTTTCTTCAAGATTAAAATTCCCATACATTTTAGCACCTAATTTAATAAAAGGATATACTAATTTTGGAGGTAATTTCATATCTTTAACTACCTTCATAATAATATCTTTTGGCATATTATATGAACAATCTGATAAAACACCTACTACATTTTCAGGCAAATCTAAACTTGATGCCATAAGAACAGTTGCAGCACCCATAGAAATGCCAGTTAAGATGATTTTTCTTCCAGAACCAAAATTTTCACTTACATATCTTGCCCAATACAAACAATCAATTCTTTCATTTATTCCAAATGAAATTGTATGGCCCTCACTTTTTCCACTAGCACGTTGATCTACAAGAACAACACTTCTTCCACACTTAAAAGCTCTTTTAACTCCGGTGCTTAAGTCTCTTTCTGAACTTCCACGGTATCCATGAAACATGATTTCAATTGGAGAATCTTTATCATATTCATAATATCGTGCATATAAATTTAGTTTATCGAAAGAAACAAGATGTAGTTCTTCTGCTTTTAATAATCTAACATCATCAATATCTTTTAAAATAATATCACGATAAAGATTATAAACAGCTTGGTTAGGCAAGTCTTTAGCATCAAAGTTCTTTACTTTATTTCCTTTAGAATAGAATGTTTTTCGATAACAAATATATGGAAGAACAAATAATAAGAAAATAGATATAAATATAATAAGCACAATTGCAATAATGCAATAATGATATAATTCCATGCTAAAACCTTCTTTCTTACTTAATATAACATAATTATTTCTTTTTTTCAAATAATAAAATTTGCAAAGGTAGTAAATATATGATAGAATTTTATATAAATTTATAGAGGGAAAATATGAATCAAATAGAGGTAAATTATAAAAATAAAAAAAGATACAATACCGCAAAATATCCAATTAGACAACCAAGAATTCTAACACTACTTATATATATTCTTTCAAAGTTTGCTTTAATTGGAAAAAAACACAAAATTGAAAAAATCAATATGAAGGGATTAAAACCTCCATATATCTTACTAAGTAATCACCATTATTTCATTGACTTTGAATTAACTGCAGTTGGTACATTTCCTCATCGAATAAACAATATTGTTAATATTGATGGTTATATTCGTCGGGCATGGTTACTAGAGTTAATTGGTTCCATTTGTACAAGAAAATTTTCCAATGATTTACATTTAATTAAATCAATTAAGAAAGTCTTAAAACGAGGCGATGTTTTAGGTATGTATCCAGAGGCAAGATATTCTCCTTGTGGAATAACTTCTTATTTGCCTGAATCTCTTGCAAAGCTTATTAAAAGTTGTAAAGTTCCAGTGGTTGTAGTTATTCATCGTGGTAATCATTTACATACTCCATTTTGGGCTTGGAAAAAACCACGTAAAGTTCCTCTTCATACAACTATTAAGCAGGTTCTAACAGTTGATGATATTGAAAATATGAGCATTTCTGATATATATGATGTTATTAAAAAAGAATTTGAGTATGATGAATATCAATATCAAAAAGACAATAACATTTTAATTACAGAAAAAGATCGTGCAGAGAAGATTCATAAGATTTTGTACAAATGTCCCCACTGTCATACTGAACGAAAAATGAATTCTTTAGGTACGGAAGTATTTTGTGAAGAATGTGGTAAACATTGGAATTTAAACGAAGATGGAACTTTAACCGCACTTACAGGCGACACTGAATTTTCACATGTTCCCGACTGGTTTAAATGGGAAAAAGCTGAAGTTCGTAAAGAAGTAAGAGAAGGAACTTATCATTTTGAAGACGATGTTGAAGTATATTCATTACCAAGAACAAATGGTGCTATTTATCTTGGTAAAGCCAAAATTTCACACACAATTGAAAATGGTTTTGTTCTAGAAGGATATTATAATAATGCTCCATATCGTATTATAAGATCTCCTCTTCAAGCAAATAGTTTACATGTTGAATACGATTATGTTCATATTAAGCATTTTGACTGTTTTGTAATTAATACTGAAGACAATAGTTATTTTTGCTATCCTACAAAAAATGATGTAATCTCTAAACTTGCTTTTGCAACTGAAGAAATTTATCATTTACATTCAGAAAAAGTTAATAAAAAATAGTAAAGACTGTCGTCTTTACTATTTTTTATTTTTATTTTCATATTTTAAAATTAAGTGACCTACTGCAGTTGCGGTTGCTTCTGCACATGTATTACTAGAAGGTAACATCATTGAATATAAACTTTCTTTATAAGAAATCATGTCACCTGCATAATAATAGTTACCTGAACCTGTTGTTATATCATTTGACCCAATAACAAATTCCTCATTTAAATCATATACAAAATCCAGCATACACATAGCTGTCATGACTTTTGTAATTGAGGCAGGAGTGCGACTTGTATATATATCTTTTTCATATAACATTGTTAGTGGATAATCAGTATATGCCTTTGTATTATTTAGTGGTAGTAAACATGCTGCTGCGCTTTTTGCGGGAACATCTACTGTTGAATAATCATAGTCTTTATTAAGGTATTTTTTAACCGCTTCATCCATAACAAGTTTTGCAGCTTCAAAACGATTAATGCTTGCACCTAAAACGACTACAACAAATAATCTTTCGTCAGGTCCTTCTACTATCGCAAGTAAATTAGATTGTCCATCAACAGTTCCAGTTTTGCCACCAAACAAGAAATAATAGTTTTCTAAACCATCGCCTTTTACTGTTGTTGTTAAGTTAACTTCTCTTTCAATATTTCCTGATACAGTAACAGTATAATTATTCTTATGCCAAGCCTCAACAAGAGGATCATATGAACATGCGTAAACACCCATTCTTAGTAAGTCATATGCAGTAGTACGATTGTAAAACCCTGCAGCATCAATAAACGATGTATTTCCCATGCCAATGTCTTTTGCTTTATCATTCATGTATTGCATAAAACGAGCTTTAGCTTCACGATCAGTGTAAGTTTCTTCATTTTCACCTAAATAGAAAACTTTACGTCTAGAAACAACTTCAGTATATGTTTTAGCCTCTACTTTACCATTCATAATGTCTAGATATCTTTCATATAATGTATCTAGTTTTTCTTTTGTAGGAATTGTACTAAAAATAGATAAATCAAGCACAACCACATCATCAATATAACCGTCTAAGTTAGCAGAGAAGCAACTACCAATAAAGATGTTGTGTCCAGAGAGTGTACATATATCACTTCTTGTAACAAAGTCATCTGTTACTTCTGTTAGGGTAATATTATTTACTGTTTCTTGGCTTTGACCAAAGACTACCCCTAAACATCCTTTTTCATAGCGAGTACATTTAATTTTTGAGGCAATATAATATTTACCTGTATATGTTAAACTAGACATCGCTTGATTAGATGTTGTACCTTCTACTTGCATTGCTTGATTATAAGAATAATAAACTTTATTTTGTAATTTAGTTGTACCATAGTAGTCAGCATAGTTTTCGTTTCTTGTACGATAACTATCCATTGTATTTAAACCATAATTATTTAACACAAATAAATCATAAAGTGTTTTGTCTTCATAAGCTAATTCTTCTAAAACACCTTCTTTAATTTCTACTTCTTCTTCATATTCTGCAATCAACATGATTTGGTTATTAATCATTTGAATATAACCAGTTACATCGTTTTTACCAACTGGATCTGCAATTTCAAGTTTATTGGAATTGTTAGTAATATTTTTAAGCCATTGTTCAAATGTTCCAGTATAACCATTTTCTTTAGCTACTTCATATGCACTTTTTCCGTCTTGACCAATGCTATATGTGCCTGTTTTTACATCGTCAATATACCAATATCCATCTTCACCAATATATATACGTGATTCATTTTTTGATGTACATCCAGTTAACAATAACATTAAACAAGATACTATTACTATTAATGTCTTTTTCATATTCAATACCTCATTTCTCTTTTTTATCATTATAGCTTATTTTTTAATAAAATACAAATAATAAAGATAATAATAAGAAAAATGCTACTTATAGCAACATTGCTACTTATAGGCTGTTGAAAGTTATTTTTTCCTATTATAAAATATTATAGGTGATTATTATGAAACAAGAAGAAATTTATAAAAATAAGAGTAATTTCAATCCAATGTTATTAAATGAACTAATAGGTATTAAAATCAGAAATCTTCGTAATGAACTTAATCTATCTCAAGAAGAGTTTGCTGAGAAAGTTGGACTTCATCGAACTTATATTGGACAAGTAGAAAGAGCAGAAAAGAATATTACTTTAAAAAATATTCATAAGATTTGTTATGCTCTTCAAATTGATCCAAGGGAATTATTTGATTTTACTGATATATTATAAAAACGTATGAGCAAAACAAAATGTTTTACTCATACGTTATTTTTTTTATTTATTATGTTTTGATAATATTCCATTAAATCTCTAAAGCAGTGACTAATACCCGATTTTGACATTTGCTTACCAAATATATTTTCAGAATATAACGATAGTTCTTCTAAAGATGATTCAGGATATTCTTCTCTTAGCTTTGATATTGTTTGTAAGCGAAGAGGCATTTTTTCAAACAAGTTACTATTACGAATATACTCTATGGCTTGTAATTGTTTATTACAATTTTCTAAACATTTTCTTTCATTTGCAATATCACAGTTTGCCATACGATTAGCCATGTTTGCAGAATCGCGATAAATTCGATAATCTTCAAAATAGAAAACTCCACTTGATGCACCAATAAAAGCAAGGAATTCACTAATCCATTCGCTCTTTTTAATATATGTAACATACATTCCTCTGCGACTTACAATATTAGCATCTATTCCTTTTTCACCTAATATTTGTTGTACAACAAAGGCAAGATCATATTTTTTTGTTACTAATTCTAAATGATAACATTCCTTACGGGGGTCGTTAATAGATCCTTTCGATGCAAAAATCCCTCTGATAAATGCTTCTTTTGTTGAAGGAGTTTGAATTAATTCATTTTCCATATCTATTTCATCAGTCATCATTAATTTATAAAATTCGATAACTTCCATTGCATGTTCTGTTATTTCATAATAGTAGTAACGTCTTTTGTTTTTAATAACCACTTCATCTGCAAAACCAATTTGCGTTTTAATATTAAATTGTTCCTTTAGTAAAGGAACAATCTTTTTAATAATATTTAATATAGGAGATTTAATTTGTAACTTAATTCCTGATGAAGAAAGAACGATTGAAGAAAGGCCTTGCAAAGCACCAAAAGTAAAGGCAATTTGTTCTTTCTTGTTTTCAGTTATAGTTAAGATTTCTTTTTTTACTTCACTTGCAAAGCTCATACTTTCTCCTTTCTAGAATAAATATTCTTCTTCTAATAGTTTAATTAATTCATCTGGTTTATCAATAACATATGTAGCCCCTGATGAATAAAGTTCTTCTTTGGTAGATTTACACCACGTTACACCAATGGTTGGAACACTTGCGTTTACACCCGTTTTCATATCGATTGTCGTATCACCAACAAAAACTAATGTTTCAACACCGTATAATTTCATTACTTGATATATACCATCTGGATCTGGTTTTGGTATTATCATTTCATACCCGATAATATGTTCAAAATATTGTTCTAAATGACAAAGTTCTAGTCCATATAAAATAACATTAGATACTTTATTAGAAACAATAACAATGTGATAATTATTATCTTGTAAGTACTTTAGTAAATCATCAATACCTTCAAAATCTTTGATATAGTCCTTCATGATACGAATATTATGATAGCGATATCTTTCAATACAATAATTTACTTCATCTTCGCTTTTTGCATAACGACTGAAAGTGTCATGTAAACCAGGGCCAAAGAATGATGCATACTCTTCATTAGATAAATTTAAATCCGGAAATAACTCGTTAAAAGTAATTCTGAAAGTTTGTTGGATTAAATTGTATGTATCAAGAATAGTGCCATCACAATCAAAGGCAACAACTTTTTTCTTACTCATTATTAACTCCTAATTATTTTGTATTTCTGCTTCTGTTTTGATTTCTGTTTGTTTTTTGGCTTTTTTATTTTTCTTAGAGTTTTTCTTTTCTGGTTGATCTAATAATATTGTTGAATCAAAACCGTATAGTGCATCATAACATGTAATCATGCTAATTTTCTTAACACGTCTAATAATTAACCAAGCAATGCCGGCAAGAATCATTATCGACGCATAGATAACAACGACACGAATATCACCAATCATTTGAGCATCAGTTCTTAAGTGTTCAACACCAAAACGAACTAAACCATACCAAATTAAATAAAAACTAATTCCATCACCAACATAAATTCCTTTTTTAACAAAGCGTCTAACAAGCATATATGTTGTAAAGCCAATGAAGTTAAGCATTCCTTCATAGAAGAAACATGGATGGCAATAACCATATACTCCTGTAACCTCATCATAAATATACATTCTATCAACCATAAATTTAGGGAAGAACCATAAAAATCTTCGTTGAGCTAGCAAAATGTCATTATCTAATGTATCAAATGTTTTTGCACTTTCTAAAGCTTCTTCAAGACCAGGAACTTTAATTAAACCACCATGAGCCTCTAAATTAAAGAAGTTACCCCAGCGACCTAATACTTGAGAAAGCATAATTAAAGGAAGAACAATTTCAAGTAGATATAAAACTTTAATATGACGATAGCGACAATAGAAAAATATGACAATTCCAGCTAGAAGAACACCTCCGGAAATTGCAAGTCCTCCATCAGGAATCATCACAATTGCTCTTAAATTTTCACCAAAGGTTCCACTTAAATAACTTGACTTCGCGCCATCTTGCAACATATCTGCAATTACATACCATGCACGGGCGCCTAATATACCTGCAACAACACCGGCAATAACGCCTTCAAATAAGTGGTCACTTGTAATGCCTAATCTTTTAGCAAAACCAAAGTACCCAATTACAACCGATAATAATACAGCACTTAGGATCATTATTGCATACCATTTAACAGACATACTACCAAATAGAGTAAATGCATCGGTATATATTGGGTTTACCTTATCTAAAATCCACCAATCAGGTCTTAAAGAATCTGACCAGTTACTACTAAATAATGATAAAAACATATTAAACTCTCTTTCTTCTTAACAAAAAAGTTAAGATAAATCTTACTAATAAAAATACAATTACTGTGGCTATTAATAACCAAGTACTTTCAAGTGTTATCTCAAATAAGAAAATAATCGGTATAGCTCCAGCTATAATACATATAATATCTTCTATAAGGAAGATTAGTGATGCTGTTAATAAAATGTACTTTTGAAAAAATTTAAAGATAAGTACTTTGGCAAGGTAATCCAATATACTAAATATTAAAATATAAGTAAACAAGAACCAAAGCGTATCAGAACTTACTGGTCGAAAGATGCAGTAGCTTGCGGTAAAGAGTAAAAAATTAATTCCTAAGTAAAGTAAAATATTTAGAAATTCATTTTCTACTATTTTATGAGTAAACCCATAAATTTGAATTCTTGCTTTTTTATTTTTTGAAAGATCTTCAATTAGTTTAGATAAATCTTCTTCCGTTTTTGGCATTTTAATTTTTTTATCTTCATCTTTTCTCTTTTTCATCTAGCACCTTATATATATCTTTACTTTACTATTATAACATATTAGTTAATATTTTTCAATCTATATAATTAAAAGCTATTTCAATTTTGAAATAGCTTTTGTCTATTATTCATTTTCTTTCTTTAAAACTTTTTTTAAGAACTTTCCTGTATATGATGTTGGATGTTCAATTAGTTCTTCTGGTGTACCACTAAATACTATATTACCACCATTTACACCACCCTCAGGGCCTAAATCAATAATATGATCTGCAAGTTTAATAACATCTAAGTTATGTTCAATAATAACGGCAGTTCCACCTGAATCAACAATAAAGTTGATCATTTTCATTAGTTTATCAATATCATATGAGTGAAGGCCTGTAGTTGGTTCGTCAAAAATAAATAATGTTTTATCAGTTATTTTTTTATAAAGTTCGCTGGCAAGTTTAACACGCTGTGCTTCCCCGCCCGATAATGTTGTTGCACTTTGTCCAAGTTTAATATAACCTAAACCGACATCATATAATGTTTTCATTTTTGGATAAATAGTTGGAATATTTTCAAAGAAAATAAGCGCTTCTTCAACAGTCATATCAAGTACATCAGCAATTGTTTTGCCTTTGTACTTAACTTCTAATGTTTCACGATTGTATCTTTTCCCTTTACATGCTTCACATTCAACGTAAACATCTGGCAAGAAGTGCATTGATATTCTAATTACACCATCGCCACCGCATGTTTCGCATCTTCCACCTTTAACATTGAAAGAAAAACGACTCTTAGTATAACCCCTCATCTTCGCTTCTTTTGTTGATGCATATAAATCTCTAATCGCATCAAAGACCCCAATATATGTAGCTGGATTAGACCTTGGTGTTCTTCCAATTGGTGATTGGTTTAAATCAATTACTTTATCAATATTTTCTAAACCTTCAATTGAATCATGTTTACCAACAATTGTTTTAGATTTGTATACTTTTTTTGCAGCTGCATTATACAAAATATCATTTACAAGTGTTGATTTACCACTACCGGAAACACCAGTAACCAAAATCATCTTTTGTAGAGGGAATGATACATCAATGTTTTTAAGGTTATTTGCTTTAGCTCCTTTAATTGTTACAAATTTACCATTACCCTTTCTTCTTTCTTTTGGAATTTCAATACGACGTCTTCCATATAAGTAATCACTTGTAATTGAATTAGTAAACTCTTTAAATTCATCTGGAGTACCTTTAGCAACTACTTCTCCACCATGCACACCGGCATAAGGACCGATATCAACTAAGTAATCACATTCACGCATGATTTCTTCATCATGTTCAACAACAATTAAAGTATTACCTAAATCACGCATTTCTTTTAAAGCACTTATTAACTTGTGATTATCGCTTTGATGTAGACCAATTGATGGTTCATCTAAAACATATAATACTCCCGTTAATTTAGAACCGATTTGACTAGCAAGTCGAATACGTTGTGCTTCACCACCAGATAAAGTTCCAGCAGTTCGTGAAAGAGTAAGGTAACCAAGACCAACTTGATTTAAGAAATGTAAACGAGTCTTAATTTCTCTTAATATTAGTTTAGCAATTTGTCTTTCAGTGTTTGTTAATTCTAGATTTTCAATAAAAATAATAGCATCTTCAATGGAAAGATCTGTAAATTCAAAAATGTTTTTCCCATTAATTCTAACCGAAAGAGCTTGAGGAGATAATCTTTTTCCTCCACATGTAGAACAAGTAACTTCACTCATATACGATCCATAGTATTCTTTTTGGAATGATGATGAAGTTTCAAGATATCTTCTTGTAATTAGATTGGCAAGACCTTCAATATGTTTATTCTTACGCATTGTAATGCCACCTGAAGAAGTTATTTCATATTTGATTGGTTCTTTAGAACCATAAAGTATTATCTCTTTTTGTTCGTCTGTTAAATCTTTATATGGTTTAAATACATCAATATGGTAGTAGTCAAATAAGATTTTATATTGTTGCCATTCAATTGCTTCAGTAAAAACAATATTTTTTAAATAGCGAATTGCTCCATCCGCAATCGATACTTCTGGATTAGTTATTAATAATTCCGGATTCAATACCGAATTAAAACCTAACCCTTTGCATTCTGGGCATGCTCCTAAGGGTGAATTAAAAGAGAAAAAAGTAGGTTCTAATTTTCCCATTGTAAAATCACAATAAGGACAACTAAAATGTTCACTAAATAGTATTCTTTCTTCATTAATATCAACAAAGATTTTTCCTTCTGATAATTTACATCCAGTTTCTAATGAGTCATATATTCTTGAACGAGATTCTTGTCTTAGTTTTAATCTATCAATTACAACCAAGATATTATGTTTTTTATTCTTATCTAGATTTATTTCTTCATCAAGTTCATACCATTCATCATCTATTATTACTTTAGAATATCCATCTTTTCTTAATAATTCCAAAGTTTTTTCAAATGTACCTTTTTTACCTTCGGCAATAGGGGCTAAAATTACTACAATACTTTCTTCGGGATAAGTAAAGATCTTATCAGTCATTTCTTCAATTGTTTGTGATGTGATTTCAATACCATGAGTTGGACATATCGGATGACCAATACGTGCATATAAAAGACGTAAATAGTCGTATATTTCAGTAATTGTACCAACTGTTGATCGCGGGTTCTTACTTGTTGTTTTTTGGTCAATCGAAATAGCTGGAGACAGGCCTTCGATATAATCAACATCAGGTTTATCAACATTATCTAAAAACATTCTTGCATATGATGACAAACTTTCAACATATCTTCTTTGTCCTTCAGCATATATTGTATCAAATGCAAGTGAAGTTTTTCCACTACCAGATACACCAGTCATAACAATTAACTTATTGCGTGGAAGTACTAAATCAATATTCTTAAGATTGTTAACGCGAGCTCCTTTTATTACAATGTTTTTATTAATGTCATAAGTTTTATCTTGCATAAGAACCTCCTTTTATTAATATCACCTTAACAAGTTATTATACCATAAATATTTTTTGATTTAAACATAACTGATAATTTTTTCTATATATTTATTTATATATATTTTAACCATCATATCTGATTATATAAAAATTAATCGAACAAAACTGTTCGATTAATTCATTTTAAATATAGTTTTTGATCATTTCTTCAAATTCAGTTTCACTTATTACCTTAACTCCTAAAGTTTGTGCCTTTGCAAGTTTTGACCCTGCCTCTTTTCCAGCAAGAACAAAGGTTGTTTTTTTACTTACACTTGAAGATGTTTTACCACCAAGACGTTCAATTATATCACTCGCCTCATCACGGGTAAACTTATCAAGCGTGCCAGTTAAAACAAAAGTCATATTATTAAATAAGTTTACTGTCTCTTGATAAATTATTTTAGGCTCCACTCCACAAGCAAACATTCTTTTTATTAAATTGATATTGTTTTCATTGCCGAAGTAGTCATATATACTTTGAGCCATTACTGAACCGATGTCATCAATCATTTCTAATTCTTCTTTACTTGCTTGAGCTAAGTCACCAAGGGTTGGATATTTCTTCGCAAGATTTTTAGAAGCTTTTGCACCTACAAATCTAATACCTAAACCAAAGATAAATTTGTCTAAAGTATTAGTTTTTGAATTTTCAATTGCCTTAAATAAGTTTTCTACTTTTTTCTTACCAAAGCGTTCAATATTAATTATTTCCTCTTTATAATTTGGAAGCAGATAGATATCGGAAATATTTTTTAAATAGCCTAAATTATAAAGTATTTCAATTTGTTTTTCACCTAAACCTTCAATATCCATAGCAACACGAGATGCAAAATGAACTATTCCTTCTAAGATACGTCCTCCACATTCATCATTATGACAATAGTGTTCTGCCTCATTATCTTTTTTAGAAAGTGGTTTACCACACATTGGACAGTTTTTAATCATTTCAAAAGGAATTAAGTTATTCGGTCTTCTTGAAAAATCGACTTCAACAACTTCGGGAATAATTTCCCCAGCTTTACGTACTTTTACATAGTCACCAATACGAATATCTCTTGATGCAATAAAATCTTCATTATTTAGGGTGGCACGAGAAACCATTGTTCCCCCAACATATACAGGGTCTAAAACCGCATTTGGAGTAATAATACCTGTTCTACCAACGGTAAAAATAATGTCTCTTAAAACAGTTGTAACAATTTCAGCCGGGAATTTATAGGCAATAGCCCATTTTGGTACTTTAACAGTATAACCAATAATATCATGTAAATCAATTTCATTTACTTTAATAACAATTCCATCAGTTTCATATTCAAGTGTTTTACGTTTTTCTTTATATTCTTCAATATAGTCAATTACTTCTTGAATATTTTTACAATGACGGTAATGAGGGTTAACATTAAAGCCAAGATGTTTCATATATGCCATTGCATCTGCTTGAGTATGAATGTTATAGTTTTCAGGATTTACCAAAGTATACGCAAACTGGTCAAGCTTTCTTTCTTTAGTAATATTAGCATCTAATTGTCTTAAACTTCCTCCGGCAGCATTTCTTGGGTTTGCAAATAATTGTAGTCCTTGTTTCAAACGTTCTTCATTAAGCTTAGTAAATACATTCTTTGACATATATACTTCACCACGAACTTCAAGGTCAACTTTTTCCTTTAACACTTTAGGTAGACTATTAACTTTTAAAACATTGTTTGTAATGTTTTCACCAGTTATGCCATTACCACGTGTTGCCCCTAAAACTAATAGCCCATCTTCATAGTGGATTGAACTAGCGATACCATCAATTTTTAGTTCCACAACATATGTAAAACTCGGAACAACTTTTTTGATTTTATCATCAAATTCGATTAACTCATCATAACTAAAGGCATTAGCTAATGATAACATTGGAACTTCATGAGTGATTTCTTGTAAATCAGTTTTTAAAAAAGAACCAACTTGTTTTGTGGGTGTTGAAGGATCAACGAACTCAGGATACTCAAGTTCTAATTTCTCAAGTTCACGCATTTTACTGTCATATTCAATATCTTCAACAGTGGGTGCATCTAAAACATAATACTCATAATTGTATTGTTTAAGTTCTTTTGTTAACTCTTGCATTCGTTTTTGAATATTATTCATCTGTTTTAACCTCCTCGGTTAAGAATTTTACTATACGCATAATCGTTTCATCTTGTTGACTAAATCTTAAAAACAAATGACTTGCTTTAGGCACGCCTATATATTCTTTAATTGGATTTGCACATGAATTTAAAATTGTTTCAACAGTATCGCGAGGAACAAGTTCATCAAGTTCGCCTCTAACTACTAAAAGAGGTGCTTTAATTTTTTCTTTTAGTTTATTATTTGCTTCAACAAATTGTAAAAACGTCTTAAAAGTAGAAAAAGTAAAACGCGTAGTAAAACGATACCATATATATCTAAAGTCAGCCTGAAATAAGTTTTTAGCTTCATTCTTTTCTTCAGCTGCTTGAACTTTTTCATACTCTTTTTCTATTTTATGCATATACTCACGCATGGTTCTAGGAAAACCAAAATTTAAAAACTTGATTGATGGGGAAATTAAAACAACCTTATTAAAATTATATTGTTTTGCAAGGTATGAAGCCATTACACCACCAAGTGAATAACCAATAATATCTACTACAGCATCTTTAACATAACTTTCTATTACTTCGTAAAGCATCTCCACCGTTTCTTTAAAGGTGAAAGAATAAATACGATTAACAGTTGTATGACCAGGCATTTGACAAATTATAACATCGTCATAATATGGCTTTAGTGTCTTAGGCAAAAGTCCGAAATCGGCTTCATCACCTAAGTATCCATGTAATAGAAGACATACCTTTCTCATATTTTATCCCCTTTTAATTTTTAATTTTTGTTATTGTTGGATGATTTTTAGTAAGTTTTTTGATTTCTTGGCCCTTTTCAAATAGGACTTTGATAAAACGATCATCCGCTTCAACAACAATCCCGTAACCAAAGAATGTATGAACAACTTTAGAACCAACTTTGATTTCACCATCTTCGGCTTGATCTTTTTGTTCTTGTTCTTTTTTGATATTTTCTTTGATATCTTCTGGAACGATGAATTCAAGTAAGAATGGTGATTTATTATTTCTTACTACACGTCCGTAGATTAGACGGCGACTTGCACAAGTAAGGTATAATTTTTCCTTAGCACGTGTCACCGCAACATACGCAACTCTTCTTTCTTCTTCAATATCCGATTCATCACGAATAACAGGGAAGATTCCTTCTTCAAGTGCTACTAAAAAGACAACTTTAAACTCTAGTCCCTTGACTGAGTGGATTGTTGAAAGCACAACACCTTTTTTATCTTCATTATCACTTGATTGGTCTAATACCACTTCATCAAGACCAACTTGAATTTTTTCTTTTTGACTTAATCCATCTGATGCATAAATTTGATCAACAGTATATAGTACAGACTTAAATTCTAAAACATTATCAATACGATTCGATTCTGAATCTTCATCTTTTAACATTTCCATATAACCTGTTTTATCAAGCATTAAATCAAAGAAATCTTGAAGATCCATTGTTTCAATGACACTTGCTAGTTCTTCAATCAATGTTTTAAAATTCTTTAATAATGTATTTTTAGTATTTGGATATTTTTCACATAATTCATCAATTGCTTGAAATAATGTTAAATGATTATCTTCCATATATTCAAAAACACTATCTAAAGTTTTTTGACCAATACCACGAGCAGGAGTGTTAATAATTCTTTTGAAGTGATGAATTTTTGTCGGATCGACAATAAATCTTAAGTAGCTTAAAACATCTTTAACTTCTTTTCTTTTTAAATATGAGAATCCACCATATACAGAATAGGGAATTTTTGATTCAATTAAGCCAAGTTCAAATGGTCTAGAAATTGCACTATTACGATATAAAATTGCAATATCACTTGGTTCATATTTTCTTGAAGCTAGAAGATGAGCAATTTCATTAATTACTAAACGAGACTCATCTTCAAAATAGTATGCTTCATGAACAATAATATCTTTTGATGTACCAGGAATTTCACTAAATAATTCTTTTTCCTGACGTAGCTTATTATTTTTTATTAAGGCATTAGCCCCTTTTAAGATGTTATTTGTTGAACGATAGTTTTGAACTAATTTAAAAATTTGCGCATCTGGATACACTTTAGCAAAATCAAACATATTGTCATAACATGCGCCACGGAATGAGTAAATACTTTGGTCATCATCTCCAACAACAAAGACATTACGTCTTTCTCCGGCTAATAATTTTACAATGTTAAATTGTGTTTTATTAGTGTCTTGAAATTCATCTACTAAAATATATTGATATATATATTGATAGTAATCAAGAACATCTGAATGATTATTAAATAATTCAAGTGTTAAGACTAATAAATCATCAAAATCAACTAAATTATTTTCTTTTAAATATGCTTGATATTTCTTACAGACATTTTCTTCGTCCAAGTTTAAATCGCGAACATTATTTTTAAAGTCACTAATTGCCTTTAAAGCAGCACGTGGATGAAGTTGTCTTTTATCAATATACATATCTTTTAAGATTTCTGATAAAATTTTTATGCTTTCGTCTTCATCAATAATTTCAAATTCTTCTTTAAAACCAAGTTTAGCAATATTACGTCTTAAGATACGAGCGCACAGCGAATGAATTGTTGAGATATTTACATATCCTTTATCTGAACTTAGTGAATTTTTAATTCGTTCACGCATTTCACGCGCTGCTTTATTAGTAAATGTTATCGCAAGAATACGGCGTGGTTCAATATTGCAATCCTCAATCATATGAATGATACGCGCAATTAACGTTTTTGTTTTACCTGTGCCTGCCCCCGCAAATACCATCACTGGGCCTTCTACCGCCATAACAGCAGAAAGCTGTTCTTTATTTAAGTTTTCTAAGAAATCGCTCATTTTACTTCACCGTAAATGATGATTTTAACTCCGCAATTCGATTAAAAATCAATTCATCTTCCTTTGAATTATAATCTGTAACATAATAACCATTTCTAATAAATTGATATTTGTCTTCTGGTTTTGTATTTTTTAAACTTTCTTCAACATATCCATGTTTAACAACCCATGAATTTGGATTTAATCTTTCCATGAAATTATCTGTTGAAACTTTTTCATCTAGAATTAATGGTTCAAATAAGTTAAATGTTGCATTAACGGCAGTTGATGCATCAACAAAATGAATATTACCATTTGGTTTTCTTTCATTAAAGCCTGTTCCTGATTTTGTTGCAGGATCATAAGTACAATGAATTTCAACAATTTCACCATTTTCATCTTTGATTACTTCATTACACTTAATAAAATATGCATGCATTAATCTAACTTCGATGCCTTTAGCAAGACGCTTCCAATGTTTGTTTGGCTTTTCTTCAATAAAGTCATCTCTTTCAATATAAATATTACGAGAGAAAGAAATCTTTCTAGAACCTAATTCTTCATTTTCTGTATTGTTTGGCGCATCTAAGTATTCTACTTTACCTTCTTCATAGTTAGTAATTACAACTTTTAAAGGGTTAATAATTGCATTAGGACGAGGAGAACTTAATTTTAAATCTTCTCTTAAGAAGTGTTCTAACATGCCATAATCAACTGTTGAGTTAATTTTAGAAAGACCAGTTGATAAAATAAATTCACGAATTGAGTTAGGAGTAAACCCTCTTCTTCTTAAGCCAACTAATGTCGGCATTCTTGGGTCATCATAACCTATAACAAGTTTTTCATCAACTAATTGTTTTAAGTATCTTTTGCTCATAATCATATGCGTAATACCTAAACGTCCCCATTCAATTTGACGAGGTTTAGCTTCTACTTCACAATTATTAATAACCCATTCATAAAGTGGACGATGGTCTTCAAATTCAATACTACATAATGAATGAGTAATTCCTTCAAAAGCATCTTGTAATGGATGAGCAAAGTCATACATTGGATAAATACACCATTTGTCTTTTGTTTGGTGATGATTTACATGCATAATACGATAGATTACTGGATCACGCATGTTGATGTTAGGACTAGCCATATCAATCTTAGCACGTAGTGTTTTTTCACCATTTCCATATTTGCCATTTTTCATTTCCTCAAATAAACGTAAGTTTTCTTCAACAGTACGATTACGATAAGGTGATTCTTTACCAGGTTCATTAATAGAACCACGATATTCTGAAAGTTGTTCTTGGTTTAAATCACAAACAAAAGCTAAACCTTTTTTTATTAAAAGGCATGCTTTTTCATATGTTGCATCAAAATAGTTAGAACCATAGTTAATTGTTCTTGGTTCATAGCCTAACCAAGCTATATCTTTTTTAATTGCTTCGACATATTCAGTATCTTCTTTAGAAGGATTTGTATCGTCAAAACGAAGGTTTGTTCCTCCACCAAAAGATTTTGATAGTTCAAAGTTTGTAATTATAGCACGAGCATGACCAATATGTAAATACGCATTAGGTTCAGGAGGAAATCTTGTTAAAATGGTTTTAACAACTCCTTGTTCTAACTCGTTTTTCATTATTGTTTTTATAAAATTCGAATTTTCCATAATGATTTTTTACCTCATTTTATCTTTTTTATATTTCTAGCATTGGTATATTTTTTATATATATCAATTAGTAATTTTTCATCTTCTTCTAAATTTGTTTGTTCAAAACAGATAATCATTATATAAATTGATTTAGTGCTTTGATCAACTGCTGTTCTAAGGGTATCACTTGATGGACAACCAAATGGTGAATTCTCATCTTCATAAACTGGGATTTTATCAACATTTAATGGCCCACGATTAATTGTGATATATATATCTTCTTTAGTACCTATACGAATATTTACATTACCAACAAGCTTATCAAGATCAACAACACAGACACTGCGTCTTGTTAAAATCGAAAGAATATTTCCAAGATCAATTATATCACCAAGGCGATATAAGGGTTGTCTTTTTATAATTCTTCGAAGAAGATTTTCACAAGCAACACGAGTATGGCTTGGATCTTTGCCAAGTTTTTTATACCCATTTCTTGACTCTAAGATTTTTTGATCTTTAATGACTTGTTCTAAAGTATATATATCCTTATTCTCTTCAACAACTTTATTGATGAACGTTGTAACACCGTCTGTTAATTTGTTATCAACATCCATTGTGTAAGCAATTACTGAAAAACCCGGAAGGATTTTTGTTATATCTTCACTAATTGTTACTTTCATTTTCTAATTCCGATAATTTCTCACTTAAAGCATCATATTCATCAAGTGATTTTTTTAGTTGAGCAAGATGATCTTTTTTATCTTCAACAGCCATTGTTAGCTCTCTTTGTTTTTGATATAAATCTGGTAAATGTTTTTCACATTTGATTTTTTCACAAATAACTGAAACAACAATAATTTCTTCTTTTGTTTTAGGGTAAAGTTCAATTTCTCTTTCTAACTTTTCTAAAACAACCTTTGAACGATCTAACTTGCTTTCTCTTTGAGCAATATTTTCATTTAACTCATTAATGATTGGACGAGCATATGGATCTAGGACCTTTTCACGTCTTGTTTCTTTTAAAGTAATAAGTTCATCTTGTATGTGATCAATCTCTTTTACAAGAAGATCTCTTTTAGTAATTAATGATGTATATTCATCATAAATACGTTGATAATTAGCATGAGACTCAATTGCTTTCATCGCAAAACTTGCGTATTCTTCAATCTGAGTAATGTTTTTATTGATTGTGTTTTCAATACCTTCAATATTATCAACTTCTTTTAAACATTCCTCGTATTCACTTTGAACTTGTTCAAGTTGAGCTTTTCTTAAATTTAAAGATTTGATTTCTGTTTCTTTTTTTAATTTAGCACTTGTAGTAGTATCTATTGTTTCTAACATTGAGGCAAAATCAATTTCAATTAACTCTTCTAAGGAATTAGCGATTTCTTTATTTACAACATCTCTTATTTGCATATAGCTAATTTGATCAAGAATTTCTTTAATATGCTTTTGTTTGATGTCTTTAAATAACTCTTCTAGCTCACTAGCAAATAAAGTATTATGTTTTAAATCTTCTTTTAATGTTTCAATCTGTTCTTCAAGTTCACAGATTTGTTCCTTAATAGAAACATCAGAAAGATTTTTTATTCTTTCATCAATATTATTTTTTTCAATCTCAGTCTGTTTATCTAAATCTTCAAGCTCGCGGTTTAAATAACTTGCTTTAATCATTTCATTATTAATTAATACATTTTGATCATAGAAGGTATTACGAGCAACATTAATAATAAAATCCATATATTCAATAGTCGCATCAAAAGAGGCTTTTCCTAAATGTTGAACTAAGTTGCCATAATATTCAACAACATATTTCTTAGCATCAATAAGCATTTTATTGATAGCTTTAATCATGTCAGTTAGTTCAATAATCTTTACATTAAGTTTCGAATCAAGTTCTTCTTTTTCATTTCTTAGTTTTTGAATTTCTTCTTTAACTTCTTCCACTGTAAGATCAGTATCACATTTTTTTAAATTTTCATACTTTTCTTCTAGTAAAGCAAGTGTATCTTTGATAGCACTGTTTTTATTAAGAATAGCACTTAAGCGTCTTTTGTAAATTTCATCATGAGTATCAAGATATTTTGATAAATAATAATCATTTAATGAAACTGGTTTATTATAGTCTTGATCAACTAAATCTTGAACTTCAAGTTTGTTCTTTAAATCTTGATTTTCAACTTTCAATTTAGCATTTTCATTTTCTAGTTCTGATATTTTATTAAGTAATGTCTTTTCATCATAATTATTCATCATAATAAATTATCCTCATTTACTTCTTTCTTTTCTAATACTTCGACAATACCACATTCAGTTGTTAGTAAGATACTTGCAACTGATATCGCATTTTTAATAACTGTTGTTGCGACAGTTGTAGGATCAATTACTTGCATTTTAGTAAAGTCAATTACTTCTTCAGTATTTGCATCAAACCACATTTTATCATTTACGAGTGGTAAAACTTCACAAACCTTAATTCCACAGTTTTCAACTAGTTGGTAAAAAGGACGTTTCAAAGCGTTAATTAATAAAGATTTAGCTTCAGGAAAGGCCTGATATTTTTCGTTGGATAGTATTTCACTTATTTCGTAAAATACTTTCCCACCACCCGGAATAATTCCAGAAGTTTTTGCACATCGTGTAGCACATATTGCGTCTTCAATTAGTAATTTCTTTTCTTGAAGTTCAAGCTCTGTTGAAGCGCCAACTCTAATAATCGCAATACCGCCTGATAGTTTAGAAATTCGTTTTTCTAAAACTTCTTTGTCATACTGACTTGTTACACTTTGAAGTTCTTCTTTAAGATTCTGGATACGATTGTTAACTTCATCGTTTCCATCTGTAATAATAATTGTTTCATTACTTGAAACAATTACTTTTTTTGCACTACCTAATTTTGTATTTTCTGAGCTAGGAAATTCTTTATACGAACTACTTACAAAAATACAGTCCGTAAGCAAGGCAATATCTTCTAACATCTTTGTTTTCTTGTTTCCAAAACCAGGTGCTTTTGTGACAACAACATTTACAACGCCTCTAAGTTTATTCACAACTAAAGAACTTAATACTTCTTGTTCGATATCTTCACATATTACAAGAATTGCTCGATTATCCTTAATAGCTAATTCTAAAAAGGGAACAAGTTCATTCATATTATTAATTTTTTGATCAATAATTAGAATATATGGATTTATAAGCTCAGCTTCTTTGGCATTGTTACTTAACATATAACTTGATAAATAACCACGATCATATGAATATCCCTTAACAATAACTAATGTAGTATCAATCCCCTGCGATTCTTCAAGTGTAATTACACTATCATCTCCAATTTGTTCATATGCTTGGGCAATAAGTGTTGCAACTTCTTCATTTGTTGATGAAACATATGCAACTTTATATATATCATTATTAGTTGTTATGCTTTGACTTTTCGATTCAATTAGTTTTGTGATAATTGGTAAATAGTAGTTTAAACCTTTTCTTAAAGTTACTGGGTTAGCTCCCTGATTAATTAAAGTCATTCCCTCATTAATAATTGATGAGGCAAGAATGATTGCAGAAGTGGTACCATCACCTACAAGGTCATTGGTTTTGATTGAGGCTTCAATTAATGTACGTGCCCCTAAGTTTTCAAACTTATCTTTTAATTCAATTCTTTTGGCAATTGAAACACCATCATTAATAATTAGTGGTGCTCCATAGTCTTCCGAAATAATAACATTACGACCTTTAGGCCCAAGAGTAACGCTAACCGCATTATTTACTGTTTGTACACCTTTTAGGATTTTTTGACGAATATCTTGTGCAAATTTAATCTCAACTGCCATATTATTCCTCAACAATCATATATATATCTTGTTCTTCTAAAAGATAGTAAATAGTATTATTAATATCTAAACGAATTAGTTTTGATTCGTTTAGATAAACATGATCTTTCACTTTAACCTCAACAACTTCTTTACCGATACTTACAACTTCATATTTTTTTGTGCTGCTATTACCCATAAAAATAGTTGTATTAGTTTTATCTTCATGAAGAGGAATTAGTAATATTTTTTTATTTAAAGGTCTAAACATTTTATCACTTCCTATATTAATTATTATAGCACATTCCAAGTTTTCTTTCAACATATTAATAGAATTTTTTAAAAACTTATAAAAGTTGACATTTTGTGTTACATAGTATATAATTAATAATTGAAAAGAGGTACTTATGAAATTATTTAAACGATTAACATTTATATTAATTATGTTCTTAAGTATTGGACTTTTATGCGCTTGTGAATCAGCAGGTAACCAAGCACCAGCACCAACTAACTTAAGATGCGAAGAAACAAAAATTCTTTGGGATAGTCCAAGCCCTGAAGAAAAACTATCATTTGAAATAACTTATACACTAGACGGTAAATCTTATTCAAAAATAGTTATTGGAACAAGTTATAATTTTAAGGATGTCGAAATAGAAAGTATTAACTATACTATTCAAACATTACCTTATGGTGAATATACATCTCCAAGTCAAATTGTAAACGGTATTTATGAATATGTTCCACATGTCCATGAATTTGTTGATGGAAGATGCGAATGTGGTGAAAAAGATCCTGAATATATTCCACCACATACTCATAAATTTGTTGAAGGAAAATGTGAATGTGGTGAAGTTGATCCTAACTATGTTCCACACGTTCATGAATTTATTGATGGTGAATGTGAATGTGGGGAAGTTGATCCAAACTATATTCCACCACATGTTCATGAATTCATTGATGGTAAGTGTGAATGTGGGGAAGTTGATCCAAACTACACTCCTGATGATAGTGATGTCTCTGAAGAAGGCTACGTTATTAAAGTTAAAACAAACGTTCCTTATGTTTTAAAACTTAATCATTCTACTTTAAATAAAGAATTCTTTATTACAGGTAATATGAATGGTTACTACTACGAAACAACAACTATTCTTGCAGAATCTATTATTATTTACTTAGAAGAAGCAAATGGTGGTTATTATGTATATCACTTAAAGAATAATCAAAAAGTTTATTTAGATATTGTTCCAAGTGGAACACATATTAATGTTGTTTATGTAAATACTCCAGGTGATGCTTGGAAATTTGATGAAACTGTAAATACATTAACAAACCCTGTTGATGGTGTTGACTATATGTTAGGTACTGATAGTCGTAAGACTTATCAAACATATAGTGCTAATAAAATCACTTATGCAACAACTACATTTATTGCATACTTATATCATCCAGAAGATTTAAAAGATGGTGTTGACCAACCAGTTATTCCTGAACGTCCACCAGTTGATCCAGGTGACTTAGATATTGATAACGAAGAATACTATCAATCAGTTCTTGGTTTATCAGGTGATGCATTAAAATCAGCTCTTAGAACTTTAATCACTTCAACTCATAAGAAAATCACTACTTATTCTGATTGTAAGTTAGAACTTCCTGATATTGATGAAGACCCAAATAACCCTAATAATATGATTTTATTCTATACTGGTCAATCAATTCCTAAATCATATGACTTAAATAATGACTGGAACAGAGAACACTTATGGCCACAAAGCTTAGGTTGGTTCAAAACTTCTGGTGCAGGTGCAGACTTACACCATATTCGCCCATGTAGCATTTCTGTTAACTCAAGTCGTGGTAACCAAAAATATGGAAATTCTAGTGGTTACTATGTACCAAATGATGATTACAAAGGGGATATCGCAAGAATTATCTTCTATTTAATGGTAAGATACCCTGAATCAGACAGTTATTCATTTAATTCAGTTTGTGAAGGTATTCATGTGTTATTAGAATGGAATGCCTTAGACCCTGTTAGTGAATTAGAAATCAATAGAAATAATAAGATTGAAGCAATTCAAGGCAATAGAAATCCATTCATTGACTGTCCTGAATTTGCAGATTTGATTTGGTAAAATAAAAAATTCAGATTCTTTTTTAGAATCTGAATTTTTTTTATTTTTAGTGAATGTAACCTACATTATAGTAACCGAATGTTAACATCATACCCATGTAGTAGATTGTTAATGTATCACCTGCAAAGATAGGGTTAGTTGGATCTTGAATATATTGTTGATCTAAGCCAACTAAACCATTACCATCAAAATATGCAAATCCACCAGCATTAGTTTCGAATGCAGGAGCATTTAATGTAAATGTTTGATCTAAGACAGCTCTGATATAAGGGTTACCATTTTGGCCAGCAGTTACACCATAGTCAAATGAATGACCTTCTTTAACAACTTTACCTTCAATTTTAATTTGTGTAAATGTTTGGTGAGGACCTTTTGTTACACTTATTAAATTTAAGAATGTTGCTTGTTTAGCAGGGTCAGTTTCGTCATTTGGAACTACGAATGTTTTTCCAACCATATTGAAGATTTGTGATAATTGTTTAATACCTGGAACTAATGAGTCAGCTTGAACAATTTTGAACCAACCTTCAGAACCAGCAACAAATGATTCAACTTTAGAATTAATAAATTCAACTTCTGGAATATAACCTGGATGATTATCTTTACTTGAATTACAATGGTCTTGAATAACAATTGGACCACCAGCGCCAATTAATTCAGAATCTTTAACAATCATGTGAGAACCCCAGTTGTATAAGAAACTGTTGAATGCATTATAACCTTTACATTTTTCAACTGTAAATACTGTTGTGTTATCTGCAGTTGTCTTATCTTCATTGTGTTCTGCAAAGTAGTGAATGAATGTATTAACAGAAATGTTGTTATATGCTAACATTTGAGGACCTGTAACTTTAATTAAGATTTGACCACCAGATAAGATAGCATTTTCAGTTCTACCCGCATTACCAACGATTCTTAAGTGAGCGAATTCAACATTAGCATCACCTGCACCAGAGAATTTAAATAATGCAGTATGGCTGATTACTGTTCCTTCAGGAGTTACTTTATCGTTTTCACGAACGATAACTGGTAATTCTGAGTTGTCAATTTTGAAGTAGTTACCTAATAATTTGAATTCTTCGCCTTCTTCTAAATGACGACGATAGAAGTCCATACGGTCTCTCATTGAACCAACTACTCTATTATAGTCAGCATCTAATTTAGAAACTTCTTCAGCTGTCCAGAAGTAATAACTAGGAACATCGGCTTTAGTAACTTTAATATCATTATGTAAAATTACAGCTGCAGGTTGATACTCTAAATCAATACCTTTTTCTTCTTTAAACTTAAGCCAAGCTTCTCTTTCAAGATCAGTACCTTCTTCACCATTATCATCAACTGGGTTAGGTCTGTTTTCAATATAAGCTAAGTCAAGTGCAGAATAAGCATTGAAACCTTCAATAACTGTAAATTCGAATGAAGTTTGATAATGTCCACTTGCTTCTTGTTCTTCAGTTAAACCTTCAGGTTTAACAACAACTTGGAATTCTTTTCCAATAGCTGCTTCTGAGAAGTCAATAGCACATTTTTGTGCATCAATTTTTTCAATATATTCATTAGTTTCAGCTAAAGCAACAAATTCTTCGCCTTCTTTAACTAAAACTTGAATTTCATAATTCCAATCGCTAACACCAGCTGGAAGAGTAGCACCAGTTTCTTTATTTACTTTAATGAAAGTAACTAAAGGTTTACAATTAAATGCGTTGTCATCACCAACTTGATAAGCTGCATCTAAAACCGCAAATTCAGTTTGTTTATTAACTTGTTCACCTTTATTTAGTTTCCAAGTGCTAATAAATGCAGGTTCATTAACAGATGTAATTTTAATTTCATATTCAGCCTCTTGAGGTTGTTCAGGCCCATCATCATGAGCAACACCACAAAGGTCGCATAATAAGTCATCATCTTTATCAACGTGTGCGCAAGTTGGAGTTTCACATGATGCTAAAAAACCAACTAACATTAATAGTGCAAAAATACTTAAAATTGTTTTTTTCATAACTTTTTCCTTTCTATTTAATATTTTTAATTTTAATAAACGTCAATTCTGATTTTTAATTCTGCTCTACCATTATCAATTGAACGAGCAGTTAAAATTAATGTTGTTCTTTTATAGAACGTTATTGTTGCAATCCCTTCTGCAGAATCAAATTCTACTTTATAAAATTCAGGATTTTCAGGGAAGTAGAACATGATTGTTTTATCAGTTGCAGTTGCGGGATATGCTTTACAAATAACTTCAACAACAACTTCTTCTTTGTTGCCCATTTCTTTCATAATTGAAACGTCAACACCTAATTCTTTTTTATCTGCCTCAGATAATTCATTTGCGTTTTCACAAATGATTTTTTGTACATACACTTCTTCATCATAAGTTTTAAATTTACCACCCATTATACCAACAATGACAATAGATAATAAATAAAATGCAATTATAGCTATTATTACCGATTTTTTCATACGATCACCTATTTACCATAATATGCCTTAATATTTTTGAAGAATAGTAACATACCTGCAAATAAAATTAAGCCGCCTATAAATAATAATTTAACACATGCTAATGTGAAAATTCCTCTGATTAAAGATTCATTAACTAAGATAAATGCAAATACGGCAAATACAATTGATAACGCAAAAGCACCAATAGTTGCCTTATCTTCATTTGGATTGTTGTGTGATTCACCACTAGTTGCATAGTGTTCATTTTGAGGATTAGTAATATCTAATGTTGCACTATAGAACATATGTCCTAAATGAAGTGCGAAGATTGCAAGTATCAAAATAATTGAATCATAGAATTTTAAACCAATTCCGCCTGTAATTGTGAATACTACTACAGATACAATAATTGATGGAATTGATAAGATTACACTTAAAGACATTTTTGCAAGTAATGGGTAATAAGGCTTAACTGGTTTTGTCTTTTTAATATAACCTGCTCTTCCTTCCTTACTATACATTGATGCTACAAGTGAATTAGTTGCAAGCAGTGGTAAGCATATTAATAAAATATTAAATGCACAAGTCATTACACGACCTAAGTTTGATAGATCCATTGCTCCAAAGATTTTATTAATTAATAAGATTAGGATTGGTGTAATAATATATGTTACAGCAAGTGTTCCTAAAACATTAATATTACGAATATTAACTTTTAATTCTTTATTGAAGAATGTAAATATTTTACCATGTTTAACATTTTTCGTTGATCTTGTTATTCCGGCATCCTTTTCAATTGTTTTTGAAACCATCTTTAAGAAAAGCGGTCTTGAAATTAAATAACTGAATAATGCTAATAATAAAAGGGAACCAACAAGAGCAATAAATCTTACTGGGATCCAAATACTCATTCCATACATATTTGCATCATTTAAATCACCAATCATTAGATATACAAGTTGTCCTTCAATAACAAGATATTTTTCTAATGTTCTTAAGAAGTTATTTAAGGCATCACTAATTATTAAGATTTGATTGTTAAAGTCAACATAATATGGAATTGATAAAATTGTATAAACTACTAAGCTTATTGCACCTACAGAAATTAAAGAGATAAAAATAACTCTTAAGGCCGGAACTTTATTAAATAAGATTTTAATCCCCATAAGAGGAATTGATAATAAAGCACCAACTAATACTGGTATTGCAATAATGAATAACAGTGGAATCCACATCCATAAAAAGACTAGTATTGATATTTTACTATTAATAAAAAGCATTAAGAAACAAGCAAGCGTAATTGGAATTAAGAAAGTAATACTTCTTTTTAATTCATATATGTAATAAACGATAATCTTTGAGATAAAAATCTTGTTTGCGGAAACTGGGAAAGTTATTAATACTTTATTATCATCTGAGAAATATAAATTCTTTGTTAACCCGAAGGTACAAGAAATAAGTGATAATATTAGTGATAATGAAAGTATTACAATAACAACTTGATAAATGTTCCAAGCACGATATATACCTAAAAGATTTAGAATATAAAGCATTACAAAGGCAAGTGCTCCGACAATAATACTTTTTAGTAAAGTTAAAATAACAACACGAATAACCGATTTAACACTCTTTGTCCATGAAAGATCAACTTTATTTTTTAGTTGCATTTTTGTTACTGAAATAAATGATTTAAATTCACTATGTTTTTCAGTACCATTTTTCATTTTAACTTTTACTTCTTTTGCCATCTTCTATTATCCTCTATGAAATTAATAATTAATTATTAACTTCCTTATCTTCGATAGTTTGTAAGTAGAATTCTTCAAGTGTCATACCAGATTCTTCAATTTCTTGAACTGTTTTAACACATTGAATATGTCCTGACTTAATAATGGCAATACGTTGACAAAGTTTTTCAACAATATCAATAATATGGCTTGAGAAGAAAACAATATTTCCTTCACTTGCATGTTGTTTCATACATTCTTTAACTTGGAAAATACTATTAGGGTCTAACCCTGTTAAAGGTTCATCTAGAATCCAAACTTTAGGATTATGAACTAATGCTGACATGATTGTGATTTTTTGTTTCATACCATGTGAGTAAGTTTCAATCTTGTTATCAATTTTGTTTTCTAATTCAAATAGTTTAATGTATTTTTCAATTCTTTCATTACGTTCTTCTTTTGAAACTTCATATATGTCAGCAATATAATTGATATATTCACGACCTGTTAAGTTTTCATATAATGCATAATGGTCAGGAACAAAACCAATTTGGCGTTTTGCCATAACTGGTTGTCTTGTTACATCATATCCACAAATTTGGATATGTCCTTCGGTGATTGATTGAATACCAACAGTGCTTTTTATAATTGTAGATTTACCAGCACCATTTGGTCCTAAGAAACCGAAGATTTCCCCACCATATACTTCTAAGTTAGCATCTTGAACTGAGTAATGTTTATTATTTCCATACTTCTTAGAGAAATGTTGTAATTCATATTTGATACCTGCATTTTCATTCATAGGTAATTCAATATCCTTTCCATTAAGTTGAGATTGGAAAGCAAATTCATCCAACTTAATTACATCTAGATCATCTTTTAATTTTACAAGTCTATCAACAACGCGATAGCCTTCTTCATAAACAAACCATACTCCTAATGCAATACCAATATATACCGCAAAGAAAATACCTTGATATATAGGACGTACAGATAAGCTCCAACCAAATAGCGGAACATTTAATGTTAATTTAACATCATATAATTTTCTAACAAATTGAACATTTTCTAAAACATTCAATACAATATGATCCCCATTTAAGAAAAAGAAATCAACATCTTCATTAAATACTGCTGGGAAAACTACATTTAAAATCATTACTAAAATAAAGTATGCTAGGAACCATCCCATAGCTCTAATAAACTGTTTTAATCTTGGTCGTTCAAATACGCCAAGTAAAGTAATCAATACAGGCATAAAGAATGCAATGTAGTGATTATACCAAAATTCAACAATATCAGAAGAGAAAATATCGGACATTTCATCATAGTTTGGCATTAACATTGCAATTAAAGCACCAACAACATTAATGAAATATGTGAAGTAGAATAGATTCTTAGCTCTAAATATTAAACAAATTGGAATGATAAACATTGCAGTATTACATAAGTGGAATGGCCAATCCCATGGTCTTGAAAAATATGTATAGTTGTAATCAACCATGAATACGATTAATGTAGCCAAACAAATGTATGTTAATGTGAAATGTTTAACTTCTAATGTCTTTTTTCTTAAACAAATAAATAATAATACTGGAATAATTATTCCTAAATATAAGAAAATACGGTGTGTAAATGTAAAGTCTAAAATTAATAAACTTGCTTTAGCATCACCAAAAACAAACTGTAAGAAATACGGAGGCATTACAGGAATCATCATTAATAACAATAACCCGAATACTTTTAGTAATTCTTTCCATTTTAGTTTATCAATCCCTTCACTATGCCAGTAATAAATTGTAATTGCACTACCTAAGGCAAGTTCTATCAACAATAGAACAGAAAGTAATGAGAAGTGCGCATCGCCTTGTAAAATTATTAAGGTTGGCTTTAATAAAATCAAATTAAGCCAGAATACAAGTGGCGCGAAATATTTAGTCAATAGACGTAAAACACGTACACTGTAAAAGCCTCGCATCATTACAACAAGCAATGCAACATAGTTAAGCCAGATTGAAAGTAACGTTATAATTGTTAAGAACTTACTATCAAGTGGTGATTGATCTAAACCAATTGGAACATCTGCCTTTGTTACATAACTAAACAATCTTATAATAAATACTGCTACCAAACATATTGGTATAACATATTTAAAGAATCTTGGTGTTGATTTTTTGTCAGATTCTAATTTTACTGGTTCTGACATATACTTTAATACTTTTTCAAATACATTTCCCATAAAATCACTCTATAAATTAAATTTGGATATTTTATCCCATAATAACAAAAATATTATACTATTTTTATTGTTCTTTGTAAATAGTTATAAATGTAAGAAGCATTTTAGCATATTTGAAAAGCACAATCATAACCACCAGTAAAACTGGTGGTTTGCTCTGAGCCTATAAGGCTCTCTTATTGCGCTGCGTTTTTACACGCTCGAAAGTCCGCCTTTTGCTTAGTTTCCCAAGCTGCTGCTAAAGCAGCTTATTTTTTGCTTTCTTTGACTGGTTCACCCGTGAACGGGTCAAACAACTCCTTCATACTCAGTTGCTCATACTGCTTGTCTTCAGTGAGTTGATTTCGAATATATTCTGCTATCGCTTTTTTGTTTTTTCCTACTGTGTCAACAAAAAATCCTCTGCACCAAAATTGTCTGTTTCCATATTTATATTTCAAATTTGCAAATTTATCAAATATCATCAAACTACTTTTTCCTTTCAAATATCCCATGAATGATGAAACAGAGTACTTTGGTGGCAGACTTATCAACATATGTATATGATCTGGACATGCTTCTGCTTCCAATATCTCTACACCTTTTCTCGAACACAATTCTCTCATTATTTTTCCTATTTCTACTTTGATTTTCCCATATATTATTAATCTTCTATATTTGGGTGCAAATACAATATGGTACTTGCAATTCCACTTCGTATGTGATAAACTATTATTGTCCATTTGGACACCTCCTGTGATATAATTTTGTTTCGGTTGGCGGACCTTCAACAAAATTATATCATGGGCTTTTTTCTACGCATAGCTATAAGCTTTTAGAACCCCCAGTCGAACTGGGGGTTTTCATAAACCAAAAAAACAACTACATTTTTGTAGTTGTTTATCTTTCGTTTAATTTTTGATAGTACGCAGCTGCACCAATCATTGCTGCATTATCAGTACAGTATTTAAAGCTAGGAACATTAAATTTGATTTTAAGTTCTTCCATATCTCTTTTAATCTTTTCTCTAAGAGCTGAGTTTGCTGAAACACCACCAGCAATAATAACCATTTTTGCTCCAAACTCAATAGCAGCACGTTTTGTTTTTTCTGATAAGACATCGATCACGGCATTTTGAAAACTTGCTGCAAGATCATTATAATTTAACGTCTCTCCTTTTGCTTTTGTCTTGTTATGTAAATTTATAACTGCTGATTTTAATCCAGAAAAACTAAAGTCATAACTATCTTTACCAAGTTTAATATGTGGAAGTGGATAAATAGGATTACCAAGTTTAGCCATTTTATCTAAGATTGGTCCTCCAGGATAACCTACTTCAACAACACGCGCTACTTTATCATAAGCTTCACCAACAGCATCGTCTAGCGTTTCCCCTAAGATTTCAAAATCAAAATGATCTTTCATAAGTACTAATTCCGTATGACCTCCAGAAACTACTAGGGCTAGCATTGGAAAGACAAAATCACTTTCAATGGCGTTTGCGTATATATGTCCATGAATGTGATTTACATATGTAATTGGTTTATTATAAACAAGTGATAATGTTTTAGCTGTATTAATTCCAACCATTAAAGAACCAATTAGTCCAGGAGTTTGTGTTACCGCAATCTCATCTATTTCTTCCATTGTTGTATTAGCTTCCTTTAAAGCTTGTTCTAAAACATATGTTACCTTAGCAATATGATGACGACTTGCAACTTCAGGAACTACACCACCAAATTCTTTATGAATATCAATTTGTGTATAGATAGCGTTGCTTAAAACTTTATTACCATTTTCAACAATAGCAATACTTGTTTCATCACAGCTTGATTCAATTGCTAATATTCTTACTTTTTTATTACTCATAATCTTATACCAGTTTTTCCATAACAATGGCATCAGTCCCATCGGAATAATAATTTTTTCTAATGGAAATTTTCCTAAAGCCATTCTTTAAATAAAACTTCATTCCTTGTTCATTATTTACTCTAACATCGAGAATTACTCTCTTTGCATCGACCTGTTTAAGAAGTTCGTTGAATAACATTTGACCATATCCTTTGCGTTGGAACGCTCCGTCAATAACAAAATTTAAGATTTCACATTCCCCTAAAATATGATAGCAGCCAATGTATCCAAGTAATAAATTATTTTTTTCAATTGCAAGAAACTTTATTGTTGGATTAGTGCTTTCACTAATTAGCATATCACTACCAATTGTTTCTCCTAAGTATTTCATTTCTAGATCAATTATTCTTGATACATCACTTACAGTAATTGGTCTAATAATTACTTCTGGCATCTTCATTTAAATACCACTTCGTAAGTAGTTTGGTACATAATCATACTTACTTTCTTCTCTTGTTAAGTTTTTATTCTCAATATTTTTAGCAAGTACAGCACTACTAAATAATTCATCTGATGGTTCAATCATTTGATAATCACTATACTTTTCTAGTTCTGTATCTTCAACAAATGCATCATCAAGGATAACATTGATTTGATTATCATTTACTTCAACCACTTTAATATATGAGTGGTTTTTCTTTGCAATAATACGTGCTAAGTATTTTCCATTTTTGCTAATTACACTTGCAAGTAAAAGATCTAAAGAAGAAAACGATTTAAAAGTTAAGTTTTTGGCAAAACTTAAAACTTTACCAACAGTTCCGGCAATTCTTAAACCAGTATATGAACCAGGTCCTCGTCCTACAATTACTTCTTCAATATCCTGGATATTAATATGATGTTCTTTCAAAAAGTTTTCTAAAAAATCAACAAGTGTTTCTGAATGGTCATTTTTGCCACTTCTTGCAAATGAAGCATTAATAGAAGGAATTGCTAAATATAGGTATGATGTTGAACTATCAATATATAATTTCATAATTTTGCTCCTTTAACGCTTCTTCTAATTCATTATTATTCAAGTTGTGTTCAATCTCAACTATTCTTTCATTTTCACTTAAAATACTGATTTTAATATTCCACATATCAACAGGAAGAATGTCTTCGATAATAATTGACCATTCAATAACAGTTAAGCCATCTAAGTAAAAATATTCTTCTAATTCAAAGTCACTTTCTGCATTATCTAAACGATATACATCTAAATGATATAACTTCTTAATTTGTTCATTTGTTGTATCATAGATTTTCATAATTGTAAATGTTGGGCTGTTAATAACACGCTTAATACCTAAGTATCTTCCAATACCTTTAGTAAGAACTGTTTTACCTGCACCAAGATCTCCATTTAAGCCAATAACAAGATTAGGAGTTGAATATTTTGCAACTAGTTCTCCAAGGCCCATCATTTGTTCAATGTTCTTTACTTTTACTTTAATAGCTTGATTGTTCATAATTATTACCTTTTATATACTTCGTTGATTGCTATGCTTATCAGCATTGCAAGGTCATTTATATAAGCGTCATCAGTTAAGTTTCTTAGATCTTCCATATTAGTTATAAATCCAACCTCAATCAAGCATCCAGGGACATTAACATGATCAAGCAAATATTTACCCGTCATGCTTTTAGCAACACGATTATTGCTCGGATCAAGCGATCTTACTTTTTCAAGCATCGTAATTGCTAAGTCACGGTTAATATCATTACTTGGGTTATAAAATGTTTGAGCACCTTTAATATCACCCGATGTAAAGCTATTAGCATGAATGCTTAAGTAAAGTGAAGCATCGGATTTATTAATTAAATCAACTCGGTTATATATATCTTCTTTCTTTGTTTTCCCTAAGGCAACATCTGTATCTCTTGTCAAGATAACTTTATACCCTAAAAGTTGTAATTTACGTTTAACTGCTAAAGAAATGTTTAGCGTAACGTTTTTTTCTATTATATCTTTATTATAAGAAACACATCCACCATCATATCCACCATGACCTGGATCAAGATAAATGACAGGTTTGTTGTTTTCCATTATTACTGTTGTTGCGATAACCGCATTAGTCGTTAAAAATAAAGTTAAAAATAAAATAATTTTCTTAAGCATACAATCACCCTTATATTTTATTTTTAACTTTGTGTTTTTATTCTTATTTAAGATTTAAAAGTTCGCGATAAATATTTTTTAATTCCTCAATTTGTTCCTCATTCATTGGCATTAAAACATCATTATCATTTTTCACATGGCTTTCAACTGTATCAATATGATAACCTAAGACTTTCCCATTATCAATAACAATAACTGTCGGTGCATTAATCTTTTCAGGATTGCCAATATCATAGCGGATTTTATTAAAGATAGTTAGATATTCCTCACTATTTTCTTCGCGAATCTTTAATATATTTAAATAATATATTTTATCATAATTTTGTTCTTTAGCAATTTCATTTAAATAAGGGATTGATGCTTGACACCAAGGACATTCCGGAAAAGAAAAAATAATAACTGCTCTTTCCTTTGAATTCAATAGTTCAATTATTTCCTTTGGTTGACAAACTTTATATATATGATTTTTATCTTTAAGACTTTGATAGTTACTTAACATTTGATCCTTTCTACATGAAGTCAGTGTCAAAAGAACAATTATCAGTATTGATAAAAAACTAATTCTTTTTATCGTATTCATATTCTTCCATCCAAGATGCAAGTTTGTTTTCGATTGTTTCAAACCCAATCTTATATTCTGGAACACGGCATCTAACACCACGAGTTTTATGAATTTGTTTATAACTTAACTTCATTCTTTTACTTTCTTCATCTATTTCAATAATACGTAATTTTATTTCTTGTCCAACTTTTACAAAATCATTGATGTTTCTTACAAATCCATCTGAGAATTCAGAAATATGAACAAGCCCATCATAATCATCAACAAGAACAAAAGCACCATATCCTAAGATATTTGTAATCTTGCCATAAACAATGTCTCCAGGCTGATGTTGAATTTTATTTTCGTTTTCACACATAAAGACACCTCTATTCTTGGTCCTTGACTTGTTCAACTCCGATTACGCCTGGTACTTCTTCTAAGAACATTGTTTCAATTCCACCTTTTACCGTAGTATCGGCAGATGAGCATCCCACACATGCACCTAATAAACGAATATAAACAATGCCTTCTTCAAATTTTACAAATTCTAAATCCCCACCATCAGAGTTAATATAAGGGCGAATTTTTTTAATAGTCTTTTTTATTAATTTTAATGTATTTTCCATAATCATTACCTCAATTACATATTATACTACAAATCATTATATTTTTGTATTAATATGTTAAAAAACTTAAAACTAATGTTTTAAGCTTTATAATAAAAATATGGGACTTCCCCAGGAAGGATTTGTGATAAAATTAATGTTTTATTATCACAAACAATCTTTTCTTGTTTTAAGGGGATCATTACTTCCATTTCAATTTTACAAACAAGATAGATTTCAAATATCATATTATTGATTCCATATTCTTTCATATTGGTTTCAATATCAACTTCGTATGATGTAATTGGATCAACTTCAATATGAATATCTGGACCTTCTCCTGCAAAAATTGATTTTGATATTAGCTGACCAATCGGAAAAGATATTTCTTCTAGTTCTTTTTCAATAACTCCTTCTTTGATAGACTGAGAAATTAAAGATGATGCTATATATATAATATCATTAACTTTGGAACTGTTTATAAGAACACTTTCGATTTCATTGTTATTATTAAATTTATAACTAACAAGTTCATCAACATCATAGATTGCTTTAAATTCTTCTTTAATAACATTAGCATAAATATCAGATGTCTTTTCCTTAACATGTTGCTTAATATAGATATCTGTTCGCTCACTAAAATAATTATCACTCATTGCCAAGAGCATTGCCGGTATCGCAATAATTAATAACATTATTAAAACCAGGATTACTTTTTTTAACATATGATCACTAATACATTTTATGAATATTTTCTATATAAAATAACAAAAAAAGATAGTATTACACTATCTTTTTAATTAGTATGACTGTTTCTGTTCCGATTCCTTTACATGTTCCAATCAATCCTTGTTTTTCAAGGGTTGTTGCTTTCACATTAACAGAATCAGTATTTAAAACTTTTTTAATATTTTGAGCAATTAAAAACTTGTATTCTTTTAAATTTGGTTTTTGAAGATAAATCATCATATCAACATTCACAACTTCATAGTGGAATTCCTTAAGTTTATTAAAAGCATATTCAACAAAGTCTAACGAATTTCGTTTGTAGTTTTCAATCTTATTATCAGGAAAAACCGTACCAATATCACCAAGTCCAAGTGCCCCAAGAATTGCCTCGCAAACAGAGTGATAAACAACATCAGCATCACTATATCCTTCAAGTCCAAATGAACAAGGAATATGTACCCCACCTAATACTAATTCATTGCCTTCTAAAAAGTTATGGTAGTCAAAAGAATGACCTATTTTATATGTTTGATCCTTATTTAACAAATAATTTACATATTCATAATCTTCTTTTGTGGTAACTTTAATATTAGTTGATGTTTCTTTAGTAAATGTTATTTTTTGATTTTTAAAGATCGATAGTTCATCAGTTACTAATGAAGTGTTGTCTAAAATTTGTTTATATCCATCATTCCTAAAGATTTGAGGTGTAGTTACTGCTTTTAATACTCTACGATCTAAATGTCTTACATCTAAACTTACTTCCTTGATTGTATCAATAACATCATGATACAAGCTTCCACAAATAGTGTTTTCTAAGACAACATCCTGATAAAGTCTTTTAATATCTTCAATGTTTGTTAAAGGACGCGCCGCATCATGAATCAAAACATATTTTGTTTTAATTAACTTTAAAGCATTTTTTACACTTTCATGTCTTTCTGTTCCACCACAAACAATATTAATATTTAGATTACCTGTATTATTCAAAATATCAACGATTTGTTCTTCATCTTCTTTTCGAATTACTAAGTAAATATTTTGAATATTTAGTTTATTGAACTTTTCAATTGAGTATAAGAATAAGTGCTTACTATTAAGTTCATAAAGTGTTTTATTAATGTTTTGGGCAAAGCGATTACTGCTACCAGCCATTAATAAAATTGCACTAACATTATTCATCAGTTTCATCTCCAATGACAGTATCAAGAATATTTTTTGTTTTTTCGATTACCGCTTCAATATTAGTAGTACTTAAAGTTTCAATAATCTTTGTTGCTTCATAAGTTGAGAAAACAGAGTCTTCCCCTAATTCTTCATTCTTTTCACAAATGCGAATAATTGAAACAAGATCAGTATCACCATTTAAATATATTGAGTCTTCCATCACATTATAATATGTATCATTAATTAGTAATCTAAATTTTAATCTTGTAACAGAGGCGCTATTAATTGTTTCTGATTGTTCAATATAACGTTCTAAATCATCTGGATGAATGAAGTTAATAATTTCTTCAAAAGTATATTCTCTTTGATGAGTATTTGTAAAACGACAGAAGCTTTCTGTAGCTACATAATATTTTGTTTCGTAATCAAAATACATCAATACACCATCAGCTAAACTCATCATTGCATAGTTTTGATTTCTCAGTTTTTCAATATCGTTAATAGCATTATTAAGTTCATCTTTAAGACGTTGAATGTTTTTCATTCGATCAACATAGAAATAGATATTGCGACCAATTAAGTGATTGCCTAGATAGATTGGTTCGATAATACCCTTATATGTTACATCACTTTCTTTAATAACAATTTTCATTTCAAAGTTATATGTTTTGAACTTAGAAGTTGCGGCCTCATATTCAGAAACGAAGTTATTAAAATTAGCAGTAGTTGCTTCAAGTTTATTAATTGTTAAGATTTCAAGTGTATCGAATAAAAAGTGCCAAACATCCTTTTTAAGGACATCCTTCTTTGTTAATCCTGCTGTTTTTAATAAAGAAGTGCCAAAATCACGTATTTTATTTTTTTGGTTTACTTGAATATAAAAATCATATTCTGATTCTTTTAAAAAACGAGTAAGTTTTTTATTATACATTAAATACAATCTTGTTTTTTCAACAAAGTAAAATAGTGATACTGTAAGTAATAAAACATCTCCAAGACATAACAAGATTGCACCAGTGATTTCAATAGCAAGGTGTAAATGAGCTACAAAAGCATATACACATGAAAGAATAGTCAAAATAATTGCTAGGGCGACATCAGATAAAGTATATGTTTTATAAAGTAATATTTTAATTACTTCAAATACAATTACTGCGGTTACAACAGCTGTTGTAAATATTGCGACAAATGTAACTCCCATATTTTAACTCCTTTATTATTGAATAATAACATGTTGGTTTAGTGAAACTCTTAAACTATCTAATGAGATTCCACTTGTAATTGTTCCGGCAATAGTAACAGAAATACGACCTGTTTCTTCAGAAACAACAATTGTAAAAGCATCGGTTTTTTCACTAATACCGATTGCAGCACGGTGTCTTGTACCATAGCTTTGAGGGATATCAGCTTTTTCACATGAAGGGTAATATGCACCAGCATAAATAACACGGTTTCCTCTGATAATTACAGCACCATCATGAAGAGCTGTATTAGGGAAGAAAATTGTATTTAATAAGTCAGTAGTAACTAAAGCATCAATTCTAACCCCACTTGTAATAAAAGCAGTTAAAGTATTTTGTTTTTCTAAAGAAATAATTGCACCTATACGGCGAGCACTTAAGTGTTCAACTGTTTTAATTAGTGTTTCAATTAATTCTTCTTTAGCTTCTTGGTTAAAAACAAAGTTCTTTTGATTCTTTTGTTTTTGTTTAGTATTTATGACATTTTTTAAGTGGCTTGCAACCATAAAACTTAACAAACAAACAACAACAGCAAAAACAATGTACAGTAACCAAGGAAGTATTTGTAATTTAAAGACTTCACACAAAATTAAGGCAACTATTAACCCAAGTGAGCCTAAAACTACATATGTTTTTTTAACGTATTTAAAAGCTAGTACAAGTCCAAGAATAACTATCGCAAGAACTAAAAGACAGTCAATTACTAAATTAACAATTTTACCTTCTTTGATATAGTCAGAAATAATACTAGATACGCTTAATATGTTAGCGTTAAACATATTGTCACTCCTTTTTTTTCATTACTTCATTTAAAAAATTAAATATTTTTTCATTTTTTTCATCTATTGCATAATCTAATGCATTTTGGTTTTTTTCATCAACAAGTTCGACATCAGCTCCGTTTTCCACAAGCAATTCAACAATGTCGATGTTTCCGTTGATAACTGCTAAATGTAAAGGGGTTTGTTCAAACTCCCCTGGAGCATTAATATCTACTTCATGTTTTAATAATTCTTTTATAATTAAATATCGGTCTAAGTTTACAGCCATATGTAATGGAGTGTTATAACGCTCATCGCAAAGGTTTGGATTTACACCAAATTTAATTAACATAGATACTACACCAGGTGCATCTGCAATCGTTGCATAGTGTAGTAATGTTCTACTAGCATAATATCTTGTATTAAAATCAAAATTTGCTTTTTGTGCATCTTTTATTTTTATCTTAAGCGTTTGAGCATTTTGACTTTGATTTTTGATTTCTTTTACAAGACTTTTCATAATTTCACGATTCAATGATTTCATAACTATTACTTATTTTTTCCTTCAATATCAGAAATAATGTTTTTAAGAATTTGGTCATAGTTATTAATTAACTCATAAGTATTAATTATCTTTATGTCCCAACCACGATTTACATATTGTCGGTAATAGTAATGATAATCATCAATTAATGAGTTTGAATAATTATCTATTGTTCCTTCAAAGATAATTGCAATCGGATGTTTACTTGATTTTTGGATAGTTATATCAAACTTACCAAAACCAGTCTTAACTTTAATACCTGCATTCTTTAAATCATCGTTAAATATTTTTGAAATTCCATTAGTTGATTTTTGTCTAACAACTGCTTTTACCATTGTTTTGTTGATGTCATCTTCAATTTTTTTGTTTTCAGCTTCAACTTTTGAAGGAATGTAGAATATACGAACACTGTTTTCAACAACAATAAAATTTTTAAACATTAAATTGTTTTGAGGTAGATCATATTCAAGGAAATCTGTATAGAAAATGAAGACATCATTAACGTACTTAGATCCCTCTTCGTTGGCATTAATTAAACGAATATGATATGTAAGAATCTCAATAACATCCATAAATGTATAAGACATACTTAAAGCAGAAACAATGGCAATGTATAAGTCACGTCTTGTTTCTTCATTTCCGATAACAACATTAACAATGTTTTTAGGATTTTTCACAAAATACTCATATATAACTTTTGCAAAAGCATTTAAATTATCTATTGTTTCAGTTGTAATACTTGTTTCATATGAATATATATAACGATTTGAATAATTCCAAACATTGTTAAATTTCGGAGTCATTTTAACATAACGGTTTGAGTATTGAACAACAGAATCATCCCCAATACGTTGTAATAACGAATTTGATACTGAACTTTGGAATGATTTATCTCCAAGAACAATTACTTGTTTACAATAATCTAGGCGATTATATTTGTTTGCAGTAGAAAGGTGACAGTCATCAATAATAACTAAATCAAATCGAGATACATCTAAGTCGGCATTAAAAATATTTAAATCAGCTAGATATAAGTTATTATTGCGAATTGTTCCTGCTACATGTTTGTTATATTCATAGAATTCGGCATTAACGGTTCTAATACGACCTTTTTTAGCACAAATCTTCTTGATTTCTAAAATGTTATTTAAACAGAAATTTTGTTCATTCTTTTCAAACTCTTCAAAATTAGTTTTTATTTTATTGTAATCAAGTAAAATCGGATAGTTTTTTGCAAAAATATTTATATATTTTGTATAGATAGCATTACAGAATGAAGCCTTTAAATTTTCAATATGGTCACTTGTTCTAATTATCTTAACTAATGATTCTAAGCCAAATTTATCAATTTCTTCAATAGCATTAATAACACTACGGGCAGTTTCAAGTTGATCTGTTTTTGAAGCATACTCCTTTAATTCTTCTAAAACGTCATCAAAGGAATTTGTTTGAATTGTTGCTTGACCATGAACAAAACAATTAGAAAAGTTACGATAATGGTTAAACCATTCACTGTGCATTTTTCTAATATCCATTGTGTTCTTCAAGAATTTTTCAAAGTTCTTTGTGTTAAGAAGTTTGTCAACATCGTTTTGATCATTTAGTTTTTCAACAAAACCATCAAAGTGGTCGATTGCGCTACCAGTTTCACTAATAACAGTTTCGAATTTCTTGTAGCTTTCACCTAATAAATATATATAATCAGGTTCATTTTTATTAATTCTATCTAATAAATTAATATAATTATTGTCTTGTTCAATTAATTCAATGATTTCATTAATAGTAATATTATGATTTATAAATGTTTTATAAGTCTCATTGCGAACATTAATAACTGTTAATAAATACGTTGTCCAAGAAGATAGCTGATTAATCTTATCTAAAGGATACTCAGAAGAAATATGGATATTATACTTTTCTAATTCTTTGATATGTGTATCTGCAAGATTAAAATTACTGATTAAGCTCTTTAATGTATTTATAACTTTGTTAATTTCAATTGGTGCAATAGAAATTTGTTTTTTAACAAAAGTTTCAAGATTGCTAGTATACTTTAAATGCAAGCTCACAAGACGATAGAAGTTGAAACATTCTTGCCAATATTTTTCTAGGTCCATTTTAATGTCTTTTACTTCTAAGACCCCCATGATGCTCTTACCTGCATGATAATAATCACTGATTAATTTAATTAGTTCATCTTTATCCAAGTGGTCTTTTTTAAGTAGTTTTGGATCAAAATACTTTGATAGAAGTTTCTTTGTTTGCGAATCTTCAACCAACTCAATAGCCTCAAAATATGTGAATTTGATATTTGGTAATAAATATCCTGAAATTCGATCTTTAATATTTTTGATAATTGAATAATTTGTAAATACAACATTTCCAATAACAAGGAAATTTTTTTGGTTATTAACAAAGGCTTGAGAAAGTTGTCTTGGTAAAGAACTTACTTGTAGATATTCAAGCATATCCTTGATAAATGTTAATGAAACTTCATCATGTTTGTTAAAACCAAAATAAGAACATAATTGTGAATAGTTTAAAGAGGCATTTTTGCAATTTTCTAAGATATCATTTGTTAAATTGTCTAATATTTTATTATTAGCAATTAAACGATTAACACAGTCTTGGTTATTTGTGATACTTAGATGTTTGCCAAGAATGTCTGTTAATATATCAAGCATTCTTCCTGGCTTATATTCAGAATTAACATTTTGTTTATAATAATCGTTATAACTATAGTTTTCATCAATAGCTTCTTGAATTTCTCTTAAGACACGACGAGCTTCGTTACGTCCTTCTTTTGTTTTCCAACTAACTTGTGGTTTAATACTTTCAAAGTTAATAACATGATCGATTAAAGAATTTAAAGCGTGAATATTGCTTGGAGTCTTAATATTAAAAGATTTGCAATATGTTGATAATGCTTTTGTTAATGTCTTATGAAATTCATAAAAATCATTAGTTTTTCTAATAATCTCTTCAATAGTAACCTTGTTATCTGATGGATGTAAATTTTGCCAAACATTTTGTGAAATAGGGCCAATTTTCTTTACACCATCTTCAATTATTTCTAAGGATTTTTTAACATGACTATACTCATGCTTTTCTAACTCAACTTCCAACTCCAATGGAGGAAGTTTATCGTATTGTCTTTTTAGAACCGCTTGTTGTTCAACAAGATAGTTATATGTAAAGCCGCCAATTCTTTTTTGACGAGCAAGATCTAATTCATTAAAATATTTAATTGGAGCAAAATCAAATTTACTATCAATCGTTGAAGGTAAGAGAACCGGTGTTACCTCAATATTACTAGTCTTAGTTGTTAAATTGACAACAACATTATCAAAGCCAAAATAAGCCATATTTTTTTCGATGTCCCAAACATTATCCAAATCTTGGTTTACATAAAGAATCTTCTTATCTTGAGCAATTGCATCAGCAATAATATTTAACGCGGTATAAGTTTTACCACTACCAAGCTTCCCATCTACCGCAAAGCTTTCACCTTTGTGAGCACGTAAGATGGCATGTTTTTGATGTAAATTGGTTGGTAAGATTGCTTTAATATTTTTAAAGTAATCTTCATATATTTCTATTTCTCTTTTTTCGTAAATTGATCTTTCGGGTATAAATAAATCTTTCTTAAAGTCAAAGTCATAATATTCAATATTACAAATTGTTAAGAAATTTACAGGGGTTACATCTAAGTTAAATTTTTTTGATAAATCCATACATACTTTATCAATTATTAAAGTACTATTAATTTTTATATTATCAAAAGAATTTAAGAATTTTGTTTGTTCATCAGCTTTATCAATTTTATTCTTTGCAAGATATCTTATTAAAATACGATTAACTGATGGTTCGGCAGACAATCGAATTTGTCTTTTTTGATAGTCAATATCAATTGGAATTAAAATAATAGGAGCAAATTTTTCTAACCCTGTTTCATCACGATATTTTAATAAACCAGCTGTTAAGAAAAACTTGTGAGTTGAGCTTTTTTGTCTAAAACTCAATAAATAGTTTAATTGGTAATTATAGTCATCTTTAACATCATTAGTTATTTTACCAATACCTTCATTTAGAGTTTGTAAATATATTAGTTCTTTTAGGTCAATAACTTGACCATTTAAACATCGATCGAGTGTATGAATATCAACAGAACCAATTTCAATATAGTAACTTTCTTCTAAGACGTTTAATAGATGTGTATTAATATTTCTAACATAATAATTGCGAGCCGAACTTTTTCGCATGATAATCATCTCCTATTTATACCTATCTATTTATTATATCATAGTTATTTTCTCTTTACAATTTAAAAGAAAAGAAACTTAAATAAAAAAGATAAGCAAATCTTTTATTTTTTATTTATAAAAACTCCAGTAACAAGTACTGAAGTAATTATTTCTTATCGATCTACTAACACTATATCAAAATCGGCCTTCTCTTTGAGAATTATCTTATTGTCAAATCCAACGTTTTGTTTTTTAAATTCAAAATCTTCAAAAATGAATATTGTATTGCTAAGTGATATTTTCCTATTCTTATTATCAATAACATTACTTTTCTTAATCAGTTTTCTTAAATAGTTTTGGACTGAGTAATGTGCACATTTAAAGTTTTTGAAATAAATTATACTAACTGGATATTTTAAAATATGTTCAAATAAAAGGCCCCCTTGTTCATAACCAACATAGCCTTTATTTGATCCGATCAAGTTTGAAAGGGATGTACTATCAAGATATGAATCAAGGTCAATCTCTAAAAAACACTCCCTACTTACACCAAAAGCTAGCGTAATATCTTTAATTAATTTATCAATTTTAAAACCCGAATTAACGCTTATTATAGCGATATTTGGCGTTTTTATTTCACCTCTAATAAAGTTTTCATAATACGGTATTAACTCATTAAATGTAAATTTTAGTCTTCTTAATGATTTTGGTTTTTGAGGTTTAATTCCGTTCATACTATAAATAGCCTGATCGATATGTTTAGAACATACACTTTCATGGACATAATTTGCAATGGCTCCAACTTCATCCAAAACATCAATTGCTTTATCTGGAAATGATCTAGATGGTATATACTTTTCACACTTGTGAACAATTTCATTAATAATACTATAATCGTATTTCACATGATGATATTCTTCATAATATTTTTTGATCATTTTTAATATTCTAATTGTCTCATTAGTTGTTGGTTCTTCAATAAATATATTTTGAAATCTTCTTGTTAAAGCTTTATCTTTGTGAATATATTGATAATACTCATCAATTGTAGTTGCGCCAATCAAACGTATATGTGGCTTTGTTAAGAAAGGTTTTAAGATGTTTGCAATATCCAAAGAACCATCATTTGACCCTGCACCAACGATATTATGAATTTCATCAATGAATACAATTATCTTTTTTTCTCTAGCATATTCAAGAGCTTTTATTAGCTTTTCTTCTAGTTCACCTCGATATTTTGTTCCAGCAACAATACTCCCTAAATCTAGTTCATAGATTAATTCATCCTTAAGTGCTATTGATAATCCTTCGATAATAGCACTCTTTCCTACTCCAGCATTTCCAATTAATAGGGGATTATTTTTTTGCTTTTTTCTTAAAATATAAATAAGTTGTTCGACGTAATCTTTTCTCTTAATATATGGATGAGAGTAATCTTTCTTTTGAACAAGTTTTAAAAAAGGGAATGGGGATTCTTTTATTTTATCATCATCCTCAAAAAAATTAAATATTTCTTCAATATCTAAAAGCATTTCATCAATATCGATATTTAAATAATTTACAATCTCATATGCGACTGTATCTTTTAATTCAAGAAGACTATAAAAAAGATGTTCATCATAGACAAACTCACTTTTTGTGTCCTTGGCAACTTGTCTAGCATTTTCAATAATCTCAACAAACTTTTTGGTAAAAATTGTATTTTGATTCACTTTGTGAATTATTTCCATTTTCTCTAAAGCATTGTTCAAATCATCTTCTTTAATATTTAATTCTGAAAATAAGAAATGACAAATTGAATCTGGTGTTTTAAAAAGTGATAATAATAAATGTTCACTTCCCACCATTTCACAATTCATCCTTTTAGCAAGGTCTTTTGCTCCTTCAATTATTTGAACAGCTTGTACACTAAACGATTCTAACATTTGTTCTCCTTTATTTTTTATCCTATAATTAATTATATGTATAGGTAATAATTCTTATCAATAAAATTGTTTAAATGATTAAACTATTGTAAAATATTAATATATAGGAGGAAGTATGAATAATATTAATGAAACATTTGAAAAAGCCATTGTTGTTGGTGTTAATACCGGCAATGATGAATTATTTAACTATCAATTCAACGAAACATGTAGTTTGTGTGAAGCTTTAAGTATTGAAGTTGTTGATACCCTTGTCCAAAATCTTCCTCACTTTAATACTGCAACCTACCTTGGAAAAGGTAAACTAGAAGAACTAAAAACCTTAGTAGTTTCTTTAGAACCTAATCTTGTTATCTTTAATGATGATTTATCGCCAGTCCAATTAAGGAATATTACTGACTATTTAGAATGTGAAGTACTAGATAGAACAATGTTAATTTTAGAAATATTTAAAATCCGTGCTAAAACTAAAGAAGCAACTTTACAAGTTGAAATTGCTCATTTGAATTATAGTTTGCCAAGACTAATTGGTATGCACAATAATTTGTCTCGTACAGGTGGTGGTGGCGGGGGAGCAGCCGGAGCTAGACGTGGTAGTGGTGAAACAAAACTAGAACTTGATCGACGCCACATTGAAAGAAAGATTGTTAAAGCTAAAGCAGAACTTGAAGATATTGTTAAATCGCGTCAAACTTCACGCAAATCAAGAGCAAGTAATGGTCTTAAAACAGTTGCTTTTGTCGGTTATACAAATGCCGGAAAGTCATCAACTATTAATACTCTTTTATCGATTTACCGTGATGAGGATGAAACAAAACAAGTATTTGTTAAGGATATGCTTTTTGCAACCTTAGAAACATCAACAAGAGCAATCAAATTACCAAATAATAAAGAATTCTTGGTCACTGACACTGTTGGGTTTGTAAGTAAACTTCCCCACTACTTAGTCGAGTCTTTCAAATCAACATTAGAAGAAATTAATGAAGCTAGTTTAATCATCCATTTAATCGATAGTACAAGTCCTTATATGGAACTTCAGATTGAGACAACCAATAAAGTTTTAAAGGAATTAGGAGTAAGAGATATTCCTATATTATATGCATATAACAAAGTAGATAAACTACCAAACAAGATGTTCGTAAATGCATCATTAACACCTTCTATTATGTTATCAAGTGTTACTAAAGAAGGTTACCCTGAGTTATGTGATTATATTGAGAAAACTCTTTTTCCTGATTTTGTTGAATGTGATTTATTAATCCCATATGATAAAGGAAATATTTATAATATTTTATGTGAAAAAGCAAATGTCATAAGCACTGATTATCAAGCAGAGGGTATTTTTGTTAAGGTTAGTCTTAGTAATTATCTTTATAATTTATATCAACAATATGAAAAAAAGAAAGCTTAATTTAAGCTTTCTTTTTTAACAAATTTATTTAAAATATGGATTGTGTAGAATCTCTTTACAAATATTTGTTAATTCATCCATAGTTTTGATACTTACAATTAAAGGACGATATTGTTTTGTCCCAGGAATTTGTTTTAAGTACCATCCAGCATGCGTACGCATTTCAATCATTGCAATATGTTCGCCTTTAGAAGCCATTAACATTTGGGCATGCTCTAGTAAAGTCTTGATAATATCTTCTTTTGTTGGTTTAATAATTAATTCTTTATTAAAACCTTTTTGGATTTCATCAAAAATCCAAGGATTACCAAGTGATGCACGACCAATCATAAGTGCATCAACACCAGTTTCATCCAACATTTTTTGGGCTGATTGATAATCTTTAATATCGCCATTACCAATTACCGGTCTATCGGTTGCATCTTTTACCATTTTAATATGTTCTAAATTCGCATTTCCATTATACATTTGAGAACGAGTTCTTCCATGAATGGCAATTGCATCAACCCCTGCTTTAGTCGCAAGCTTTGCAACTTCGTCACAATTGATACTACTTGCATCCCAACCAGTTCTTATTTTAATAGTTATTGGAATATCATAACTTTCTTTTAGACTTTTTACAATATCATAAATTTTATCTGGTGTTTTTAATAATGCAGAACCACTTCCACCTTTGACCACTTTATTAACTGGACATCCCATATTAACATCGATAATGTCAACATTAGATCTTTCTAAGATTTTACCCACTGATGGGGTAATTGTTTCATATGAACTACCAAATACTTGCATAGAAATTGGATGTTCGTCTTGATCAATTTCAATCATCTTTAAGGTTTTTTCGTTGTTATATTCTAAACCCTTATCACTAATCATTTCTGCATAAACAATTCCTGCACCATGTTTTAGACAAATCTTACGAAATGAAGATGTTGTTACTCCTGCCATTGGTGCTAAAATTAAGTTATTTTTTGCAACTACTTTTCCGATTTTAAAACTCATAATTATACCTCGGTTATTTTCATATGTATTATATCATATCTATTTATAAAAATAAAGAAATCTCACTTAGGAGATTTCTTTTTTTATTATTCAGGAATATAAATATATGTACCTTTTTCGGAACCATTATTCTTATCAGTCTTTAATGCAACGACGAAGACGATATATTTTTTACTAAGATCCGGAACTTCAAGTGTATATGTAACAGTATCACCCTCAGCTTGTTCTATTTTTTCATCTTTTGAAAAATACTCTCCCGGAATTTCATCAGTGTAGTCTTCATAGTATTCTCGATACTCGATATGATATCCATTTTTAGCATCTTTATTATTATCCCAACTAATAATAATTTTATTTTCACTTGGGAGAACTTCTACTAATTGAATTTTTGGAGTATCAAGTTTTGGATTAGGTCTAGCAAATAACCAGTTAACAAATCCTAGTATCGCAAAGATTAAACCAACAACAATATATGGCATAAAGTATAATTCTTTTTCTTTTCTTAATCTTGTTTTAATTTCTGTATATTCAACTAAATCTTTATAAGGTCTTCTACTTCTAGTTTTAAAAGTTGTAAAAGCATATCCTAATGTGTCAAATGCTCCAAAGTATCCAAGCATTAACAATAAACCAGCAAATACTACTAACATACCAGCACTAGCAAATGCAGATGGAAATTGACTTAAGTTAAATTTATCAATCCACATGAAGACCATAACGATAGCTAGGAATGACCCAACTGCTATACAGTAGTGTTTAAAAGAATGTAAGAAAAGTTTTTTAAATGTTGACATATTATTCCCTTAATAATTTTTTATATTCTTCAAATTCTGCCATGTTACAATAAACTTGGTGACCAGGTTTTAATTCTCTTAATTCTGGTAAATCAGTTGAGTAATCATGCATTGCAGGAGAATAAAGAATTCTTTGACGTGTTTTTTCTGTAATTGGATTTGGTTTTGGAATTGCAGATAAAAGAGCTCTTGTATAAGGATGCATTGGGTTTTTGAATAATTCATCACTTGATGCAGTTTCGACAATTTTACCAAAATACATAACAACAATTCTATCACAGAAGTATTTAACTACAGATAAGTCATGGGCAATAAAGATTAAAGATAATCCTAATTGATCTTTTAACTCATTTAATAAGTTAATAACTTGAGCTCTGATTGAAACGTCAAGCGCACTGATTGGTTCGTCACAAATTAATAATTTAGGATTCATGATTAATGCTCTGGCTATACCAATTCTTTGACGTTGACCACCTGAGAATTCATGAGGATAACGAGAAGCGTGTTCTTCAACTAGACCAACAGTTTCAAGGATTTCAACAACCTTTTTGTGGTTTTGAGCTTTATTGTGATGACCTTGAATTTTTAAACCTTCTTGGATGATGTCTTCAACAGTCATTCTTGGGTCTAATGAATCAATCGGATCTTGGAAAATCATTTGAATTTCATTAACAAGTTTGCGAGAAACATGTTTATTATCAAAACGAATTTGTTCGATTTCACGACGTTGTTGATTCACAATGTTATCAGCAAATTCATTTGTTTTACGAACTTCATCATTAAAATATTTATTGATCTTTGCATTATTTTTAGAAAGCATTAAACCAACTTGATATTTAATTCCCTTCGCTTTAGATTCAGCTAATTGAAGTTTGTGACTTGTTCTTGTAAGGTAAGCACCTTGACCAGAATTGTATCTACTTAATCTTGTTAAAGTAATATCATTAAGTTTTCTTAAACTTTCTAATAAACGAGCTGTTTGATCAATTAAAGGTGTTAATTCTTCTCCTTCACCTTCAAAGTGATTTCCTGCTAAAGCAGTAGCACGTTGAGTTGCAAGTAGTTTTAATTTTTGGTTGCGACGAATATTAGTAAATTTAATTTCTTTTCTATTCCATCTATCACCGGCAGTGATTCTTACACCACGATAATAAACTGAACCAGATGTAATATCATTAAGTCTAATAATAGAACGACCAGTTGTTGTTTTACCACAACCAGATTCACCTACGATACCTACACATTCGCCTTCATATACGTCAAAAGAAATATTTGAAACAGCTTTGTGTTTCATTCTTCTTGGACCTCTACCAAAGAAGAAAAATTTCTTTAAGTGTTTTACTGATAAGATAATATTCTTTTCTCTTAATTCAGGTTTTGTTTTAACTCTTCTATTAATATTATATTTAGAGTTAAATGCTTTAATTTCAGCTTCATCAAATTCTTTATGTTCAGGAGCATTTAAATATTCTTCTAATTGATTAATATCTTCATGATCATCAGAAATTTGAACATTAGTTTGTTCATCAATTTGTTTGTCCATGATTTCATCATTAACATAATCTCTTTTGATAGACATATTTACTTATCTCCTTTCTCTAAAGCAATTCTAATTCTTTCAGATACAATTTTTGGCATTTCTACTTTTGGAGCATCTTCATGAAGAAGCCAAGTAGCTGCATAGTGAGTGTCAGAAATTTTAAATTTAGGTGGTTGTTCTTCAAAGTCGATTTTCATTGCATATCTACTACGAAGAGCAAACGCATCACCTTTTGGTGGATAAATCATGTTTGGTGGAGTACCTGGAATAGCTTCAAGTCTTTCTTTACTATCTACATCAGGAATACTTGACAATAATGCCCAAGTATATGGGTGACGAGGATCAAAGAATACTTCTTCAGCAGTTCCTTGTTCAACAATTTGACCAGCATACATTACTGCAACACGGTCAGCCATGTTAGCAACAACACCTAAGTCATGAGTAATAAAGATACAAGATAAATCTCTTTCTTTTTTAATACGATTAATTAATTCTAGAATTTGTGCTTGAATAGTAACGTCAAGTGCAGTTGTTGGTTCGTCACAAATAAGAATTTCTGGAGCTGCAGTTAAGGCAATCGCAATAACGATTCTTTGTCTCATACCACCTGAGAATTCAAATGGGAATTGATTGAATCTGCGTTCAGGTTCAGGAATACCTACTTCTCTCATTACTTCAAGAGCGCGGCGCTTAGCTTCAGCTTTTGTTAATTTAATTTTACTTTGATATGCATTGTTTTCTTGTTCGACTAATTCATTATACTTAGCTGTATCAATTTTACGACTTGCATATTCATTCTTTAAGTTAACTAAATTTTGTTTATGTTCATTTGTAATTTGAACTTGATATTCTTTCACTTTAACCTTAGCTTCCTTTTTAGTTTTAGCTAAAGCTTCTTTTAAGGCTGGTGCTTTTTCAGCACAAGCTGCTTTATATTTTTTAATGTTTTCAATTGTTTCTTGTTTTTTAGCTTTAACAGAATTTTTTAATTCTTGTTGTTTTTCTTTATCAGCTTTAACTTCTTTTGTCTTTAATTTATTATTAACATCTTTAATAAATGCGCTTAAGCTTTTCTTAACGTTATTGATATTAATATCACGTTTTGCAATATTGTTTTTATAAGCAATTAAATCTTTAGAAATTAAATCTTGATACATTAATTTTAATTGATCAGAATTGATTAACATCGCTTCTGTAATTTGTTTACCAATTTTAACAATTGGATTTAAAGAAGAAAGTGGGTCTTGGAAAATCATCCCAATTTTGTGACCACGAATCTTATAGAATTCTTCTTCAGAAACTTCTAATAAGTTTTCACCACGATACATAATAGTACCATTTTCGATGATTGCGTTTTTAGCAAGTATCCCCATAATTGCTTTAGAAGTTACTGATTTACCAGAACCTGATTCACCAACAATACATAAAGTTTCCCCTCTTTCAAGGTCAAATGAAACATCACGTACTGCGTGTAAGATACCATTATCAGTTTTAAAATTTATAACTAAATCTTTTACAGATAAAACTTTATCAGCCATGATTATTCACTTCCTTTCAATGATGGGTTAAATGCATCTCTTAAACCATTACCAAATAAGTTAAATGAAATCATTAGTAATGAAATAATAATAGCTGGTTCAAGGACTAAGTTAGGGTATGATTGTAAGTATGTTTGGTTATCAGACATCATAACCCCAAATGATTGAGTTCCTTGTAAACCTAAGTTTAAGTAAGCAAGTGTTGCTTCACTATAAATTACAGATGTGATCATAAGTACACTACCTGTAATGATTGTACCCATTGAGTTAGGTAAAATATGTTTGAAAATTAATCTAAAGTCAGATGAACCTAATGTTCTAGAAGCTAGAATATATTCACGGTTCTTATAACGATAGAATTGTGTTCTTGTTCTTCCTGCTACCCCCATCCATCCTGTCAAACATAGTGCGAATACAAATACGCCAAAGGTATTACCAAATGTCAATATCATTAGCGTTAACATAACAGTTGTTGGTACACCACTAATAATTTCAATGATACGTTCCATTAATAAGTCAACTGTACCACCAAAATAACCAGAGATTGAACCCCAAACTAAACCAAAGCAGAAACAAATTGCGGCTGTACAAACACCTAAAATAAGTGATGTTCTTAAACCTGCAAATGATTTCTTTAATACATCATGACCTTGTTGATCTGTACCAAATAAGAAGATTGGTTGACGTTTATAAGTATTATCATCACCGCCATGTGTATAAGTTAGATAGCCTCTAACTTTACATTCAATACTAATAGCTTTAATTGGTTTTCTTGAAGTATATGTTACATCAAGAATTTCAATTACTGGGCAATTCTTTTCATCTAAAACTTCAAATGTTTCTTTAATGTTATCTTTATCATATTTACAGTAACCTTTTTTCATTAATGTTTCTAAGTCAGACGGAGCATAGTCATAAACAATTTTGTCATCATAAGGTTCTGCATATGTATCATAAGTAAAGCTACATTTAACAACTTTTACATGATGAGCATTTTTAACACAAGTTGAGCTCCAATAACCAACTGGTTTGTTACCCATTTTATCTAAAACATATGAAAGAGTTTCATTTGCATCATTGATTGAAATTAAATTTACTAATTCATCATAGTTTTCAACAGTGCTATCAGCAGTGAACTTAACAGTTTCAAGCATAATATAAGATTTTCTTTTTTCTACCGCTGGTAAAATATCAAAATATAATTGGCCTTTTACTGTTTGATAACCATGATCAGCTAATGCTTTACTTAAATCTAAAGTGTATGTAGAATAATCATTAGAGAAATCTTTTAATAAAAGAAGTGTTTCTGTAGGTTTTACATCACCTTCTTGATATTCATATAAATCTTCATAAACTTTTAGATAAACCGCATATTGTGCTAATTCACCTTCAGCATAATCTTCAGCATCATGCATATTAACTTCGACTTTATAATTACCAGTTGAAGTCATTAATGTTTCAAATGAATGAGCATAAGTTGTTTTAGTTGTTTCGTTTATGAATGTAGCATAGCCACCCATACCATAGTCGTTAGTATTATCAATATATTCATCACCTAAGATTTTTAGGTCTAGAACACCATTGGCATAATAACCACCAGGAACTTCATTTACAGTATCATAAACAACATCTTCTACTTTTCTTGTACCATCCCAAAATCCAGTACCTGTTTTAAATAATTTAGGTGCTAAAAATGCTTCTGGGCTTGATACATAATCAATATTTTTTCTTGAAATTATTGGTAAGAAAATTGACATTAAAACTAATAGCCCAATAATACCAAATGCAACGATAGAAGATTTATTTTTACAAAATCTTTTAACAGCATCTTTTAAGAATGTAGTTGGCTTTGTATCAAATGCTTTATCATGAATTTTGTCATCTCTTTGAACAAACTCAAAATCAGCCGGAGTTAGTTGTTTTTTATTATCTTCCATTATTTCTTCGCCCCCATTCTGATACGTGGATCAATGAAACCATAAGATAAGTCTAAAACGATATTTGCTAATAAACCAATTGTTGTAAAGATAGCCATATCTACAAACAATACGTTATAGTCTTTTGCTTGAATCGCTTTGATAAATAAGCTACCTGTACCATTAATACCATATAAGTTTTCTAAAATCATTGAACCTGATAATAAGCCAATAACTTCAGCTAAGATTGATGGTAAAATTGGAACAAAGGCATTTCTTAAAGCATGTCTAACAATTGATTGTGATCTTGTTAAACCTTTTGTTCTTGCAAGTAATAGATAATCACTTTCCATTACTTCACATAATTCTGCTCTTACGAAACGGCAGTATCCACAGATAGAACCGAATGATAAACAGAATACAGGAATTAAGTACGCTTTCGCTATCGTCCAGGCGGAAGCGCCAGGATTTGGCCATTTGGTAGGCACCCATCCTAAATTATAAGCAAACACTAAAATCATGATTGAAATTAGTACGAAACTCGGTATCGATATAAATACCATTACTGAAGTTGAGATAATATGGTCTGTAATTGTATTTTTCTTTAATGCAGCCCAAATACCTAGTAAAATACCAATAGGAACTGATACAGATGTTGCTATGATATTTAATTTAATTGTATTAGGTAATCTTTCTTTGATGATAACTGAAACCCTAACATTTGGTTCAATTTTTTCAGAAAGACCCCATTCCCATTTTGTTAATATATTCTTTAACCATTTCCCGTATTGTTCATGGGCAGGAACTTGATAGTAATAAGTTTTAATTCTATCAGCTTTTGTTTCAAAAACAAGATGTCCATATTCTGGATGTGGTTCATTAAACTTATAGAAATATCCTAATGAAACTTGACTTTCGCAGTATGCGACTTGTTGCTTTTCTTGACCAATTGGTCTATCAATTGGTAATTTTTTCATAAGAATAAAAGTTATGGAAATTACAACAAAAAGGGTGAAAAATACGAAACCAATTCTCTTAAGAACGTATTTAAACATATATTTCCTCCTTAAATATTATATTTTACAAATTTTGCGTAAAAAAGGGCAATCAAGTTTTTTATATCCCACCTAATTGCCCTAAATTTTTATTTTATTTCTTTAAAGTTAAGAAATGTTGATTATTCAGCTTTTGCTTCGTATACACCGTAAACTGAGAATAATTGACCAGTTAATTGAGTAACACCTAAGTCAGCACCCCAAATAATGTCAATACCCATTTCACCAGCGTAAGCTTCAACTAATTCTGCAGGAACTGTAACAGTAACTACATATTTACCTTCAACTTCTTCAACTTTAGCATATTCCATAACAGAAACTTCTTTATAATCGCCTTCATACCAGCATAATACTACATTTTCAACTGTGTAATCTTTGATTTCTTCAGCAGCTAAAGAGATAGTAATAACTTCTGTATAAGAACCATCTTCGTTTGCAGTTTGAACGTATTCATTTGAAACAGCAGGAACTAAAGCACCGTCAACAACTACAGCAACGTTGTTAGCAGCAGTCCATAATGCGTCGAATGACCAACGAGTACCATTGTAAACTAAGATATCAGCATCAGGATCACCAGTATTTGTTCCCCAGTTTAATGTGAAGTAACCAGAGATTGATTGGTCAGATGATAATACTGATAAGAAATCTAATGGATTTAATGAGTTACCAGAAATTGAACCGAAACCTAAGTCATATTGACCAAGCATTAGTTTATTGTAGTAAACATCGCTCCATGCGTTACCTACCCAGAATACACATTCTAATTTATATTCCCCACCGTGAACTGATTCATGGTTGAATGCGTCTTCGAAGTATTGTTTAATTTCATTATGATATTGTTCTTCGTGTTGAGGGTACATCCAAGCGATTTCTAATTGGATAACAGTTGGATTTTCTTTTGTACCAGCACGATATAAGTTAGCAGCTTCTAATTCAGCTAGAGCTAATTTGAAGTATTCACGAGCTAATTCTAAGTTGTAACCACAACCATCAGTATCTCTTAATAAACCAGCAACAGCTTGTTTATGAGCTTCAGTAACACTGTATGAAATACCATTAACTGGGTCAGACATATAGTTAGAAGATAAGTAATCTACTGAAGGGATTGAACCACGTTTATCAGCGAATTGAATTCTGTTGATTGATAAGCTTAAAGCTTTAACGAAGTGTGGGTTAGAAAGAGCAGGTTCAACTTCCCAGAATTTTTCTGGTTGAGTTTGAGTAACTGTTCCGTTAGGACCAAATAATTGTTCCCAAGTTTCAGCATCAGTTGCATTAACGTTTAATTTGAAGTTAGAAGAACCAGTAGTAGTTCTTGTACGAGGGTCATTCTTGTATTCATCTAATTTAGTTTGAGGAATACCAGTTGAGTCAACGTTACCAGCGATGAATTCTTTGAAGTTAGCTTCAGCGTCATTTGCCATAGCTGGGAAAATGTTCATATGGATACCAGGGATAGCATATTTTGTTTCAGCATATACATAGTTAGGGTTTTTCTTATAAACAACTTGTTGACCAGAGTCCCATTGTTCAAGAACGTAAGCACCTAATGCTAATGAGTTATCAACTGGACTTTCAGTTTTGTCTTCATTGAAGCCTAAGTAGTTTTGAACACCAACTAAGTCGATGAATGCTTGAGGAATTGGCATATATAAGCTAGATGTAATGTAGTACATTGCATAGAATGAATCTAATGGAGTAGCAAATTCAACTTGGAAATATGTAGCACCATCTTCTTCATAAACTTGAATACCAACCATTTCTTTGAATGCAGCAACTAATTCTTCGTAAGATCCGATGTTAGCAGAAGCTTCGTAGAATTGTTTAGCACCTTTAATAGCACCTTGACCACTTGTACCAGCTAATTCTTGACCACGATATAAACCGTTATTTTGATTTAATAATAAAATGAATGGTGTTAAGTAGTCCATTGCTTCAACTTCTCTGTTGTTGAATGCAGCACGGCTAGCGATTTTAGAGTTTGTAGAGTATTTAGCTTCAGCGCCAACTCTAACTTGGAATCTCCAAACTTTAGAAGTATTTCCTTCACCAACTGCTTCTGGCATAGTTTTTGCTAATTCAGGAGTCCAGTCGTAACCGTTCTTTTCATCGTTCATGAATGTTGTATAGAAACCAGCACCGAAGTAACCATAGAAATCAGCAACTTCTGAACCTTGGTCATTTAAGTAGTTAGCTGTACCAGGGTCAGCAGCGTTATTGATGTGGTAATATCTCTTCCATGCAGCGTTTTCTTCAGATTCAAGATCTGCAGTAATATCACCTTCAGGTAAGATACCGAATCCATAACCAACGATGTATTTTTCAGTTCCTAATTTAACACGTGGGTTGTACATTGCATAACCACCGTCTTCAAATAATGAAATACCAGTGATACCATTTCTAACTGCGTATGCTTCTAAAATACCTAAGATTTCAGTTTTTTCAGCATTGCTTAAGCCAACGAATGTTTGAACACCTTGAGCATAAGGAATTGCAGCAGCAACTGCAGCTTTAGCTTCTTCAAATTTAGCTTGAACAGCTTTGATTGAATCAGCACTTTGGATTGCGGCAACACCAGCTTGATAAGCTTCTTCAACAGCAGCTTCTAATGCAGGGTATGCAGATAAATCACCGATAGCAGCTTTGTAATCTTCGAAATCTGCTTCAGTATATTCGATATATTCGTCTAGTTCAACAGGAACTCTTGTACTTTCGTTTCCGCCTTGTTGGCCTCCACCTTGTTCGCCGCCGCAGGCAACTAAACCAAGAGCAACTACTAAACCTAAACAAACTACAGATAATTTTTTAAGTAAGTTTTTCATAGTTATTTTTCCTCCTATTTAATTTAAAACAATGAAACATTAAAAATGTTTATACTTAATTATACTCCTTTTGAATAAGGCTGTCAATTAAATTTTACTATATTGCTTAAGAAAACGCTTACTTTTGATTTTTTTCAGTTTTTTTCTTTGACACCTTTCTATAAAAAAAGACCAAAATAACTTACTTTACTTAGTTATTTTAGCCAATAATCTTAATTTCTTATATTAATTATTTTGTACTTTTTATTACTTTTATTTTTTACTTTTATTATTATACGAAAAAATACTACTACAATTGTTTAGCGAGTATTTCCAGGTCGCAACAAGTTCGGATGGTCCTAGCATATAAACGTTATCCTCTTTTTGAGATATTCTTAGGCTTCCGTTTTCAAAGCATACATCGACCCAGTCATCACATTTGGCAAATCTTTTAGCAATAACAAAACTTGCACATGCGCCTGTTCCACATGCTAAGGTAAAACCAACACCACGTTCATAAGTTCTGACAAGAAGCTTATTTCTAGATTCTATTTGAACAAAATCAACGTTTGTTCGATCATCAAATATTGGTAAATGACACATAAAGTGACCAAGTTCTTCATTAACTTCTTTAAGATCATTAACAAATATTACTGTATGATGCGTTCCCATGAAAACACAATTTAAATAGTAATCTTTATTTTGAAAACTTATTTTTTCATTTATAAATTCTTCTTTGTTTGTTTTTATCTTAAGGAGTTGATTACTATAATTAGGTTTATTCATTTTCACTTCTACCATAAATGGATCTGTACTAATTATTTGTGTTTCGTAATAACCTGCACCTGTTAGGATAGTGTTTTTGTTTGTATTAATAATTTTATTATCATAGCAGTATTTAACAAAACATCTAAGTCCATTCCCACACATAGTCCCAATACTTCCATCTTGATTATAAAAAATCATTGTTAAGGGATTTGTTTTTACGCAAATAAGGCCATCAGTCATACCGGTTATTTGGTTATTACACAATTCTTTTGCTAATTGGGAATAGTCTTTAGTTAAAAGATCTTGGTCAAAACAAATAATAAAATCATTACCTAATCCTTGATATTTAGATATTTTAATCATTTTTATTTCTTCTCCAAGCACAAGGTTTAATACCTAATACATTTCTTCTAACATAGTGAAACGCATTTTTTAAGATTATTTTATTTTGTCTAAAATTCACTGTTTTGCGTGCAGTATAGTAATCACACCACATGACTAGTTCAATTTCTTCTGGTTGTGCAACAAGTTCATCGCTAATTGGTGTTGCAATAAAATATATAACATCCTTGAGTACACCACGTGCAGGTGAATATGTTGATACCATTCTAAAGTTTGTATCGACTTTAGCATCAACATTTGTTTCTTCTTTTATTTCACGAATTGCTGTTTCTTCTTCGGTTTCTCCTTCTTCAACATGGCCTTTTGGAAAACCAAAATTTCCTGTTTTTTGTTTAACAATCAAAAAAGAAATTTGATTATTCTTATCTATTTTATATATTACAGCACCACATGATTTTTCTTTCTTCATTTCTTTCATATAGGTTCTCCTTGTGATTGCAAAAATAAAGATTCCAGCTTAGATCCCCCCACCCACAAGTGACAGAAGCTTAAGGCTGCTCCGATCAAGGCCTGACCTGGTTCACTCTGGAACCTTGGATGAAGGTATCTAAACTGGAATCTGTATCTATTATACACGTTTTATTTTGATTTGTCAATTGTTTTCTTATTTCTAATTTCTTTGAAGAAGTTTTTTAGCATCGTGCTAGCTTCTTCTTTCAAGACACCTTTTTCTATTTTTACTTTATGATTATATTTTTCATTATCTAAAACATTGGCTACACTTTCAATTGAGCCAAATTTAGGTTCTTCAGTAGCATATACTAATTTATCGATTCTGGCATTTAAGATAGCTCCCGCACACATTAAGCACGGTTCTAAGGTTACATAGATAGAACACTCTTCTAAAACCCAGGCATTTAATTTTTTGCATGCTTTTTTGATCGCTACTACTTCCGCATGTCCCAGTGTATCTTTTTTGGTTTGGCGAATGTTATGCGCTTTGGCAACTACTTTGTTATTTTTAACAATTACACAACCAACTGGAACATCCCCATTTTGATATGCTATCATTGCTTCTTTTAAAGCAAGACGCATATATTTTTCGTTATTTGTTTTTTCTTGGCACTTGATGACAGTGTCTACATCTAGCTTCATATTTTTCGGCAGCGCTAACTAAAATGATTGGATCATCATAATCAGCCGGTTCTCCATCAATAATTCTTTGTGTTCTTGTTGCGGGTTGACCACATACTTGGCAAATTGCATTTAGTTTTGTAACAAATTCTGCTCTTGCAAGAATCATTGGCATAATGCCAAAAGGTTCACCTCTAAAATCTTGGTCTAATCCAGCACAAATAACACGTATACCACTATTTGCAAGTGTCTCGATAACTTCAATTAATTCTTCACCGAAAAATTGGACTTCATCAATAGCAATTGCGTATGGTAATTTTTCCGGTAAATGTTTCAATATTTCATTTGCTTCTGAAATAACAATTGATTTAATCTTCTTTTGAGAATGAGATACTACTGATCCTTCATCGTATCGGTTATCAATTTTAGGTTTAAATACTAAAATTGATTTCTTCGCATATGTAATACGATTAATTCTTCTGATAAGTTCTTCAGTTTTCCCTGCAAACATACAACCACAGATAACTTCAATCCAACCATCACGATTTCTTAAATCCATAACCCACCTCTATTTAAAACAATACTTTAATAGTATACAATATTCAAATCTTTTTTGCAATGTAAAAGTTTAATTAATTTTTTGACTAATTTAGATAAATATAATATAATTAATTTAAGAGGTATGTAATATGGACAAACATTTAAAAAATTTTATGGATAATAAAATAGATTTAAATCTATTTATTAAAGACATTTTCAAAAAAACTATGTGTGCAGAAGAAACTATTCATAAAGTATTAGATTCTTATCAGGATGAAGACCACAGTTCTATTGCATATTTAATTCTTTACTATATATATAAAGCAAACTTCAAAACAGCTAATCCCTTTATTTCTTTTTTATATTCAATTGAAGATGAAACAAGTAATGACTTTTCCAAAGAAATAATATTTCATTATCGAGAAGGTAATATTGCTATTTTTCAAATTGATCATTTATTCTTTATTATTAATAATCAAGAAGAGCAAGCAAGTGTTTTATTACCTAGCGATTTACAAAATGATTATCAATTTTGTGTAAACTGTAATCATGAATTATATTTTAAAGAGCAACTTCTTTTAGAGCCATATGAGTTCTATATTATTAGTGATGTAAAATAAGAGGTTTAATAAATATGTGGAACAAGTTATACGAAGAAGCTAAGAAAGTACAAAATGATCGAGTAATTTCTCCTTTTATTGAGGCAGGTGGTGTTTCTGCAGCAATCCTAACTAAAAAAGGCAACATCTATGTTGGTGTTTGTATCGATACTGCCTCAACGCTTGGAATGTGTGCTGAGCGAAATGCGATTGCAAATATGATTACAAATGGTGAACACGAAATTGTAAAAGTTGTTGCCATAATGAGTGATGGGTCTTTAGGCACTCCCTGTGGGGCATGTCGTGAATATATGATGCAACTTGATAAAAATAGTGGAGAAATTGAAATATTACTTAATTTAGAAACCAAAGAAATTGTAAAACTAAAAGAATTAATTCCCAATTGGTGGGGAGAAAGTCGTTTTAAATAATAGTAAAAGACTAACGATTATTCGTTAGTCTTTTATTTTTAATTACCTTTTTTACGAAGTACTAATAGAGCTAATGAAAGTACACCAGTTAAGGCAATAAATTGATAATTGAATTTTAAGCAACCATCTTTTTGTTGTTTTTGTTCGCTATCAATTGTTACTTTTAGTGAACTATATTGTGTATTAAATTCAGATTTAATGTTTTCAACTTCTTGATATGTTAAAACATTATTTAATCTATTTTTAGTATTTTCTATAAGTGAATTCATTCTTGAGTCACTTAGATATTTTTCATCAACGATATTTGTTAGGTTTGCTTTTTCTGTTTCAATTAATGTTGCTAGATCTTTTAAAGTAATATAGTTTTCAATAAAATTACAATAATTTTCAACAATAATTTCAACTTGAGAAATACTTGTTGCTTTGCTAATTTCTAAAGAAACACGGACTGCTTCTGTTTCTAGAGCGTTTGCACTTGGAAGTGGATAATTCTTAGGATCGAAATAGCCAAATACTGCTTCACGTAATCCATATTTCATCTCTTCAAGTTCTTCTTCCATTGTAAGTACTGCATCGATTTCAGCAACAATTGCACTTTCAATTAAGTCTAACTCGCCCTTTGATTTTGCAGAGGCAACTCTAGCATCAACACTTGCTAAAATATCTTGAATGTGTTTTTGACCCATTTGCGTATAGTTAGATAAATCTGGATAATTTTTAAGATTTTCTTTTACAATTTCTTTTTCTTCAACTAATTCTTGTGCAAGGGTTTTAACACTATCTACATTTTGTTTGTATGTTTGAACAGCTTTATTTAGTTGTTCTTCTGTTTTAGCACCTTCAATTCCTTGGTTAGCAACAAGTTGATAACGTTTAATTGCACTTTGATTTTCTTTTGAATAATCATTTAAAGAAACATAATTTAAAACTTCTTGTTTTGCTTCTTCTTGTTTTAACATAAATTGATATGCTTCACCATTTAATTCTTCGATTTTAGCAATGGCAGCTTCTAATTTACTATAGTTTGTTACAAGAGCTTTTTCTTCATCTGATAAAGAGCTATAGATTTGTTCTGCATCTTTAACTGTTTTTTCATCAGAAAGAGTGATTTCTGTTGGTAAACCATTAATAATATCGATTAATGTTTGAACAACATTATTAAATTCTTTAGTTTCAACTTTAACGATTTGAGCATCTGTTGAAGTGTTAAAGTTTGTTGTAATACTTGTGTATGGAGTGCCATCAATTGTTCTTTCTAAGTAACGAGTTACAAAGATGGCTTCATTAGCTTGTAATGTAATTTGAGCAGTATAGTCTGTTGTATCACTAACTACTCTTAATTTACCATTTGTTCCAATAACAATATATCCATAAGCAGGTGATTCAGAATGGAATAAGTCATTAGGAGTAAATGTCCATGCACTACCTGTTTTATTAATATATAAACCACCACATGATGTCCAGTTAACTTTAGTAACATTACTTGATGAAGTTACTTCAAAGAAGTTTCCTGTTGCTACTGGTAAAGCATAATTGCCTACATATAAGATGTAATTACTCCAACCAATATATTTTGAATTATCTGGGCTATACTCACCTGAATCAACCGGTGTCATACAAGATGCATCATTTCGGTAGAATAATCCAACATAATTACTAGAAATAACACTTGCATTAAATGTTACTTCCTTTGTATAACTGATGTTTGAATCAGGAATTGATGCATTTAAAAGAAGAGTAATCTTTTTATTTAAATATGTTCCTAAGATTTCTCCTGTTGTTAGATTGTACGCAACAGCATCTGATAGATTCTTATAACTCCAAGACATATTTTCAGGTGCTTTTAATGGAACTTTATCAACTAAGTCATTGCTTAAAGTCTTAATATAAGTATCCATTGTTACTTGTAAATTTTTAATATCACTGATTTTTTTAACTGCAGCTTGTAAAATATTATAATTTGTCACCAGTGTTTTTTGTTCAGCATTTAAATTATCGTATAATTTTACAACATTGTTAACATTATTTTCATCTTCAAGGGTAATCTCACTTGGTAAAGCATTGATGCGATTAATTACAACTACGTGTGGTTCATTTGAAACACCACTTTCAAGTTTTACGACATCACTAATAACATTAGCTTTGTTAACAGTAGCTACATAATAATCATACATATCAGTATCATCGGCTTTTATTGAAGTGCTTTGAGTATATTCAACTAAGTGATCAATATTATTAACATCAACTTTATCACCTTTTAACACTTTATATACCATGTAACCACGAACATTACTAACTTCATCCCAAACGATGTCATTACCAATTAAGCAAAGATTATCAACAGTATAACTTGGAAGTTTATCAGCATAACTCTTTTGAACAGCACTTGGAACGCGTTTTGTTCCCCAGTAGTTTTTAAATGTTTCAACACCTTTTTTAACTGTTGCATTTGAACTTAATAAACTTGCATATTTATAAACACAAATACCATCAATTTCACTGTACATACCAGCATTTAATAATTGTTTATTAACTTCATTTTGGTCTTTATTCCAATATCCACTACCATCAATGGCCATATAGATACCCATACCCATGTATAAGTTAACATCTTTATTTGTTGTTGCCCAGCTCCACCATCTTGTTAGCGCCGCATAACTAGCAACGTTATGTTCTAAGCCCCAATAGCTTTGAGGAGTAATATAGTCAATCCAACCTTCATTAATCCAGTGAAGGGTATCAGAGTATAAATAGTTATCATAGTGAGCAAAACCACTTGTATATGAACCTAATGGACTTAGCAAGTTACCATTTGCATCATAAGTTGGTGTTGCAACATAACCACCATTTCGATAAATACCTGATGGAGAAATACCAAGTTGTACATTCTTTCCATTTTTTTCATTATAAGCTGTCATTTCATCATGAAGCTGTTTAATAAACAAGTTAACTTGTTCTCTTTTCCAGTCTCCTGATTTTGATGTTTCAACACCACTAATATAGAAATAATCATCAAAGTGAATAGCATCTACATCATAGTTTTCAATAACTTCCATACAAGTATCAACGATGAAATCACGTACTACTTGACTTGATGGGTCAAGGATTTTACCATCACCATTTGATAAATGTAATGAAGGATCATTAGCAGGGTTACCTTCTGGGTATTCACCTACAACATTTGAATCACCAAGTCGATAAGGGTTCATCCAAGCATGGAATTCAATACCACGTTTATGACATTCATCAATTAACCATTTTAATGGATCGAATTCATCAAAATTAACATTAGCCCACCAACGAGCACGAGGATTTAATTTTGAATCATACATAGCATTATTATGAGTACGAATATGGAATACCATAGCATTCATGCCCCAAGTTTCCATATTATCCATAATTGTAGTCAAGTCTTTTTTGTAAGACTCTGCATCTTGATATGCACTAATATCACCGGCAAAGTGACTTACCCAAACGGCACGATATTGTTGAATCGGGTTATTATATTCTTTCAAAGTTAATACTTTTTCACTACTACCGCGATAAGTAAGATAAGAACCATCGCCTTTCTTCAAATATTCTGTTTGTGTTGAGGCGTCAACGACGTCTTGATTATTTCGATAAATAATAGTTGTTAATGTAAATAATAGCAAAATAACCAAAGAAATTCTTTTTAATAAAGTAATTTTTTTATTCATATTTTGTTTCCTTTCATTCATTATCATTATATCATATAAAAGATGTTTGTGTCAAAATATTTCTATATAAATATTTGGAAAATATTACATTATAAACATAATTATATTATCTAAAACATATACTATATTGAATATTAGTTTGGAGGATTTAGATGAAATTATTTAAAAATATTAATTGGAAGAATATAATCTTTTTTATTATCCCACTTGCTTTGTATCTTGTGCCGAACTTGTTTTTTAAGATTGACAAGGAATATTATTATAGTTTAAATGGGCCCCATTTACCACCAGTTGTTTTTATAATTGTTTGGTCAATTATATATATCCTGATGAGTATATTAATATCATATTATATTAATTTATACATAAAGACCAAAGATAAGAGTTTGATTAAATTATTTGTTTTTATTGGTATTAACTATTTATTTAATATTTTATACATCCCTTTATTCTTTATGTTAAAAGAACTTTTCTTAAGTTTTGTTGTTTGTTTAATTGTTTTCTTTACCATTAGTTTTGTTGCATTAGAGTCATTAACACATAACAAGAAGATTACTTTTTTAACTTTACCTTATATTGTTTGGAGTATTGTTGCAATGGTATTTTCAATCTTATTCTATTTACAAAATTAAAAAAGTCCAACATAGTTTACTATGTTGGATTCTTTTTATTTTACAATTGGATTTCCATTTGAATCATATGTCCATTCATTTTTCCAATATACTTTTACATTTTCAGGAGCCCAGTAGGCATACCAAGTTTCTGGTTGTTCTTCAACAGATGCATAAATGATTGCATCTTCAGGAATATCGTAAAAGGCAAATGATTTTATTACTTCAACACTTTCAGGAATAACTATTTCTTTTAGGTTAGTATAAGCAAAAGTATACATTCCTATTTTAGTAACTGTATTAGGAATTGTAACTTTTGTTAAATTAGAACACCAAATAAATGCACTATCTTCAATTACTTTGATTCCATCCTGGATGATAGCCTCTTTAATTACCTTATTATCTTGAAAGCAACCAAAACCAATATCTAAATATGTGATTTTTCTATCTAATAACCAATATCCCGGAACGTAGACGATTTCTTCTTCACCACGGTATTTTGTAAGTTTATTACTTATTATTGGCCAGTACTTTTGGTCAACATCCCAAATGGCTTTTAGCGTAATGTTTTCTGATGGAACATCAATGACATTAACGATATCACCATTATATTCCCAACCACCAAAAATAGCTTCTTTTCTTGTTGGTCTTGGTAAAACAACGCGTGTACCATATTCTTCTTTTATTGGTGCATATGGTTCTGTACCAGTGATATCAAAAGATATTGTATAAATATTTTTTGACCAAATGGCTTTTAAAGTCATATCTCCTTTTACGCGGTCGGTTTTAAAATCCCATTTCTCACCATTATAGCTCCAGCCCATAAATGTATGTCCTTCACGAACAGGATGTGGTGGTTCATCAATTTTGTTAAAGTTTCTTACTGATACACTTTCAACTTTATCGATCATTAGTGTATCAAAAGAGACAGTATACATTTGTTGAGAACAACTTGAAAGAGTTATTAAAGATGTTATTAAAATAATCACATATGTTAAAAACTTTTTCATGTTTATCCCTCCTAAAATTATTTGTTAATTAAAATTTTATCAATATTAAGTTTTGTATTAAATAATGCGCAGAAAGCATCTACTAAATAATCAATGTCTTTTGAACCAGCAGTTTCATAAGAAGAGTGCATTGCAAGTTGAGCAAGACCAATATCAACAGATGAAATAGGTAAAGATGAAAGTAAGATTGATCCAAGGGTTCCACCGCCGCGTTTATCTGAACGATTTGTGTAGCTTTGAACAGGAATCATATTATCTACTAAAACTTGTTTAAATACAGCTTCACTTAAAGCATCAGTAGTATAAGAAAGACCAGCTTGATGTTTAATTACAACTCCACCATTTAATACTGGGTAGTTAGTTTTATCAGCAATCTCGGGATGATTTGGGTGAATTGCATGCGCATTATCCGCCGAAACAATTAATGATTTCTTAACGATTTTTTCCACATCTTCTAAGCCTAACTTCTTAATCATTTTCTTAAATAAATTTTCAAGAATGTTTGAAGCTGCACCTGTAGTTGAACGTGAACCAACTTCTTCGTTATTAAACACTACTGCCATGTTTAAATACTCATTTGGTTCTTGTTCTTTTATTGCAACAATAGACGCATATGCACATTCTAAGTCATCTAGTTTAGGTGATGAAACAAATTCTTTTTCTCTTCCCCAAACTTTTCCTTTTTCTTTATTATATAGGAATAAATCATGGCTTAATACTTCTTCACTAAATAGTTGATGGTCTTTACTTAAGCTAAATAATGGTAACATATCTACTTGTGGATTAAGGTTAAGATTTGTATTCATTTCGCGGTTCATATGTATTGCAACATTTGGAATAATAACATCATCTTCAAAACAAACTAGTTTTGTCTCAAGACCATTTTCACCTTTAACAATCATGCGACCAGCAACACCAAGTAATTTATCCATAAAAGATGCATAGATTGCTCCGCCATAAGGTTCAGTATTAAAGCGAACATAATTGTTATCAACAAACATAAAGTTTGGTTTAAGTTTAAATGTTGGTGAATCATTATGTGATGCAATAATATGCGTTTCAACATCTTCTTTTTTATTAGGTGTTGTGAAGGCAACGATTGCAGAATCATTAAAGATTGTGAAGTATTTTTTATTAAGTTCGATATTTTCTAAGTCAGTTGTGATATATGTAAATCCACTATCTAATAACATTTGTTTTAAGTTTTCTGTTACATGATATGGTGTATATGACTTTTCAATAAAATTAATTAAGTTTGTTACATGTTTCATTAGAATACAAAATTCCCCTTTCTAAATACTGGAACTAATTCGCCCTTTTCAGTAACACCATCAATTTCCATATCGTGGCTACCAAACATAAAATCAACGTGTACCATTGATTTATTATATCCTTGTTTAATTAGTTCTTCTTCAGGTAATTCATTACCTTGTTCAATATTCATTGTATAAGCATTACCAAGCGCTAAGTGGCAAGATGCATTTTCATCAAATAATGTATTATAGAATAAGATATTTAAATTTGAAATAGGGGAGTCATGTGAGATTAATGCAACTTCACCAAGGCGTTTACTGCCTTCATCCATTTCAAGTAAATATTTTAGTGTATCTTCTTCTTTCTTAGCTCCGTAAGCTACTACTTCACCATCTTTAAAATCTAAATAGAAATCTTCAATTAATTTGCCATTATAGTTAAGTGGTAATGAGGCAACAACACGGCCATTTACACCATGTGAATGAGGCATTGTAAATACTTCCTCAGTTGGAATGTTTGGCGCAAAGTCAAATCCGTTTAGTGAAACTTCAGCTCCACCGGCCCAGATGTGTTTTTCAACAAGATCAATTGTCATATCTGTACCAGCACTATTTTTAAACTTTAATGATTTAAAGTGATAGTCATTTAAAGTTTTTGAGTTTTTTGCAAGACGAGCAGTATGTTCTTTCCATTCTTCAACTGGATCGTTAGTATCGGTTACACGTGATGCATATAAAATGGCATCAAGTAATGCTTCCATACCTTCTTCTTCATTTTTATTTGGGAAAACCTTCTTTGCCCAAACAGGATTAGGCCAAGCAACTATTGACCACTGAGAACCAGATGCCATAGAGAACTTTCTAAAGAAAGCTGTTTTAGGAGCTGCGGCTTTTGCGGCTGCAGCAATACGAGCTGGATCTACGCCTTTGAAGGCTTCAGGGTTAGGTGATGAAATTGAAAGTCGTGCTGCTTTTTCATCCATATAATAATGTAATTTTTGAATATTCCATTCAGGTACGTCATATAGATATTTATCACTTGCATATTGGAAATGAAATTTTGAGATTTCAGCATCACTGAACTGTACATCAACATATCCAGCACCAGCCTTATACGCTTCTTCAACAATCAACTTAGCAAATTCTTTAGCTTCTATTGGTGAGCTAAGTAATAGCATTTGTCCCGGTTGAATATTTACACCTGTAACTACTGCTAACTTAGCGAACTTTCTTAATTTATTTTCTAAACTTTTTGTTATAATCATTTTCTTCTCTCCTTATTATATAATTCATATAATTCTGATAAATACTCCCAACGGGCTATTTTATCTTCAATTTCTTTATTTAACTTTTCTTGTTCATTATTAATATCAATTAGTTTTTGGTAGTCAGAACCACACAAGATTTTCTCATTTTCGAGTTTCTTTACTTTTTCTTCTAATAAAGATATATCTTCTTCAATATGTTCGTATTCTTTTTTCATAGAAGAGGTAAATTTTATTTGTGGTCTTATTTCTACTTTTTCCTTTGGTGCTTGTTTTGTTTGTTCAGTTTCTTTAATATGTTCACTTACAAGACCATTTTTTTCTTGGATATTTCCGTTTTCAAAATGGATAAAGTGATCACAAATCTTATCTAAGAAATATCGATCATGTGATACTGTAACAATGGCACCTTTAAATTGTTCTAGATAATCTTCTAGTATTTCTAAAGTATATATATCTAAATCATTAGTTGGTTCATCTAAAAATAAAACATTAGGGTTTTGAATTAAGACACTGACAAGTTTAAGTCTTCTTTTTTCTCCTCCAGATAATGATTTGATTGGCATATATTGTTGGGTTTTAGAAAACAAGTAATTTTCTAAAAATTGACTTGCACTTAAAACTCCTTCGGTTGTCTCAATATATTCACCTTTTTCTTTTATATAATCGATAATTCGCATGTTTTCATCGAATTCATCATTACCTTGGGAAAAGTACCCTATATTAATAGTCTCTCCTACTTCAATCGTTCCAAAATCAGGCTTAATTAGCCCCAGAATTGATTTGAAGAGCGTTGTCTTACCCGCCCCGTTTTTACCAATAATTCCTAGGCGATCAAAGCGTCTAAGCATATAACTAAAATTTTCAAAAAGAACATGGCCATTATATTCTTTTTTCAAGTCTTTAATAATGATCGTCTTTTTACCAATGCGTGTTTTTGCAGAATCCAAACTCATTGTTGTTTCGTTTTCTTTAATAATATTTGAAACATTTTTCAAGTCAAGATTAAGCTGTTCAAATCTTTCAATGCGTTCTTTTGATTTTGTCGATCTTGCTTGAGGATTCATCTTAATCCATTTTTCTTCTTTTTTCAAAATCGAAGTTAATTTTCTTTCACTTGCTTTTAACATTTCTAAACGAATTACTTTTTCATTTAAAAATGTATGATAATTACCTTCATATAAATGAATATTACCAAACTCCAGTTCCATGATCTTTTTGGTAATACGTTCTAAGAAATATCGGTCATGGGTAACAAGCAAGACTGCTTTATTAAATTTTACTAAAAACTTTTCTAGCCAATTGATCATCCAGATATCTAAATGGTTAGTAGGTTCATCAAGGATTATTAAGTCAGCTGGAGTAATCAGAGTACAAGCTAAAGCAAGACGTTTTTTTTCTCCTCCAGATAGTTCTTTTATAATACGTGAATGATCATCAAGGCCAAGTTTATTTAAAATGCTTTTCATATTGAAAGCTTCATCTTCTTTAGTTTTAGTAATTCTTTTTATTTCTTCTAAAATCGTATTTTCTAAAACAAAGTTAGTTTCTTGAGGTAAATATGCTATTTTAATATTATTTTTCTTATAGATAATGCCAGATGTTGGTTCTAGTTCGGAAACTAAGAGTTTTAACAAAGTTGATTTACCAACCCCATTAACACCAAGAAGGCCTATTTTATCAGTTTCATTAATTGTGAAATTAACATTATTTAATAATACTTTATCAATATATTTAAATGAAACATTATTAAAGGTTATTAACATATTACACCTCCTTTGCTTTTTGTTTTTATTATACTATTTTTGATTATAATAGTCAAAATCAAAACAACAAAAAAAGTCTATCCTAAGATAGACTTTAATTTTAAACTATTTGTTTTCTTTTTTAGCCATGCTAATGCGTTTGTTAAATCTATCAATTCTACCAGTAGTTTGAACGAATTTTTGTTCTCCTGTATAGAATGGATGACATTTTGAACATGTATCAACACGAATTTCTTTTGCTGTAGAACCAGTTTCAAATTCTGCGCCACATGATACACAAACAACTTTAGTCTTTTGGTACTTTGGATGAATTCCTTGTTTCATGCTATACTCCTTCCGCCATAGTTTTTGTAACCATAGTAAGTTTTATTTACTGAATTATTATACCAAATATTCTAAGAAAAGTCAAATATAATGAATTGATATTTATTGTTATTATATATAAGAAAAGGATACTCAAAAAGTGAGTATCCTTTAATTTTAAATTAAATTGTTGCGATGTATTCAATAGCGTCAATTAGATCGCTTGCATTAGTATTGTAAATTACTTCTGCATTTGTTGCATTAGGAGTTTCTAATGCAGCACCTAAGTTAGCATCAATGAATAATTTAATTCCTTGGAATGCAAGAGCAGGAGCGATACCGTTTTGTGTAGCAGCTTCAACAACTAATTGATTCATTAAGAATGGTAACATACCTCTTAATACATCAGAATCTTTGATTGAGTCAATCATAGTAACTACTTTAGCATCAGAAATGTTATTATAAACAGTTTCAATACCTAAAGCATTTAAGTTGTTGTTTGTTGCAGCATTAACAGCTTTGATTGCGTCTAAGATTTCATAAATATCTTCTTCAGCATCAATTTCGCCGATTAAGCTTGTGTTAGAAATGAATGAACTCATTTCATTTGCGATTAATCCTGTAGGACCACCTAAGCTTTCAAGGTCAAATGTACTAGAAGCATATAAAGCACCTAATAAGTGACCTAAACCTAACTTGCTTTCATCAACAGATGTATCAGCTTTTAATGGAGAATTATAGTAATCACCAAAGTTAGCTGTATCTGTGAAGTCGAACGCGCTAGCATCAAAGTTACCAAATTCATCATGTAATAATTCATTTGAGTAAACTAAGATCTTAGCTAAGTTGTTAAGTTCAGCATCTGTCCAGTATGCTTCGTTATAAGCATATCCAGTTGGAGTAATTTGAGCATCAAATTCAGCAGATCTTAATTCTTCTAAGTTAATCTTAGCAGATGAAGATGAGCTTACTTCGATTGCTTCATCAATGATTGCGATTGTTAATGAACGCATTGTCTTAGATGCTCTAATAGCAACTAGTAAATCATAAGCTTTAGAAACTTGATCTAATTCATAGAAATCAGCCATACTTAAGCTTAGAACTTCTTTATTAGCACCTAAGATATTTGCTAATTCAGCAAGAACATCTTGGATAGCAAGAACTTCTTGATCCCAATCTGTTACTGCAGAATATTCAGGAGCGAATGCACCTAAAGTTGGAAGACTATTGAAGAATAGTTTTTCTAACCAAGCTTGAGGAGCTTTGCTTACTGAGTAAGGACTATTTGAGATGAATAATAATTCGTATAATGCTTCAACTTCACTAATAGTTGGAACAAATGATGGATCGCCATAATTTAACGCTTCTAATTCGTTGTAGATAACGAACATATTTGCGAAGTCATTAGCCCATAAGTTTGGAGTATATGCAGGATCATCAAAATCAATGAAGTCTTGGTAGTCAACTGGAAGAGCTGGAATAGCAAATTGTACATAAGCACCTTTTACTAAATCTTGACCTAAAGTAGTCTTAGCAGCTTCATCAATGAAGTCTACGATTGCATTTTGTAATGTTGTATTAGCCATAACTAATTCAACAGTGTTATTGATATCTTTATAATAGTTAAGCATGTCGCCTAAGTTAGCGATAGCAAGTTCAGCTTCAAATACTTGTGCAAGAGCAAAGATTTCAGAAACGAATGCTCTTTCATCTTGAGCTAAATATGTACCAGTTAAACTTAAACCTGCTTTAGAAGCAACTACATCAACGATAGCGTCGAAGTCGCCTTCTAAACAATTTAATTTGTATAATTCAGTTACTAGGTTATCTAATTCAGCAAAGTCAATAACTGAGCTTGCAAGAACACCTAATCTACCATCTTTAACACCTACTTTAACACCACTGTTAACTAATGCTTGAGCAACAGCAACAGATATAGCTAAATCTTCTTCGATTTGAGCAAGTGTTAATGAAGATGGATCTAATAATGAAACTAGACTAGATGCTACGCCTAAAGCAGAAACTTTATTATAAGCACCAACAACACCATATTTAACGATGTCTAAGTCTAATAATTCATCATAAGTATCAACAGCAGCTTGCATGTTGTTATTAACAACAGTTACAAGAGCAGTCTTACCAGGAATACTACGAGTACGTAATATATCTAAATATTGTTTAAGAGTTGTGAATGGATATTCAGGAGCTGTTAAGATTGGAAGTGCTTTGCGATATACATCTGCAAGTTTAACTAAATCTCCAGCGATATCTAAGTCTTGAGGACTAACATTATAAGTGTATAATGCAGAAACTTTTGAAGCGATGAAATCGAAGATTGTTTGTTCATCAACTTCGAAGTAATTTAATTGAGAAATTAAAGTTAATAATAATTCAACTTCGTCAGCTTGGTCATAGTTAATAGCTGCACCATTGTAAATAGCAACAACTTCTAAGCCGTTCATTACACGTACAATTTCAGCACCTTTAACTAAGTCTTCTAATAATTCAGCGTTTGTTGCACCTTCATATTTAACTAATTTAGCAAGACCAAGAGATTCTAATCTTGGAAGTACTAATGCGTTCCATACGTTAGATGCATTTTCTTGTGCAACTGTTAAGTTAGCAGCAAGTTCCATGATATTAGCAATGTGTTCTAAGTTAACTTCATCTAATACAAGTTCCTTAACGCCAGCTTT
>JAZNQD010000063.1:0-42015 GCA_045589955.1 Bacilli bacterium | reverse complement strand
TCCTTACAATGATGAAATGCTAGCAGCGGTTACAGATACTAATATTGATATTGTAAGAAGTGCAGTAAAAATCTTTTGTGAGTTAGGTTTAATGAAAATATTTGATGACGGAACTATATTTTTACCAGAAGTACCTCCAATCACAGGAAAAGAAAGCGAAAGTGCTGAGAGAGTAAGGAATTATAGAAAACGATTAAAAGAGAAAGAAGATTTATTGGCGTTACAATGTAACGATAGCGTAACAAATTGTAACAACAATAAAGAGAAAGAGGAAGAGAAAGAGGAAGAGAAAGATAAAAAGAAAGAATTAGAAAAAGAATTTGAAGAAGTGTGGGCTATTTATCCAAAAAAACAAGGAAAATCAAAGGCATTAGAATATTATATTAAAGCAAGAAAAGATAATGTTTCAAAAGAAACCATTATAGAAGCAATAGAAAAATATAAAAAATATGTTGATAGCGTAGAATGGTTGCAATATAAAAATGGTTCAACATGGTTTAATCAAAAATGTTGGAATGATGATTATTCAATAGAAGGAGGAAACAATAATGGAAGCAATAAAAAATCTACTGGATCAGAATTTGCAGAGTTTATCTAAAATCGAAGTACAAGAAGACGAATACGAAAAAGAAGATGTTATATACTGCAAAAAATGTAATACAGCAAGAACAACAGTTATAGAAGTGTTTAATAATAAAAGGGTAGTTAGATGTATATGTAAATGCCAAGCAGAAGCAAGGGATAAAGAAGAACAAATGCAGAAGGAAATAGAAAGACAAGTAAGGTTAGCAAAATTGCAGGAAGCTTCTTTACTAAGTGATAGATATAAAAATGTTAATTTTGATAATTGTATAACAGGGGAAAATAAAACATTTGATATAGCTTATAACAGATGTAAAAAGTATTGTGAAAAAAGCAAAGAAATTTTAGAAAAAGGTTATGGAATATATATATATGGAGATAAAGGAACAGGAAAAACACATTTAACAAGTTGTATGGCAAATGAGTTAATTAGGCAATATAAGCAAGTATTATTTACAAACTTCTTTGAAATAAGTAAAAGTATTAGAGCAACATTTAAAGGTAATGGAAATGAGATTGACTTAATAAATAAAATAGCTAATGTAGATTTTTTATTTATAGATGATTTAGGAACAGAGAAAGTAACAAAAGATGGAGAGGATACCTGGTTACAAGATAAGATATTCGAGGTTATTAATAAAAGGTATAACAATATGAAACCTACAATATTTACTAGTAACTATTCATTGCAGGAACTTGTACAAGACAGAGGGTTATTAGATAAAACAGTAGATAGAATATTAGAAATGAGTACAGTAATTTTAAAAGTTGAAGGTAGAAGTAATAGAACTAAAAGAGAAGAAAATAATTTATTTTAGGAGGTGGGAATATGTTTTGGCTAGGGATTATAATAGGAACTTTTATAGGCGGTATGGTAGTAACAAACAGTTATAAAGAAACAATAAAAAAAGCTAATGATTTAGACGAATTAAAAAAATGGATATAAACAAAAGGAAGTGATATGTAATGGAGTTGAGTTTAGAGGACATAAAAAAAGAGCTTAAAGAGTATTTTGACAATCAAACAATAATTAATGAGTATGAAAAATCAAATGGAAAAATAGAGGAGCTATTTGAACGTGCAACAAATGCTACTTCTGTTTTAAGTGATATGCCAAAAGGTACACCAAGATTAATGGATAGAGCAGCGGAGTGTGTGGCTGAATATGTTGATCTACAACAACAGAATGCAGATTTAGAGGTACAGTATGCAGTAGGACTAATGAAACTTAAAAATAATAATCTAGTTATATTTCAAACGATAATGAAGTTAAGAAATCCTTTTAAAGCTATTCTAATACATATTTATGTGAACAATTATACAAGAGAAGAGACAGCGGAGATAATGGAAAAGTCGAAAAGGTGGCTCGACACAATGGTGGGTATTTCACTCATAGAATATTTAAAGGTTAGAAATGAAAATTTACTGAAAATTTAAAATATTTTTACAAAAACTATTGACAAACTCAAAAAAGTTATAGTAAAATAATACCAAATATGAAAATGCGTTACAAAGACAATTAAATAGTATATAACTACCGAAAGGTATTTTATATAGAAAGTGGGTGTTTTTTACAGGGTAACGCATGTAAAAGCACCCATTTTTGCATATAAGGAGGTATAAAGTATGGAAGAAAAAATATTAAAATCATTTATTAAGCATAAAGGTAAAGAAGTTGAAAACCTAGATTTAATGGTTGCACTTCCAGATAATTTTGAAGATTGCCCAACTTGTCAAGTTATGGAAAAAGAAATGAACGGTAAAGTGTGGGACGTAATTTGCACTAAATCAGGAAGAGTGAAAGAAATATTATTATTATAAAGGGTGATTAAATGGAAGCTTATTTTAGTCTAGAAGATTACGTAAAGAATATGTTATTTAACAGTAAAACAGAAGAAGATATAGAAAAGTGGCAACACATACTTGATCTTAACAAGATTAATTCAAAATCATTATTTATAAATTAGGAGGTAAAACAAATGAGAAAGTTTTTAGTAGTATTATTATTTATTTTAAGTATATTAGCGATATTAGGTGAGGTAGAAACAATAACATTAGGAGTAATAGCAATAAAAGCGGTGGCACTAATTTATTTTTGGTTGTTCTGCAAAGCAAATAAATTAATAGAAGGATAGTGAGAATATGAAAAAACAATATGCCTTATATAAAGGCGATACATTTATATGTATGGGATCAATAAAAGAGATAGCTGAAAAAATGGGTGTAACAGTTAGAACAGTTTATTGGTGGGGAAGTCCAGCAGCAAGAAGAAGAGAAAAACAAAACAAATTTAAAAAAATACCAAACAGGAAGGCTCTTGTAAAAATAGAGGAGGAATAATGGAACGTAAATGTATAAAATGTTATCACTTTCCCTGTACCAGAAAAGAATGTTCAGCAGAAAATACAGAAGTATGCTACTTATACGAAACAGAAGTAAGTAGAGCAATAAAGAAGTTAAGGGAAGAAGGATATTATGATTTTGAAGGAGAGAGGTAGGAGGAAATAAAATGGACGGAAACGATAATGGATATATAAAAAACAGAGAGAAAGAAGAACAAATAAAAAAGAATATGTTAGAGTATCAAAGAAAGTTTTTTAAAAAGAAAGTGAGATAGGAGGAAATATGAGAGAGATTAAGTTTAGAGGAAAAGGAATTGAAAAATACGACAAAGATAATTGGTATTATGGAAGTTACTTTAAATTTAAGGAAGTTAATTATTTTTTCTTTGATGACGGAAGTAACACTCAAGAAATAGATAAAAAATTAAAAAATAATATAAAACATAAGATAATTTTTGAAGTACAAGGCGATTGGAATATGGAAAATCACATTAAGCTTGCTGATGTAAACCCTGAAACAGTACGGACAGTTTACAGGACTAAAAGATAAAAACGGAAAAGAGATATATGAGGGAGATGTTATTGAATGGACTACACTTTCAGGAAAGAAACACAGATTTAGTGTTGAGTATAGTAATGAATATGCTCAATATGTAACTGTAAATACTGGAGATGTTTCAATGGAATATGAGCCATTAGGAGATTATGAAAATATAGAAGTAATACGGAAACATATACGAAAATCCAGAGTTAGTAAAGGAGGAATAGAGTTGGAAGAAGATATAGAAGAATTACAACATTTGAATAGAATAGGCAATGTATTAGGTACTAGAAAACATATAGCAATAGATAATGTTTTGGAATATATAGATAAATTAGAAGAAAAATTAATGTATGCTTTAACCCCAACAAATCACGAATTGGCATTAGAAACAAAAAGGAATTTTAAGAAGATTATAATGAAAAACATAGACAATGATACTTATACAATAAAAAGAGAGTTAAAGAAGTATTGGGATAATATGGATAAATATTGGAAGGAGAAGTAACTATGGAAGAAGATAAAAAACGAATAGAAAATCTAATAGAAAGATGTAAACAATGTAAATCAAATGCTTGTATAACCTGTGATATATGTTGGAGCGAAGTACAAGCGATAGAAAAACTAGTAGAAGATAATAATAACTTAAAAGCAGCAGCATTAAAAAATGATGATTTATATAAAGAAGTATGTAATAAGAATAAAGAATTGGAAGAAGAGAACAGCAAATTAAATGAAATGTATGTAAACAGAGAAGCTGGATTTATTGCAGAAAAAATGTCTATTGAACAAAACAGTGTCCCAAAATCTTTAGTAAAAGAAAAGATAGAAGAAACAATAGAAGAATTATTTGAAGAAATGGAAGAGTGTAATAACTATGATGAAGAAGATAATGAAGAAAAAAGACAATTAACAGATATGATAGTTCTTCTAAAAGAAGTTTTACAAGAACTACTACGGAGGAGAGGAGAAATAAGATGTGTAAATGTTGTGAAGAAATAGAGTTTTGGAAGCAGAACGTTAATAAATCAAAAGAAATGAAATGCAAACTAGTAATAAGGAATAGGGACAATACAGGTACAATAAATACAAAAGCATTTGATTTAAAATTTTGTCCTGAGTGTGGTAGAAAGTTAGGAGCTGAGAAGTAAGATGGATAAATTAAAAGAAGCAATATTAAAAGAATATGCAAACATAAGAATTGAAAAAGGGGATAATCAATTACTATTCGATGATATGATTTTGTTTTTAGATATGCTAGATGTTTCAACATTAGGAGATATATTAGAAGATTTAAAAAGTTAGGAGGTTAATATAAATATGGATATAGAAGATAGCATAGAAGAAAAATACAATGATTGGTTGTACTCAACTAATGAGGCTATAGGACTAACTATTGAAGAAGCTAAACATATATTAGCAAATGATAATAAAATTCATTATGTTGATGAGTTGCTTCAAGAAGCTTACGAAGCAGTTTTATCAGAACTAGAAAAGAAAGATAAATACATAGATTTTTATAAAAAAGGCTTAGAAAGAGAAATAGAAAGCAATAGGGAAAATGTGTTAGAACTAATTGAGCAAGATAATTTATTAGCAAAGAAAGATAAGATAATAGATGAAATGGCAACGTTTATAGCAGGCTTAGATATAGATGAAGATATATGCAAAAACATAAATCATTGTACAGCAGATGATTTATATACAAATTGTGAGGAATGCATAATAGATTATTTTACAAAGAAAGTAGAAGGGAAATAGTATGTCTTTGAAAGATAAAGTTTTAAAAACAAGAAATGAAGCAAGATGCATTAATTGTGAACACTTTGAACTATTAGATAATAAAGTCGCTTATTGCAATAAGAGTGATAAATTAATATTAGAAATGCACGTAGATATAGTAAGGAAATGTGATAATTTTAAGAGAAAATCAGAACAAAACTAAAAAATCTTCTGGTATTAAATAAAAGCAGGAAGAAAGTTCGGGTATGCACTAAAACAGTGCAAATTACACAGAAAAATATATAAAATGCACTGTAATTTTGAAATATAGTGCAAATAAGCAAACACAGTAAAATAAAACACTTTGCCGACGTTGGCAAGGTGTTAGGAAATTAAAATCAAATAAGGAGGGTGTTATGGAAGATAAAATAAGTAATTCAATAGCTCTATATCAATGCTGTATAAATGAATTAGAAGAATTAAAGAAAAGAGTACAAACTTCTGAAACGGAAGATATTAGATTTATTATAAAAACAAAACATTGGTATGGATATTCAGAACCATTTTTAGGCAAAGAAAAGACAAGAATAGATATATCAAAATATACAATGGAAGTAGTAATAGATGAAGCGATAAATAAGCAACGAGAAAGAATAAATCAATTAATAGATATGGAAATAGAAAACAGGAAGGAAGGTGTAAAAGATGAAAGTAAGTGAAGTAATAAATAGATTAACAGAACTAAAAGAAAAATGGGGAGATAAAGAATGTATGTTATATATGGAAGATATAGACGGAACAAAGACAGGGCTAGATGAAATTAATGAAATAGAAAATACATTAGAAGATGACCCAGTAATTTATATAGCACATAGAGAGGAGTGTATATAGGGTGAATATAGAAAGGATACTAAATTTTATTGATAAACAAACACGTTGTTATGAAAGAAAAATAATAGAAATAACGGAATTAAAAGAGAAAGAAAAAAGATGTTTGTCTGAAAAAGAAAGAAGAGAATTAAAATATTACTTAGGCAGAAAAGATGAATGTATTAAAATAAAATGTTTTATAGAGAAAGAAGGTGTAAAAGATGAGAGTAATTGATTTATTAAATAAGAAAGCAAAACGGAGAAGAGCTACCAAAGACAATTATATATCATACTCATAAATGGATTTTAAAAGATGGAGAATATGAGAATGTGTGTGGTGTAGAATTTTTTGAATGGTTCGGAAGAATTGAAGAAATAATAAATTGTTTAAATGATGAAGTAGAAATAATAGAAGAACAACAAGATATAGAGATACAAGCTATTGAAGAAATAAAAAGTGATGTTTCAGACATTCCAGAAGATAAACATTATGGGAAATTGTTTATAGAAAGTTGCTTACAAATAAATAAAGAAAAGATAAATCAATTAATTCAAGCAGTAAAGCAACTAGATAGAAAAATAAAGGAGAATATATGAGTAGATTTTTAACAAGAAACCCAGACGGAACATATTTAGAAGAAATAGAAAGTATGGAAGTATGCAGGTGGAGGATAAATGATGTATGTTGTTTCGATAAAAGCCCAGATTTAGGAGATTATCCATACCCAAGAGAAAAATGCGAGAGTAAAGAAGGGTGCAGATGTTTTGAAAAGGAAAATGGAATTGTAAAGGAGGGATACAAATGGGTGAGAAACTAAAACTATATTTAATTGTTGCAATAAAAAATACGTTAATAGTATTGGGTTTTATAATCTTGGCAATAGCATTTGGAAAATGGTGGATAAGTTTATTTTCAGCACTATTTTGGACTAATTGCCACGTTAAAACAGAAAAAAAGTAAAAAGGAGGAGGAGGACAACAAATGAAAGACAAATTTAAAACCATAATAAACCATTATGGAATAAACGCACAACAAAGACAATTTGCAGAAGAAGTATTTGAATTACAGGAAGCTATTACACTAATGGAAACATTCGACAATGTAAAAACTATCAGTGTAATTGAAGAAAGTTATAAAAAAGATATCGCAGAAGAAATAGCAGATTGTATGGTAATGCTTAATCAATTCAAAGAATACTACAACATTACAGATGAACAGATAAACAAACAGATAGAATACAAGGTAAACAGGCAGATAGAGAGGATAGAGAAAGAAGTGATCTAATGCACGATGAAGAAAATCGAATATTTGCAACTAAAGATGGATATATAAAATTAAGTTGTGCAGAGAATGAAATACTAAAAGCATTAATAGCAAATAAGGGTAAAGTTGTTAAGTTCGAAAAGAACCCACACGCCTACATTAAAAGATTAAGGAAAAAGTTAAAAGGTGAAGTTGAAATAAAAACAAGAAACGTAGCAGGATATTATATAGAGTAAAAAAATGAAAAAGTGCGCTAAAATGCGTTGAAATGTAATTTTAAAATATGATATAACTATAATGGAGTTTGATAAAAGTTCAACATATCACTTCCTAAATAATGAGTGAAAAGCATATTAATAAAATTCCAAAGGTGCGTTGGGGTTTTATAGTATGCTTTTTTATTTATAAACAGTATGTAGGATATATATAATTCTATGCCAGGGGGAATAAGTAGAGCTATCCTAAGGTAACTACTGGGGGATAATATTTTACAAAATGTAGAATACCCAACAGGGCGAAAAAGTAAGCTTGGAGTGTCTTTCGCGGTGGGACTATAAAGAACCGCACATAAATATATCTTACATAGTATTTATAAAAAAGAGGTGCTGCTATGGATCTCTACGAAGAATTTACAAAAGAAATATGTTGTAATTGCATAGCTGAATGTAAGAAACGGAATAGAAGTAACTAACAACAAAGATATAACCATAATAAGATGTTGCTACTATAAATCAAAAGGGAATTTTCAAGGATATAAAAAACCTTTAAATCGCACAGCGGTACAATTAGAACCATTAATGAGTTTAAATATATAGAAAACAAGGGAGCTAATAAGCTCTTTTTTTATTATATTGAAAGAGGTGATACCACAATGGCAAACAAACAGAATTTACGTAAACTTACCACGGAACAAGCACGAGAAATTGGCAAAAAGGGTGGTATTGCAAGTGCAAAGGCAAAAAAAGAAAAGAAAATGTTAAAAGACTTATTGGAAGAAGCTTTATCAAAAGGCACAGATACAGATAATGAGTATGTAAATATAACGGCTGCATTAATCAGAGAAGCTAATAAGGGTAACGTAAAGGCTTATGAAGTAATAAGGGACACATTAGGTCAGAAGGTATCTGAAAAAGTAGAAATATCAATGCCAGTTGATGAAACAACACAAGAAATAGATAAATATATAAAAAATAAAACAAAGAAGTAATGCTATGAATGAAGAAGCAAAGAAATATTTAGATTTAATATGCGAAGAACCTGTAAAGTTGGGACATTGGTTAGGATTTAATGACTTAACAGATATACACAACGACTGGCTTAAAATGATGATGTTTGCAGAAAAAGATGAAACATTACTAGCCCACAGAGGAAGCTATAAAACAACGTGCTTAACACTAGCTATTTCAAATCATACTATTATATTTCCAAATAGGAATATTATATTTTTAAGAAAAACAGATACAGACGTTAAAGAAGTTATTAATCAAGTAAGTAAGATACTAAACAGCAATTTATACAAGCATTTAGTATATAAGATATATGGAACAGAGTTAAAACTAATAGAAGATAGTACATTTAATATAACAACTAATTTAATGACAAGTTCAAGAGGTTCAAGTCAATTATTAGGGTTAGGTATTAATACATCTATCACAGGTAAACATGCTGATCTAGTTATTACAGATGATATTGTTAATATACAAGATAGAATAAGTAAAGCTAAAAGAGATTTAACTAAAACCTCTTATATGGAATTACAAAACATTAAGAATAGAAGCGGTAGAATATTAAATACAGGTACTCCGTGGCATAAAGAGGATTGTATAACAAACATGCCAAATAAGCATGTGTATGACTGTTATACTACTGGTTTAATTGATAGAAAGAAGCTAGAAGAAATAAGACAGTCAATGACACCTTCTCTATTTTCCGCAAACTATGAATTAAAACACATTGCAGATGAAGAAGCGTTATTTAGTAATCCAATATTTACAGACAATGAAAGCTTAATATATAACGGATTAGCTCATATAGACGCAAGCTATGGAGGAGCAGACGGTACAGCCTTAACAATAGCGAAGAAAATAGGGAATGACTTTATTTTCTTTGGCAAGAGGTGGAACAAACATGTTGATGATTGCATGAATGAAATATTGTTATTAGTTGATAAATATAGAGCAGGAAGTATTTTATGTGAAAAGAATGCAGATAAAGGTTACGTAGCAAAAGAGTTAAGGAAAAAGGGCAGAAAAGCAGAAGAATATCAAGAAAGTACAAATAAATTCATTAAAATATCAACGTATTTAAGGAAATATTGGACTAATATAAAATGGTTAGAAGACACAGATCCAGAATACATGAACGAAATACTAGATTATACAGAAGACGCAGAGCATGATGATAGCCCTGATAGTGCAGCAAGTATGATGAGGAAGTTCGTAGGAAAAGGGTCTTGGGTATTTTAATACAAGGAGGTTAAAATGTTAAGTATAGAAGAAATAAAGAAATTCATATTAGAAGATAGAGCAAGCACAAAGAAAAGATTAGCAAGAGAAGGTTTAAGATACTTTGAAGGCGATAACGATATTAAACAATATAGAGTGTTCTATTACAACAATGACGGAAAACTAATAGAAGATACAAAATCAGCAGGAGGAAGAGCAGCAAGTGGGTTCTTCGCTGAAAACATACAACAGAAAACACAATTCACACTTTCACCAGAAGGAAAAATAGTTAGATCAGACATTCCAGAGCTACAAGAGGAATTAGATAAAAGGTTTGATGATGAATTTGATAGCGAAATATCAGACGTATTGGACTATGGAAGTGCAGAAGGATTTAGTTACTTTTATAGATATGCTGATAAAGACTTAATATCAAAGTTTAGATTTGCAGAAGGTTTAAATGTAATTGAAGTAGAAGCAAAACACGCTAGCGACGGAAAAGATCATATTATTTATTATTATATTGATAAGGTAAAAACAGTAGGCGGAGATACAGAGTTTGTAGTAAAGATACAAGATTGGGATAGTGAGTTTACATATTTCTATATAGAAGAAAATAACGATATTAAAATAGATACAACAGTTGAGCTAAACCCTAGACCACATATTATTTACGAGCAAAACGGCAAGAAATACTATGAAACATTTGGAGCTATACCTTTTTATCGTTTCGATAATAATAAACGTCAAATAAGCGATTTAAAGCCAATTAAAGAGTATATAGACAGCTACGACATAATCAATTATGGGTTATTCGATAATATCCTTTCACTAAGTGAAGGGTATTTTTGTGTAAAAGGATTTCAAGGCGACAATGTAGAAGAGCTGATAACTTCATTAAAAACAAAACATCATATTGGAGTGCCTGAAAATGGAGACTTAGCAGTACATACAGTAGATATTCCTTACGAAGCACGTAAGACAAAAATGGAGCTAGACAAGGAAAACATATATCAGTTTGGAATGAGCTTTAACCCTACACAAGTTGGAGATGGCAATGTAACGAACGTCGTAATTAAATCAAGATACGGATTACTAGATATAAAATGTAGTCATTGTGCAAGACAATTAAAGAAGACGTTAAAGAAAATGGTTGAAGACGTATTACTAGAAATTAACGAAGCTAATAATACAGATTACTCACTAAAAGATATATGGTTCAATTTAGATGATAGAGAAGTTATCACTAACGAGTTAGACAATGCACAAATTGAACAATACAAAGCACAGACAGAGCAATTAAAAATCAACACACTATTAAATATTCAAACATTACTAGACAACGAAACACTTATGAGAAATATCTGTGAAACACTAGATATAGATTATGAGGAAATAAAATCAAGGTTGCCTCAACCAGAAGAAGAAGGACTAGAAGAAGCAGAGAACATTTTGAATAAGAGAATAGAAGGCGACACAACAGTTAAAAAAGAAGAACCAGGCGATAATACAGGCGATAAAGCACCAACAGAATAAAGGGGGTGCTTTTTATTATGAATAAAAAAGAAGCAGAAAAAGAAAAAGTGTTATTACAACACGAAAAACAAGTTATAAAAGATTTAAAGGAAGCCTACGATAATGCAGCAAAAGATATAAACGCTAGAATACTTAATTTACAAAACAGTCTACAAGAATTAAGAGCTGTTGATACAACAGGCTATGATGATAGGTCAAAAGAAATACTAGAAAGTCAAATACAGTCTAAAGTATACCAACTTGAATATCAGAAGATACTGGATAAACAAATAGGCTCTTGTATAGATGTATTAAAACAAGACACAACAACAAACGTACAAACATATTTACATAAAGTCTATGAAGATAGTTATCTAGGGAACTTGTACGCTATTAATGCAAAAGGTATTCCAATAACAACACCTATAAATCCTTCTGTGTTAGTAGAAACAATAAATAAAAAAACAGATGATATGACATATGCACAAAGAATAAACACAAACATGAATGATTTTAAGAAGAAAATAAAATCAGAAATAACAAGAGGAATGGCAAATGGAAGTACATATAAAGAAATAGCTAAAATGGTTTCTATGGTAACAGGGGAAGACTTATACAAGTCAGAAAGAATAGTTAGGACAGAAGGGGCAAGAGTTTCAAGTAGTGCTAGATTAACACAAATGCGAGACGCAAAAGAAAAAGGGGCAGACTTAGTAAAACAGTGGGACAGCACACTTGATGGAAAAACAAGAGAATTACACGGAAAGCTAGACGGACAAATAGCAGAAATAAACAAGCCTTTTAATGCAGGTGGTTATAAAGTAGAAGCTCCAGGTATGTTTGGTGATCCTTCACAAGACTGTAATTGTAGATGTGTAGTATTAAGCGTTCCACGCTGGGACATAGACGATAAAGTAGTTAAATATGACAATGAACATAATGAAATGATAGAAACAAAAAACTATGAAACTTGGAAGCAAGGGTATTATATGAGGGTTGACGGACAGATAGCAAAAGACATGGCAGACGATATTATAAATACACAAGCTCCAAAAGAGATAGTTAAGCTATGGAATACTTACAAAGATAATATACATATTGAAGTAGATAAAAAAGCAAATGATAGCTTGTATGACCCAGTGAAAGAGAAAATTACAATGAAGTTGGAAGACAGAGAAAACGTAGACACGATATTACACGAGATAGGGCATAATATAGACAGATTATCAAGTACAAACGATAAACCTTATAGCTTTAACAAATTAAAAAGTCATTTAGAAAATGATTATACAAACCTTATAGATGGAATAATTGATAATTTAAGCAAAGATGAAAAACAAGACTTAGAAAAACAAATAGAAAATAAGATTGTTGCCAGATATAAGAATGCAGAAAAGCAAAAATTATTGAGTTCAAAGGAAGTTGAGGAAATATTAAAAGACAAAACTTCAATACAATACTTAACGGATTATACAGAAATAAAAGAAGAGTTATACGAAGCAAAAGCAATGGAATATATCAAGAAGAAATATGAAGGGAAACATGAAAGTGAAATTAGAGATGTATCAGATATGATACAGGCTGTATCGAAAGAAAAATACGATTTAGGCTATGGACACGATAAAGGATATTTTGATGTAGAAGATCAACAAGAGACAGAAGCATTTGCAAATATGTTTGATACAACGATATATAATCCTAAAGCATTAGGAAATATAAAAGAATTATTTCCAGAAACATACGAAGAGTTTTTAAAATTATTAAAGAAGATGAAATAAAGGAGGTAAATAATGAAACTTAAATGTTTAGTAAACACATTCGACAAATACACAGGCGACAAATACAAAGAAGGCGAGACATACGAATTTGAAGAAGCAAGAGCAAAAGAGGTGTTGGCAGCAAGAACAGCAGTAACAAAAGAGCCGTATTTTATAGAGGTTGTGGAAAATGTGGAAAAACCTGTTGAAAACGTGGAAACGGTTGAGACAGTAGAAGAAAAACCAAAAAGAAAAAGAAAAACTAAAAAAGATTAATCAACACTTGTAATTCTACTCGTTCTCCCAATTACTAGGTAGATAATGCAAGTGTTTTTTAATATGGGTTGAAAAGGGAAAAAGCGACATTGCACATTCAGGCTTTTTGGTGGGTTTTTATTAGTAATGTGCTAGCAAAGAGAGAAAACTCTATTGGTAAGGTATAGGTAGGCGAATATAAGACCTACCACTTCCTTTTAAATACGCAATATGCGAGCCAATGCAAATCAATTCATCTTTAAAAGTTAGATGTAAAAGAAAGTATTTCAATTCGTGGACGAGGCACGTAAAAAGCGTAGATTGAAAGGAGAAAATCAAAATGGATTTCAAAGAATTTATTAAAGGGTTTGTAGCAGAAGACAAACTAGAAGAACTTTTAAATGGAATGAAAGATAATAAGTTTTTCTTGGCTAGCGAGGAGAATTTAGATACTAGATATTCTAAATTAAAAGGAGACTTTGACGCTTTAACTAAAAAGAGCGGAGAAGACAACAAGTTAATTGAGGACTTAAAGAAGTCAAGTAAAGACAATCAAGATATGCAAGCTAAATTTACCGAATATGACGGAAAACTAGCACAACTAGAAGCTGAAAATCAACAGCTTAAAATAGATAGTGCTTTAAAAGTAGCGTTATTAGGAGGAAAAGCAAAGCAAACAGATTTAGATTACTTGATGTACAAGATCAAACAAGAGAACAAAGAGCTTAAATTAGATGATAACGGAGAATTAAAAGGGTTTGATGTAAAAGATATTAAAACAGCTTATCCTAGCAATTTCGAAGTTGAAAGCAAAAAAGAGGTAGACATAAACAATCTACCAAATATTAAAGACCCTAAAGCTGAAACAATTACAAAGGAGCAGTTTGACAAAATGGGGTATTCTTCAAAAGTTGAGTTGAAGAAAGAAAATCCAGAAATGTATAACGCATTAGCGAAAAAAAATTAAATTAATTAATAGGAGGAATTTAAAATGGCAGATTTAACAAATGTAACAACATTAGTAAATGGGGACGTATTTGACCCAGAAGTTGTATCAGATATGATCAACGCAAAAGTAGAAAAGAAAGCAGTAATGACAGGGTATATCAAAGTAGATAATACTCTACAAGGAACACCAGGTTCAACAGTAACAGTACCAAAATGGGGATATATTGGAGAAGCACAAGATTTAGAAGAAGGTCAACCAATTGACACTACTAAAATGGCTTTCACAACATCAGAATATGGAATTAAGAAAATTGGTAAAGCAGTTATGCTAACAGACGAAGCTCAATTATCAGGTTATGGTAACCCAACAGGAACAGCAACAGCTCAAATCGCTTTATCTATAAGCGAAAAATTAGACAATGACAGAGTAGCAGTTTTATATGAAAGTAAAAACGTTGTTGATAAATCAGCAGCAGTTTTAGATTATGAAGCTATTGTTGACGGTGTAGATATGTTTAATGAAGAAGAAGATAGCGCAAAAGTTATCTTAATTCATAGCAAACAAAAAACACAATTAAGAAAAGACGAAAACTTTATTTCAGCAGACAAATACGACGGAAAAGTTATGACAACAGGTTCTATTGGTAAAATAGCAGGTTGCGACGTTGTAGTGTCAAATAAAGTAAAAGAAGAAGATGGAGTTTACTTAAATCCAATAATCAAATTAAATAATGACGCTGAAACAGAAGATGATATGCCAGCAGTAACATACTTCTTAAAAGCAGGAAACTTAGTTGAACATAAAAGACATCAAGGTGTTGGAGATGAAATTATCTGCACAGCACACGGTATGCCAGCTTTAACAAACGAAGCAAAAGTTGTAATCTTAAAAACAGCAGCAGTAGCAGGTGTTTAAGGGCGATTTAATATAATCGCTCTTTTTTAATTGAAAGGAGTGAGTTAAATTGCTAATAAGCATTGAAAAACTAAAACAAATAAATGAGTTTCAAGGTATTCCAAAAGACACACTAGAACGAAAAATGAAGGCAATTGAGCAGACGATACGACAAGTTACTAGTAATAACTTTCAAAACCGCTTAAAAAGGATTGTCGCAAGTTCTAGTGGTAATAAAATAAATAATACCAGTCCATATTTTAAAGTAGGAGATACAATACAGATTTCTGAAAGTATAAATAATGGTTTATATACAATTAAAGAAATTACAGACGCAAATATAGTATTTAATGAAGAAGTTTATGATAGCGAGCATAACCTACTTACAAAAGTTGAATATCCATTAGACGTTATCGAAGGAGCTATTGAGCTTTTGAAGTGGGAAGTAAGCCCAAATTCTACAAAGAATAAAGTAGGAATAGCAAGTGAAACAATTTCAAGGCATTCAGTAAGCTACGCTAATAATAAGGATAATATGAAATATGGTTATCCGGTAGAGTTATTAGGCTTTTGCAGTAAATATGAGAAAGCGAGATTTTAGTTATGATAGGTGGAAACATTAATTTAGTTTTAAAGGTTAAAACAGGGGAGTATACCAAAAACGACATAGGTGAGAGAATACCAGAAGTTGTAGACTATATGACTTTTTTTGGATTTCTTGATATGTCAACTAGCGATACTAAACATTCTATCTATAATACTAAGACAGAAGAAAGTGATTACATATTTATTTGTGATTATAAGAAACTTGAAAAAGTAAAAGGGAAAATACCTAAAACAAGTCAATTAACAGCTATCTGTAATGATAAAGAATTTGACGTATTGCTTATAGATAATCCTATGGAATTAAATAAGCAATATGAAATTTATCTAAGATATAAAGGTGAGTAGCTATGAATATCAAAGCAGATTTTAAATTCAAGGATAATAGTAAAAAGTTCTTAGAAGAATTTAAAGAATGTGGGATAGCTTTTTTACACGAAGCAAAAGACAGTATGGTTTCTCAAACGCAAAGAAACGCACCGGTACAAACAGGAGACTTAAAGAGATCTTTTGGTACAGATAGTATGGTTGATGAAAATAAACTAGCAGCCTATATTGGTTCATCATTAGAATATTCTATTTGGGTTGAAAAAGGCACAGGAGAATATGCTATAGAGGGGAACGGTAGAAAAGGCGGTTGGGTTTATAAAGACGATCAGGGCAAGACACATTACACAACAGGTATGAAGCCTAAACAAATGCTATATAAAGCTTACTTGACTAAAAGGAAAAAGATATCTCAGGAAGCTGGGAAACATTATGCGAGGTTGAATAAATGAATGATTTATTAAAAACATTTGCGGAAGCAATGGAAGAATTGAATATAAACTATGATTTTATGGAGTGGAAAACAACACCAGTTCCTTATCCGTATTTTGTAGGTCAATATTTTATTGATAATTATGTAGCAGAAAGCGGATTAACAGAGGGACAAATTTTATTAGTTGGTTGGGATAGAAACAACTCATTTAAGAAATTAGTTGAAATAGATAATAAAGTTAAAAATTACTTTGCTGAATATAAAAAAGTATTAAGTAATGGTTCTAGTATTAGTATCAATTATTTTAATAGTAATAGTGAGTATGCTGAAAGTAATGATTTAAGAAAAATAGAAATTAGGCTAGATTTTAGTCTATGGGAAAGGAGATAGAAAAATGGCAGGTTTAAAAACACACGGTATAACAGCAAACACACCACAAGAAATATTATTAGGTGCAGGAGCTTACTATAAAAACCTTAAATATGAAGAAGGTACAGGTTGGACAGGTGAAATATTAGGAGCTACATCTGGTGGAGGGAAAGTAAGTATAACACCTGAATATTTAGACATTGAAGCAGACGGAGCAACAGTAAAAGTTAGAGGATTAACAAAGAAAGTTGCAGAAGTAGCAACAATGGAAGTTAACTTACTTGAATTGAACGAAGCTAATATAACACAAGCTTTACATATGCAAGAAGATACTTCAGCTAACGTAGAAGGATATAAAGTCTATAAATCAGTAAGAGATATATCAGATGAAGATTACTTTGAAAATGTAGCTTATGTTGGAACTTTAACAAGTGGAAAACAAATTATAGTTATAATGGAAAATGCTATTTTAACAGGAGCTATGGAATTAGAGCCTAAAAACAAAGAAGTTTCTACATTCACAATAACAGCTGAGTGTACAGCTTCATTTGAACAAGACGATTTAGAACATTTACCATATACAATTTATTATCCACAAACAGCAGAAGGTGTTTAGTAACTAGGGTACTTTAAAGTACCCTTTTTTATTTTATTTAAAAGGAGAAAAAATAATGAAAGAAAATAATCAAACTACAGAAAATACAACAATGGAAGTTGTTGAAATTATAAAACCTTATACTTTTAGAAAGCTATGTGCAAAAGATGTGCCTTTAATGATAAAGATATTAGCAAAAATTAAATTAAACAGATTTACTGATCTATTACAAAATAAGAATGTTGTAAAAATGCTATCAGGAAACAACGAGGAAGATAATAATACTCTTGTTTCTGGTGGAACTATTATTTTAGATGCAGCTCAAATTCTTTTTGAAGGGTTAGGAGATTGCGAGGAAATCTTTGAAATGTTAGCTAATACAAGTAATTTAAGTAAAGATGAAGTTGAAGCATTAGACATTGATGTATTAATGGGAATGATTATTGACTTCATTAAGAAAGAGGAATTTTTGGGTTTTTTCAAGGCTGTATCAAAATTAATCAAATAGGATATATAGAATTTATGGACTTGTTGTGTAGTAGATACGCAAGTCCTTTTTATTTTGTCGATAATTGCATTTTAGCAGGTAATTTTCCTGAAAGTATCGAGTATTTATTCAAACAATATAACGAAGATAAATATTGGGAAATGTACCTAGCTACTTTGCCACTTAATGACAAATCTTATGATGAGTGGCGAAAAGAAAGCGAGAAAGTAAATAATGAAAATTCTATAACCAAAGATGAAGCTAGGAATATAGCTCAAAATTCACAAAACATATTAAGTGGATTTAAACCTCCACAATAAAAAAGAAAGGAGGTTAAAAATGGCTTCAAATGAAGTTTTTAAAATACAAGGTTCTATTCTATTAAAAGATGAAGAATTTATAAGCGGATTAAAGAATGCACTAGGAGAAGCAGATAAGGCTAGTAGTAAAATGTCTTCTTTCTTTTCAAAGCTAGGCAGAGGAGCTATGGCAGTAGGGAAAACAGTTGCGGTTGGACTTGGTGCAGCAGCGACAGGTGTAACAGCCTTAGTAACAAAATCTATTCAGTCATACGCTGATTATGAACAATTAGTGGGCGGTGTTGAAACTTTATTTGGGAAAAGTTCAGATAAAGTTGTAGAATATGCAAAAAATGCTTATCAAACCGCAGGACTTTCGGCAAATGACTATATGGAAACTGTAACATCTTTTTCAGCAAGCTTATTGCAAAGCTTAGATGGAGATACTGCAAAGGCAGCAGAAAAGGCAGATATGGCAATTACTGATATGTCCGACAATGCTAACAAAATGGGTTCAAGTATGGAGAGCATACAAAATGCTTATCAAGGTTTCGCAAAGCAAAACTATACTATGTTGGATAACTTAAAACTAGGTAAAACGTGGAAAATAAAACATTGCTTAGTATAAACCTCGTGAAAACGGTGGAACTCTAAACAAGTAAAGTTGTAGAAAATACCGTGCGAAGCATAAAATTACATATATTGACAATATTTCCAAAATAATGTATAATAAAGTTAGTTTTAACGTGGAAAAGGAGAAATATTGTTATGAGTTGGAGAAAGATTTATTTTAACGAAAATTATTCTATTAATGAAAATCGGAGAAGTTAGAAACGAAAAAACAGGTAAAATATTAAAAACTTACATTAATAAGAAAAATAATTATGTATGTGTGGATTTATGGAAAAACAACAAAGCTAAAAAATGTACTATACATAGACTTTTAGCTGAAACTTTTATTCCAAACCCACAAAACAAACCAACAGTTGATCACAAAGACACAAATAGACAAAATAATTCTATTGATAATTTAAGGTGGGCAACTTATGAAGAACAAAATTCAAGGTTTAATACATATGGAGTAAGAAGTGAGAAAATTATCGTTACTCATATTAATGGAGATATAAAAGAATTTAATAGAATAACGGACGTTGCAAAAGAATTTGATACTACAATATCTAATATTACTCATATGTTAAAAAAAGGCACATATGGGCGAAGAGGAAAAACAAGATATTATAAATTTGAATACAACTCAAAAAAGTAATTTTATGAACGTGTAACGACTATCGAAACAGGAAAAGACATCTATTTATAGGTGTCTTTTTTAATGGAGTAGAGTACACCTAAGTGGGTGGAAGTGCGAGGGACTGGAAACAGTCAAGAGATAGTCTGAACTATATAGAAATATATAGCAGTTTTCTTATGAAAACGGACAAAGATTAACGACCTTTGTTGAACATATTGTATGGTGGCACAAAAGAAGAAATGCAAAGGCTTTTAGATGACGCACAAAAAATATCAGGTATAAAATATGATATATCTTCTTATGCAGACGTAGTAGACGCAATACACGTAATACAAGAAGAAATGGGTATAGCAGGAACAACAGCAGAAGAAGCCTCAAAGACAATATCAGGAAGTATAAACGCAATGAAAGGATCGTGGCAAAATTTATTAACAGCGTTTATAAGTAGTGATATGTCGCTTGAAGACGAAATAAATAATTTCGTTAACTCTGTTTCTACGGTTGCAGACAATGTATTGCCTAGAGTTGAAATAGCACTTGATGGAGTTGTACAGTTAGTTGAACAATTAGCACCTAAAATTATTGCAAAGATACCTGAATTAGTATCAAGCTTATTGCCTTCAATAGTTGGTGCTGCAACATCGTTAGTTAATGCTTTTGTAGAAGTTTTACCAGGATTGGCAAACGCGATAACTAGCTGTTTACCAGATATTATTAATGCTTTTGTAGGTATTATTAATGCACTTGTTTCAGCATTGCCTTCATTGATAGAAGCAATTGTTTCAGCATTGCCGACATTATTGCCAGCATTGATTGACGGACTTGTCTCAATAATTGTTACACTTTGCACAATGTTGCCTGAAATTATACAACCAATTATCAATTATTTACCAGCAATCATTATAAGTATAGTTAATGCTTTGTTGCAAAACTTACCAGCACTGATTGAGGGACTAATTCAACTTACTTTAGGGATAGTTCAAGCAATACCGCAAATTATTCAAGCATTAGTTGACGCATTACCACAAATTATAGCAATGATCGTTACTGGACTTCTTAATAACCTTCCAGCACTTATTGAAGGATTAATACAAGTTGTTGCAGGAATTGTTGTAGCACTACCACAAATATTTTCTTCATTAGTTGAAGGTGTTATAAATATTTTTAAAGGTATTTGGAATGGAATTAAGAACGTTTTTGCAGGTATTGGGGAATGGTTCGGCAAAATGTGGGATAGTATCGGAAAAGATAACCCAGCAATTCAAAACATTAAAGAACATATTGAAAATGTTTTTAATGCAGTTAAGAATTATATTACAACTGTTTTCACATCAATTAAAAATGTGGTTTCAACTATATGGAATAGTATTAAAAACGTAATTTCAACTGTTTTAAATTCTATAAAAAATGTATTTTCAACCATTTGGAACAGTATCAAAAATGTTGTTACAACTGTTATTAATTCTATAAAAAATGTAATTTCAACTGTTTGGAACGCAATCAAAACCATTATTGCAAATGTAATGAACATTATTTTTAGTGTGATAAAGGGTGATTGGACTAGTGTAAAAGATAGTATTCAAAATATCCTTAATGCAATAAAATCGGTTATTTCTTCAGTATGGGACGCAATAAAGAATATTATTAAAAGTGTTATGGACGGCATTGGAAATACAATCAAAAGTATTTGGGACGGAATTAAAAACACAATTTCTAGTGTTGTAAATGGAATAAAAAACACAATTTCTAGTGTATTTAATGGTATTAAAAATATAGCAAAAAGTGCGTGGGACGGAGTAAAACTCGCAATGACAAAACCTATTGAAGCTGCAAGGGATAAAATCAAGGGTATTGTTGATAAAGTAAAAGGTTTCTTTACAGGAATGAAATTAGAGTTCCCAAATATCAAAATGCCTCACTTTAGCATTAAACCGTCTGGCTGGAAAATAGGTGATTTATTAGAGGGTTCTATTCCAAAACTAGGTATTGATTGGTACGCAAAAGCAATGGATCATGGCTTTATTATGGATAAACCTACAGCTTTTGGAGTTAATGCTAATGGTCAATTAATGGCAGGTGGAGAAAAAGGTAGTGAAACTGTTGTTGGAACAAATAGTTTATTAAATATGATACAAAGTTCAGTTGCTTCACAAAACGCTGAATTAACTTCAAAAATGGATAATATCTTAAATATATTATCTATGTATCTACCACAATTGACAGAAAGGCAACTTGTTATGGATACAGGGGAAGTAGTTGGAGCTTTAACATATTCAATGGATAGGTCGCTAGGTGATTTAACAGAAAAAAGGGGCAGAGGTCGTTAGCGGTTGTATAAATATGTAAAATGTGGTATAATATGTAAAAGGCTAGATAGGAGTAATTAACCTATTGAAAGCACAACTCCATTCGTGTTGCCTTTACTTAAATTCAAGAGTGGAGGGAATGGAGTTATATTATGCAAGAAACATGGAAAGATATTTGTTTTATTGAAAATGGGGTTGAACATGACTACACTGGATATTATCAGGTAAGCGACTTGCGGAAGAATTAAAAGCCTACCTAGATATGTAAGATGTAAAGGCAATAAAAAAAGACTATTAAAAGAAACTGTAATTAACCCTTTTAGTAATAAACATGGTTACTTGATAATTGGTTTAAACAAAAATGGAACAGAAAAGAAATTCTCGGTACATAAATTAGTAGGTATAATGTTTGTATCTAACCCTGAGAATAAACCAGAAGTAAATCATAAATTTCGGCATAAAAACGGATAACAGGGCAAGCCGATTAGAGTGGAACACCAGAAGTGAAAACGAACAACATGCATATAATACGAATTTAATAAAACGAAAATTTGGAAATCAACACCATAGGTCAAAAAAAATTATACAGTATAATTTACAAGGTGATTTCATAAAAGAATGGGATTGCATAAGAGAAGCAGGAAGTAAATTAAATATAAATCGAAGTAGTATATGCCAATGCTGTAAAGACAATATTAAAACCGCAGGTGGATATATATGGAGATATAAAGATACTAACAATTAGTATCTTTTTTTAGTGGAGGTGATTTATATAATACCGCAAATTGTTTTAGAAGACATAAAAACAGGGGAAACAATAGAAAGCTATGGCGACTGGGGCTTAATCTTAAATAGCAAAGAAATTCCTCTACCTTCTCCTAAAACTGAATTAATCGAAAATGAAGGTGGAGACGGAACAATAGATTTAAGCGAAGCAACAGGCGACGAAATAAAATATAAGGACAGAGTTAATAAGTACACCTTTTCTTTGCTTGATAAATTTGCTGATTTACCAACAAAGATAAGTATGATAGCCAATAAGATACACGGTAAACGATTTAAGATAATTCATTATGACGATCTAAATTATTATTATATAGGGAGATTATCAATTAATGGATTTACTATAAACAAAGCAAAAGGAAAGTTTACGCTTGAAGCAACTTGCTATCCTTATAAATATAAAAAATCTAAAACGTACTATGAAGCTACTATAGATGGCACAGAAGACATTGTTCTATATAATGAAAGAAAAAGAACTGTGCCTACAATTACAGTAAGCTCTGTAATGCGTATAAGGTTTGAAGATAAAGAGATAAGTCTTAGTGCAGGTACTTATGAATACTTGAATATGTACCTTAAAGAAGGAGCAACAAATATAACTGTAACAGGAACAGGAACAATAAAAATAGAGTGGCAGGAAGCGAGCTTATAATTTAAGCTTGCTTCTTTTTATAAAGGAGGTCAGAATGTTCCAGGTAAAATTAGACGATTATATACTTTATGACTGGCGACTAGATGATATAGACCACGAAGATATGACAATAACAAATGCAAAACTAAGTAAAGAAAAAAACAAAACAAATTCTTTTGTATTCAATATAGCAAGCACTCATAGATATTTTGAACATATTAAAAAAATGAAGTCAATCATTAAAGTGTATCAAAGAAATAAATTAATTTTCAGAGGGAGAGTTTTAGAAGATAAACAAAGTTTTAATAAAACTAAAACTGTTGACTGTGAGGGAGAGCTTGCTTTTCTATTAGACAGTGTTTATAGACCCTTTGACTTGAGAGGAAAAACCGTTTCCTTAAAGTCTTTTTTCATAGATTTAATTAATAATCATAATTCGCAAGTACAGCCTTATCAACGTTTTATTGTAGGAGATATAGAAGTAGAAGATCCAAACTTTAAAGTAAACTTTAGTTCTGAAAGTGCTTTAAAAACTTGGGATATTATATCAGACAAAATAATTAAAACATATAGCGGTTATTTGTTTATAACTTATAACGAGGAAGAAATGCCTATTATAAATTATTATAAAAAACCTCCATATATAGCAACTCAAAAAATAGAGTGTGGAGTTAATCTTTTAGACATTTCTAAATTAATTAGTGCAAGCAATATAGCAACTGCTTGTATTCCTTATGGTGCAATGTTAACAGATGAAGCAGGAAATGAAACAGGCGAAAGGTTGACAATAAAAAGTGTAAACAATGGGTTGGATTATATTATAGATGAAGACAGAGCAAAAGCGCTTGGAGTGATTTATGCAAACCCAGAAAACGTAACTTTTGACGACATAACATCACCAGAAAATTTGATGAAAAAAGCAAAAGAGTATTTGTCAGATAGTGTAATGTTAAGTGAAACAATAGAGTTAAAAGCTGTTGATTTAGCAAACGGTGATGATATATATAACTTTAGCTTTTTAGATAACATACAAATTTTAAGTTTACCTCACGGCTTAAATGATATTGTATATGTTCTCGAAAAGATAGAATTAAATTTATTTAATCCTGCAAATACAACTATTACATTAGGAGAAACCAAAAAAACGCTAACTGATAATGCTTTAACTAATTACGATAAAGCAAGTGCAGCGATAGAAAAAATCGAGAAAATTAATAGCGATTATGTTGTAAATAAGGACTTAGTAAATGTAAAAAGTCAAGTATTAACAGAGGTATCATCTATTATACAAGATAGTGAATTTATTACTATGGAAGTTATAGAAGATTATGTGGAAAAAAGCGACTTTGAAGAATACAAAGAAACAGCGTCGGGAGAATTAGAACTAACAAAGGATAGCTTTAATGTTTCGATAAAAAACGTAGTTACAAAAACGGACGAAAAAATTGAGGTAATTAAAGACGATATAACAGAGCTTGAAATGGATCAAGACGGAATACGTACAACGGTTTCTGAACTGGACGGCTCAATATCAGAAGTAAAACAAACAGTTGATGAAATAAAATCATCAATAAGTGAAATTGCTGATATCACAACTTCTGCTGAAAACAACAACGCAGAAGTGCAATTATATAATATCAATCAAAGTGAGCCAATAAGAATAGTAATAAGACCGATAGAAGAAAATATATCATATTTATATCCTCATAATAATTTATATCCTAGTGACACATTATATCCAAAAGTTAGAACGTTAAGATTTTATAATACTACTACAAACGAAGAAATTGATTATGAATTGCCTAGCGATTTACTTTATTATGATAGCGAAAACTATGATGAATTTATATTAGATTATGATGGATTGAGCTGTGTAGTAAACAAGAGAGTAGGATATAACGCAGACGGAACAACTTATATATTAGATACACCACAAATTATAAATTATGAATATCCAAGAATATTGCTTAATGACGGTGATTATACTGTTAAATTATTAGGCTACGATAAAGCTTATTTATTTGTAAGATTAATGGTACAAAACATATATACAACACAATTTGCAACGAGAGCAGAATTAGATAGTGAGATAAAACAAACCGCAGAAAGCATAACAAGCACAGTATCAGCAGCTTATGAAACAAAAGACAACGCACAAACTAATTATTCTCAATTAAAACAAACAGCTACAGAAATAAATATAGAAGTAGGAAAGAAGGTGAATAATGAAGATTTCAACGGTGCTAATATTACTCTTGCTATTAATAACGATACCTCTGGTGCTGTTATTAAGGCGGACAAGATAAATATAGACGGAAAAGCTGCAAGATTTACAACAGAAATAAATGAAACGTTTGGGGCATTTACTTCATCAGACATAGATATAATAAAGAAAATAATAATGAAAGAAATAGTTCCAACAACAGAACAATTGGAAAAATACGATATTGATAACAATGGAAATGTTGATCCTTTAGATTGGTTATATATTCTTAGAGCAATAAACAGTGGTGGTTATTTAAGTCAAAATGGAAAATTTGCAATTGATCCATATTCATCAACAACAGCTTTATCTATATATGACACAAAACACAACAGATATACAGTGGCTTTAGGAATAATTTCTTCATATTTCCATCAATTAAATGTGGGAAATAATATTAAAGTAAGTGGCATTAATCAATTAGATGATACTGAAACAAACATTTCCAGTACTGGTGTTTTTACCAGTGATGATGACGGTATTATAAATACTCATATAGGAACTACTACTTTCAATGATGAAAAAACTTGTGAATTTTCAATATCTAAATATGGTGATGGAACTTCAGCAATAGTTCATGGTTATATTTGTGATGGTGAAGCAATTATTGATGTAGGTGGCGAAACTGGAAGTGGTTGGAAACAAACACTGATAAAAAACACTGGAATAACAACACCAGTATTAACACAAACATCAAAAGCAGAAGAAAAGAAGAACTTTGAAAAACTTGATAATGCTTTAGATATAGTAAAAGCAACAGATATATATAAATATCACTTGAAAAATGAAAAAGATACTAGTAAAAAACATATAGGTTTTGTAATTGGAGATAACTACAATTATTCAGAAGAAATAACATCTAAAAATAATGATGGTGTAGATATATATTCAATGGTTTCTGTATGTATGAAAGCAATTCAAGAACAACAAGAAACAATAGAGAGTTTGCAGAAAGAAATTAAAGAATTGAAAGGAGAAAAATAATGGATAAGATTAATTTTGTAAATGGTCAAGAGCCTGCATTAAATGCAACTAACTTAAATAAAATGCAAGATAATATAGAAAATGCAATAAAAGGGAAAATACTATGGACTAATCGATTTCCGTCCGACGAACTCGGATTTGAAGCACAAACAGTAACATTAAATGATAGTATAGATAATTATGATATGATGGTAGTTATATTTAGAGATTATTATGAAAGTAGTTATCATATGTCAACAGGTTTGCTTCCGATTGGTGCATGTTTATTGGATACATCAAGACACATGAATTCTAGGAGAATATTAACTGATATATCTGGGAATACTGCAACATTTGGAAATGGCTGCGAATATCGACAATACGGGGCTGAACACGTAGAAACAACCCCCAACAGTCTTGTTGCTATTCCAGAATATATTATAGGTTATAAACATTTAAATTAGAATAATTTAAGTAAGTTGTTCTTTTTATTATGAAAAGAAAGGAGATAAATAAATGAAAATAATTAAAATAAATGTTGACGGACAAATAAAAGTTAACAGTATTTATGATAGTGACAACAAAACAACACAAAGCGTAAATAACGGTTTAAAAATACCTTATCGGTAACTGTAACAATATCATTTTAGATTTTAATTTTATTAGTCCGAAAGCAGATCAAGACGGTTTACGTTTATTTGCAGTGTTTAACAGTAAACATTTAGAAAATCCAATTGAAGTTGAAATAACTAATTTCGTAGCAGAAGGAGAAAATTATTTTAACTCTTGTTATTTACCTTATGAAGTTTTAGAAAAAGAAAGTAAATTTACAATTGGAATTTATGGTTACATTTTAAATGAAGATGAAAGCTTGAAAAAGAGATTATCATTACACCCAATTGAATGTACTGTAATAAAGGGTTCTTATGAAGAAGACGCTATTGAAAGTGAAGTCCCAGAAGCAAATGTATTTGAAATTTATTTTAATAAAATAAATGAATACGAGCAACAAATAAACGATTTATTTGAAAATGCAAATGAAAGTTTGAAGAAAATAAAACATTTTAATAGTGTTGCTGATATGAAAGCAGATACTACTTTATTAAATACCTACTACGTTAAAACACTTGGTTATTATGAAGCTAATGATGGTGGTGGAGCTGATTATTTAATAAGAGAAGCTACTGAAAATGATGTTGATGATGGTGGAAGCGTTCATATATTAAATAATGGTTTTGTTGCTGAATTGATTATTGAAAACGAAGTAAATCCGTTGCAGTTTGGCGCTTACGGTGATGGTATTAATGATGATACCAATGCTTTTAAAACTATGTTGGCGTTGTCTAACAAAATATTAATTAAATCTAATCCTTCGAAAACATATATTGTGAATGAAAAATTGACAATATATCCACATCAAGAATTAGATTTTGGGAACGCTATTGTCACTACAACTAATGAGAATTTAGATTATATTTTTAGAATAAACACATCAAATAACGGTGGTAAAATTCTACATAATATAGTTATTGATTGTAATAATTTATGTGGTGGAATTTATGTTGAATATGCTACTACTTATACTATTGAACACGTTTCTATCGAAAACGTGAAAACATATGGTATTTATATCAATCAAGGTAATATCATAGGTAAAAATATACGTATAAATAACACGTCTAATAATGATAGTACAGGGATTTATATTAATGGAACTGATAGTAAATTTTATGATGTATTAATACGTGATTGTCGAATAGGAGTAGATAATAGAAATGGAATAAACTACTTTACTGGGGTACATTGTTGGTTATCATCACAATTCGAGATAGACGAGAGTATAGGTTTTAATATTAAAGCTCAAGCGTCTTTGACTAACTGTTATATAGATACATATCACACGTCAATTATTAATGATAACAACCAATTATTGTTAATAGAAGGATTGAAAGTATATATAAATCCTACCATTTACAATGAAAAAGCCAAAAGTTCCCCTACCTTTATAAAGTTTATTCAGAGTGTAAACGAAAAATATAATTTTCCAAATGGAGCTTCTGCTACATATTTGTATAGCTTTAACTTAATTATGGAAAGCAATTTTGAACCTATTTTTTCAAATTGTGAACTTAATGAAATTATGAGGTATTTACCATTTAAAAGAATTAGTGCAAATAGAAATCCTTTTGGTTTAGTGGATTATTATACGACTGAATTTTCAAATATAGACCCTATTTTTAACGTGTCTGTTAATCGTATAAAAGTATATGATGATTATGCTGAATTAAGACTTGAAGCGACACCAACAGAGATTACAAATATAGTTGCAAATACACCATATCGTGTTGCGCCAAATGGAGTGCCTATAAATTTACCTAAAACATTGACGGTGATACCAATTGGCACAGCGGAAGGTATTAATTATGGAACAGCAACTATGAGGGTTGAAAGCACTTCAACGACTAATACATTAAATATAATATACCACGCTAATCCAGTTAAATATGGTATAAGATATCACACACGAATATCAACGAATTAATAGAAAGGAGAAAAGCGGTGGAAATACTTAATTTTCTAAAAGAATTTTGGGTGCTTATAACATTCTTTGTAGGAGAAATTGGGGTATTAGTTGTTTTTGCAAAGTCTATTCTTAAAGGTACAAAGTGTTCGTTAAGGAACGACATTCTAGCAATTTATGATCGTTGCAAAGAGGAAAGAAAAATAACACGTTACCAGTTACAAAGTATTCAATATAGCTATGAGTTATATAAAAAGCTTAGAGGAAACAGTTTTATAGATGAAATAATGGAACGCATTAGAGAGTTCGAATTAATAGATTAAAGGGAGGTGATATTATGTTCAACAAAGAGTGGTTAAAAGCAGCAGGAGTAAGGGCAATAAAAACAGTGGCACAGACAACAGTATCACTTATAGGAGTAGGTACAGTAATGAGTGATATTGATTGGGTAATGGTAGGCAGTGCTTCATTGCTAGCAGGAATATTAAGCTTATTAACAAGTGTGGCAGGGCTTCCAGAAATTAATAACAAGGAATAAGAGTTATGCAAAAGCATAGCTCTTTTGTTTTGCGTGAAACATTTTGAAAGGAGAAAATTTATTATGAATTTAGTACAAAAATTTTTAACAAACAATGAGTGCTACAAAAAGGGACTAACTATTAAACCAAAGGGTTTTATGCTTCATTCAACAGGTGCAAACAATCCAAATGTTAGACGTTACGTTTCAGATAATGGCGAAGTATTAGGAGTAAATCAAAATAATAATGATTGGAATAGATCAGGCTTAAAAGTTTGTGTGCATGGCTTTATTGGATACGATAAAAATAAAAATATTATAACAGTACAAACATTACCGTGGGATATGAGAGGTTGGCATGCAGGAGATGACGCTAACAATACACATATTGGTGTAGAAATTTGCGAAGACGGATTAAGTGATGTTAATTACTTCAACAAGGTATATAAAGAAGCGGTAGAATTAGTTGCAATGTTAGCTAAACAATACAATTGGGATATAAATGAAAATACAGTTTTATGTCATTGTGAAGGATATAAAAAAGGTATTGCTTCTAATCATGCAGACGTAATGCATTGGTTTCCTAAACATGGTAAGTCAATGAATACTTTTAGGGCAGATGTAAAGGCATTGTTAAACGTGGAACAAAAAGAAAATCCAGATGTACTGTATAAAGTGCAAGTTGGAGCATTTGCCAAAAAAGAAAATGCTAACAACTATGCAAACGAATTAAAAGCAAAAGGTTATGATACATATATTGTTTATATTGATAACTTATATAAAGTACAGCTAGGGGCATTCTCAAAAGAAGAAAACGCAAATAAATTAGTAAATGAATTAAAAGGAAAAGGTATTGACGCATTTATTACAACAAATACAGGCAAAGCAGTGCCAGTTGAAAACAATGATGTATTAGCAGCAGGGAAAGAAGTAAAGTTAAATAATGTTGCTTTATATACTAGTTCAACATCATCAAAAGTAGTAGCAAGAAAAACAGGTACATATTATTTTTGGGACAACAAAGTAATAAACGGAAGAATTAGAATTACAAACTCTAAAGGTAATGTAGGTAACGCTTCACAGGTTACAGGCTGGATAAATAAAAATGACATTGAATAACTAAAGGGAGCAGTAGAAATACTGCTCTTGTTTTTATGAGGAGGAGAAAATGAAATTTATATTAAACAAAGATGTTTTAACTATAGAAGAAACACGAGCTATTAATTCTGGCTCTATCTCCTATTATGAAGCAGATGTAGAATATGACGACAGTTGGAAAGACTTAACGATAGCAGCAATAATGACTAAAGTAGGTGAAGATACTGGTAAATCATTTGCGGTTATTAACAATAAAATATTTGTAGATCAAACGCTAGAGGGAGCTTACTCAATAGGATTTGTAGGTTACAAGATAGGGGGAGAAGTAAAAACATATCAAATATCTACCAACTTAATAGTAATAGATGTAAATAAAGGTGCAGGGGAAATTGTAACAGAAAATGAAGCTTTACCAACTCCTACTGAATGGGAAATATACATAGCACAAATAGAAGAAATGATGGAGAACTTTAGCGGTGGTGGAACAGGCGGAAAAGTTGATGATGTACTAGTAGACGGTGTTTCAGTTGTAAAAGATAAGATTGCTAATATTAGTTTATATAGTTTAGAAAAAACATTAAGAGATATTTTAACAATTATTCAAGGTGGAGAACTAGACAAAAATCAAGTAGCAGACATAGAACAATTAATAGTTTCTTATTTTGAAAATAAAACAGTTGAGGAGGTAGAAACATAATGAAACAAACAGATAATTATGGGTTAACTTTATATGATAAAGAAGATAAATTTAATATCACAGCAGAAGAAAATTCTTTAAATGCTAATATGAAAATTATAGATAGTAAATTAAAAGAAATAGAAGATAATAGTGGTGCTGGTGGAGGCGGTATACCATCAATAGAACACGATGATACTATAACTGGTGCAGGTACACAAGACAATCCACTTGGGGTTAATAAAGATAAATTTGCAACAATAAATGGTCAAAATTTATTTGAGAAAGAAAACATATCCATAACAGCAGATGGTTCATCTATTAGCATTGGTGATGAAGTACCTACTGGTAATGAAACATTATGGATAGATACAAGCAGAGCTAAAGGGAACAATACATCCTATTTGAAAACATTAAAAGTTGGTTGTTTAGGAGATAGTATAACTTACGGTGTTGGTGGTAATGGAACAACTTATCCTAAACTACTAGCAGAAGATTTTGGAGAAGTTATTAATTACGGTGTAAGTGGTACATTAGTAGGAACTGGTTGGGGTTCTAATGCTATGTGTGAAAGATATGTAAAAATGAGAGACGATTTAGATATTGTTATAGTAATGGGCGGAACTAACGATTTTGCAAAAAGAGCAGAACAAGGAACAGCAGAAGAAACTTTCGGTGATAGCTCTAGTACAAATACAGATACTTTTTATGGAGCTTTGAATGTGTTAATGAAAGGATTAATAAATAAATATCCCTATGGAAGAATATTCTTTTGTTCTCCAATACATATAAGTCTAGGTTATAATTCCGACACAATAAAAACAAACGGTAAAACATTATATGATTATAGAAATGCAATAAAAGAAATGTGTACAAAATATTCTATTACATTTATTGATACTATGACAAACACTGGTATGGATATAGCACATAGTGAAACTTTAAAAAATTTATATGCTCCTGATGGTTGCCACCCAAGCAGATTGGGCTATATAAGAATACACGATTGTATATTACAAGCAATAAAGAGCAAATTGGGAGAATTAGAAAACCCAGCTCCAGTTGTATTAAAATATAAAAATGCAAACAATGAATGGGAAATATTAAGTGATAGAGGAGTTAGTACAGCTTCAAGTGTATCATTAACATCGATTACAGCAGTTTATACTCAAGGTAGTCAAAAAGTATATCCAAATACAGACTTAAACTCTCTTAAAACTAATCTTGTTGTAACTGGAGTATATTCAGATGGTTCTACAACTACAATACCAGCTTCTGGTTACACTCTTTCTGGCACATTAAAAGAGGGCGAAACAACAGTAACGGTAACTGCTTCAGGTAAAACAACAACGTTCACTGTTAACGTAATACCTGCACCAACATTGCAATCTATAACAGCGGTATACTCACAAGGTACAAAAAAGATATACCCAGATGACAGTTTAGATATACTTAAAGAGGATTTAGTTGTAACTGGTCATTACTCAGATGAAAGTACAACAACTATAACTGATTATACATTAAGCGGAACATTACAAGAGGGTAGTTCAAATATTACTGTAACTGCTTCAGGCAAAACAACAACATTTACAGTTAATGTTTCTGCTCCAGTAGTATTATCATCAATAGAAGCAGTATATACACAAGGCGAAACAATTATATATGCAAATGATAACTTAGATAATTTAAAAGATAATTTAGTTGTTACAGCAGTTTATAGTGATGGAGAAAGAAGAACTATAACTGATTATGAGTTGAGTGGAACACTTACAACAGGAACATCAACAATAACAGTTTCATACCAAGATAAAACAACAATGTTTACAGTTAGTGTTACAGCACCTCGTGAAATAGAAAATATCACAGCAGTTTATACACAAGGCACACAAAAAGTATACACAACAGATAGTTTAGATAAATTAAAATCAAATCTAGTTGTTACAGCGTTTTATAATGATGATACTGAAGAAGTGGTAGCAGATTATGTATTAAGTGGAGAATTAACAGAGGGAACATCAACAATAACAGTTACATATCAAAGCAAAACAGCAACATTTGATGTAACAGTAGGAGTTAAAACTTACGAGTTTTACGATGCTTTAATTACAGATGGTAACAGTTATATCAATACTGAAGTTATAGCAAATCAAGATACGACATTTGAAGTTAAAGAGGCAGATGATACTGTGACGATTGGGCACGATTCACCTACTATTTTACAGGCTTGGAATGGTGTTACACAACTTTTTGGTATTAATGGCCATTATTGGACTTATAATAACATGTATCCAAAATTTACAATGCCTTCAGGAGTAACAAGACCATACACTTATAGTAATAATATAGATACTCCTAACCTTCTATATGTTAATGGTCAAAAGGTTACAGTTACAGGTGGAGATATACCTTATGCAGAGTTTTCATTACCAGACACAGTACCACTTTATGCGTTTGCTAGAGGTACTGCAAATGGTGTCGATAAAGGAAAAACAGTTAACGGATATGGTTTATCTTATGTTAAGATTTGGGAAAAAGGTGTATTAACAAGAAGTTTCATACCAGCAAAAAGATTATCTGATAATAAAATTGGTATGTATGATGAAGTTAATGATAAGTTCTATGAAAATGCAGGAACTGGAACATTTACAACAGGTGCAGTTATATAAATCAACCCAACAAACTATATTAACTAAAAAATAAAAAGGCTTAAAACCATAGCATTAATCAATTACATAATTGGAGAGCAGAAGAATATGTACATTGTATATATAATTGAATAACACAACAAAAGGAAGCTTGATTTAACAGGCTTCCTTTTTTTTATTTCTTATATTTTAGGATCAATTTCTAGCTTAAATTTATCTCTTGCTTTAATATTCCACCTTCCACCTTCTAATTTAGTGTAAGTTACTTTGTTAATAATTGTTTTTAATAATTGATTTTTTTCTGGTATAGTTAAAGTGTTGTATTTCTTTAGACAATCCGCTAATACAGGGATTGCTTTTTTTATTCTAATTAACTTTTCATCATCTTTACTTTTAAGAATTTTAGATTTTTCCTCTTCAAGTTTTTCAAGAGCTTTTGTAACTTCCTCTTTTGTTTCTAAATACTCTTCTCTAGTGTAATCTTCTAACTCATAAAAAGTTTTAGCATTCTTTAATCGTTTATTTAGTTTAACTATTTCTTTTTCTATACGTTCTAACGCACGAGAATTGTTTTTAAGCTCTTTTTTTATTGAAACCTCATAGTTATCTACATAGTAAATATAATCGGCTAATTTTTGATTTAGAGCCTTAATTAGCCTATCTTCCACAAGATCTAATTCACTTGATACGGTTTTACAATGTGAAAGGGAACAAATTAAAGTATCTTTTTGTACTTTTGGCTTTTCATAAGTCATTATAGATTTATCAAATTTCTTAGTTTCTATATTTATTAATTTTTTAAGTTCAAACCATTTATCAGAAAACACTTTAGACAAATGCATTTTTTCTAGTTTAGGACTAAACCACGCTGTAACTTGATCTCTTGTTACACCTAATTCTTTTGCTATTTGTGTTAAAGATAATCCTGATTTTTCTTTATGAGTTCTTAGAAGTTCTTGAAGTGCTGGTTTATCAATTTCATATTTTCTGTTGTCATATTTCTTAAAAGATTTGTTGTAAGGTCTTCTTATCATAGCGTGTCCACATTCATTACAAAATACTATTCCTGCAAGTGGATTTTGAATATTAGATTTATCAACAGCATTTCCAGTAGCATTATTTTTTAACATTTCATGTGCTAATATAAATTGCTCTTTACTTATAATTGGCTCGTGTAAACCTTGTGCTTCTACATAATCATCATTTTTTGGTCTGACTTTTTTTATTTCTCCGTTAACATACTTCTTAACTTCTTTTCTTTTTCCATAGGTTAATATTCCATAGTAAGTTTCATTGTTTAATATATTCCGTACCATTTGAGGTGTCCAGGTACAGCCTGTTCTTGATTTATAATGTTCTTTGTTTAAGTGATTTGCAATATTAGAAGTTCCTAAACCTTCTATACATAATTCAAATATTAATTTAACTATTTCTGCTTCTTCATTAGGCACTAATTTAAAACCTTTTTTCATAGCTTCTTTATCAAAACCGAACGGAGTAGTAGAACCTATATATTTACCTTCCATAACAGAAGCAATCCTGCCTCTAGTCATTACTTCTTTTGTATAACCTAGATATTCGGCTGATTGTATCATAATCATTTCAAGCATTTTCTTATCCATAGGATTTTTTAAATCGTATGTTTTTTGAAGTGTAGCAATTTTAGTATCAGTTACATCAAATATCTCTAATACTTCACCTGCTCCATACATACCAGACCGGCTTAACCGTTGAGGATCTACAACATAAACACTAATTACATTTCCAATTTCTAATCGCTTCAAAAGTTTTAAAAATTCAGGTCTATCTTTTATATTTTCTCCACCTGAAATAACTTCTCTATAAATGTTATTTTCAGGTATTTTGTATCCTAATTGTTTTTCGGCAAGTTGTTGCAATTGTTTTTCGTGTCGTTCTAGTGTTTCTTCTACTGTTTCGTCCGGATTATCTGAACGTGATTTCCTTAATAATATAAGGTGTTCGTCTACATAAATAGGAATTTTACTCATAGTTACCACCTGTTTCCTGTTGTTTTTAAGGTTTCTAAATGAATATTATAATAATATAAATGTTTCAAATAGAAACTTACATAAAATTTGAATAAGTTCATAAGTTGTTTTGAGGTGATTAAATGAAAATAGGAAACACAGAAATTATATTTAAATCAGTAACACCAACAAGAGAAAATCTAAAAGCTGTTTATGACGTTTGTAATAAGCTTTTTCAAGATGAAGAGCTATTTTATACAACGGAACAAGTAAAAGAGTTAAAGAAAGATAAAAAGAATATTTTTTTATAATTGTTCTTTTGTGCTTATATATAATTTCATAACTTGCAAATACAAATCATCTTTTTCACTTTGTGGAACAATATCACTTTCGAGTATTTTTCGAGTTCTTTCGAGTAAATCAATTACTTCATCTTTTTGACTGTCAATTTCAAAATAACTAAGGTCAATTTGATAGAAGTCAGCAAATCTTTTTAAAGTGTGAAGCGTTAATGATCTTCTTCCGTGTTCAATATTCGATATTGCAGCACGAGATAAACCCAAAGCTTCTGCTACTTCAAACTGTTTTAAGCTTCTTGCAAGCCGTAAGTCCTTTAATTTAGTTCCTATTTTGGTATCTTCCATACATACCACTCCTTTTAAATATAGCTTTTTCTAACTATAATATATCATAAATGTTTCTTTTAGAAAACTTTTATACTTTTTTTTCGTAAAAGTATTGATTTTTTAAAAATATCGTAATATAATGTTATCGTTCAAATAAATAGAAAATTTAGAAATAAAAGGAGGGTGAAAATGTGAGAAGAAATTTAAAGGGCGAAAGGATAAAAGCAGGATATTCATTAGAGGATTTTTGCGAAACAACAGGGCTTTCAAGGTCGCTAGTTTCAGATATTGAAGCAGGAAGAAAAGATGGAAGCTATAAGACTTGGTTAAAAATACAAGAAGCGTTAAAAGTAGATAATTCTCAAATGTGGGATTTATACTTGAAGCAAGAATAGTAAAAAACACCAAATGAGAAAGTTGAAGGTAATTACATAGCACGTATGTTCGCTTTTCAGAATTTATAATACAATGTGAATATATTAACTTGTCAGGAGGCTTACGATGAATACATATACTAGCGAAGAAAAATACTTAAAGATTATTGAAGCACTAGGAGAACTTTTACTAGAAAAAGACAAGAAGATTAAATTCAATGCTATTGAAATTGAAGCCTTAAAGAAAAAAGTAGAACGAGTGGAGCAATACATAGATTATTACCAACAACCAGAAAAGTAATTTTTTTTAAGAAATAGGTTTCATAAAGAAACTAAAAACAAAATTTTATAAAAAAATATGTTTTTATAAAAAAATATTAGGAGGTAAATATGGACGATTTTAAAAAAACAATAAAAATGTTAGAAAACTTAGATATAAAAACTAAAGAATGTAGAGATTTTGAAATTCGAGTTACAAAAGGAACAACAGAAGTAAAAGGGTGTATGCCTGAATTATTGACAGGATTAAGTTGTTTAGTTGCTTCATATGTAGAAAACGATATTCCAAAAGAATTCATCAGGTTTGCTGTTGAGCTAGGACTAAACGCAAAAAGATATTAGAAAGAAAAAGTAGGAGGATTAAATAATGGACTTACAGGAAAGATACGATGAATTAGACTTAATCATTTCAACACTAGATATACTAATAGATGGTATAAACGACAAAGACTATAAAGAACAATTAGAGTTAATTAAATTTGACGCACAAGACGAACTAGACAGAATAGAACCGATTTTACAGGAAGAATGGGACAAAGAAAGCAATAGACAATTACAAGAATATATAAATAGTGTTATTTAGGAGGGAAACATGGAAGAAAAAAAATATGATTTTGGCGAGAAAAAAGAAGAATTTATAAATGGTGTAAATTGTCCAGTATGGCAAACACCAAAATATTTAGAAGCAAAAAAGAAAGTTATTGAAACATTAGAAAGTGAAAAATACAAAGGTGTATTATCTACAAGCGATTTTTGGATATTAGTTAATACATACGATAATAAAACAAAAGCTATGTATAGTGGATTAATCATAAGTCATAATGGCTGCTTAAAAATAAATGATACATTAGAAAACAAGGTTGATCCTTCAAAATTTACTATTGATAAAGACGGATATAATAATAGTTTAGTTTATACATATTGTGATGATGAGGTTTACGAAGTAGGCGAAGTAAGCAAAAGCAATTGTAAAAACGATTATCCTTATGCAATGGCTTATAAAAGATGTTTTGACAGGGTTGTATTGAAAAAATGTAAATTAGCTTATGCTGGGATATATTCAGACAGCGAAGCAGAAGAGTTTAAGGAAAAGCCTGAAAATCAAGAAGAACAAGAAGAAATGAAAGCAATTACAAAATCAAACTTAAATATATTACAAGGTTTAATTAAAAGCTTACCAGAACCAAAAGAATTTTATAACAATATTTTAAAAGTTTATAACATAACAGATTTAGCACAATTAACAAATAATCAGTATGGAGAAATTTTAATAGAAATTAAGAAAGTGAAGGGAGAGTAGTTATGAATAAAATTTGCATGATAGGACGTTTAACAAAAGACGTAGAAGTTAAATACACAAAATCAAACACACCTGTTGCTTCATTTACTCTTGCTGTAAATAGAAGATTTGCAAAAGAAGGAGAACAACAAGCGGATTTTATAAATATAATAGCTTGGAGTAAGACGGCTGAATTTTGTAGTAAGTATTTTAAGAAAGGTCAACAAATAGGACTAGTAGGAAGAATACAAACAAGAAATTATGAAAAAGAAAATGGAACAAAGGTATATGTAACAGAGGTAGTGGCGGAGGAAGTTTACTTCGCAGGAGAGAAAAAAGAAGAACACGGTGAAGCTTGGGAAGATCCAAACGCAGTAGTAAATAATGATATGTTGCCTTTTTAGGAAGGAGAAAATATGGAAGAAGTGTGGAAAGATATTAAAGGGTATGAAGGTTATCAGGTTAGTAGTTTACGGGAAAATAAGAACACACAATAAAACTACATATACAGAAAAACATGGCATTAGACATTGGAAAGATAGAATGTTAAATTTTAAACCTTCAACTACTTCAAACCAAAAAAGCAAACAAGGTATGGGATATAGAGTAGATTTATGGAAAAACGGAAAACCGCATACATTATTAGTAGCAAGACTAGTAGCAACTACATTTTTAGAAGATTTAATAAATACTAATATGACAGTAAACCATAAAAATGGGAACAGATTAGATAATAGGGTAGAAAATTTAGAATGGTTATCAAGAAAAGATAATATAAGATATGGTTTTAATAATAGTCAATATACGTGTTGCAAAAAATGTAGCTTAATAGACAGTAAAGGAAATAAAATTAATTTTATATCATTGGCAAAAGCAAGTGAATATTTAAAAAGAAATAAAGCTTATATTTCATTGTGTTTAAAAACAAATAGAAAAATAACAGATCATAAAGGCGATGAATATAAGATAGAGGTAAATTATGATAGGAAATCCAATTGAGTGCATTCAATATTTATACAATCAAGACAAAGAAAAGTTATATGAAGTAAAAGAGCATAAAGTGAAAAGAAGTTTAAACGCTAACAGTTATTGCTGGGTACTTATAGGCAAGATAGCAGAAGTGATAGGCAACACAAAAGAAGAAGTTTATCGAGAATACATAAAAAACAAAGGTATATATCAAGTCATTACATTAAATAGTAAAGCAGTACCTACATTTATTAAATTATGGACGGAAAAAGGTTTAGGGTGGCTTTGTGAAACGTCAGAAACAAATATACAAGGTTTAACAGATGTAGTCGCTTATTATGGGACTTCTTCATATAATACAAAACAAATGGCTAATTTTATTGATTATGTAGTAGAAGAAGCGAAAAGTTTAGATATAGAAACGCTGCCACCAAGTGAGCTGAAAAGTTTAAAAGAAAGTTGGGGTGTAATGAATGATTAATATAGAAGATTATCTTTCAACTGAAGAATTTAAAAGCAGACAAGAATTATCAAAAGAAACAGGATTAAGTGAAAGAATGGTAAGAAAGAAAATAAGCGAATTAAAATTGGTAAGACCTGTAATATATAACAGCCAAACAAAAGGCTACAAATTAGCGAAAGACTTTAAGAATATGAATAAAGAAGAAATCTTAGAAGAACTGGAGTTAATAAGACATAGTGCAAACGATATAAATTCTAGGGTAAAAGTACTAAATAATCAATTAAGAAGTTATATAGCATACAGTAAGGTAGCTGAAAAATTTTTAAATTAAAGGTTTCAAATAGAAAATAAAAAGGAGTTTATTATTAAATGAGTAAATCAATTATATCAAATGAAAGATATTGTTTAGTGTGTGGTACACCAATGAACCTACATAAACACCATATTTACGAAGGAACAGGAAGAAGATCGTTAAGCGAAAAGTATGGCTGTTGGTGCTTCCTCTGCAGTCGTCACCACAATATGAGTAATGAAGGAGTACATTTTAATAAAATACTAGATTTAAAACTTAAAGAACAATGCCAAAAAGCGTGGGAGTTTCAGTTTGGAAGCAGAGAGGACTTTATTCGCATTTTTGGCAAGTCATACCTATAAAAAAGGAGGTTAAAAATGAAATTAGAAATACCTTATAAACTACCTTCATTAAATCAATATATTAATGAGTGTAGAAAAAACAGATATGCAGGAGCTTCTATGAAGGCTCAAATTGAAAAAGATTTAGCTTGGTATATAAACACATTACCTACATATAAAAAACCTGTTAAAATCCATTTTCATTGGATTGAGGGCAATAAAAGAAGAGATTTAGATAATGTATGTTTTGCAAAGAAATTTATATTAGATTGTATGGTGAAGTGTGGGAAGTTAAAAGATGATAATCGTAATTGTGTTACTGGCTTTGTTGATACTTTCGAATATGGAGCAGAAACAAAAGTAATCTTAGATATAGAGGAGGTGTAAATGAAAGTATTAGTAGCATGTGAAGAAAGCCAAGCAGTAACAATAGAATTAAGAAAGCGAGGACACGAAGCATACAGTTGCGACATTTTGCCTTGTAGTGGAGGACACCCAGAATGGCACTTACAGCAAGACGTTATACCTTTATTAAAAGAAAAATGGGATATGATCATAGCATTTCCACCTTGTACATATTTAAGTAATGCAGGAGCAAGGCATTTATGGAAAGGCGGTCAGCTTAATAAAGAAAGATATAAAAAAGGGTTAGAGGCTAAAGAATTTTTTATGCAATTTTATAATGCTAATTGTTCCAAAATAGCAATAGAAAATCCAGTATCAAGTAAAGTCTTTGAAATGCCTTTACATACACAAGAGGTACAGCCTTATATGTTCGGTCACCCTCTTAAAAAGAAAACTAGATTATGGCTAAAAGGTTTGCCGTTATTAGAACCAACAAATATTGTAGAACCAATGCAAAGTTGCCACGACGCTTATAGTTGGTATTCTAAAGGCGGTAAAGATAGACAAAAAAACAGAGCAAAAACTTTTAAGGGAATTGCAAAGGCAATGGCTGAACAATGGGGTTAAGGTTTCAAATAGAAATTAAATATCAAAAATATTTTCAAAATGTATTGACATTTTATAGAAAATGATATATAAGTACAATATGATTTGGGATAATTTAACAATGGTATTAATCTAGTCGAAAATGTTTTTCCCAAGTCGCATTTTAGGCTAGTTGAATATATTTAGGAGCTAGCGATAGCTCCTATTTTTTATTAAGAGGTGTAAGTATGGAAGAAGAAATAAAAATTGATAAGAAAAAGTATTGGCTAAAACTAGATAAGAATTTTTTAAAAAGTTCACAAATGAAAGTAATTAGATCAATGCCAAATGGGAAGGACTATATAATTTTTTATCTATCTTTAATGTTAGAAAGTATTGAAACAGTAGGACATCTAAGATTTACAAGTTTAGTTCCTTACAATGATGAAATGCTAGCAGCGGTTACAGATACTAATATTGATATTGTAAGAAGTGCAGTAAAAATCTTTTGTGAGTTAGGTTTAATGAAAATATTTGATGACGGAACTATATTTTTACCAGAAGTACCTCCAAT
>JAZNQD010000062.1:0-43652 GCA_045589955.1 Bacilli bacterium | reverse complement strand
ACTCTTTCATCAAGTGACTCTACTTTATTTATGAGTCTCACATAATTTTCATTAGTAACAAGAGATCTTTCCTCATTAATAACATAACCTGTTAGTAAATATTCTTTTAATACTTTATTTGCCCATTGGCGAAATAATGTTCCTCTTTTTGAATTTACTCTATATCCTACCGCAATTATTACATCTAAATTATATACATCGACTTGAAATATTCTACCATCCTCTAGATGTCGGGCATTTTTTGCCCAAGTTCTATTTTTATCCAATTCTCCCTCTTGATAAATTTTTCTAATATGTTTACCTATTACTGATCTGTCTCTTTCGAATAATGCTGACATTTCATCAAGAGATAACCATACTGTTTCTTCCTTAGGACTAACATTTACTGATAATTCAAATTCCTCATCAACAAATTTTGCAACATCATATTTCAACTCACTCATAATACACTCCTTATGCAAATTTTACATATATATTATATCAGGTATTTTATACATTTGTAAAGAAATATGTTTATTTTGCATAAAATATAATTATGTGTTATAATATTAATATAAGGAGCTATAATTATGACTTTTGGAGAAACTTTAAAAAGACTAAGACAAAGAAATAATATTTCACAAGATGAACTTGCAAAAAAATTAAATGTTAAACAATATGTAATTTCAAGTTGGGAAATTGGAAGATCTGAACCTAATATAGAACAAATTAAATTCTTATCCACTTATTTTAATGTACCTACTGATTATTTACTTGGTAAAGATATAATAATGATAAATGATGAAAAAGATTTTGAAATAGTGACAAATCATTTTAAGCAGGATGTTAATGATGATGCAATTAATGAAGTCATTAAATTGTTAGAAGAATTAAATGAGAAAGATAAAAATAAAATTGCAAAAATTATTAAAGATGCAATTGAATTATTAAAATAAGAAAAAATGAAAACACCACTAATCCTAACCAGGACTAATGGTGTCTTTTTTTACACTTTATTTAATTTTCAGTATAAACGTTTCTTTATCTTTTTGGTAAAACCCTAATTCTAATAAACATCTTTTATAGAAATCATATCTTCTCATCAGTATAGTATACTTATTTAAGCATACTTTTATATGTTCTAAATTATGATTTACTATTTTCTCTTCATAAAAATCAATAGCTTCTTCTACCATTTTTGCAATAGCACTTTTAAATAAATAATTTTCATCCAAATAAAATTCAATACTAATTGAATGTTCACTATATTTAGGATCCACATCATCATAATCAGTATAATAAATATGAGCAAATCCTACAGCCATTTTGCCACACCTAACTGTTTTTACTATCGCATTTTCTTTTGTTGCATATGTCATTATTGTATTCTCATATTTAGTTACACTAGGTAATAAAAGATATGGTTCTTCATCATCTTCACGACATTTATAATGTTTATAAAATTCATTATTCATTGATATTGATACAAATCTAATATCATCTTTATTTAGTTTTGATAAATAAAAGTTACTTTCGATATTTAATTCACAATAAACTGAATCATCATCTCCAGGATAAATACTACCGAACGATGTTACGCTTTCATCTTTAACAAATCCTAACTTTTCAAATAATCTTTTACTGTTATCACATACAAATGCTGCTACCTTTATAACATTTTCTTCTTTCAAAATAGTAATAACACTTTTAATAAAACTAGTACCATATCCTTGTTTTTGATAGTCTTTATCAACAATTAAAGATGATATTAAATATTCATCATTCTTTTCTATAGGTTCATCTAGTTCATAGTTTGAATATGATGAAACAAAACAACTCGCGATGATCTTATCATTTAATATTCCTAAAATATAGAAATTATTTTTAGAATCAAGATTCATATGACGCACATTATAATACATATATGAGCCTTTATTTATGTTCCATTGTTTTTGATGCATTAATGTAATTTGTTCTGCCCATTCATCTGGAAAATGAATTGTTTTATATACTTTAAAATCATTCATCATTAACACCTACTTTCTTAATTTAAATCTTTCAATAATTCCTCCAATGTACAATCAAGTATTTTAGTAAGTGGAACAAGATATAAAATACTAGGATAACTTATACCTTGTTCCCACTTTGATATTGACTGTCTGGAAATTTGTAATTTTCTTGCAAGGTCTTCTTGGGATAAGTTTTTCTTTTCTCTTAAAGTCCTTAAATTAGCCCCAAAACTAATAGTCCAATACCTCTTTTCTTTTTAGTATGATATTTTTCATTTTTATCTTACCTCCCTTCTTGTAGCAACAAAAAAAGCACCTCTAATAAACTAGAAGTGCTTATAGTTTCTATATGCTTGCTACTGGATATTATCTATCCATACCTAAAAAGGTTAATACCTGAAAGGTAATGATTACTTCTAATTTATTATAAAACATATTATTCATAATAATCAACTCCTTTCATTGTTTAAGGCCTTTTTACACTAATACTATATATCATTTTTGATGAATTATCAACTGATATATCTTGATTTAACGCACCAGTTAGTTGCGAAATCTTAGAGCACTTTAAAAATAAAAAAATTGCTCCAAATATGGAACAAAATGTTTTAAATAGGCAAACCTAACAAGTTTTAACCTCTATATTTGAACTACAAGTCAAATGACTTACAGACAAAGTGAACTATTGTTCACAAAGTTAACTATAGTTAACTTTTCTAATGCCTAACTGTTACGATATCTATTCTTTTATAAGGGGTATGGGACGATAAGTCACTTGTTTAATCATCCTTCTTTGGTGAATGATAGTTATATTCATATTTATCTAAATTGTATCCCCTTATTGTTTGATATTTACTATTTAATTCATCATCAACAATTTTAAAACTAATCGAGTCTTTTAATATTTCTTCTAGATAATTATATTCACTATATTCACCAATTGAAGCTAACACAAGTGCATTTCTGAAATATTTCGCATGCTTGTCAATAAACTCCCTATTAACCTTAAACCCTAAATTTTTTAAGAAGTAATATAAAAACAAAGTAACAACCCTTGTATTTCCTTCTCTAAAAGAGTGAACTTGCCAAATGGATGATATTATTTTAACAATCTTATTAATCATTTCGTTTTTTGATAAGACTTTCCACTCAGTAGAATTAATATCTTTTTGTATTTTAGTTAAATCATCATTAATTTTGTTATGATCCGAATATGTGACTGATAACCCCTTTAGGATTGGTTCAGTTTTAAAAATATTTATTACTCTTTTCTCTCCTGCCCACTCATATACATTTTCAAATAAAATTTTATGTATTAAAAATATATCATTAACTTTAACTATTTCGATTTCTGATTTTAATAATTTGATTATGCCTAAATTAACCATTGTAGTTTCATAATCATCCAACATATGTTGTTCTTTAATATTTGCAAGATTCTTAAGTACGTTTGTATCATCATATACATATGGATCTTTACTCATTTATAAAATTCCTTTTTATCGCGAATACAGCTGTTTCATAATCAATTTGACCACTTGAATATAAATTTAAAATATTTTTATTTTTTTCACTTACTTTTCCGTTTCCAGCAGTTGATTCTATGATCATGGCAAGATTAGTATATTCTTCGTTATTATTTTTAGGTAGTTCTATTTCAAAAGGAAAACCTCCTCTTAATATGACCTGATTTAAAAACATTGATACTGCATAAGAAGTATTAACCCCTAATCTTTTAAAAATGTTTTCTGACTGAACTTTTACATCAGGTTCTATTCTAATATGAATCAACTCAGTTTTATTTATTGATTTATTCATTTTAACACCTCACACTATTATTGTATCACATTTGATATACATTATGCAAGTTTCTCGACTATCTTTTAAAAAATATTTTTACTAAAAAAGTCAGCAAGCAAATCACCTTATATAATTTACCTACTGACTAATTTACTTATCTATTAATTTCGTTATTAATATCTTCTAGTGTTCTAATTTCTTGATTACTAAATCCAATTAGCTTACTTCTATGCATTACTTCTTTAACAGCATCTTTGATAACTTTTACTAAAATATCATAGTCTTTATCACCTTTAATACTATTATATAATTTACCTACTGACTAATTTACTTATCTATTAATTTCGTTATCAATCTCTTCTATTGTTCTAATTTCTTGAATACTAAATCTAATTAGTTTACTTCTATGAACTACTTCTTTAACTTTCTTAATTTCTTCTTCAATAAGCATATAATCATATTCCATTAGTTTCAAAAATCTAATAACTTCTCTAGAAAATAAAAAAATTGCTCCAAATGGAACAAAATCTTTTAAATAGGTAAACCTAACAGGTTTTAACCTCTATATTTGAACTACAAGTCAAATGACTTATAGACACATTCAAATGGTAGGGCTAAATGGATTCGAACCATTGGAATGACGGAGTCAAAGTCCGTTGCCTTACCGCTTGGCTATAGCCCTAAAAATGGTGGAGGGGGACGGATTCGAACCATCGAACTCGGAGAGAGCGGATTTACAGTCCGCCGCGTTTAGCCACTTCGCTACCCCTCCATGGGTAACTCAACCATAATTATGATTGCTTTAATATTATACAATATTTTTATAAATATGTAAAATATTTTGCTATTTAATTTTATTTTTTACCCTTCCCAAATTTCGATATCTTTTATTTTTTTTAATTTTCTTCTTTTAATTAAAGTTGATTTAATTTCTTTTAAATATTTCGGGTATAAAAACCCTATTATTTCTTTTATTACTTTTTTCAGAAAATCCATTATTTTTTCAAAAATATAATTTATTACTCTATATAATCTAGAATGATATAAAAAATATATTAAGACTCCTGTTAAAATAAATCCAAGAAAATATATAGGGATATATCCATCTTGTATTTTATATATAAATAAATAGGATATATATATTTGTAAAAGACAAAGAATAATTTCTGTGAATATTTTTATAATTTTATTTTTTAACTTCATTACTAAAATATTTAATATTTCATAATATAAAGAAATATATATTCCATAAACAATTAATAAAATAATTATTGATATTTCATCCTTTAATGTATATATCATTTAAATAGTTTCCCTAATAATTTTTTCTTTTCTTTTACAGTTTCAGTAACATACTCGATTTTATCAATTTTTCCTGTTATTTGTAAAAAGCCTTTATTAATTTCTAATTGAACCATTTCCAAACCTTGACCAGTAATTTGTATAACTCCTAAATTTGTTACAACAATAAATTCTTCTTCATTTAAACTATTAATTTTTTTAACACCATTTATATCAAGTTTTTTTCTTTGTTCTAGAGCAAGTGAATGATCACTTAGTTCCTTTCTTAATTCTGATTGCATAAAAACACCTCAATATAGTTTATTGATAAATATTTGCAAATATGAGCCATATTTTTAAATAATGTGATAAAATAAATAATGTTTAAAAGGAGAGATTTTATGAGCCAAGAATTACAATTAACTGAACAAGAGATTGTTAGACGTCGTAAAATGGAAGAGTTGCGTGAAAAAGGTATCGAACCTTTTGGTCATCGCTACGAAAGAACAGCTAACTCTCAATCTATCAAAGAAAAATACAGTCAATCAACTAAAGAAGAATTAGAAGAAATGAATGAAATCGTCAGAATTGCCGGGCGTATCATGTCAAAGCGTCGTCAAGGTAAAGTTGGTTTCATGCATATCCAAGACAAATTCGGACAAATTCAAATCTATATTCGTTATGATGTTGTAGGTGAAGAATCTTACGAAATCTTTAAAGTTGCAGATATCGGTGACATCATTGGTATTGAAGGTCAAGTAATGAGAACTACTACGGGAGAATTAAGTGTTAAAGCTTTGAGCTATGATCACTTATCTAAAGCATTAAGACCACTTCCTGAAAAATTTCATGGACTTCAAGATAAAGAAGAAGCAAGACGCCGTCGTTATGTTGACTTAATTATGAATGAAGAATCTAAGAAAATTGCTTTTACAAGACCAAAAATTATTCGTGGTATTCAACGTTACCTTGATAACTTAGGATATGTTGAAGTTGAAACACCTGTATTAAATCCTATTTTAGGTGGTGCAGCTGCAAGACCATTCGTTACACATCACAATACTTTAGATATGGACTTCTATTTACGTATAGCAACTGAACTTCCTTTAAAACGTTTAATCGTTGGTGGTATGGAAGCTGTGTATGAAATTGGTCGTTTATTTAGAAACGAAGGTATGGATGCTACTCACAATCCAGAGTTTACTACTGTTGAAGCATATCTTGCCTATGGTGATATTACCGATATGATGAACCTTGTTGAAGGACTAATTAGTACTCTTTCTTTAGAAGTAAATGGTACAACTGAAATTAATTACAAAGGACAAGATATTTCTTTAAAAGCTCCATTTAAAAGACTTCATATGGTTGATGGAATTAAAGAACAAACTGGCATTAACTTCTTTGAAGTTACAGATTTAGATGTTGCTTTACAATATGCAAAAGAACATGAAATTGAAGTTCCTAAGCATCAACAATCTATTGGACATATCATTAACTTATTCTTTGAAAAATATGTTGAAGAAACAATTGTTCAACCAACAATCGTTTATGGACATCCTGTTGAAATAAGTCCTCTTGCCAAGAAAAATCCAAATGATCCAAGATTTACAGATCGTTTTGAGTTATTCATTGCGGGAAAAGAATATGCAAATGCCTTCACTGAATTAAATGACCCAATCGACCAAAGAGCACGTTTCGAATCACAACTTAAGGAAAAAGAATTAGGTAATGACGAAGCAAATGAAATGGACATCGACTATGTAGAAGCATTAGAATATGGTATGCCTCCAACAGGTGGTATTGGTATTGGTGTTGACCGTTTAGTTATGTTACTAACTAATTGTGATAATATTAGAGATATTCTATTATTCCCACATATGAGAACAAGACAATAAAAAACTGGAAGTATTACTTCCAGTTCTTTTTTTAGTTTGTTAGTTCATCATATATCATGGCAAAAATAATATATGATGGTTTATATTCTGCATTACATGCATTTGCAAATGTTTTTTCTAAGACTTCTACATCTTCTTCAGTATATGTTTTTTTATTAGAAACAGTTTCATCAATGAATTTTAAACATTTTTCAATTTCTTCTTTTTCAGTTCCTTCAAAGTTATCATTACTTAACAAATATGCTTTGTAATCTTCAAGAAGAATAGAATAAACTAAAATACGTGAATAATGGCTAAACTGAATCATATCGCTTTCAAGATAGTCCTTATAATAACTATCTAAATCATTTAAATTATTTACTAAATAGCCAAAGCCGATTTCAAAAATTTCGCTCATTTCATCAGAAATTGATTCTTTCTTGTCATATTGTTTATAAATGAAGTCACAAACTTTAACAACATCCTCTAAACAAAATAAAAGTTCAGAATCAGTTGAATATAGCTTATCTATTAAATCATTTTTTTCATTCATGTAATTAATATAATCTTCGTAAATATTCATAAAATACCTCTTTTTTTCTTCAGGAATATTTTACTACTTTTAAAGCCTTTTTGCAAGTTTTATAGATAGTTTATGGTATACTAATTTATATGTGAGGTAATATTATGAATGATTATATTGTAAAAGCTTTAGGCTTTGGTAAACATGTTCGTATCTACGCATCTAGTTGTGCTGATACAACAAATTATATTGGAGATCGCTTAAACTACTTCCCAAGTGCCCTTGATGCAATGGGACGTGTAATAAGTGTAAGTGTTATGATGGGATCAATGTTAAAGTTAGAAGAAACAATGACATTAAGAATTGAAGGAGATGGGCAAATCGGAAGAATTATTTCTGATGTCGATGCTCATGGTCATGTTCGTGCATACTGTGAAAATCCCCACTGCCACTTTGAATATAATGATGGAAGATTAAATTGTCGTGATACTGTAGGCAGAAGTGGTATCATTTATGTAATCAAAGATTTAAAATTAAAAGAACCATTTGTTGGTTCTACAGAAATTATTGATGGCGAATTAGCTCGTGACTTTGCATATTACTTTGCAAACTCTGAACAAGTTCCTTCAATCGTTGCTCTTGGATGTAATATAAATGCAGATATTGTTGCAACATCAACTGGAGGATATATCATCCAACTTCTTCCAAATACCCCTGAAGAAGTGATCGACCAAATTGAAAAAAGAGTTGAACTTCTTCCACCTGTAAGTGAATTACTAGAATCTGGATTAAGTTTAGAAGAGATTATTAAAAATATTGATCCAGAAGCGGAAATTCTTGAAACTATTCCCGTTGAATTTAAATGCAATTGTTCTAAAGAAAGATTTGCAAGCGGCATAATGTCACTAGGCAAAGTTGAAATCGAAGAAATGATTGAAGAAGATGGACATGCGGAAACAATATGTCATTTTTGTGGCAACAAATTCTATTTTGATAAAGAAGAATTAACTTTACTTAAAGAGAAAGCGAAAAGATAATATGAAAATTACACTTATAACTGGTAGTGCAAGTGGACTTGGGCTGGAGTTTGCCAAACTTTATGCTCAAGATGAAAACAACTTATTACTTGTTGATGTTAATGAAGAAAAACTTAATCAAGTAAAAGAGCAATTAACTAAACTATATAATGTTTCAGTAGAGACACTTGTTGCAGATTTAGCAAATAAAGATGAACTTAAGAGAGTTTATAACTATACATTAAGCAAAGGCTATTTTGTAAATAACTTAGTCAATTGTGCTGGTTTTGGTGATCGCACTGACTTTAAAGATATGAATATCGACAAACAACTAGCAATGACTGATGTTGACTGTAACGCTTTATTATATTTTACAAGAGTATATCTTGATGATATGTTAAAGCATGATGAAGGACACATCATTAATATCAGTTCGATTGCAGGTTTTATGCCTGGCCCATATATGTGTACATATCATGCTTGTAAAAGTTTTGTTTTATTATTAGGTGAAGCTATTGCCTATGAAATTAGAAAAACAAATGTCAAACATCTAACATTATGTCCAGGTCCATTTTTATCAAACTTTGTCAAAGAAGCTGGGAATGACTATACATTTAAAAAAATTAAACCTGTAACTGCCGAAAAAGTAGCCAAGTTTGGTTACAAAAAATCACTAAAAGGAAAGACTTTAGCAATAGTTGGTTTAAAAAATCGTTTAACAGTTTTTGCTTGTCGCTTTTTCCCAAGAAAAATGGTTACTATGGTTAGTGCAAAAAATATGAAAAAAGAAAAATAGAAGCATCCATTTGGATGCTTCCTTTTTTTTAATAACGTGATGAACTACTTCCAGATAGTGCCATAAAAAAGGCGATGTATAATAAGATTATACCAATAGCAAGACCCCAACTTAAAACAGTACTAACAACGCTTAATACGTTAGCAATAATAGCTAAAATTAAACCGGCTTTGCCTTGTTTTTTAACAGCACCAACAATACCAAAAATTAATGCAACAATTGGAAGTAAAGGTAGAATTAAAGCAATTAGATATAATGGAATATAAAGTATCCAACCGATAATTGGAATATTAATAATAATTGGATAAACAAGTGGATAAACTAAAGATACAATAGATAATACTACCGCAAGAGTATTGAAAACTTTTTTCTTAGGAGCAGCTTGAGCTTCTTCTTCAACTACTTCTAATACTTCTTCAGTTTCTTCAACTTCTTGAACTTCTTCAACTGCTTCTTCTTGAACCTCTTCAACTACTTCTTCTTGAACCTCTTCAACTGCTTCTTCTTGAACTTCTTCAACTACTTCTGTTTCTTCTAAAGCTTGACATTCATTACAAAGATTTGATCCGTCTTGAGTTTCTTTTCCGCATTTTTTACAAAACATAATAAATCCTCCTTTAATATCATACTACTATTATACTACAATAATTTCAAAAAAATAGTTTTTTGCTTAAATATTTAAAAAGCATCCTTGAGGATGCTTTTTATTATTACCAATCTGATGTTCCGCTAAGGAAAAGAAAAATGGAAATTATTAAATAAAGAAGCACTCCTACAACAATTTGAACGACAAATCCAATTACACCAAGAACAACCCAAAGAATAATTGATACGATTGCTAAAATTAAGCCTAAAGCTCCTTGTTTTTTAATAAGAGCAATAATGCCGCATATTAATGATCCAACAACTAATACAAAGCATAAAATATTATAAGGTACAGTTAATAACATAGCTAGAAAACCAATTAACATTTTAATTCCTGGTATTAATAAAGTTCCAATAACTGAAAGAACAATAACAGCAATTGCTAAAATAACAGCAATTTTGTGAACAGTTTTCTTAACTGGAGTAGGTTTAACTTCTCCCTCAACCACTTCAACTTGTTCTTCAGTTTCTTCTTCAACTACTTCTACTTGTTCTTCGACTTGTTCTGCATTTGCACATTCATCACATAATTCTAAACCTTCTTCGATTTCTTTTCCACATTTTTTACAAAGCATAATAGATTCTCCTTTTATTTATATATTAATTATATAATATCTTTTTATTATTAAAAAATATTTGCTTTAAAATTTAAAAAAGTGTCTCAAGAATGAGACACTAATTTAGTTATTATTCTTTGTCTAATAACATGAAGATTCCACCTAAAAGGTTACAGAAGATTAGGTTTAAAACAGCCCATGCAACTGATTTTTCGCCTCTTTTGATTTTACCTAAGCAAATGAAACCAACGATAGGACCAATAATTGACCAAAATGATACAATAATACCAATAATAGTAAATACTTTAGCTAAAGTTTTCATCATAATGAATTTTCTCCCTTCTCAATAATATATGCTTTATTATACAATAATTAAAGCCGAATTTCAAATGATTGACTTAAAACCATCCCATTTTGTTTAAAGCAATAACACATAAAATAACTAATACTGTTACAGTTACACCAATAAGTAGCATAATTAATCGGTAAATAGTTGTAATAACAACACCTACTAAACTAACTATGCCTAAAGTTTTACCAACTTTACCAATTTGTTCACCAGCAGTTTTACGAGCTGCTCTTCCAAACACAATTGCAACAATACCACATATATATGCTGTTATAAGCCCAAATGGGTGAGTCAATGCAATAATTGAACAAACTAAAGAAGTAATTCCTCTATTTTGGTTAGCTATTTTAGTTTTAACTAATTTTCTTCTATTTTTGTTAATTGCGACAGTTAACGTTTTCTCGCAATCATCACAAACTTCATATTCATTAGAAGTTTCGTTTGAACAAAATTTACATTTCATAGTAAATTACCTCCTTAGAATTAATTTAATTATTTAAGAGCACCTGATGATGCTAAAGCCATAAAGAGAATGAAGAAATAAAGGCCAAAGTACATTACCATGAATGTAGTAGCCATAATAGTTGCAACAACTTGATTAACAAAATAAGTAATACCAGCAACTAAGCCTACAACACCAAGGTCTGATTTTCTTCCAAAAATACCAAATACAATAGCAAGAATTGCAGTAACAGTATTTAAAAGCGGGATAAATAAGCATGCAAAGCCTAAGACTGTTGCAGCAATACCAAAGCCTCTGTTATTTTTCTTCTTTTCTACTTTTACTTCTGCTTTTGGTTCTTCAACAACGACAACTTCTGTTTCTTCTGAAGCTTGACATTCTTCACATAAAGTTAAACCTTCATCAATTTCTTTTCCACATTTTTTACAAATCATATTAATAACCTCCTTTTTAAATTATTTTAATAATAATTACCTGTTGAACCATTTGATTCAGTTCCTAAGCCAATTAAACTTAAGATAATCGCCAAAATATAAACAATAGCAGTGATAATAACAGGGATAATTGTTGCTATGAAACCGAACACACCTGATAAAATACTGAATACACCTGATAAGATACTAACTATAATTGCTACTACAATAGAAGTTCCAGAAATGCATAAAGAGACAATACTAATAATATAGCCTATTTTTCCTAGCTCTTCTCCTTCTGTGTTTTTAGAAAGTTTCCCAAAAATTATACCACAAATCGAACCAATTAAAGGAAGAATTTGAAGAATACCTAAAATACCCATTACTAAAGCTAAAATCCCATATACATTAGATGGATCTTTTGGTTTTTCTTCTTTTTTCTCAGATGTGTTTTCACTATTTTTAGATTCATCTTGTGAACAAGTTTGACAATAAATTTGATCTTCAGGTATTTCTATACCACATTTTTTACAGTTCATTTTATTCACCTCTAAAAGAAACAATTATAGATTATTCTTTATTCTATTATATAACAATTATTTACATAATTCAAGTAGTTAATTGTATTTTACTTATTTTTTTGTTGGAGTTTTCACTTGCAAATTTTCGTTTGCATATATGTGACCTAATTTAATAGCATCAGTAATTGTTTGATTTTCTAATAAACCTTTAATAACACCTGATAACATTGCATCACCTGCTCCAGTTGTATTTACTATTTTATCTGCTTTTAAAGTAGGTTCCATTAAGATTTCTTTTCCATTGTTATAATAAGTGGGTTTTTCACCATTTGTTACAATACATGTTTTAACACCTTGATTAATCAGTGATTTTACAATTAATTCTGGCTCGCTAAATGATGTTAATGCTTTACCCTCATAGATATTGACCTTTAAAAGTGAAATCTTATCTAGTACTGATTTTAAACGCACTACTTTTTTTGAGCTAATTCCATCTGCTATAATATATTTATATGAATATTTATTACATATATATTCTATTAATTCGTCAGGTAAATTAGTATCAATTAATAGATATTTAGTTTCATCATTAATTAGATGTAAGCTTTCTAAATATTCTTTTGTTAGACTACCTTGATAGTTAACATCACAGATGCCTACATACAAATTATTTTGATTATTAACTGATAGGAATGATCCTGTTTTAGTAACATTATTAGGAATATATAAATCAACTCCTAATTCTTCTAATTCTTGTTTCATTGCTTTACCAATAGCATCAGATGCAATACATGTAACAAATGATAATTCCGTATTGTTTCTTGCAAGGTTTTCAACGATGTTTCTTGAAACGCCACCAAAATGTACTTCAACATTTCCAATGTTAGATTCATATGGTGAAACTGCATCATTAATATCTCCAACATAATCAATATTTGAACCACCAATTGCAACCAAATAATTTTTAGGTCGTGAGTTATTTAAGACTTTTTCAAGTTCTGTTGTGACTCTACTAAGCGGTAGTCCTACTACATTATAGTAATCCCCATCAATTTTAGTAATATATTTAGATGCTATGCCTTGAATTGCATATGCACCTGCCTTATCATAAACATTCTCTGCTTCAATATACTCATATATATCTTCATCGGTCATATTTCTAAATGTTACATTTGTTATTTCTGAGAAAATACGTCTAGCATTTTTTGATAAAATAGCTACACCAGTAATAACTTGATGAGTTTTATTAGAAAGTTTCTTTAACATTCTAAACGCATCTTCTTTATCTTTAGGTTTACCTAAGATTTCATCAAGAACAACAACTGTATCAGCCCCAAGAACAATTTCGTCTTGATTTTCTTTAAATACTTCGTATGCTTTTTGATAGGCTAAATCTTTAACAATTTCTTCGGCACATTTAGTATTGTCAATTACTTCAACATGTTCTTTAACTACAATACGATGTTTTATTTTCCCTAAAGTTAATATTTCTGTTCTTCTTGGTGATGCAGAAGCTAAAATAATTTCTTTTCGCATTTCTTTGTTCCTACTTTCTTAGGGTTATTATACCATATTTTTTAACTTTTTGCATAAGAAAAGAGTCATAACAATTTGTTATGACTCTTGTTCAATATTCTTTTCACAAATTAATTCATACATTAGATTCGCATCCGCTTTTTTAGTTGAATCTACTAATGCGGTAATCTTTACAACTAAAACTTTAGTACCAAATGTAATTTCTAATGTATCGCCAATATTAACTTCTTTCGATGGTTTTGCAAGACGTCCATTAACAAGAATACGATCAGATAAACTAGCCGTTTTAGCAACTGATCTTCTTTTAATCAGTCTTGAAACTTTTAAATACTTATCTAGTCTCATCTTTATTTTGTTCTTCTTGATTTGTTTCTAAAGTTTCTTCTGTTACTTCTTCTTGTTTAGCTTCAGAAGTTTCTTGATCCTTAGCTTCTGCTTCTTGAGCAGCCATCTTAGCTTTTTTCTTTTCCCACCAAGTTAATTGACCAGTATTAACTAAATCTTCAATGTCTTCTCTAGTTAATGTTTCAATTTCAACTAAGTGTTTAGCAATTAAGTCTAATAACTTTCTGTTTTCGATTAAGATTGCTTTACCTTCTTCGTAGCATTCATTAATAATCTTACGAACTTCTTGGTCAATTTCAAGTGCTACTTGGTCAGAGAAGTTTTTATCAGACATATAATCTCTACCTAAGAATACGTTATGTGAATTTCTTTCATATTGGATAGGTCCAAGTGAACTCATACCATATTCTGTTACCATTGCACGAGCAATAGCAGTTGCTTTTCTGAAGTCATCATATGCGCCAGTTGTTACTTGGTTGAATACTAATTCTTCCGCAATACGACCAGCAAGTAAACCAGTAATTCTTGCAACTAATGATTGTTTAGTCTCTAAGAATGTTTCTTCTGTAGGTGTCATTAAGTTGTAACCACCAGCATCTCCTCTTGGGATAATTGTTACTTTTTGAACTACTTGTGCTTTCTTTAATTTAATACCGATTACCGCATGGCCTGATTCATGATAAGCAACAAGGGCTTTTTCAGTATCTGTATATTTTTTAGATTTTTTGGCTGGGCCCATCATAACTCTATCAACCGCTTCATCGATATGATAGATTTTGATTTCGCGTGAATTTTCACGTGCAGCAAGTAATGCAGCTTCATTAAGTAAGTTTTCAAGATCAGCACCACTAAATGAAGGTGTACGTCTTGCAACATCAGTTAAATTAACACGTGGAGATAAACGTTTATTTCTTGCATGTACTTTAAGAATTGCTTCACGAGCTTTTAAGTCAGGTAAACCAATTGTGATTTGTCTATCGAAACGACCAGGTCTAAGTAGCGCTGGGTCTAAGATATCAACACGGTTTGTTGCGGCCATAACAATAATACCTGAGTTGCCACCGAAGCCATCCATTTCAACAAGTAATTGGTTAAGTGTTTGTTCTCTTTCATCATGTCCACCACCAAGACCAGCACCTCTTTGACGACCTACCGCATCGATTTCATCGATAAATACGATACAAGGAGCATTTTGTTTAGCAGTTTTGAACATATCTCTAACACGGCTAGCACCAACACCTACAAACATTTCCACAAAGTCAGATCCAGAAATACTGTAGAAAGGTACATTTGCCTCACCCGCAACAGCTCTTGCAAGTAATGTTTTACCAGTACCTGGAGAACCTACAAGTAATACACCTTTAGGGATTCTTGCACCCATATCAAAATATTTTTTAGGGTTCTTTAAGAAATCAACAACTTCAACAAGTTCTTCTTTTTCTTCATCAAGCCCGGCAACATCTTTAAATGTATTAGTTGATTTTTTCGCAAGTCTTGCACGTGATTTACCAAAATCAAATGCTTGGTTATTTGATTTTGAGCTACTCTTAATCAAGAAGATAAACATTACTACGATAATAATAATTGGAATAATAATTGATAATAATGCTACCCAATCAAAGTTTTTAGTTTCTTCATAATTGATAGTGAATAGTTTTTCACTATAAGTTGCATCCATTAGTAAGTAATCTTCTCTAATGCTATTAAATGCAGCTTCTGTAATAACAACTTGGAATTGTTTATGTTTATCATCGTTAACATATTTACCAGTTAAAGTAACAAGAGCATCATTTCCATCGCCTGATACACCTTTAACTGTTAACGAACTAATAACTGCATCTTTACCAATTCTTAAAAGATCAAAAGTTTTAATTTCATTTATTTTCTTAACTTTAATGCGAATACGTTTAGGTACATTATTACCTTCGGCATCCTTAATAAAGTTGCCATTTTCATCTGTTTCATAGACAATATTACCATCAGCATCTTTTTCATAGATGTAGTTACCTTCTTCATCTTTTTCATAGATGTAGTTACCCTCTTCATCTTTTTCATAGATAAAGTTACCATCAGCATCTTTTTCATAAACAAAATTACCATTTTCATCTTTTTGATAAACAATGATTTGTTGTTCTACTCTTTTGCCATTTTCATAAACGTAAATTTGTTCATATAATTCATTTTCGTTATTTAATTTGCGTGTGCCTTTAGAGCCCATTAATGCATAAACAACAATTGCAATTACTGCGCCTAAGACAATTAATGCAACAAGTATTTCACCAAAACCAATTTTTCTTCTAGGTCTATTTTTTAATTCGGCCATATTTCCTCCTATTTTGTTACATACCCTAAGATATATAATACATTATCAAATTCATCACAAAGAACAAGGGTATCTTTTCTTTGGATATAAGGAACTTTTTTATCAGTTAAGAAATTACTAACAGATTTAGTTCCTACTTTTAACTTAATCTTGTCTCCATCTTTACGATTTCTTACGACAATCGGTAAACTCATAGTATTATACCATAATGTTTTATTATTTGCTTTCAAATAACTAATATTTTTATCGACAATCAACTTTTGATTATTAGGTAGATTGTATTCCCCTTCTTCTTTAATTTCCAAATAAAACGGTTCTTTTTCTAGAAAGATATTAGTAAAATATATATTTCCATATTCTTTTATCATTGAAAGATCATTGTTTATACTTGTGATAATCTTTGTTTTAGAAGAAACTATTTGATTATAAATATCTTCAATACAAACACGTGATAGTTGATATTTTCTTAAAATACGAAAGAGCACATGGATTCTTAAGTCTTCATCAATTTTTAGAAAGTTATTGATTGAAAAAGATAAAATCTCCTTATTATTAATAGTATTAACAGTTAAATAATTTTCTATAAATTCAAGCTTAACTTTTTCAAGTAATTTATTGGCAGAAAATAAAGTTTTACTATAGTTGTTTATCGCATCATAAAGATTAGGATTTTCTTCTAATAGAAGAGGTATAACTTGATGACGAAGTCTGTTTCTTGTATAGTCAGACGTATTATTAGATGCATCCTCAAAATAAGTAATCTTATTATCTTTACAATAATTGATAATTTTATCCTTTGGTGTTTCTAAAAGAGGACGATAGATAATCAAATCATCATACATAGTTTCTTTTTTAATTCCGGCATAACCACTAAGTGAAGATGATTTCAAAAGACGCATTAAGATTGTTTCTAAGTTATCATTAGCATGATGGGCAATAAGAATATATTTTGCATCAAATTCTTTTGCAACTTGACTGAAAAACATATATCTTTGATTGCGAGCCCATTCTTGAAAATTACCAACATATTCTTTAGGAAGGGTTAAAACGCGTAGAGTAAGGCTCTTTTCTTGGCAAAACTTTTCAATGAATACTTGTTCTATACTTGATTCTTCTCGTCTTTGATGATTAACATGGGCAACAATAATGTTTTCTTTTGGCAAACTATTTAAACAAAGATGTAAAAGTGCCATTGAATCAACTCCAGTTGAACAAGCTACTACAACTTTATGATTACCGATATTAAGTTTTAAATCCTCAATAACCTTTTTCATACTTTCCCCCGAATATCTTATCTATCTAATTATAACATAATATTCTTAAAAATACTTAAAATTTGATATGAGCAAAAAACTCTCAAGTGAGAGTTTATTTTTTTAAGATTTTGTTTTTATTTTGAAGAACATTTGATGAAAATTTCTTAATTAGTCTGTCATCTTTTTGTTTTTTAAGTAATGCTTCTTTAATTACTAAATCTAATATTATATCAAAAGGTAAAGTTTTTTGGTCAAACAAATAGAAAGCATATGAACCAGGTATAGTATTAATTTCATTAAAAAACAATAGTTTTCGTTCATTATCATATAAATAATCTATTCTAACTATTCCTTCATGGTTTAATATTTGATATATTTCTTTTGTCATATCCTTAATTTTATTTGTTAGTTCTTTATGAATACATGCAGGAATAGTTCTTTTTTTATCATTTTGCGTTTTAACATTATCAATATATTTATCTTCAAAAGTAAGAATATCATTAGCTGATGAAACTTCCTCAACATTTGATAAATATATTTTATTATTGTATTTAAAACATGCACAGTTAAATTCACGCATATTTTTTATTACTTCTTCGATGATTATTTGATCATCATACTTGAAAGCATCTTTTAACTTATATGCAAGTTCATCCTTTTTATAGGCAATTTCAACTCCGATACTTGAACCAAGCGTATTTGGTTTAAGTATCACTGGATATAATAACTTTTGTTCAACACTTTTAATTATTATATCAACATTATCATTTCTAGTAAAACTAATATATCGTGGGGTTGGAATATGTTTTTTTCTTAAGATGTCTTTAGTAAAGGTTTTATTTTGGGAAATTGCTGAAGAAACATGATTACTTGTAATATATGTTGCATTATAAAAATCAAGAAAAGAACTAATTGTTCCGTCTTCGGTGCCACTACCATGGACTACCGGAATGAAGATATCCACTAAGTATTTTTTTCTTTTTTGTTTGATGTACACTTTTTCTTGGATATTACAAAGTGTTACTTCTTTTCCTTTGATAAGTTCCTTACCATTTTTAAATGTCTCAAGTTTATTATAAGCCTTACTCATTAACATTTTATTATCTTTAGTTAAGTAAATAGTTATAATATCATATTTACTCTTATTTAAAGCATTTATAACTTGGATTGCGGAGATAATGGAAATGTCATGTTCAACACTCCTTCCCCCAAAAAGAACACAAACGTTTAGTTTTGTTTTATTTTTCATGTTTTTTTCTCCTAACTAAATAATTATCTGGCAAATCATTTTCAATTAAAAGGGCAATTTCTTCATTTTGATATTTTGATAATACTTCTAAATATGCTTCCCTAAAGGAACTTTTTAAGTGTATATTATTTAAATAACTTAGTTTATTATATACATAACGACCACTATAGTTATCAATAATATAAATTTCATCAAAGACATCTTTGATTTTTAAAGCTACTTTTTCATTTAATTCTTTTGTCATTTTTCCCTCATCAACAATACCCGGTGTAATAATTACTTTTTTAAGTGGGGTTTTACTTAATACTTCAACACTGTTTGTAAAACCAACTAAATTAGAATTATAAGCATCATCATAAATATGAATATTATTGACCAATTCATAACTTAAACGATGGGGCGTTGCTTCTAATTGATTAACATATTTGTAGAATTCACTATCAGTAATTACATAACCTTTATCTTTTAAAAGGACAATTAACGCATAAGCACAAAGGATATTTTTGATATTATGTCTACCAAGTAGTTTTACATCAATTCGTCTTACGAATTTATCATAGTGATATATATCGAATGATGTTTGATCTTTTGAGATGGTTATGTTTTGAGCATTAAATGTATTATTTTTATTAAAACCATAATAAATAATATTTTGATATTTACTTGCCTCTTTTCTGATTAATTCATTATCACCATTTAAAATATAATAGTTATCATTTGAAATCGTGTTTAGAAGTTCAAATTTAGCCATTAAGACATTTTCAATTGTTTTTAATGTCGAAATATGTTGATAGCCAACATCGGTAATTATGCCAATTTGGGGCTTAATTAAAGATGTCATTTTGGCTATTTCTCCTTTTTTAGAAGTTCCCATTTCACATACAAAGATTTCAGTTGTTTGATTAATACTTTTGTTTATAACTTTTGTTAAACCCATTATTGTATTATAAGAATGCGGTGTTTTGACAGTTAAAAATTTATTTTCTAAAATAGCACTAATAATATTTTTAGTTGATGTTTTTCCATAACTACCAGTTATGGCTATTTTTAAAAGAGAGGGGGTTTGTTTTAGTTTTTTCTTTGCTTTATTAATATACTGATATTTAATTATTTTTTCAAAAGGAGCATTAATAAGGTTGATTAAAATGACAATGAAGGGATTAAATATATAAAGGATACTTACTAAAGTTAAGTTATTACTAATTATTAAAAGAAATATAATAAATATTAAGTACGTAAGTAACAAACGAACAATTCGCCTTGTAAGTTTTAACTTAATAATTAATTTGTTAGGGATTAATAATGACAAAATGGCCACGAAAAAGCCAAGAAGATAAAGATAAACATTATTTAATAGACTAATTATAATAAGAAAATAAAAAAGGTAATTATAAGCTTTCTTAAAATAAAAAGTAAGAAATGATTTTGTATAAGGGGGGATATGATAATGTTCTTGTTGAAAAATAGTAAGCAAAAAGTAAAGTCCTTTTGTCATTACTAAAGATAATACAATAAAATAGCAAATTTTAATATATGTCATTGTCCACCTTCAAGTAATTTCTTATGATTAAATGAAAATAGTTTTTATTTTCTAAATATGGGAAATGACCTGTATTTTCAATTGTCACAAGACCACTGTTTTTGATATGCTTGTTCATATATAGAGCATCTTTATATGGAGTTACTTTATCGTCTTTTCCCCAAATGATAAGGGTTTCTTGTTTTATCTTTTTAATGTATTTTTTTAAATCTTCATTGATAACAAGGGATAGAGTTTTTTTCATGATTACTGATGCATTTTTATAATCACTACTACCACTATTACGAATCAGTTTTTGATACTTTACTTTATTATTTGTAAGTTTATACCATCTTTTTAAAAATTTATATTTACATATTTTGTACTTTGTCTTAATGTTTATTTTCTTCTTTATTCCCGCGCTATCAACTAAAATGATTTTATCAATGTTATTAAAAATCGATGCATACTTGATAATAATTCTTCCTCCAAAAGAATGTCCAAGAAGAATTGGGTTATTAATATTGTTTCTTATAATATAATCATTAAGAAAAAAGACATAATCGTTAAGTGTTAATGGTTTATAAGGTTCTTCACTTTGGCCAAAACCAATAAGGTCAATAGTATGAACTTCATATTTATTTTTAATTTCTTCTACTAAATGATAAAAAGTTCTTTTCGAAGTTCCCCAACCATGTAAAAGAATAATTGGTTGGCCTTTTCCTTTAATATCATATGTTATATTTAGACCTTTATATTTATAGTTCATGTAATCCCTCTTTTCTAATTACATTTTATTCTTTCTTTTTTAAATTTATAATCATTATTTTTTAATTTATAAATATAATATTTTGAAAGGAGAGATTTAATGTATATTGATAAAACATACCCTTTTGAGCCAATCAAATGTCCTAATTTTTATGCCCTTGATGCTTGTTTGGGAGAAAAGAGTTTATTAATTCATTATAATCAAATATATTGTCCAAGTGTAGCTAAGTTAAATTGTCTTTTAAGAGAATATCCAACTTTACAAAAAAGTAGTCTTGACGAAATTATCTTTAATAGTGATTATTTAAAAATACCAAAAAGGCAAGAACTAATTTATCTTGCCAACAAGGTTTATAATCATCATGTCTTTTTTTCATCAATTAGTCCAAATAAATGTTATTTTCAAAATCTTGCGATAGTTGATGCGATAAACAAATCATTTAACGGCTTAGATAAATTTATGGAACAATTTATTAAGACATGTCTTGAACATAAAACAAATGGCTTTGTTTACTTAGTAAGTGATAAGAATTTAAATCTTTCAATATATGAAACAACTTGTTGTGAATCACCTATCCCTAAAAATCTTTATCCTTTAATGTGTATTGATCTTTGGGAACATAGTTATTATCTAAAGTTTACTGTCGACAAAGCAAGCTATGTAAATAATTTTTTAAGTGTTTTAAATTGGGAGCATATTAATAGCGAATATTTGGAATGTTGCAAATGTATTTTGTAAAGCAAAAGATACTGAAATAAGGAGGAAAAATGTTATAATTCAGGTAATGAGGTGAATTATGACAAAACGTAAGAAATTTTATTTGTTCCGAGTTATTGGCCGTATTGTCTGTTTTATAATTGGAACAATTTTAATCCTTTTAGAAATGTTTAATATCCTACCTATGAATTTTGCCAATACATTAAATGGTTGGGGTTTCTTCCAATATCTTTCACCAATTCATATTGTTTGGGTTCTACTTGCTCACTATATGATTGTCGACTTATTCTTTAGCAATCTACGTCATCCTGGAAGTGCAAAACATTTTAAAAAAGTTTATATTAAGAAAAATTACACTGAAGAAGAATTAAAGAAAGCACGCAAGTTTTACAATAAAGGAGCTTGGTACACAGCACTTTCGTTTACTGCTTTAAATTTAGTAGTTGGTACTGTTGTATACTTAATTAAAATAAATGGACTAATTGACATTCACCATAATGAAAATAGTGGTTTAATTCTTTTAATTTTCCAATTATTTTATTTTGCCAGTGACTTTATTTGTGTAATGTTCTTCTGTCCATTCCAAAAATGGATGATGAAAAACAGATGTTGTCGTACTTGTCGTATTTTTAACTGGGGAGCAATCATGATTGAAGTACCAATGATGATTCATATGATTTTATACGGTGTTTCTTTCTATGCTTTATCTTTAGTTATTTTAAGTTTAATAGTCTTTATTAAGTGGGAAGTTACTTTAATGGCTCATCCAGAACGATTCTTCCAAGTTTCTAATGAATATTTAAGTTGTAAGACTTGTACAGATCCGTTTTGTCAAATTAAACCAAAGGTTAATAGCAAATATCGTAATGAAAATAAAATTCTATAATAAAAAAAGAAGCTTAAAAAGCTTCTTTTTTTGTAATTTATTGTTTTTTTATTTCTTTATTAATTTCTTCTTCTAAGATATATTTATAAAAGTTCATATCTAAACTTACAACTTTACCAGTACAATACTCTGTGATTGCGTAACCAATTTTATAAATATTACTATCAGTTCCAAGATCAAAAAGAGTAGTTAATACATTAACATAGTCATATTTTGTATTATCTTTTATTTGATTAAGCAAACTCTCATATGATACACTATCAAACGACTCATGTGAATATATTTTAGCTTTCCCGTTATATGCATTTACTAAGTCATGAAGTATGTTTTCTAAATCTTTCTTTGTTAAAGATTTAGTATCAGCAGTATTAGATATTGCGTAAAATTCGTCTGGTGCATTAGTACATATACTGTAAGATGCTTGATTTAAGTTATTTTCTAAAATATAGTGAGCTTCTTCATCCATAATAGGAAAAGGAACTGCTTTAATTTTAGAATCTGTGTTATTACTTAAATAATACTTAAGGTTAATATCATTTTGGTAGAAAGCCGCGAAGATATAATCGCCACCCATATAATTTAAATCTCGCCATTTTTTTACTTTTGATATAGCTAAGTTTACGTTTTGATCCAAGTAGTTAATAGAATCTATATTATTAACTAGTTGTACTCCCATTGATGATGCTAGACCTTGTACCCAAGATAAATAATTGTTTGATAAAATATTATATTCGTTATTCTTTACTAATGACAAATTAGCTAAATATTCTTCAAAACTATTAATTGTCCATTTTCCTTCTTGCCAAAGTTTTTGGGGGTCATCAAGATTTAATTCTTCTAAAATAGTAGAATTATAGTATATCATTAATACTTCATCATTTTGATTTGTGTTATATACTACGTTTTCACATGTATTATTTAAAATATCATTTTGATTTATAAAACGTTCATCTAAACCATAGAAAGAATACATAGATTTTGAAACAAACAACTCATCAGTTGGAAACATATATATATATATGGAGTATCTGGATTAATTTCTTTTTTTATTAATTTATCTATACTTTCATATTTAATATTTATGTTATATGCTTTCTCTACTTCTTCTAAATGTTTGATACGGTCTTCTTTATCTAAGTATGCATAGTTTTCATCATATGGATTATAAATAGATTTGCTTGATTTATTCATTATAAATCCATAGAAAATAACTACATCCATTTCATTTCCGTTAAATCCTGATTCATTTAGCTCCCATTTAGGTACATAGTCTTTTTTAGTGTGTTTTGCAACTAGTGTAATATTACTAGTTATTTTATTGTTAAAGTCATATAATTCATCATCTAAATACCAGCCAATGAATTCATAGCCAAATAAATAGTCATCTAAAGGGGCTTTTAACTTTTCTCCTTTATTTATAGTTATTACTTCTTCTTTGTTTGCGTATATCAATTTTACATTGCAAGTTGATTCAAAAGTTGTACAAGATGTAAGGAAAAGGATAAAGATAGATGTAATAACAATTAAAATTTTATTCAAGTTTCTCACTCGTTTATCACTCCTTTATATGATTATATCATAATTATATACATTTGTGTTTTATTGAGTATCAATTATTCAATATATAATATTATTGAGCCTGAAAATCTAGAATTATATTTATATGTAGCAGTAATTTCTACAGTTCCTCTATTTAAAGCAGTAACGGTTCCAAACATACTGACTGTTGCTACACTAGGATTGTCTGAAGTCCATGTATAATTCTGTATTATAGTAGATGGGGCATCACTAGTTAATGACATAAGCCTTGTATAGCCAACAATAAAATTAACTTCACCTTTCTCACCGTAACCATTTCCCACATATGTTCCAACCAAGCCATCTTGTCTTAAATCGGTTGTTATTGTAAAAGTCTTTTGAGTGGTACAACTATCCGATTTTACATCAACAACAATGTACCCCATTTTATTTTGGCTAAATTTTGCTTGTATAATTGTTTTCCCTTTATTTAATAATTATTAACAAAAATAGAAGCTTAAAGCTTCTATTTTATTTTGCTATTTCATAACCCCAAACAATTGGTCTATTACTTGGGTTGAATTCTTTATGCCAAGTTGTTGGGATTTCTTGATATTCAGTATAAACTCTTAGTTTAGAACATGAGTAAATCGCACCTTGACCAAAATTAATTAAAGTATCATGAATATATAATTCTTTTAAACCTGTACACCAAGCAAAGGCATAACCATCAATTGTTTCAACACTTTCAGGAATTACTAATACGGTTAAAGTTGTACACATATTAAAAGCACCATAACCAATAAATTTAAGTGTTGATGGTAATTCAAAGTTATTCAAACTTGAACAATAACAAAATGCCGAAGCATCAATTCTTTCAAGAGTTTCTGGTAGAATAAGAGAACTAAGTAGTTCACAATTATTGAAAGCATTATTCATTATAACTTTAACATTGTTACCAATTGTAACAGATTCAATCTCTTTGTTAAAACCAAAGGCATATGCGCCAATTGTATCAACTGGAAGATTTTGATATGTATTTGGTAAGGTAAGGTTTGTTTCTGTGCCTATGTAGTTTGTCAAGATAACACTTTCTTCACTTACTAAATATTGGTAGTTATTCTCATAAACTAAGTTATTTAGGTTTATATTTTCATATACGTAACCGGCTTTTTCATCATACCATTTATTTGACCAATTAGGATTAATTGTTTCTTCTAAAAAGATTGTTTTTACTCCTGATAAGGCATAATCACCAATCTTTTTTACTGTCTTAGGGACTGAAACACTTTTAAGGTTTTCACAAAGATAGAAAGATGCAGCTTCAATTGTTGTATATCCACTTGGAATATTAACAATTTCTAAAGTATTGTTCTTTAAGAATGCTGAATCTAAAATGCCAACTACTGGTAAATTATTATATGTTGTAGGAAGAGTAACAACGTTATCAGTTCCAACATAACCATCAATGTAATAACTTGTCTTTAGTTGGTCAGGCTGATATGTAAAACGAAGATCATTTTTTGCTAATAAAGTTATATTAACATAGAAGACAAATGGATTACCATTTGTATCTTTTAAGTATTCAAGTTTAAGTGTATTTTGTCCAACTGATAACTCATTTAGATTAGTTTTAATCATTTCATAAGTAACAGGGATTGTTTCTTCGGTTTCATTAGCTCTTTTAATGTGAATTTTAATAAGTGATGGGTTAAATTCACCTTCATAAAATTCAAGTTTACTGTCGCTTGTAACTGTGATCGACTTAATGATTTCTGGACTAATACCAGAAGGACCACTTCTACCTACACATGATGTTGTTAATAAAGCTATGACTAATATTGTAATAAAACTAAGTAGTTTTTTCAAGTTAACACCTTCTTACCCAATTGAGTTTTTCATTTCAAGTTTAATTAATTGGTTTAATTCAACTGCATATTCCATTGGTAATTCTTTGGCAAATGGTTCAATGAAACCCATAACAATCATTTCTGTAGCTTGTGCTTCAGTTAAGCCTCTACTCATTAAATAGAATAATTGTTCTTCATTTACCTTAGAAACAGTTGCTTCGTGTTCAATATATGATGAGTCATTTTCAACAATGTTTGTTGGGATTGTATCACTTGTAGAGATATCATCAAGAATCATTGTGTCACATTCAATATGTGATTTTGCATTTGTTGCATTCTTAGCATGACGAACAGTACCACGGTAGTTTACTTTACCTCCACCACGACAAAGTGATTTAGAGATAATTTGACTTGTTGTATTTGGGGCTAAGTGAATCATTTTAGCACCAGTATCTTGGAATTGTCCACTTGATGCAAAGGCAATTGTAACACATGTTCCTTTGGCACCTTCTCCTGCTAAAATACAAGCAGGATATTTCATATTAACCATTGAACCAATGTTACCGTCAATCCATTCCATATGCCCGCCTTCTTCAACATAGGCACGTTTTGTAACTAGGTTAACAATGTTGTTAGACCAGTTTTGAACTGTTGAATAACGGCAGCTAGCATTCTTTTTGATATATATTTCTACTACAGCAGCATGTAATGAGTCTTTAGAATATTGAGGAGCAGTACATCCTTCAACATAGTGAATACTTGCACCTTCATCAACAATGATTAATGTTCTTTCAAATTGACCCATTTGTTCAGTATTAATTCTAAAGTATGATTGTAGTGGTTTTTCAACTTTTACACCTTTTGGTACATAAATAAATGAACCGCCACTCCAAACAGCAGTATTAAGTGATGCGAACATATTGTCTGATGTTGGTACCACTTTTGTAAAGTATTCTTTAAAGATTTCTGGGTGTTTCTTTAACCCTGTATCCGTATCACAGAAAATAACGCCTAAATCTTCAAGCTCTTTAATAGTGTTATGATAAACAGCTTCTGATTCAAATTGGGTTGTAACACCAGCTAAATATTTTTGTTCTGCTTCTCTAATACCAAGCTTATCAAAAGTGTCCTTGATTTCGGCCGGTACATCTTCCCAGTCATTAGCTGTTTTCTTGCTAGATTTAATGTAATAGATATAATCATCAAAAGTTAAGAATTTCACATCTGGTCCAAATGTGGGCCATTTTTTTTCCATGAATTTATGATAGGCTTTTAAACGAATGTCTAACATCCATTCTGGTTCATTCTTCATTTTTGAGATATTTCTTACTACTTCTTCTGATAGTCCACGGCCAGTATCATAATAGCTTTCGGTTTCTGTTACAAAGCCATACTTATAGTCGCCGACTATTTGTTCGATTTTTTCATTTTCTTTATTCTTCATCTTGTTCTCCTTCTTCACCATGAAGTAGTGCATCAAGGGCACGCCATGATAAAGTAGCACATTTAGCTCGTGGAGGGTAGTTGTGAATATTAACATAAACAATTGCTTCGTCTAAGCGTTCTTCATCTTTTGGCATATTGCCTTTAATTAGTTCATAGAAATCTAAGATGATTTCTTTGGCTTCTTCAATTGTTTTTCCCATTAATACTTCACTCATTACGGATGCTGAAGAGCAACAAATTGCACATCCAGAGCCATCATGTCTAATATCTGTTATTTTTCCATTTTCTAGTTTTGCTTGAACAGTGATATCATCACCACAAGATGGGTTTTTAAATCTTAATGTTTTGTATCCTTCGATTAATCCTTTGTTACGAGGGAATTTTTTATGGTCTCTAATAACTTGTCCATATAAGTCATTTAAGTTTAAACTCATGATTACCACTCCTCAAAATATTTTGCTGCTTTTTTGACAGCTTCAATAAATTTATCTACGTCTTCTAACGTATTGTATATATATACACAAGCACGTAAAGTGCCAGGTACTTCTAACCATTTTGTAATTAATTGGGCACAGTGATGTCCTGCTCTTAAGGCAACATGTTCTTCATCAAACATTGTTGATACATCATGAGGATGAGCATCATGAATATTGAAGGCCACAACACCTGTAGTTGCACTAGGATTATAAACTTTAACGCCTTCAATTTGCGTAATTTTCTCCATCATATATTTTGTTAACATGTCTTGATGAGCAATGATTTTATCAAAGCCAATATTTTCCAAATATTTAATTGCTTCCTTAAAAGCAATAACTTGAGCAATTGGTGGAGTTCCAGTTTCAAACTTATATGGTGCATCTTTGAAATGAGCTTCAAATAAGTCAACATTATCATTCATGTCGCCACCAAATTCAATTGGATCCATTGCTTGAAGTAGTTTATATTTACCATATAAAACACCAAGTCCAGTAGGGCCTAACATTTTATGGGCCGAGAAAGCTAGGAAATCAGCATCGATTGCTTTAACATCAATTTTCATATGGGGAACAGCTTGGGCCCCATCAACAATAACAACAGCTCCAACTTCATGAGCTAAACGAATGATTTCTTCAATTGGTGTAATATACCCCATAACGTTAGAAACGTATGTTAAGGCAACAACCTTTGTTTTAGGGGTTAATACTTTTTTAAAGCCATCAACAGTAATTTTTCCTTCTGAATCAAGGGGAACATATTTTAATACACCTTTTTTTACCTTTGCAACATTTTGCCAAGGTAACACATTACTGTGGTGTTCAAGTTCAGAAACAATGATTTCATCCCCCTCATTAATATTGGCAAGACCATACGATGTTGCAACTAAATTAAGAGCAGAGCTAGCTCCACGCGTAAAAACAACTTCTTTACTTTTAGCATTAATGAATTTAGCAACAACATCTCTTGATTCTTCATATTCAGTAGTTGCATGATAACTAAGAGAGTATACGCCACGATTAACATTTACACCGTATTTATTATAGTATTCATCGATTTTATCGATAACTACTTTTGGTTTTAAAGATGAAGCACAACTATCAAGATAGATTAATTCAGGGTTGTTTTCTAAAACCGGAAAATCTTTTTTAAGGTTTAATATATTTTGCATCATCTTCACACTCCTTTTTATTTTGATAATTTTGTAATAAAATCTTGATAGATTTTATCTTTTAAATTTTGATCAGATATCTTATCAATGATTGGTTTAATAAACCCAAGAACAACTAAGCTAGTTGCACCTTCTTTGGTTAACCCTCTGCTCATTAGATAAAATAAATCATCATTTGATATTGATCCAATAGCAGCTGAATGGTTAGCTACTACATCATATTCGTCGATATATAAATTTGGCATGGCTTTAATCTTAGCATTTTTAGATAAAGTTAAACCTTTTGCCTTTTGCATAACTACGGCTTTTGAGGCACCTTGTTTAATAGTTGCATTATTATTAAGTGTCATTTTGGCATTACCATGAGCAATACCATAGTTTTCAAATACGCTTGATGTATTTCCCTCTAAGTGATAAATATTAATATCGCTATTTAAAGAAGCATCTTCAGTTGCAAGTAAAACACTTATGATTTCACAATTTCCATTTGGCTTTTCTAGATAGATGTTTTCTTTTAAGACAACATCAGTTGATGTAATAACAATATTATAGATTTTTACTGATGCATTTTTTTCTAAACGAATACTTAAAGTATCATCTTCATCACAACCACGAAAATTGACAATTTCCAAATTGACATCTTCTTTTACAATAATGTCTAATTTACAATTGTTTAATAAATAACGCGCATCTTTATCAACGATTAGGTTGCCTAAGCCTTTTTCTAATGTTTGATAATTCATTGCATTTTCCATAAATTATAAGTCCTTTTTATTGTTAAATGCACATGTACCAACAATATTTGCTCTTGGTGTATCTTCTTCATCGTCATCATCTTCTAATAACCAATCGAAGCCTTCTTCGTTAATCTTCTTAAGTAGTTCAATCCCACCATCAGCTTTTACAACACCTTTTGCAAGAACGTGTACTTTGTCAACATTAATATAATCAACAAATCTTTCGTAGTGAGTAATAATTAAAGCACCGAAGTTTTCTGATTTCATACTATTAATATTTTCACCAACAATGCGTAAGGCATCAACGTCAAGTCCTGAGTCAATTTCATCTAAAATAGCAATTTTAGGTTGTAACATTTTCATTTGTAAGATTTCATTACGTTTCTTTTCACCACCAGAGAAACCTTCGTTAACATAACGATGTGGTAAATCTTCACGCATCTTTAATTCGCTTGTTGCTTTATCTAAAGAGCGAATGAATTTAAATAATGAAATATGTTCTCCCTCAGGTAAACGAGCTTCCATAGCTGTTTTAATAAAGTCTGAGTTTGTTACACCAACAATTTCACTTGGATATTGCATAGCTAAAAATAAACCTTTACGGCTTCTTTCATCTACACTCATCGCAAGAACATCTTCACCATCAAGTAAGATTTGACCTTGAGTTACTTGGTATTTATAATGTCCCATGATTGTTGATGCAAGAGTTGATTTACCTGTTCCATTAGGTCCCATAATGACATGCATTTCATTTGTGTTAATTTCTAAATTAACACCTTTTAAAATTTCTTTTCCTTCTACACTTACATGTAAATCAATAATTTGTAATTTACTCATATAATCACCTATTCTAATAATAAAATAAATTTTTCTATATTAGGACCTTAAATTAGGAATGCTTTAATATAATTTAGGCACTCTTTTTTAAGGCTTTACCTCAACATATTATTATACCAAAAAAACGTTAAAATGTTTATAAAATAGATAATTTATTATTTTAGGTTTTTTAAATAGCAAAAACACTAGATGGATAATCTAGTGTTTTAATAATTTCCATTGTTTATTTTTTGGGTAATTTTAGAATATATTCTTTGGGCCACCCATGATTCTTTTTTACATGTTTCTTTTATTTTATCAACATCAATCCAACCAATAGCGCTATTTTCATCTTCTTTAATTCTAATTGGTTCATTTTCGTCCACTTCAAATAAATAAGTAACATTTAAATGTAGATGAGTTGGAACATATTTTCCATTTTTCTCGTGTCCTCTTACACAAAGCATTTCTAAAGTAAAGATGTCACTACTTAGAATTTTGTAATTTTTTATTCCACTTTCTTCTTGCATTTCTTTAATTGCGACTTTTAGCATATCTTTTTCTCCATCCGCATGGCCACCTAGCCAAGCAAAGGTTTTAAAAAGGTTATGATAAGCCATTAATACTTTTGTTCTTTCCTTATTTACAATCCAAGAAGTTGCGGTAAAGTGGGCAGTTTCATTTGTTCTTTCAAATACATCAACTCCACTTTCTAACCATTTAATAAACAAGTCTTTATCTTTTTCTTCTTGTTCGTTAAAAGGTTGATATGCTTTTATTTGGTCTAATAGGTTTTTAGTTTCGTTATCCATATTAAATTTTAATACCTGGTTCAATTTGAATCCATAAGGATACAATTTCTTTTTCTCTTATTACAACAATAACATTATCTTGAATTTTATAGGCTTCATCTAGTGGGGTTGCTTTTCTTTCACCAACCATTAGCCAACCAGTTTTTTTATCATAGTAAAAGTCTTCTTTATGCATGTATTGAACCATTACTTTTGGGTTAGGAGAAATGCCTTCATATGTTAAATATAGGTTTGCCTCTTTAGCAATTGGCGCTTTTAGTTTTTTATATAGCCAAATTGATATTGGAAGTACCCCTTGCACGCCAATTACTTTATTAGTTTTAGCATCAATTGCAATACCTGCAAAACTAACCCCAAAACTTATTAAAGTTTTATCAGCTTCATGAGCACCAAATGAATACGTCTTTGGGTTGTAAATGGCTTTAGTATGGTTAAAATATCCATCAGTTTTTGCATCAACATAAATGTGATCATTAACTGTTAGCTTAACTGCAGCACTGTCCTTATATCTTTTGACATAATTGACAATAACATTAGTTTCTTCATTATAGTTTTTTATTTTTGCGGTATTCTTTTTCTTAGAAATATATCCATTAAACCAAGCAGAAAAGGCAAAAGCTATGAAGATTAGATAACCAACAATCGCAAAATACCACTTGATTTCTCCTAAAAACATAAGTACTGTTATTGCAATCATTATTGCAATAGCAAATACTGTTGCAAGAATTGGAAAAACAAGGTTTGGTTTATTCTTTCTTAGTAATTCTTCTGAATCATTAATATTGTACATATTTATCACCATTATCAATCTTTAATAGTTTTTTATAATCAATTTTTGCTTGATGTCGATAATCAAGCGGAAGTTTTTTAATAATGTGTATTACACCATTTTGAATGTAATTTTCTAAAATTGCAATTATGTCCATTCTTTTTGTAGCATCAAATTCCTCTAAGTAAATATGATATTGATTTTCAATTACAAGTATTGCAATTGGGAAAATTTCACTAAATGCTTTTTTAACAAGCATTTCTAATAAATAGTTTGATTTAATTTGATCTGTAATCTTACGTCCGGTAAGATAAATTTTATTATCTTTAACATATCCTAAGTCTTTGGTAGAATGAAATTCCTTGTTTTCTTGATTTAGGTAGTTATTTGTAATAATGCCTTTTGAAACGATTATTTCCTCTTCATTTATAGTTATTTGATTATTTGGTAAAATGTCTCCTAAACAAAGTTCATTGTTTTCTAATGATCTAATATAGTCATCTAAAGTTGTGGTAGAAATAATCGAAGCTTCAGTTGCTCCATATATATATGTTACTTTAGCATTTGGTAGACATTTTTGAATTTTTAGGGCTTCTTGATAGTAAAGAATTGATCCACCAAAGTATGCTTTTTTTAAAGAAGGAGCATCCTCAATAGTTAGGTATTTAGATATTGATGAGAACATTACTGTAGGTTGTTCTTTTTTTATAACATCATTTAAGTTTTCTTTTTTACTTGGTATATATACCTTTATACCTTCTATTAAACAAGCTAGAGTATATATTGGTAGTGTTGCAAGAACGTATTCGTTTTGTAAATTACCTAAAGCATTAATTGTTAAATTAAGTTGTTTTTCTAAATCATCAAGACTTCTTTGAACAGGTTTTGGCACGCCTGTTCCACCTGAGGTGAATGTGATTAATTTTGCATCAGTTGAGTATTCAAAGTTTTTAGTTTCTTTTATCTCTTTTAATGCTTTTATTACATTAATACTTTTAACTTTTCGAAGCGGTTTGAAGATATTTTTTACAAGTGATGTTATATTGTTTGTTAATACATAATCAACATCTACATCAGTTAGTTGTTGATTTACGCGTTTTTTATCTTTAAAGTTATCAATAATCACTACATCAAGTCCATATAAACAACAGGCAAAAATGCCAACATACATTTCATAGGACATATTAAGAAGTAGTAACATCTTACTATTTTTTTGAATGTTTAACTTTTCAAACTTAGTAATTAATTTATTAACATCAACAAATAAATCTTGGTATGTTTTATTATGTTTTTTCGATACTATTGCAACACTGTCCTTTTGCTTGTTAACTGTCTTTAAAAATTCATCAATTAGGCTCATACTCTTTCATACCAGTAAAGTTTTTGATAAAAGAACGGTCGTTCTTTTTTAAAAGCTTCACTACTTTCTATTTGTTTAAATGAATTTGTATAAAATTTTCTTGGAACCATCATATTCCAAAAGACGATTTTTGCCCCTTGAGTAGTTTGATTTGCGATAATGTTTTCCAGTTTCAATGTTTCATCTTCACTCATATATTCAAAAATATCCGAAAGGTTTAAAAAGTCATATTGATATTTAGTTATAACATCTTTGAAGTCAGCGTAGATTAGTTCAATCTTATGTAGATTATTTTTAATTAATTCATAGTTTTCTTCTTTTAAATATTCAGGTAAAGTATGGAAAGCGCCTAATACTACATATTGCATATAGGGGTTTTCAATATTTAAGACATTGTTGAAACCTAAATCAACTCTTTCTTTTAGAAGAGTTGGTAAATCATTTTGAACATATTTAAAATAGGCTTTTTCTCTTCCTAATCTTGCCATCATTTTTTCACTGAAGAAAATTGAGAAAAGTTTTTTGAAGCGCTTATTATTGAAAACTTCATATACTTCACGTTGTTCTTCAAGTGTTTTTGCGTTCATAAACTTTTTTGTTGTTCTTTTTTTGTTTGCACAAGGTAAAACATACTTTTTGAACTTTTGTAAATAGTATTCAAAACGGCCACCATTTACTAAGCCGATTTTAATATATTCAATATTATTATTGAAGTAATCTTTTACCTCTTCTTCTAGATAAGGGATTAATTTATTGTAATAAAATAATCTTTCTTTTTTGGTGCTATTGATTCCCATAAATAAAAGCAATTCTTTATAAGAAAGGGTTTTAAAAGCACACATCTTAAGTTGGGCAAGATAGATTTGGGCAATATTATAATCGAAAGCAACTATCTTTTGGGGATTATTTATTAATAAAGCAAGAGTGTTATCAAAGCCAGAGGCAACTGATAAATAGATATTACCTTTTGCAACGCTTAATAAACTAAAAATATCTTCATATACATTACTGTAACGTATATATGGGTTTGTTTTAAAACGTTTAGGCATCATAACACTCCTTTCTTTAATTAGTGTATTTTAATTTCTCCTTTAATTCCATCAACTGTTACTTCCATGCCATCATGAAGTAGTTTTGTTGCGTCTTCTACTCCCACTACCGCAACAATTCCAAGTTCTCGTGCAACAACAGCTGAATGAGATAAGATACTTCCACGTTCTACAATCATCCCTTTGCACATTGGGAATAACATTATCCACCCTGGGTCAGTTCTTTCCGCAAGCATAATTTCATTATCTAAAATTGCATTGCTTGGATCTTTAACAAGTTTAATTTTCCCCCTAACAACACCAGCTCCTGATGGGATTCCTTTTAGAATACTATCTGCAGGTAAGTGGCTATGGATAAGAAGTTCTTTATCACCATAGAAAACAATACGATTAAAGGTAGGTTTTTCTTTGTGTTCTTCAAGTCGTTCTTTTCTTGTCTTGACAATCTTTCGTAAATCACGGAGTTTATCCTTATGGCCTTTAACAACCATTTCAATTTCTTCTTTCTTAAGATGGAAGATATCTCTTGCATCATCTAGTAAGTCTTGTTCTTTAAAGATAGCTCCTAGACGAATATAAATTTTACGAATAACTGAATATAGGTAAGTTCTTCTTAAACGAAGAAGTTCGCGATTTTTAATAAAGTATTTAGTTTTCTTAACAAGACGTCTTAACTTCATTTTTTGTGAAAATTTAAGCGTTGGTTCTTCTAAGTATTCTTGAGGAATATTATTTGCAACTAATCCATGTTTAACGGTATTTTGTAACATTTGATATAAGAAAGTTGGATCTTCATATAAAGTAATTGTTTCTAGTTTTAACTCATCCATTACACGCGGTCCAAATTCTTTGATATATTTTTGAATGACATCTTTTAATTCTTTACTATTATGGTATTTTTGATATAAGTCAACAGGATCCATATCAATAAAGTCCGTTTTAATATTTTGATTTGCATTAATTTTCTCAATAATTGCAAGGTATAAAGGAGCGCTCTTGGCACTTTCTACTCCACCTTGTTTACTTACTTTGTTACTAATGAAGCCATTTGGATCATTGATTGGTAACTCATTAACATATTTTGTTAATTTGCCATAATACATCATAGCTCCAACATCATTAATAATTGGGGTAGTGAAATCATCAACAATATTTTCTTCAATATATTTGAATACCTCAAGTAATTTGACTTCATCATATCCTTCAAAATCATTTTGTAAGTAAGGTCCAACTACTTCTTCAAATTTATTTAAGAATTTCTTTGAGTATCTATTCATATTATCAAGGCGCCACTTTAGGCGAATTCCTAGATTAATTAAGTCAAACAATGACATTTTTACATGTTTTGTTTTAGTCATTTTTGTTTTTACGCCCATCATATTTTCCATATAGTTAATATTATTTTTCTTACCTGGAAAAATACTTGTAAGCATATACCAACTATTTAAGTTATAGTAGATTTTATTATCATAAAATCTTAACATATCTTTTAAATATGGGGCTAAACTATCCGTTACTTTCTTGCGAATATGGCCCGCTTTTAGGCATTGATTATATATTTTGTCATAAACGAAACGAGCAAATGTAAAAGTAAGCATTGTCGTAGTTCCACTATATGATTCGATAATATTAGCATTATCGTAGGTTGTTCTTGGCTCAGTTATATCGATATAACTATATGGAACAATTGGACGTGTTTGTAATAAATATATCTTATTATCTTTGATTGCAAATTCAATATCTTGGAATCGATTTGAAGATGCTAAAACTTCATAGCCTAATTTAACAATATTATGAATTTGTTCTTTAGATAATAGTGGGTCATCACCTTTGATGTTTCCTGCATTAACGTAATAGTCAACTGAATTAACTTCACCACTTACTAAAGCATCTCCTAAGCCTTTTGTTGCGCTGATAACAAATTCATCCGGGTTATTAGTAACGGGATTAATTGTAAATAACACACCAGAATAGTCAGCTTCAATCATTTCTTGAATAATAACAGCCATTTTAATATCAACTGATGAAAGCTTATGTGTTTTACGATACTCAACAGCTTTTTTTGAAAAAGCACTTAAGTATGTTTTTTTAATATATGTTAAGATACTTTCTTTGTCAATGTTTAAATAAGATGCCATCATCCCGGCAAATGAACTACCTTTGGTATCTTCTTGAACAGCTGAAGAGCGAACAGCGTACTTTGTTCCTTCTTTAATATTTTTTAAAATCATGTTTCGAACAGAATTTTTAAATTCTTTTAACATGATAACTTGTTCTAAAGATTTGTAATCTTCCGAAATAACAAGAGTATTAATTAGTTCCTTTTCTTGTTCATACATTTCTTCAAAAAACTCGGTAGTTAATACAAACCATTTGGGGACATTTAGGTAAGAAAATTTCCAAAGGCCAATGGCTTTTCCGCCAACTAAACTTACCTTAGTTTCATCAAATTTATGGTTTTTAGTAATGATATATTGTTTCATACTATTTTTCCTTCTTTATAATTTTAAAAACAATTGAGGCAATTGTGCAAACAAGAATGATTGTTCCCATGTAAGCATAGCTTGTATATTCAATAAACATTCCTGAATAAACATTAAACATCATAATAAAAGCAATCATTAACAGAATTGGGTAAATAAAGATTTTTAAAATACCATTGCTTTTATGTGCATATCCGGTAATTAAAACAAAAACTGTACCAAGTAAAAGGCCAATCCAACTATATGCAATAACCGAATTGATTGCTATTGTTACAAGTAAAGTAATCATGATAGCAAGTTGGCCTTTATAAGGGATTACTTTTTTACCATTTTCAAGGTCTTGTTTGTAGTCAAATAAATCATCACTTGTTCTTACAAGCAATGTACTTGCAAAGGTAAATAGTAAAATACTAATTTCATAATTATTAAAAGGAATATTGTGAATAACACGAAGTAGGACAATTGCGCCCATCGCAAGAATACCAACAATTACTGGTAAATAGTATTTTTTTAAAATAGTTTTCATATTACCACCATCTTTTTGCATAAAGTTTTGCTTTAAATAATAGTTTTTTCTTACTTAAATTCATAAATGAACACATTAAATTAAGTTCATCAAGACATTTATTAGTATCATATTGTTTTTCTTTTTCAAGAAGGAGGATTCCTTCTTCTTTAGTTATTTTTTTATCCCGAATCATAAAACTTATTTCTGGCAAGCTATGGGGACGACGAGCAATAATATCTTTAATGTATTTTGCTCCATTATGAATCAAACAATCAAAGTGTTCGATATCTTTATTTGGTTTCCATAATGTGTAGGTTGAAATTGTTTTTAGAATATCTTCTAAAACATAGTCATGATAAATAAAGAAACCAACAAACTCACGAAAGTCTTTATTTTGAACATCTTTAAGTAACGCTTCTTTCATCTTTGTTGCAAGTTTTTTATCAATAAACTTATCAATTTTGCCTAGTACATTATTATACAATTTTTCTAAATCAATATTTTCAGATTTTTCTAAAGCGACATCTAAAAATGGTTTAAAGGTATCTTTAGAATCTTCGAAGTATCCCCTAAACATTTGGGCTCTACTTCGGCCGTGAATACAAAGTCCGGCATCAAATTTAGTTGTATAATTTATCATTAAGGCATAACCCATATAAGAGCATGCAATACAAGGAGAAAGATATTTTCCTACAATGTAGTGATATATTTCTTTAATTAATTTCTCATCTAATGATATATATTCATGTTCTACTTTTAAATCTTTCACGATGGCATCAATTTTTTCTTTTGCCTCAAACGATAAAAAACCATTGTCTAAAGTAAAAGTTTTAATTTTTAGGTCATAGTTTTTGACCATGTAGTATAAAACATAAGTCGAGTCTTTACCTCCACTAAAAGGAATACAAACATCATATGTATACTTTCCTTTTACAGTGTTGATTTTTTCATCAAAGATTTCTTTTAGTTTTTTAAAATCGTGCCATTTTTCGTATTCTTTTTGATAAGTGTTACAAAAGTTACAAATACCATTTTCATCAAATTTAATGTGTTTAACAGTTTGATCATTTAAACATTTTTTACAAATTTTCATTTAAAACTCCTTTATGAAAAGGGCATAGCGTTTTTTTAAAACCACATTGTTTCGCCAAAAAGCACTCAAGGTGTTTTTTTGTTCATTTTGAAAATGATATAGAATTTGTTTAGCTTGATGATCTCTTGTTCTTGCGAAAACAATCTTTACTAGTTGCATAACTACATTCGTTTTTTGATGTTTTGGATCTATAGCAGCTGTTTTACAAACATAGATTTCATTGATTGAATCAAAATAACAAATGCCATAAGCAATAAGTTCTTTTGTTTTTGTTTCTCTTATCATATATAAATCAATTGGAAATGGAAGCATTTTTAACCACTTCATATAGATGTCATTGAAAACATCAAAAGGAACATCTGCATATAGATAAGCATTTTTAAAGCATTTAGAAGATAAATTAAAGATTTCTTCAACATAGTCAAATGCTTTTTCCGATGTTATTAAATCATCATAATAATCACTTGATAATTTGTTTTTTTTCGCAATAAACTCTAAACGTTTGTTAACATTAGCAAGAGTTGAAGCATATGTGTATATATAATTATACCCATTTTCCTTTAGGAAAGTAACTTCATATTCACTTCCTTTAATATCAGGAATAAATGTTTTATCAAAGTTGTCAATTGGTAAACGATAGTCGAACCAAGTTGAGTAATTTATTGGTCCAACAATATTTTTAAAGCCTAATGCTTTAGCATCTTCTTCCATTTGATTAAAAAGAATTTTGTTTGTTTCATCATCTTTACTTAAGTTTAAGAAGGAAAATAAATGTTGATATTCTAATTGGTTTTTATTTTCCATTAAGACAACACTAGCATCTTTATAAACATATTCTTTATAAAAAGAACAAAGATCAAGAATTCTTTGATTTTCGAGTTTTTGATTTATAGTATTAATAATGTCCCTTTCTTCTGTTAAATGAATAAATTTAATATTTGCATAGCGACTTGCCTCCAAGTCTAGAGAACTATCACCAATGAAGAAGGTTTCATTTTTATTTAGTTTATGTTTATCTATTAATTTAATTAAATTATTGCCCTTGTCTGAATCATCATTTACAGTAAAACCACCTAAAGCAATAACATCTTTAAAATAAGTTTTTAAATTAGTTTTTTTAAAGAAGATATCAATATATGAAAAAGGACAGTTACTAACAAGATAAATGTTAAAATTACTCGAAAGTTTTTTAATAGCCTCAATTTTTTCTTCTTTTACTTCTTCAAACTTCTCTAAATAGTTACATGAATATTTTAAACATTCTAACATATTTGAATATCTTTCCTCTTCACTATCAAAGGGAAATAATAATGGCGCCATTTTATCCATTGTCACGGCTTTTAAACTTGCCACTACATTAATATCCATTTGCTTTTGTTTGGTAGGATTATTTTTATAAAATTCATTAAAAGCATGGTAATAGGATTTTTCTGTATTCCATAATGTTCCATCTAAATCAAAAATTAGGTTTTTCATACAGACTCCTTTCATGACAAATTCATATATTTTATTTCTTATTATATCACGTTTAAATAAATATAGCAAAATATTAAGTATATACATTTTTTAAAAACAAAAAGAACTCCAAAACTTGGAGTTCTTTTAATGTTTCATTGTATTAAATTCCTATTTTTCTTTGATACCAAATTCTGCATCAATCGCATCGCCATCTTTAAATGTAACATAGATATATGGAATTTCTTTTCCTTCTTCAAGTTTTTCTTCTACTTCATCCATATCTTCACAACCAGCATACCAAATGCAAAAACCAGTTTCTTTTGTATTACCAATTGATACAGTTGTATTTTGAGTTGGATCACCTAATTTCTTAATTACTTCATCATAAGTAATATACTTTTCTTTTGCAGCAGCAACATTGATTTTTTCTTCATATTTTTCGTATTTCTTTTCAGCAGAACAACTTGCAAGAGTAAATACTAAAGCCATGCATACTAATACTGAAAAAATTACTTTAAATGTTTTTTTCATTTTGATTTCCTCCTGTAAAAATTAATTTGTACTTTAATTATACTCTTTTATAAATATATGTCAATTGAATTTTTGTAACCGACATATTTGTTAAGGTAAAAAGCATAAAACCCAACTCCTTGGAGTTGGGTTAAAATGTTATTATTATAGAGAATAATCCATAGCTAAGTATCTTTGATACATTCTGTATCTTCTCATAGCTTCTTCTTTATTAGTCTTTAATAATTGATCAGCAGCTGTAGGGTTGATATTCTTTAATTGAGCATAACGAGTTTCACTCATTAAGTATTCATCATATAAATCCCAGTTAGGTTCTTTAGAGTCTAATTGAAGAGGATTTTTACCTTCTGCAGCAAGTCTAGGGTCAAATCTTAATAAAGTCCAGTAACCGCATTCAACAGCAAGTTTAGCTTGAACTTGGCTCATTGCCATGTTACCTTTTCTCTTAATACCGTGGTTGATACATGGAGAGTAAGCGATGATAATAGATGGACCATTATAGCTTTCTGCTTCACGCATAGCTTTTAATAATTGAGCTTGGCTTGCACCATGAGAAACGTATGCAACATATACATGTCCATAGCTCATAGCGATAGCTGCTAAGTCTTTCTTCTTACCATTTTTACCAGCTGCAGTAAATTTAGCAATTGATGCAGTTGGAGATGATTTAGAAGATTGACCACCAGTATTTGAGTAAACTTCTGTATCAAGTACTAAGATATTAACGTCTTCTTGGTTAGCGATTACGTGGTCTAAGCCTCCGTAACCGATGTCATATGCCCATCCGTCACCACCGAAGATCCATTGAGAACGTTTAACTAAGTGATCTTTAAGTTCTAAGATTCTCTTAGCTTTTGGACATTCAGAAGCTTCAAGTAATGGAACAAGTTCAGTAGCAACTTCTTTAGTTACTGCATAGCTTGTACGGTTAGCCATCCAAGTTTCGAATAATTCTTTAACTCTACCTTCAGCGCCATTAGCGATGCATTCTTCCATTAATGTTTGGATTTGATCACCTAAAGCAACTGATGCAGCTTTCATACCGAAACCGAATTCAGCATTGTCTTCGAATAATGAGTTAGCCCAAGCTGGACCTTTACCTTCTGCGTTTACAGTGTATGGAGTTGTAGGGAAGCTACCACCATAGATTGAAGAACAACCAGTAGCGTTAGCGATTACCATATGATCACCGAATAATTGAGTAGTTAATTTAACATATGGAGTTTCACCACATCCACCACATGCGCCTGAGAATTCAAATAAAGGTTGAGCAAATTGGCTGTTTTTAGGGTTAGCCATCTTATCAACTAAGTTGTCTTTATAAGTTACATGGTTGAAGAAGTATTTAGCTTTTTGTGCTTGACCAGCGTTAACAGCTTCATCGATTGGAACCATCTTAAGAGCTTTAACGTTTTCACCAGTAGCTTTGTCTTTCTTACCAGGACAAGTGTTAACACAAACTTCACAACCAGTACAGTCTAATGTAGAGATTTGGATAGAGTATTTTAATCCTTCTAAACCTTTACCCATTGCATTTAATGTAACTGTTCCTTCTGGAGCATTAGCCATTTCTTCTTCTGTAGCTAAGAATGGTCTAATTACAGCATGTGGACATACGAATGCACATTGGTTACATTGGATACATTGTTCAGCATCCCACATTGGAACGAAGTTAGCGATACCACGTTTTTCGTATGCAGCTGCACCATTAACCATAGTACCATCTTCATAACCAGTGAATGCAGAAACTGGTAAGTCATAACCTTTAATGTTATTAACTGGATCAGCGATAGTTTTAACGAAGTGTGGACGTTCTTCACATGCAACTTTTTCTTCTACAGGAAGGTTAGCCCATTCTTGTTTAACTTCTACTTCTACTAAGCCTTCAGCACCTTTGTCGATTGCTTGGTAGTTTAATTGAACGATAGCTTCACCTTTTTTACCATATGTTTTAGCAGCATATTTCTTCATTAAGTCTTGTGCTGTTGCATAAGGCATGATTTGTTCATTTAATTTGAAGAATGCAGATTGTAAAATTGTGTTAGTACGGTTGCCTAAACCAATTTGACGTGCAAGGTGAACGGCATCGATAATATAGAATTTAGCATGTTTTTCAGCTAATTGTTTTTTGAATGCATTTGGTAAGTGTGCTTCTAATTCTTCAGCTGGTCTTACAGTATTAAGTAAGAATGTACCACCATCTTTTAAGCAACTTAACATATCATATTTTTCAACGTAAGATTCTAATGAGCAGCTTACGAAGTCAGCTAAACTTACAAGGTAAGGAGCTTGAATTGGTTTTGGACCAAAACGTAAGTGTGATCTAGTTACACCACCACTCTTCTTAGAGTCGTATGCGAAATATGCTTGTGCATAAAGATCAGTGTTATCACCAATGATTTTGATAGTATTTTTGTTAGCACCAACAGTACCATCACTACCTAAACCATAGAATACAAGTTCAGAAGTACCTTCTAATAATTTGATTTCTTTACCAACAGGAATACTTAAATGAGTAACGTCGTCGTTGATACCTACTGTAAATCCATCATGACCTTCTTTTGCAAGATGATCATATACAGCAATCATTTGAGCTGGAGTAGTATCTTTACTTGAAAGACCATATCTACCACCAATGATACGTGGAGCGTTTTCTAATCCATAGAATGCTGATTTAATATCTAAGTATAAAGGTTCACCTAATGATCCTGGTTCTTTAGTTCTATCTAATACTGCAATACGTTTAACAGT
>JAZNQD010000061.1:0-32452 GCA_045589955.1 Bacilli bacterium | reverse complement strand
ACATATTATAACGCGAAATCATCAGTTGATGTCTCATAGAACATAGACGTCCCCACAACCGGTTATTATCATTTACGTCTAAATGATAATAACAGAAATTAACTTAAACAAGGATGATATACCCTTGTAATTAAAGTATATCATATAAATAGAGGTATTTATATAATAAAGTTAATTTCTAACTTTATTATACGAATAACATAAGTTATGACATTAATATAGAGGTGGAAAATGACTATAACAAAAAAAGTAACAATAATTGGAATAGCAGGGGGAACGGCATCAGGAAAATCTACTCTTGCCAATAAGTTGTTTGATGCAACAAAGACAAAAGGTTCTGTACTATATTTAAAGATGGATGATTATTATAAAAGATTTCCAAACATCCCGGTAAATGAATATGGTGCAAAGAACTTTGACCATCCTGATTCATACGACATTGACTTATTAACAAAACATTTAAATCAATTAAAGCAATTCTTATCAATTGAAAAACCAATCTATGATTTTGTAATTTCCAATCGTACTGATAAAACTGAAGTTGTACAACCAGCTGATGTTATTATCATTGATGGAATCATGACTTTAGCCGACTCTAGAATCCGAGATTGTTTAGATATTAAAATTTATGTTGATACACCTGATGATATTAGATTTATTCGTCGTTTAGAACGTGATACAGTAGAACGAGGAAGAACTGTTGAATCAGTTATTAATCAATATTTAAATTCAGTTCGACCAATGCATCATGCTTTTGTTGAACCATCAAAACAATGGGCTGATATTATTGTTCCAATTGGTGGAGAAAACAGTGTTGCAATTGATTTAATAACTAATCAAATCATTTCACTATTAAAATAAAAGAAAGCAGAAACTTAATAAATTTAAGTTTCTGCTATTTTTTTACATATTTTTTATGAAACTCGATTGTCTTTTCAATTGTCTTAATAAATGGTGTAATTGAATAACCATACTTCATTGCTTTAGAACAATCATATTTTGATTTATCTTGTAATGTTTCAATTGTATAATTAGATAAATAAGGAACAAATGGTATTGCTAGTTTTACTACCCACATTGGTAAGTTTCTTATTTTCTTTTGTTTGTTTAAAACTTTATTTAAAGCTTTGTAAAGTTGAGCAACAGATACTTGTGTTCCTGATAAGATAAACGAATCCGTGATGTTTGTTCTGCACATCGTAACAGTAAATCTTGCAACATCTTCAACATCAACAAAATTGTAACCACCTTCAATCGCAAATTGAGGTTTATTTTTAATAACATCACGTACAACTTTACCAATATATGATGGTTTAAAATCATTAATACCAATAACAGCTGATGGATAAAGAATAATAATATTCATTTTATCTTGTTTTTTTTGAAGTTCAAGTAAGTACTTAGTAGCCATAGCTTTGGTGTTACTATAATTTGTTTTGCAATAATCAGGATTAATGTTAGTTGGTTCTTTAATAAACTCATTAACATCTGATTTTTTTAAGACATCAGTTGAACTAAAGTAAATTAATTTACTTACCCCTTTATTTAAACAAATATCAGTAATTAGTTTTGTTCCTAAGTAGTTAATTAAGTACGTTTCTTCTTTTAGTTTGTTTTTTAAATCAATGATACCCGCAAGGTGAATTACTGTATCACCTTTATTAATATTACTTGCAAGAAACTTTTCTTCAAAGACATTACCAACACGGTAATCAACTGGTAAATCTTTAATTGATTCATCTACCCTTCTTACTAATAACCTAACATCAAAATTTTCTTTAACTAATTCTTTTACAATGGTATTGCCGATATGTCCCGTGGCACCGGTAACTACATACGCCATACTTATTCACCTTGAGCAATATTTTTTGCGATTTCTTCGATTAGGTTATTTGTTGCTAGTTCACGACATTGGCGAATACAACTAACATATGATTCAACATCGGCTGCACCATGAGCTTTAACAATTGGGGAATTAACACCAACAACCATTGCTCCCCCTACTTTGTTAGGGTTTAGGCGATTAGCATAGTTTTTAAATGCTTTACGCATAAATAGTACATAACCAAGTTTAGCCCAGAAACTCTTCTTGATTTCTTGTTTTAAAATAACACCAGTTGTTTTAGCAGTTCCTTCTAATGTTTTCATTACCATATTACCAACAAAGCCTTCAACAACTAATACATCAGCTTCAGTTGTTAATATTTCTTTTGTTTCAACAAAACCAATGAAGTTAATTCTTTCATCTTTAACTAATAAATCATAAACTTCTTGGTCAAGTTGTCTTCCTTTACCAGGTTCAGTACCAATATTTAAATAGCCTACTTTTGGTTTATCCGAAATTTTTAATGCTTTTGCAACAACTGAACCAATGAAAGCGAAGTCTTGTAAGTGTTCAGCTTTTAATTCAACATTTGCGCCTGAATCAAGGTAAACTTTTAAAGAACCACTAGCACTTGGAATAATTGGACAAAGGGCGATTCTTTTTACCCCTGGCATTCTTCTTAAGAACAAGTGTGAACCAACAATAACTGCTTGAGTAGGTCCGGCAGTTACAATACCATCTACTTCTTTGTTTTTACCTGCGCTCATTGCAAGAGCCATTGATAAGTCTTTGTTATGGCGCATTACAGTAAATGGATCGTGTTCTCCCATATCAAGATATTTTTCTGTATGTACAACACTAACACGTGGTGTATTTAAATCAAGATGTTCTTTGATTTTGTTTTCATCTCCATATAAAACAAATTCTACATCACTATAAAGTTTTAATGCTTCAATAACCCCTTTACAAGGAACTTCGGGAGCAAAATCGCCGCCCATAGCATCGATACCAATTTTAATCATATTTCCTCCTATAATAGTCCATATAAAACAATACCTAGTACCGCAGAGATACCAATTATTATTAATGGATGAGATGTTTTCTTAAATCTTAATAAAATAAATGCTACAACCATGATAAAGATTGCTTTAAAATCAACAACATTAATAAAGGAATTAACCCAAATAATAACTTTTGATATAAGTGTTGTCTCAGGAACAGTTGCAAGTTCTTTACTGAAATACTCCATAATACCACCAATATTGGAAGAATTATAGAAGAACTTTCCTGCAGCTACAACAATAATCCCAATAATAAATGGTCTTATTCCTTTAAGTCCAGATTTAACATATTTGTTTGTAATAAACTTATCCATTATTTTAGCAATAATCAGGATAATAATAAATGATGGTAGAACAACACCAATTGTAGCAGTTAATGAACCAACAACTGGCATGATAATATTTAATATTTGGATATTAAATGGACTACCAGTAAATAGTTCTTGACCAATAAAGGTTGCCATGTTAATAACAATTGGTCCTGGAGTTGATTCAGAAATAGTAACAAAGTTTTGGAAAGTTTCAAAATCGAGCCAACCATAGTTATTAACAAGAGAGTTTTCTAACAAGCCAATCATGGCTTGTCCACCACCAATGGTAAATAAACCTGTTGTAAAGAAAGTAAAGAAAAGTTCACCTAATAATTTAAGAGCATCAAAGATAGACATTATTGATCACCATCCTTGTTCTCTTTTTTAGACTTTTCATCTAATTTTTTATTTTTATTATCGATTATTGAATAGAATACAACACCTATAACTAGTCCAATCATAATAATAAAAATTGTGCTTACATTAAAGATCATAAAGATCAAGCCAAGAGCAATTGATAATGCTAAACAAATATAAGTATAAGCTCTTTTTTCACATTTTTTAAATAATTTAATAGCAGCATTAAGGATTAAGATTGCAACAGCAGCATTTGCACCTTTAAATGCAAATTGCACAATTTCAAATCCTAAGAACCATTCAAATACTAAGGCGATTAAAGATATAACAATAAATGATGGAAGAACAACACCGATTGTTGCAACAAGAGCACCTAAGAATCCGCGAAGTTTATAACCAACAAAGGTTGCTGAGTTAACCGCAATAACACCTGGTGTTGATTCTGCAACTGCAATCATATCAAGGAGTTCTTCATCTGTTATCCATTTTTTTCTTTGTACTATTTCTCTTTCGATTACCGCAATCATGGCAAGTCCACCACCTATTGTAAGGCCACCGATTTTTGCGAAAATACCGAATAAGTCTAGTAATGATACTTTCTTTTTGTCCATATTAATCACCTATTTGCATTAGTTATTTTACCATATTTTTTGATTATTTTCAAGTAATTAAAAAAGCAGAAGATATTAATATAGCCATAAATGACTATATTAAATATTTTAACACGCAAAGATTAGCTTACTCATTACAATATAAAACCCCCGTTCAGTATAGGACTGAACAGGGATTTATATAAATGTTATTTTGTGTATACTTTTTCTTGACTATTTCAAAATAGATTGGTTTCGACATCATAATCTTGATTATCCTTAAATATTATCTAACATCTAAATCTATAGATATTGTTAATTCCTTTAAATTATTATTCCTTCAATTTTAACTTTGTATTAATAGATAAAATGGCATTTTAAAATAATATAGTTTATAGAACATTATAAGCAAAAAGTCATATATGAAGGTATACAAATAATTTTTTCATTTAAATGTGTTAAATTTTTAGGATGAATAATATAAGCAACAGCTATTCTATCTTTATATTTTTCAACAAATCTTTCTATTGAAACCGTACTATAATTTTTACCTGATTTAACTTCTATTGGATATAATTTAAAATTCACTTTACTTTTGTTTGAAATTAAAAAATCTATTTCAATATCATTGCGATGTTTTTCTTCATTATAATGAGTATAGAAAAATAATCTATGATTATTAGCAACTAAACATTGAGCTATTGCATTCTCATATAACATTCCATTATTTAAAGATAAATTACCTTTTAATATTCCCCTATATATTTCTTCTTCCATAAGCTCATTTTCATCAAATGCGTGGCTAGTTAAAAGCCCTGTATCACCTAGATAACATTTTACATAACTTCTATTTTCGTTAATAGATAATCCTACATTAGGATCATTACATAAAAAACAAGTATTTGCAATAAAAGAATTATCCAACCAAAAGAAAGTATCTTCATATTGATCAGCATATGACCCTGGTACAATATTTTTAAAAACCACTCTTTTTTCATGTTGGGATAATAATCCTGGTATTTGATCAAATATAGCTAATACTTTAGCACGATTAGAACTTTTAATCTTCATTATATCATTTCTATATAATGATAATATATCTCTTTTTTCCTTATCTGCTTTCTCAAAATCTTTATTATTATCTATAAAAACAGCTAAACTTTGTGGCATACCTCCAACAAGTATATATTCTTTAAATAAAAGCATTGCTTTTTCATGTAAAGAACTAGGTAACTCTTTTTTCTCTACAAATGACTTTTTAATTAAATTCACAAGCTCATATTCATTCATTGCCCACAAAAATTCTTCAAAATCTAAAGGAAACATTTTAAGTTGTCTTTCTTCTGATGGAATTAAAATATCTTCAACATTTTCTTTAATAGAAATAAGTGATCCTGTTTCAATATAATCATATCTACCATCTTTTACTAAATGTTTTATTGCTTCTCTTGCTTTTGGACAAAATTGCACTTCATCAAAAATAATTAATGATTTTCTTTTAGGCAGATTATTAATCTTAAATTCTGAAAATAAAAGCATAAATAAATAATCTAGATCATTAACATATTTAATAAAATATTCTTTGATTTCTTCTGACACAATCGAAAAATCTATTAATAAATATTTTTCATATTCTTTTTTTGCAAATTCCAAAACAATAGTTGATTTACCAATACGTCTAGCACCTTCAACAAGTAAAGCCTTTGAACCATTACATTCATTCTTCCAAGCTAATAATTTAGAATATACTTTTCTTTTAAATATCATAAATACCTCCAAATTAATTATAATCAAAATTAATACAAATTATACGCAACTATATTTTATCATTATTTTTGATTATGCGCAAGTATATTTTATCATTATTTTTGATTATGCGCAAGTAAAATATTAAATTATGTTTGATTATGCGCAAGTAAAATATTAAATTATGTTTGATTATAAATAATAAAAGAAAACGTCGCATTCCAATGCGACGTTATTATTTAGATAGTAACATTGAATCGGTTAATTCAACATCAGAGTTTTCAAACATTTTTACTAGTTTATCAATAGTTAAGTTTTGTTTTTCTTCTCCTTTAACATCTAGGATGATTTTACCATTACTTAGCATGATTAATCTATTTCCATACTTAATTGCATCACGCATATTATGTGTGATCATAATTGTTGTCATATGATTTTCTTCAACAATTTTCTCTGTCACATCTAAAACAATACGAGCAGTTTTTGGATCTAAAGCTGCCGTATGTTCATCAAGTAATAAAAGTTTAGGATTTGCTAAAGAAGCCATTAAAAGGGTAATTGCTTGGCGTTGGCCTCCTGATAAAAGTCCAATCTTTTGTTCCATACGATTTTCTAAACCCAAGTTCAGTGAGGCAAGTTTTTCTTTAAAGAAAATATTGTTTTTCTTCGTAAATCCCCATTTTAAACTTTTTGATTTATTTCTTCTACTTGCAATTTCCATATTTTCTAATATGCTCATATTACCGGCAGTCCCCATATTTGGGTCTTGGAAAACTCGGCCAATAAATTTGGCACGTTTATTTGCACTCATTTTTGTTACATTAATACCGTCAATTATTACTTCACCTGATTCAGGTTTAAATACTCCACAAATCATATTCATTAATGTTGACTTCCCACTTCCATTACCACCAATAACAGTTACAAATTCTCCTTCTTCTACTTCTAAAGAAATATTATCAAGAGCAATCTTGTGGTTTTCTGCTGGTTGATCGAGATTAAATATTTTTGTTAAATTGTTTATTTTAAGCATTACTTAATCCTCCAACATGTTTTTTCTTGTTTTTAATAAGTTTTTTGATTTGAGGAATTACTAAAACAAAGACGATTAAAGCAGCACGAACAAGTTTTAAGTAATTTTCAACATGAAGTTTAACAGCTGTAGTGTCTAAAATGAAGTAAATGATTGATCCAACAATAACAGATATAAGTGATTTTTTGAAGTCTTGACGGCCAAAGATACTTTCTCCAACAACGATTGCTGCAAGGCCAATAACAATAATACCTGTTCCAAGGTCCATATTTGCATTGCCTAAATCTTGAGCATAGACAGCTCCACTTAAAGCAACCAAAGCATTACTAATTCCAAGGCCAAGGATAATCATAATATCTGTGTTAATACCTTGAGCTTTAGCCATTTGTTTATTGTTACCTGTTGCACGTAGACTCATACCAATTTCTGTTCCAAAGAACCAGTAACAAATGGCAAAGACAATTGCTAAAATTATACCTGAAACTAAACACATACTTAAAATATCAATATATTTACATAAGAATTTGTTAAGTTCTGTTAGGTCTAATACATTAAGAATCCATAATAATAAGATTGTTGTTACTGTAATAACAATAATACCTAAGATACTTAATAAAATTGTTTTAATAATATTTTCTTTTAAGTTTGCTTTATAACCATTTTTAATTATTGTTTTTACAAAGCCAAATAAGATTAGACCAATAAAGGCAATTGATATTAAAAGAACAAATCCAAGTACAATTAAAAATAAATGATCATTGTTTTTAAATAGGAAGTTATTTGTACTACTAAAGATTGTCATATCTGAATCAATTGCAAGTGTTGTTTCAGTACCTTGGAACTTTCCAAGAATAATCATATTAATTGTATAAAGCGCAGTCATTGTAATTATACCAGAAAGAATAGCTGGTATTTTTAATTTAGTGTGTAAAACACCTGTTAAGATACCAAATAGTGCCCCAAAGATTGTTGCAATGATAGTTGCAAGGATGGCAGGAATACCTATTGAGATTAAAAATGCAACAAGACATGCACCTAAAGGGAATGTTCCTTCAACACCCAAGTCCGCAATATCAAGTATTCGGTATGTAATATAAACACCTATGGCCATGATAGCCCAAATTAGGCCAAAGGATGTCCCTTCTGAAAAGATTTGAAAAACAAACATAAATTCCTCTATTCTATAATATTATCAGCACGTGCTAGTAGTTCTTCTGGAATGATAATATTATTTTCAGTTGCTTTTTTCTTATTGATAACTAAATTGAAATTTACTAATCCTTGTACAGGTAATGTACTAATATCAGCTCCGTTTAATACGTTAGCTGCCATTTGACCAGTCATCTTACCAAGGTTAAAATAATTGATACCTAAAGTAATAGTTCCACCACCAAAAATCATTCCTTCTTCCCCACAAATAGTTGGAATACCTGCTTTATTTGTAAGGTTAGTAACAGTTTCAATAGATGATGCAATATTATTATCAGTTGGTAAGTAGATGGCGTCTACTCCTTCAGAAATTAAAGCATTAATCATAACTTTCACATCATTAATAGATGTTAAAGATTGACTAACAACTTCAAGTCCTTCTTCTTTAGCCATTTCTTTTACTAAATTAACTTGGATAGTTGAGTTAGGTTCAGATGAAGTGTATAGCACACCAATCTTCTTTGCATCTTTTTTCATTTCTTTAAGTAATGCAACTTGTTCTTTAACAGGGTTCATATCGTTTGTACCAGTAATGTTTGCACCTGGTGCTTCATTAGATGCAACTAATCCAACTGATACAGGATCTGTTACCGCAGTAAATAAGACAGGAACATCTGATTTTTGTTTTTTGCATTCATTTTGTACCGCAAGTGCAGCTGGAGTTGCAATTGCAAATATCATATCACTATTTCTAACCGCATCTTTAGCCATTATTGAAAGAGTACTAGGATCACCTTGTGGATTTTGAATAGTTATTTCAACATTTTCACCATCAATAAAGCCCGCTTCTTTTAACCCTTCAACAATACCATCACAAGCATCATCAAGAGCACTTGCACTTACATATTGAATAATAGTAATTTTTGTTTTATCGTTCTTTTTACAAGAACATAATAAACCAACACATAATAAAACTAAACATAAACTAATAACTTTTTTAATCATTTTTGACATTTTTAATTTCCTCCTTAAGTCTAAATATAATAAAAAAATGCTATTACAAAAGTAATAACATTGAAAATACATATTATCATTGTTATTACTTTCATTTAATAATTGTCCGTAATAACAACTTTGTTTAAACCTCGCAAAAAGGCCAAGTAGTTAGCGAACAACCCTTGGATAAAAGTAATAATAATAATAAGATGTAGCAATATTAAAGTTTTTATTAATTTGTAACATAATATTTCTTCCTTTCTTAAAATTATTTACACTAATAGTATACTCCTATTAATTTATATTTACAACACTTTTATTTAAAAATTATAATGTAAGTGTTTTCATTGAATATTTTTTATGCACTTGAATAAACTTAACTGAGGTAATTTTTATGACAAAAATAACAAAAGCCGTCATCCCGATTGCGGGATACGGCTCAAGAATGTTTCCTGAAACATTATTTATTAATAAAGCTTTCTTGCCTATTGGCAATAAACCCGTTATCTTATTTCTTTTAGAAGAAATAATTGATGCTGGTATAACTGATGTTTATATCATAATCGGTCCTAATCAAGCTTCGATAATTGATTTGTTAAAACCAACATCTGAAGAATTAATAAATAAATTTAAAGACAATAATGAAATCACAAATTTTAATAATCTAATAAAGAAATTCAAATTTCATTATACAATTCAAAACAACCCAAATGGCCTTGCAAATGCCCTTCTTCTATTACAAAATGAAATTAAAGAACCCTTTGCCTTACTCTTAGGCGATAATATCATCTTACCACAAGAAAAAGGCATTCCTTTTTTAGTAAAAGAATATCAAAAATATAATTGTAATATTATTGGCGTTGAAAAAATCAAAAAGGAAGAAACAAAAAAGTATGGTGTAATCATTGCAAACGATTATCAAAACCCAATTGAGGTTATTGACTTTATTGAAAAGCCGAAAAACTATACTTCTTCATTTGTTTCAGTTGGAAGGTATGTTTTAAATAATTCAATCTTTACCTACCTTCAAAATGACTATGATCAAACGAAAGAACTTCTTTTACCAAGATACATTATAAAAGAAAAAACACTAGCTTATTATTTAGATGCTAAATGGTTAGATGTTGGAACCAAAGAAAACTTTATTGATGCTAATATTAAAACAATGACATAAAAGTTATGGTTTAACTATACATCCGTATCTTTGATATTGAAATTATATTTGTCAATTGATGGAACTAACAAAGTAATTAATAATGGAACTTGATCTAGATGTGAAAGTGAATATTTTTCAATACCAGTTTTGTTAAATTCTTCTCTATCAAAAACAACATCAATATTATTTAGTACTTTATTTATACAAGTATTATCTAATTTAGTTTCTTCCATTATCTCTTCAATACTAAATGAGTTAACTTCTTTGTTTTTAACATGTAAATTGAATAAGCCAAAAATAACCTTTAATGTATTTAAATCGCTAATCTTGTTTAAATAATTTGCAACTTTTCTAATAGTTGTTATATCATAATCTCTTAAATCAACAAAGCTAGATATAAAGACACTTTCATCTGAACATACTGTAAGACCATATTTTTCTTGACCATATGCTAAACTATAATCTCTCTTACCTACTAATAATCTTTCAGCTTGTTTTCTTTCTTTATTATGAATTGATGCCACCGCAAGTCTAGCGATTTTATATGCATCATCAATTTTATTCTCAGACGATTCAATTAATGATTTTATATCAATATAAATACTATTAATTGATGACATAGGTTTATAACCTAATAACTCATCAATTGAAACGCGAAAGTAATCTGCTAGTTTTGGTAAGAATGTAATGTCAGGGCAATTTATTCCTAACTCCCATTTTGAAATACTTTGACTTGATACACAAAATATTTCTGCTAACTCTTCTTGCGTTTTTCCCTTTTGTTTTCTTAATAATTGTAAATTTTCTGCTAATTTAATATTCATATTTTTCTCCTTTGTAAATATTATAGTAACCTTGCAAGTTTACAATAAAATTATATCATTCTTTTATAGGTGAATAAAAGATATCAAAAGTTGTATTTTTATCTTTTATCTCGCTTATTAGTTGAATTTACATTTTGTAATTAGATTTTTCTAATTTAAAAAAATATAAAACCCCCGTTCAGTATAGGACTGAACAGGGATTCATATAAATGTTTTTTTTGTGTCTACTTTTTCTTGACTATTTCACTCCTAAGAGTTGGGGTTTTCACTATGAATTCTAAATGCTACGCTATTCTTTAAATATTTTAAGAATTCTTCATCTGGACACATTGTTTTTCCATCAACATCAGATAGTTTTGCAACTGGTTTAGAGTTTACTCTTTGAAGTTTAATAACAATATTTAAAGCTTTAGGGCCACAATCGTTAGAACAATATGTTCCAATACCAAAAGATACATTAATCTTACTTTCAAAATAAGCTTTGATTTTTTCTGCCTTATCAAAATTTAGAGAATCACTAAATAATAAACTCTTTGTTTTAGGATTAATACCAAGTTTCTTATAGTGATTAATTACTTTATCTCCCCATACATATGGATCACCTGAGTCATGACGAAGTGATGTATAAGTTGATGCTTGTAAGAAATCAAAGTCAAGTAAGAATAAATCAGTTGTTAAGGTATCTGTTAGTGCTGTACCATTATCCCCATTGTATTCTGCAAACCAGTCTTTCATGGCATAGTAATTAGTATATGCAAGAGGGATTTTGGCAATACCTTGATACATTTGAACAAATTCATGAGCATAAGTACCAATTGGTTTAATGCCGTATTTCATCGCACAGTAAACATTTGAAGTGCCAACGCAGTTAGGAAGTTTAGAAAGTTCTCCTACCATGTAGTTGAACCAAACTCTTGAAAGTCTTCTACGACAACCAAATTCTGCAAACTTAAATGTATAAGTTCCATTTTTAAATTTTTCAATCTTTTCTTCTAAACGTTTCTTAGCTTCGACAACTAGTTCATCATAGTTATATTTCATTCTAAAATATACTTCACTAACAATTTCTAATAAGTATATTTCAAAGTGTGTAGCGCTAAACATTGGTCCATGGACTTGAATTATCATTGTTCCATCATCATTTAATTTTGTTGAAACGTAGTCTCTTAAAGGATGCCAAAGTCTTAAGAACTCAACATAGTCATCTTTAATAAAACGAATGCTTCTTAAATAGTCTAATTCTTCTTTTTTGAAGCGTAGTGTACATAAATGATCAATTTGAGCATTTATTTCATCAAACATTTCTTTAGTAAAAACAATCCCTTTGTCACGACATACAAATTCATAATCACCAGTTAAATCTGTATGTTTATGAAACATAACTTGATGCATATTAAATTTATATAAGTCTGTATCTAATAATGATACAATGATTGGTTCTAGTTTCATAATCTCACCTCATATTAATTATACCATTTTTTAGTAATTTTGTCATATTTTAATTATTAAAATTAATAAACCGGGTTAAAAGATAACCCGGTTTGATTCTTTTATTTAATTAAGATAAATTAGTTTAAGTTTTTTACCAAGACTGTGGCATATTGCTAAATGGTAGTCATCAATTTGAACTGATGTAAACATTAGATTAGATACCTTTGTTATTTCTTTATTTTCAATAGTTGAAAATGAATTTAGTTTTGTTTTTAGACCAGTACCAATATTTTTAATATAGCTTTCCTTTAAAGTCCATACTTTTGTAAAATCACTGTCATCTACAATATATTCTTGTTCAGAAGGACTAAAGCATTTACTGATAACTAAATCATTCTTTGGTCTTACTTTTTCGATATCAACGCCTACCTCTTGGTCTGATAAAGCACAAACAACATATTCATTTGAATGGGAAATGTTAAAGAAAAGATTATTATCTTTTAAATAAGGTTTACCATAATCATTATAAATAAGCGTTTGATTTAAAATAGAATTATTAGTTAATACATATTTTAAAAGAAAGATAGATAGAACTTTTCTAATTCGATCATCTTCTTTTTTTAAACGATTAACTTTTGCAAGTTCTTCTTCATTTAAAGAATTAAGTAATTCTTCTTTATAAGAAGAAATCTTTGCAAGGTAAACTTTTAACATTATTTATTAGCTTCCTTTAGTTCTTTTTCGATTGTTGTGATAACACTATCAACAAAGTTTGAATCACCTGTTGCAATAACATGTGCGCCAATTTCGTATAATTGTCTTATTTGTTCTTCAGTAGTAACATTGTTATAGATAACCGCAACATTTCTAGCTTCCATTTTGTTAATGAAGTTTCTTTTTGCAAGGTTATATTTAAATAAACTACTTTCAGTCATATTAACAGAAATTGCTTCATAGTTAGCATTATAGATGAATTGGTAACCTAATTTAGAAACATTTAATAATGGTTTAACATAATCACCTTTACCACATACTAAATGTTCAGGATATTCTTTGTTAATATAGTTCTTAACATCTAAGTCAGCTGTTGAGAACATAACACGTGTTTTGAAGTTTGCAAAATCTTCATCACTTTTTAAAATTTCAATTGCTTTGTCAACAGCTTCACATCCAGCATTACCAACTTCTTGAATGTCAACAAGATAAAAAGCATCAGCACGCTTAGAATAGTAGCGTTCAACAAATTCTAAGAATGTTAACATATCTAATTTTTGTGATATGATACTAGATCCTGTATATGATGCATATGGTTTTTCATTTTTCGCGTTAACAAAGTTTTTACCTAAGTTAAGTTTCTTTAATTCTTCAACAGTTAAATCACGAAAATAAACTGGTTCTTCAGACTCAGTTAACATAATAGAATTAACTGTTTCTTCTTCCCAAACCATTAAGACACCATCTTTAGATTTTCTTACATCTAATTCAATAATGTCAGCTTTTTTTGTACTCTCAATAACATAGTCAAATGCTCTTTTTGAGTTGGCTGGGTTAAGTAAATATCCACCCTTTTCAGCCATAATTAAAACTTCTTCTTTATTTTTAAGTGTTTCATTCTTTTCAGCTGTTTCAATTTTATTTAAGATAATATGTTTTTCATCTTCAATTGCTTTCTTTGCAGGAATGAAATTTAAAGAAAGAAAGAAAATCAAAACGACTGCTAAGATAATTCCAACTTTTTTTAAGATTTGTAAACCCTTTTTCATTATTACACCTCATATTATTAAATCTTATCTATTATACCACAATACACCTAATAATTCAATTAAAAGGTTCTATTGTTCGATTTTTTCAAGTAACTCATCGACTGGTAAAGTTCCGTCTAAAACATATACTTTAGAGTGTATTTTTCTAAGCCAATGATTATGAAGTAAGTTGCTTCTCACTTCAACTCCTCCATTATCATAAACACTTGCCCATTCTATAAAACGAAGATGATTATGATACATGTCTCCTCCTTCTTCAATACGAGCACCAAAACGTAATTTTTCTCGCTCGCGAAGGCGTTTAATACGAACATCGGTCGGTGTTTCTAGCTTCACTACAATGTCGAAATAAGGGATAAGTTCGTCTCCCCACACACATACAGCACCAGAAACAACGCAATTTTCACATTTTTCGATTTTCTCTTTCAGAAGGCGTACTCTTTCTTCCTTTGGTCTTGAAACCGTAAAAGGAATTAATGTATCCTTCCAGTAGAAGTCATCAACATCTAAATGTGTATATCCATGTTTTTTTGCATAGGCCTTAGCTAGGGTTGTAGTACCCGAACCAGCTGCCCCAAAAATATGAACAACCATTTTTCCTCCTCGATATAAAATAGACTTACATCTGTAAGTCTATTTAGAATCTTTAATATTATTATTTTCTTCTTTTTCTATTTTATTCTTTTCTTTATCATCATTATTTGAGAATACTTTTTCTAATATGAAACAAGTAATAAATCCACCAAAGAATACAACACCAGTACCAATAATTGTTATTGGATTTAAAACAAATTGCTTAAATTTAGCATAATTATGGATCATAAGAACTTTCTTACCAACTACAGAAGAAACTTCAATATCAGCACCATCTTCTAAGCCATACTTAACTATTGATAAGATATTATCATTTTTACTTGTTACTCTACTAAGGTTATATTCTTCGCTTTCAATAAAAAGAATAATGTCATTTTCTTGATAATTTTTCTTTTTGAAAGTGATAATAAGATCACCTTTTTTTGTTTTTTCATCTTCATTGAAAAGTTCATTCTTATTTACTTCATAAAGAGTAATTCCTGCTAACTTGATTGGCTTATTTTCAAAAAGCATTTTTTGCATAATAAAGAAGGAAAAGCCAATTAAGAAAATTAATGCAAGGCATGAACAAACAATTTCAACAATTTTTACTACTTTTAATTTCATATTCTCGCCTACACAAAATAAACAAATACTTGTTTATTATCCTTTTATATAATAATTATATCAAATATGTCGATTTATGTCAATTATTAAACGATATTTGAATAATATAATGAATTTTGTTATCCTAAAACAACATCTAAAATCATCATTAGAGAAAAACCAATCGCAAAGCTAATTACACCCGCATGAGAATGCGACTCTCCTCTTGACATCTCAGGGATTAGTTCTTCTACTACAACATAAAGCATTGCACCTGCGGCAAAAGCAAGCATTGCTGGTAATAAGAATGATAGCGCTTCAAAAGCAATCACTGCAAATAAAATTGTTAATAAGGCTCCAACTGGTTCAGCAAGGCCAGATAGTACACCTAGTAAAAAGGCTTTGCCTTTTTTCATTTCACTTTCTGCAAGGGGAATAGAAATAATTGCTCCTTCTGGTAGGTTTTGAATGGCAATACCAATTGCAAGGGCAAGAGCCATGAATAATGAAACATTATTACCCTCAGTATTGGCACTAGCAATTAAAATCCCCACTGCCATTCCTTCTGGAAAGTTATGAAGTGCAACTGCAAGGCCTGTCATTGTACTTTTCTTAAGTTTTGATTTTAATCCTTCTGGTTCACTTTCTTTAATATGTAAATGGGGAATAATCTTATCAAGCAACATTAAGAAAGCAAAACCTAACCATAAGCCAATAATAATTGGTAAGAAACTTAGTTTTTCAAATCCATTCCCTTCTTTAAAGAAAGGAATATCACTTGTTGATTCAAAAGCTGGGATAATCAAGCTAAAGAAGGTTGCACTTACCATCACCCCAGCAGCAAACCCAGAGAAGATTTTTTCCATACGACTACTCATCTTCTTCTTAAAGAAAAAGACAAAAGCCGATCCTATTACTGTTCCTAGAAAAGGAAGAATTAAACTTGTTATATTTTCAAACATATTATCACCATACTTATTATATCATAAATCAAGAAATCAAACAAAAAAACGACCCACAAAGTGGGTCATTTTTATGGTTCTATAACAACTCTTTCTTCAGAAACTGCAGGTTTTTGAGCAGTTGAAGATTCAAGAAGTTTAACTTTTACAAGTGTTTCTCCAGCAGAATCGATTGTAAATGTAATTGTTTCAACAGCATTATTAGTAAGAATTTCACTTAAGTTAAAGAATGCTCTTACTTTACCATCTCTATCATCTAGTAATGGTTTAACAATATTACCATTTACATTAATAGAAATATCATTTGAAATATCAGTAGTATTTGCAAATTCTAATTCAAGCATAAATGTTTTACCATCATGTCTTGTATCACCAACAATTTCATTTACATAACTGTATACATTACCAGTTACTTTTGCATCTGCAACATTGAACTCATAAAGCATTGCATTACTAATAGTACTATAACTAAATGCTTCTAAACGAATTTCATCATCTGATAGATTTTCAATTTTGAAGTATTTATAGTCATTACCTTTTTCTTCAAAATCAATATAATAGTAAGTATAATCGATTTTATCAACCTCAAATGAAGCAATTGTTGTCCATTCACCAGCTTCAGTTTTCTTACCAGATACTTTAATTATACCAGTATTATAACCAAGTTTTAATCCTAACTCGCGAATATTGCCTTTAATTAAAGATGATTCGATTACTGAAGATGATCCAAGACCAATCTTTTCACCTGTAGATGCAAGATTAATTGTATTTAAGTCAATAATATGATAAGAAGTAATATCAGTAAATGTAAATTCTGTCTTACTATCATTTGTAGTTAACTCAGTTTTGCGTGATGGAGTTACTGAATAAATCTTAATTTGTTCAGAAGATTCCTTTTGGGCCATATTATTAACTACGTTATCTAATGGTCTATTATTTAATTGATCATCATTTCTAGTACCTAATAAGAAAGCATCATTTCCATTCGCAGGATCATAAGCATCTTCATTAAAATAGCCAACGTGAATAATCTCATTAATTATTTCATTACCCTTTTCTGAACGTATTGTGTTGAACCCATTTGGTGGAGTTACAACAAAATAATAAACTTCAGAAACTGTATCATTTGAGCCTAGGAATTGACTAAATGTTTGAGTTGTGTTAAATGCTTTCTCATGTTGATTCCATTTATTAAACTCATCTAAAGTAATTGTATTTTTAGTACCATCTGCTTTATAAACACCAGTAATTTGTTCAGTTATTTCACCATTTACATATAATGTATAATATACCTCAACAGTTGTTTTAGCAGGAAGTATTCTTGAAACTTCTGTAATATCGGTTCCATTATATGTTTGTGTCATAAACTTAACAAGAATGTTCTTATTAATTCCTAATAAATTAGCATTAGGATCATAAATGTAACTTTCATTGTATTTATGGTTAACAGCGTATTTAAATGTATAAACACCATCTTCAGGTAATATTTGCTCAGTAACAGAAGCAGTATTCTTACCTACGATAATAGATGAGTTTGTTACATTAGATACGATAACCAAGTAACCAGTAATTTCTTCAGCAGGGATGAAATATAAGTACATGTTTTCATGATACTTTTGAACAGTAACTTCTCTAACGTGCCCTATAGTAGCTATATTATTTCCGCATTTATCACAGAATCCATCATTATCAACATCAATATGTTGACCTTGGTCAACGATATAAGCATTAACTTGTGCTTCACCAATGAAACCTTCTTCTTTTTCTACTGTAAATACATAACCTCTATTATTATTAATAGGAATTGTTACTGTATCACGTAATTCGAATTCTGGTCTGTCTTCTGGATTAATGTTTTCCATAAATCCATCTTCAAAACTTGTTTTGATTTCAGTACCAGGAGCTTCAATATGTTCAATTAAGAAACTCCATCTTCCATAGTACATTAGTGAAGAATAGATTCCAAGACTACCTTTTTCATTTAATAATTCTTCAAAACTCATTGAGTAAGCTTGCATTGTCGTACCACTATCAATTAAGTAGAAACCACCAAATACAATACCAATTTTCTTAGCATCGTTAACAGCATCAATTATTTTATTTAAATTATCATTAGGAATAGCACTTGTTCCAAATAAATCATTAAATGTTGTACCAGCTTCAACCTTAAATGAAATAATTTCACCATTATATGAAGGATCAAATGATTGAGCTTGTAAATCAAACGAAATTGTATAAACAACTGGGAATTCAATTGTAACAACAATATCTCCTTTAATTTTATCATTAGGAATAGTTAAAATATAACTAGTATTTTCAATATCAAATGTTTTATCAAAGTTTACCTCTGTTAGTGGTAGATTAGCACCACCAACTGTGATAGTAAATATCTTATACATTCCACCATAGTGTTCATATAAATTAATAATCATTTGATATGCAGAATTACTTGTTGCATACGTTAAGGCATCAATGTCTGCACCTATTGCACTATATGAAACTTCATAATTTTGCACGATAGTAAAGTTAATAGTTTTTACTATTGTATTTCCAGAACTGTCTACATAACTTACATTAATTGATGCAGTTCCTGCATTTGAAGGTGCAGTATATTCACCATTTGGTTTAATAGTACCGCTACCACTAGTTAAAGAATATGTAACCTTAGAAATATTTAATTCAGAGATATCATAATACTCACTTGGATTTGATAATTTAAATACAGGGATAATTTTTGTAACTGAATTAATACTTACAATATAATTTGTAGAAGTATATGTAATATCTTGATAGTTTAATGGTTTACTATAGTCAGCATATATTAAACCTTCTAATGTACGTACATTGTGGTTTAAAATAATTTCAAAACAGCTGTCATCTGCTACACCCGCAGAATTTATAAATCCAATATAGAATTTATCATCAGCTGCTAAATCTTCATTAGGATTAAATTTAATTGTATTATTATAACCTGAACTTTGTGTATGTTCAAACATACCATATTCAGGAGCAAGTAAACCAGTTAAATTTACTATAGTTCCATTACTGTTAAAGATAACAGGATAATATTTTGCACCATCAAGTTTAAATTTAATGATAAGTTGTTCCATATTATCTTGGATATTAACTTCAATTGTTTTGATAATATTAGAATTTGTTAAAGAACCAGGACCTTTTGCAGTACTTGGAGAAATATTATATGTATTTAAATTGATAATATCATTAATATTATTTCTATTTTGAACAACTAATTTTTCATCTTCGTATTTAAATGAGTCATTTTCTATTACTGGAATATATTCTTTGTTCAAAATATCATCATAGAATGAATATTCATCATTTTGTAAATCACCACCAGTTGGGTCTCCAACATAAACAATCATTTGTCCAAGTTTAAACCAACCAGCTTTGATTAATTCAGCTTCACTTGCGTTAAGATTAGGTTGGACATTAGAACCACCTGAAAGAGCATTAATCCACACATCTGCATAACTTAAAGTGTTATTAGTTTTCCCAGTTACTTGAACATTGTTGCCAGAACCGTTATTTGCACTAAAGTTTGTTGTGTCAGATAAATGAATGTAAAGCTTTTTACCAGAATTAGCAATACTTGCTGGGATAGTTGTTGCAGTATTTCTTGTTAACTGTTTCTTAGAGAAATCTAATGCGGTTCCCGGAGTATCAGATACACCAGCATTTTGTTGATGATAATAACTATCATTGGCATATTTATCTGAAATACCATGTTTAATACCAGAAGACACTGTACCATTATTATTAACAGTTGAAAGTAATAAAGCGTTAGAGTAACAACCTACTACATCTGTATGAGCTTGTTGGAACCATCCTCCTGCAGAACCACTATCATTAGCTATAATACCCGCAACACGTATATCAGTATCATTAATATTTGATGAATAACTAGTAAAATTTGATTTTAATGTTGTATCAATAACTGCACAATAACTAATGTTTGATCTTGTCCCTTGTTGGCCTTGAATTCCACCAGCAAATGATATATGATCAGCTCTTGCATTTTCAATATCATTATTAACAATTAGACTAGACTCGATCATACTTTTATAAACATAACAATTATTTACACTTAAGGTCCCGCCCCAAGTAATTGTACCAATGATTCCACCACTAAAAATTTGAGACATTTCATTTCCTTCACCAATAATAGATGAATTAATTGTATGTGCATTGTTAATTGTTAACGAGTTACGTGTTTGATAACAAGCACCAACGATCCCACCAATGTAAATATCTGGCACATTAGTATTTCCACCATTATAATCAACTAAATCTGAATTAGTCGCACTAGCATAAACATTTGCATTCTTAATTTCCAAATTATTTAGGGTTATAGTAGCAGAATAATCTGTACCCGATCCATCCTGACCATTTCTAATATAACCAATAACTCCACCACAAAACGCTGAAGGTGGATCTTCATGAGTTAATGAAGAAATAATATCTTTATTTGATGTTGATCCATTATAATATAAACCATTTACATTTGTATGATATATTTTGCCTATAACACCGCCAACATAGTTCTCGTTTGTAAAGTTAGTTGTTGTACCTTTAGTATTCTGGATACCTTCAATTACTGTTGTAGTTCCAACTTCACTATCAGTATTATGATAGTAGTTTCCAGAAATTTTTACATTAGAAATAGTACTTAGTGAAGAAGTACTGCTGCCTTGCATAAACCCAATGAAACCACCAGCATGGTTATTGTTTGATGAGTAAGCAGCATTAGTTGTGCTGTTTTTGCTAATATCATTTTGGACTTCATAAGATAAACTATGGCTCTTAATATACGAATCATTTAAATAAATAGTAATATTAGAAAAATTAACACCTTTTGAATATGCTATAAAGCCTGCGGCATATACGTCCCCTAGCCCAAATGAACCAAGTTCACGAGTAGCTGCAATATCATAGTTAGATGCATAAATATTCATATTTTGAATAGTAATGCCTGTTGCATTTAAATTGCCGTAAAATGCTGTTGCCAAACAATGTTCCTGATCAGGTGTACCATTAAACTTACCATCCGCAGTTGCATTAGCATGTTTAGACGTAGACGATTGTGTAGCATAAACTTTAGTTTTATAGTCCCCAGAAGATAATAAAATATTGTTTCTATATACTTCGTTACCTTCAGAATCGTTTTCACCATTAAGGTTCATATAGCCTCTAGCAATGAAGCCAGTAGCCATAGTTTTACCATAACTAGTACCATTATCATCAATACCATTATTAACAGATTGAATTAATAAATCAGTGTTAAAAATATAATTATATTCATAACGTTTAACACCATCAATTGTTTTTTCAACAATACCATCTAAAAATTCAGGTTTTGCATTTAAATTAGAACCATTTACACAAGCAATTAAACCAGCTGTTAGAAGGTTAGCTTGTGAATATCTATCTACTGATGTACCACTTAATTTAGATTCACCAGAAGTATTTGTGATTGAAACATCACCAAGATCAACAGAATAACTAGAAACATCTAGGTAACCAATTAATCCACCAATATAAGAGTTTCCTGAAGAAATAAGTGAAGTAATAGTTTCTTTTGAAGTACCACTAATTTTTACTTCTTCTATTGGCATCGTTTCAGTAGCAGTATACTTACCAAATAAATTACCTAAATATACATTTGTATTATCAGAATAAGTATTAGAAGCAGTATTTTTTGCACTAATTGCAAAGTTTGTTGTATCTAGATTAGCTTCTTTTACATAAACATCTTCAGCATTACCAGTTACAAGTCCTGCATAAATATTCTTTCCAGCTGAACCAGTTGATAAGATGAATGTAGAATTTGAACCATTAAGTAATACTTTTCTGCCCTTATCTAATCCACCTTTAAAGTTACCAGCAATAGCACCTGCATGCAAGTTAGCACTAGCTGAATCAATTGCAATTCTTGCAAGGACATCTACATTTGAAAGAACAGATTCATTAACGAAACCTGCAATACCACCAGCATAGATGTTTGATGCTTGTGAAGCAGTATTTTTTTCAATACCGATTGATGTTCTGATATTTAAGTTTCTAATAACAGCTTCTTGACCAGTGGCTTTAAATATCCCTCTGTAAATATCACCACTAGATTCTTTACCAGAGATAGTAGTAAAGATTGTAGATTTAACATTTTTAACATTACCACAGATAACACCATTAAATGGTGTAGTTAAACTACCAATACCTGTAAATCTTTCATCGAATAATGAGAAACTTGAAGTTACATAGAAGAATCCATTTTGGATTTTATCAAATAATTTACCATCATAAATTGCTTGAGCCTTAGATGCGGAATCTGATATACCTAAAATACCTTTTTCATAAGTAGAGTAATTCTTAAAGTATGTATCATATGCATCAAGAACATTAGAATTATTAATGTTATTTACAACATTTCCAGCATCAAAGATTAATTGTAATTTATATAAATCTTCTTCTGTACTAATATTAAAATATGAAGTACGATATGTACCAAAGTCTGCTTGTAAAGGAGTACGAGCTTTGGCATGAATTCTTACATCTGCCGTTGGTGTGAAATCATATCTTATATCAGCTTTAATTTTTGTTTTAACAACTTCTTCATCATCATTTTCAGCATATGTTTGATAAATTGGTGTTTCAAGGTCATTAAGATTAAAGATTTCCCAACCATTGAAAATATTTGTTTCATTAACAGCACGTAGAGAAACCTCAGTATTCTTTTCTACTACGTAAACATCTAAATTATCAGTAGAACTCTTTGGATCAGGAGTTACACCTTTACCAGAAACATAGATTGTTAATAATGAGTTTCTTCTTACTTCTAATCTGACAGTCTCAGCAGCAGCATGAGTTTTATTTGTAAACTCTCCACCGATTAAAACACCAACAGCAGCAATCATTAGTAGTAAAATTACTGAACCAATGATATAAAATTTCTTAGAATTATTTTTAATAAACTTTACCATTGTATTCACCTCCTAATGTACTAGCCCTTCTTTAGTTTTATTTAAAACTAAGATTTCATCAGTAGATGTATCACCATTTTTAATAAATTCAGCATCAGAATATCCACCATATAGATTATTATAAACAGTGTATTCTCCTTCAATTACTTCTTCACCAGTACCATATACCGCATCAACAATTTGTACTTTTGCTTTAACAGTGTAATTTGTACTTGTTGGATAAAATTGAAGTTTAAATGATGCACCTTGAGGAATCCATAAAGTTATTTCTCCACTGTCTGAATCATAGTCATCAAGATTGACACCTTTTTTAACATCAGGTGGTAGGTTATCTATCAAGACTTCATTTAAAATTAAATCATCCCAAGATAATGTAACTTGTAATGGATTTGCAGTGATTACTTTTGTAACCTCAATTTCATCTATTACTGAGGTAACAACTACTGAGGTAACAACTCTACGTTCATTAGTATTAATATGTGAAAAAATATCAACAGTTTGAATATATAGTTCTTCGATTTCATGTTCAAACTCTTCTACAGTTTGGTTAGAGAAAACAATCAATCTTTCTGAAACAACAATATTAATAATATAAACTTCAACATAAGGTTTTAATAATTGAATTACGATACTTACGTTTTCTGTACTATCAATTGAACCATAATTTAATTTGTCACGTTCAAATTTAACTGTAACTGTATGTTTTTTACCTACAGAGTTAGCAGTTCCATCACTATTTTCAAGCACTTCATGTTCAAATAAATAATCTTGTTCTGCAGTTCCTTCATTTGGATTTTTTGATTTTTCATTTTCATTAGGAAGAACAGAATATGTATATTTATAAGTATCACGACCAACAGGTTTTGGTTGATTCCATACATCACGAACATGAATAGATGTGTTTGCTCCTTCATATGGTTTTGTAGAACCAACTACTATTGATCCAAAATCACTATCATGGTCTAAGTCATCACTCAAAATTTCTTTATTTGTACTAGTGTAATAAGTGCTTGGTTCTTTTATTTCATAAACGATGTCTCTTTCAGTAACATCTTCACCAATATAGTTCATTATATCGAAAGTTAAATAACCTGTACCATTATCTAGAGCAATGGCACTACCTTCACCAGTAGCATCAAAGTATAAAGAAGTATAGAAAGCTCTTACTTCATCTTGTTTTCTTTGAATTAATCTTGTTTTTGTATAATCGCTAACAAGGACAATACTTGTAAAGATCATTATCATTACAAGTAAGATACCGGTTAGCACAAAAAATCTTCTTCTTTCTTTCATACTAACCTCCTATTCCTTATCCGCAGCATCTACAAATAGTAGAATTGATAAAGTAGAACCAACATAGTCATCATGATCAAATGTTTCTTCTTGTTTATCTAATACTACGGTTACCTTAAATTCATATTGAATTGATTCAGAATCATAAACAGGTAAGTCAAAGTCGATATCTTCAGGATTATCTAGCCAAGCTGTCCATTCCCAGTTTTCACCATTTTGTACATAACGGCGATAAGATACAGCACATGGCAAGCTATAGCTTGTACGATGAGAAGGCATGGAAATAATAGCTGTTGCAGAAACGTGGAATTGTCCTAATATTGTGTTTTTATCAGCAATAACAGGATTATCATCATTGTCATAAACAATTACTTCTTTTCCAGAAGAATTAAGTACTGTTTTATAATCATAATTTGTGACATAGAAACGATATTCAAGCTCATCACTTGGCCCAACGTTCATTGTTTCAATTCTTCCGATTGGTGCTACTGTACCATCAATACCAGTACCACCAACAGGAATTTCTTTCCCAACAATTAGGTCTCCATTACGGAATAATTGACCACGTTCATAATTAACTAATAATCTTGATCCTAAATTGAAATCACCTGTAGAATTAAAATTCTGAGTATATTTAGTCAGTGTAGATGATGTTAAATAAACAGCAAATACAACTAATATATAAGCAATTAATAGTAGAAACGATTTCTTTTTCATCGTCTACACCTCCTTCTTTTAAATTTTATTAAAGTAATTTATCATCTTTTTGTTCGATGACTTTTTCCTCTTTATTTTCTTCTTTTAAAGAGGCATTTTTCTTTTCTTCTTGTTTTTTAATGTACTTGTTTTCAAGAGCAGAAAGTCCAACTGAACCGCCTATTCCAAGAAGAACAAAGATAACAATTGTGTAAGGTGAAAGAATAACATTTTTAACTTTATAGTATCCATGCCATACTAGAACAACCTTACCAATAATGTATTTTTCATCAAATGGAGCATCAGGATCATTATTAGGATTAATCCCTTTAGTTGTAATTATTGATCCATCAATATGAATAATCTTATGTGTTGTTGGAGTTTTAGCACCTTCTTTTTGGAAAGTAACAACATCACCAACGACATATTTTTTTTGTTTTGTTACAAAAAGTAAATCACCAGGTTCTAAACTATCAGGATCTCCAGGATTATACATACTTCCTGATCGATCTACTTCATATAAATGAATACCTAAAATGCTTACTGGTTTATCTTTATTAATAAGTCTTTGAACTATGAATATTCCAAGAATTAATATAATAACTCCCATAATACTCATAAATATTATTTCTATAATTTTAAACGCTTTAGCATTCATTCTTAATCAACCTGTTCAACATTAAAATCAAATATAATTTGTAATTTAGCACCAAATGCCATATAAGATAAACTGTCCTGGCTTGCAGCTAATTCTTGAACAAACTTATCATATTCAGCATAAGTAAATTTTTCCCATACTTTTTGAACATCATTACCAGCATATTCTTTAATAGCAGTTCTTTGGTCTTCATTTAATTTACCATGACCTATAAGAGAAGTTTCTGAATTAGAACCTGTTACAATCTTATATTGCGGTTCGCCACCAAGAGTTGAGGTATACTTTTGATATTCGAAGAATTCAACTGGATTAGTTGATTTAAATAAATAGCGCTTGCCATCATCTTCACTATCTGGAACAACAGAAGGATCTACATATTCACCAGATTGTAACTCGTATCCTGCAATTGCTGAATTTGAATTAGAAATAATATATTTATAATAATTCCCATCAATATTAACTAACTTGCCACATAGATCACAAATGTTGTTAGGTTCTTCCTCATCAACATGTGAGCACATACCACAATCATCACATATATTATCGTTATTTTCATCATTTTTATGAGAACATGCTGCTTCGACAACCCAATCAACTTTAAATGTCATAGAACCATCATAAGTTAACTTATTTAGTGTTCCTAAAGCAGAATCCATATCAAATGAACATGTATAATAATAAGTTCCATTTTCATCAGCCTCACCTGATTTAGAAAAACTTAATTCACCAGTTGTTTTAGCAACAACAATTGGATTATCATTATCATTTGATGGATCATCAGTATATGTGAATATTTCTTTATAATCTTTACGCTCTGCAACAGATAATGCTTTATAAGCAGCATATGAAATAGGATCACTATCACCTAGTTGATAAGTTAACATTTCTGTTGCACTGCCAGGATAAGCAGTAATAGTGAAAGTAATTGGGTTCTTTGAACCTAAGAAGTTCCATTTTATAGGGGCAACATCATCGATATTATCATAGCTTCCATGATAAAGTCTAAATTCAATTTTTGAATCATTACTAAACTTAGCGATTACTTCTGATTTATTTTGAACATCGAAATACCAACTACCACTATCTTTAATATCTTCATTAAAACCAACATTTAAATTAAGTTCAGAACTTTCATTTCTTGTAACGCCAACAACTTCCCATTTTGCAACTCTTGTACTATCAGTTCCATCAACAGTAGTCTTATAAGCCGTTTGTGTTTTAGTCTCATTGAAGCTGCCACTAACTGCAAGCAACACTCCAGCAATAACAACTAAAATAATCATTATGTATTTAAACTCAAATTTTACCTTTTTCAACTAGTGACACCTCCTTTTTAAAATTATTTAAAAATCAATTTTCTTATTTTGTTTTTTCTTCAGAATTTATAACAACAACAAGTGTATATTTTGAATTTTCATCCATACCAGCTAAAGTATCTTTTATATCACTAATATTTTCATCCCAGTACCAGTCTAAAGCAAGTGTTACATAACTCTTAGCTGGAACAACAATGTTTTCTGTATCAATTTCATCTACTTCAAGATATATTTTACTGCTACCTTTAAGGTAAGTGAACGCATCTTTTCTTAAACGATATCTTAAAGCAATATCCCAATCATTTACTTCACTAAAGTCTAAGTCACAAACAATATCAAAATTGTTTTCATTATGAATTGTGAAATAATATACACCTTTCTTACCAGGCATAATTGTCTTTTCTTGTTCAGTTTGACCAAAGATATTCCATTGATCTTCAACAGACATTCCATCAGCCTCAGAGATATAAATATCTTTAGGTTTGATTGAATCACCTGTTGTCTTTAAGAATAGAATAATTAAGATTAAGAAAATAATAATTACTGTAACAGTAATCTTAGTTACATAACTAAGAATACGAGAAATGTTATGAATCGTACCAGAATAACAACTAGCATTGTTAAACACATTGAAGTGATTATCAACATAACCAACTATTTGTTTAGTACGTTCATCAACAACATTATAACTACGACGATCAACTTTAATATCATAAAGACCTTCTGACATGCCACTTTGAATATAGCTTAAGAAAATGTCATCCGAACTATAAATAGTTCTTCCACTTATTCTTGCTACAGTACACTTATCAGCATCTTTGATTTTATTAAACCAAGCGTAATAGCTTAAATAATTTTTATTTTTTCTAATCATAGGTTCACCTCCTATAATTCTTATCAAAGCATATTAACAAAACTATTAATATGTTTTGATAAGAATGTGATAATATCACAATCTTATTTTAAATTTTTAATTAATCAACTTGTGTACAAATAATAGTGAAATAAATTTTAGGGAATTCAATACTAGTTGTACCAAGCTCAGTATCACTAGAATCACTACTAGTAAAGTTCCAACGACAATAAAGGGTATGTTCACCACATGTTGATGGTAGAGTGCCAGGTTCATAATAACGAGCACCTTGAGGGCTACCAGATAGTTTATATAAACAATCTTCTAACTCATGATATGTCCCCCACGCACCATCATCAAGTTTCCACTCAATCATTGGTTTGTTACATAAATTACTTGGGTCTTCAACATCAAGTTCAATTTCAAATAAATACTTAACTTCTGGAGCAGTTTCACCATTATAATAGAAGTTGAAATTAGCTTCAATAACAGATCCAGGAGCAAATATATTATTTTCTCCTAATTCAAAGAATTGACTAAGTTCAATTCTTTTCATTTTGTTTAAACTAAACACATACTTAATATGTCCAGGATTAACTTCAGGAATTCCTTCTTCCTCTTGTTCTTCTTCATCAGGTTCAAAATTTTCAATTCTGTTTTGCATCATATTAGCAATTAATAAAGAACAACTAGATAAAGAAAAGCAAATTCCTACTAATAACAAAGAACAGATAAACTTAAATAATTTATTCATATTTTCACCCCTCTATAAATAAAGAATATAATCTTATCAAAATATACTAATCAAAACTAATATATTTTGATAAGAATGTGATATTATCACAATTCTCATAATTGCCAAACATTATGCAGGCAGGCCACAATCTGCCTGCATGTTTGTTTTTTGTGGCATTAATTAATTAATTTTAAATTGTTTGTTTTTTAAATAGTTTTGTTAACTAGATTAGTCAACTTGAGTCATTGTAATTTCTAACTCTACAATAATTGTTTGATCAGCATTAACAGCATTTTGACCTAAAGTAGTATCGCCGCTGTCATTTCCTTCAAATGCCCATTTCCATTCAATTGTAAATGTTTTAGCTTCTGATCCAATTCCTAATTTTGTAGCATCAGATGCAACAACGTCTGCTAATGAAGAAGTCCATTCACCATCATTAACTTTAAATAATAAAGGAATATTATTAGTATTAGTAATTGTATAGTCTAAAGCATATTGTGCTGTTACTTCAGATTTATTTTGAATTTCAAAAGTAAATGATCCACTTGTACCAGGAGCAATAACTTTTTCAGTGCCATCTCCATCTAAATCAACATCTGTTTCTGAAGTTCCATCTTCATCCTTAATAGTTTTAAATAAATCAAATGAAATTGTACTTACTTTTGCAGCATCTTCTGCATCTTCATGTTCGCCATCATAAATAAATGACCATTTAGCAACTCTTGCGCTATCTGAACCAGTTGCAGTTGAAGTATATTTAGCCCAAGTGCTAGATACTAAAGTTAAAGAAACTAAAGCTAAGAATACAGTAACTAAACCAGCAATAAATAATTTATTTCTTTTCATAATTTGTTTTTCTCCTCTCTAAATAATTAGATTAAATTTATTTTTTAAAAAATAATTTACATGTTTTATTTATATTCACTTGTGTGGCCAAGTAAATACCTAAGTTTGTTTGCCTATATTATAGGCGATAAGGCATATTGCCTTCTTTATTAATCAACTTGTTCGAAGTTGATTGTTACATCAACAGTAACAGTTTCAGATGCAATACCAAGAGTTGTATCTTGTGAATTGTTAGCATCTTTTTCTGCATCAGTTGTTCCTCTTTCATATAACCATCTCCAGTAGATTGTTACTGTTTTACTTGCACCAATTGCAACATTTTCAGATGAAACATCTGAAAGAGTATTTGTCCATGAACCACTATCTACTTTAAATTCAAGTGGAATAGAAGCGCCTGATACATTAAAATCAAATGATACTTTACCAGTAACTTCTGAATTATTAGTAACCTTTAATTCGAATTTACCACCAGTTCCTGGAGCAATTAAAGCTTGTCCTTGAGAAACATGTAAGTCAGCTGTTTCAATTGGCTCATTATAAATATCCAATTCATAAACATAAGTATCATCAAATAAATCAATTAACACTTTATCAGTATCATAAGTTTCATAAGTCCACGCCCATTTAGCAACTCTTGCACTATCTGTACCACTTGCAGTTGAAGTGTATTTAGCCCAAGTGTTAGATACTAAAGTTAGAGAAACTAATGCTACGAATACTGTTATTAATCCTGCAATGAATAATTTGTTATTTTTCATATATTGTCTCCATATAAATATGTTAGAATTCTCTATTTTTTTATAAAAACTTAAAATACATTATTATAATCACGCATAGATAAACCACATAATTACTATACGTGATTATATAATATGTATTTTTTAAAAAACTAGTAATTAGTCAACTTGTTCCATTGATACTGTTGCAGTAACAGTTACAGTATCTAAAGATGCTTTAATACCTAATTGAGTATCATCGCCATCAAAGTCCCAACGCCAATATAGTTTTGCAGCTGTAGATGTATTACCAGCAGCAACAGTTTCCGCAGTAAAATCTAATTGAGTAATATCAGATTTCCAATTTGTTCCATCTAAACTAAATTCTAAAGGTACATTACCAGCATTTGTACATGTAAATGAAATGTCATATAGGCCTGTTACTTCAGAAGCGTTTGTAACTGAAAAACTAAATTCACCTTTTGTACCTGGTGCAATAATTACTTCATCACCATTTCCATTTTTAACATTTTCATCATCTGTTTCATCAGCATCTGATGTATCAGCAACATTATTAAATAGATTAAAAGTTACACTTTTTGCACTAGCTAAATCAATATCAGTTCCATTAAATTGCCATGCCCATTTAGCTACTCTTGCTTGATCTGAACCAGTTGCAGTTGAAGTATATTTAGCCCAAGTGCTAGATACTAAAGTTAAAGAAACTAAAGCTACAAAAACAGTAACTAAGCCAGCAATGAATAATTTATTCTTTTTCATAGTTTATTTTCTCCTTTAATTTAAATTTCTTTTTTAATTGTTTTTATAAAAATAATTAATATATGCATTCACTTGTGTGGTCAAGTAAATACCAAAGTTTGTTTGCCTTGTTAAAGGCGATTGGGATACACCCACATTTAAAATCCTAGTTATCAGAATCTTCCTTAGATTCTTCAGGTTGTTCTTGAGCTTCCTCTTTTGGTTGTTCTTGTTTTGCTTGTTCTTGAGCAGCTAGTTTAGCTTCTAGTTCTGCAATCTTTTCATCAGATTTTTTGTTACTCTTAGCTTTTTTGATTAATTCAAATGCGAAGTATCCACCAACAGGAACCATGATTAAAACAATAATACCTAAAGGTTTTTGGAAGAATTCAATTAATTTACCAAGTAGAGGAACTCTAAACATATATTTACCTTGTAATTCATAATCATAGATTCTAATTACGGCAGGTGATTGGAAATCCCCTTTAGTATTGAAGGCATACTTAGCTTTGCTAAGCATTTCTTCATAATACTTGAAAGTATTTTCTTTCTTCTCCATTTCATCTTTAGCATCGTTCATAATTACTTCAAGATCATTTTTAAGTGGATCATGATTTGCCAAGGCATCATCATAATTAGCTTTAGCTTCTTCATAAGCAGCTTTAGCAGCTTCATAGTTTTCTTTTGCTGGAAGATATTCATCTTTTTCAATATCAATTACTTCAGTAATTCTGTGGGTAATGATATCTCCATCATGAATATAAGTAATGATATCATCTGCTTTTAATTTATCAGCATAAAATCTTCTAATAATGATAATATCACCTTTATTAAATGCACCACCATGTTCAGCACCTTCAATCTTTGACATTGAGTCTGATCCAACAACTAAAGGAGCAACACCTAAGAAAGTAGGAACCTTTTCTGGATGTACCCATCCTTTGATAACAATTACCATATTAAAAATAATAACTGGTAAAAATACCGCAATTAACACGATACCTACAATATTTTCAACTGATAACTTTTTCTTTTTTTGAACTTCTTTTTGTTCTTGTACGTTTTGATTTTCCATATTTTTTATCTCCATTTTTATTTTTAAAAGGGGGTTAAATTTAGAGATAATCCCCATTCTACTTATTATTATACACTACTTTTAACAAACTTGCAAGAAAAAAAGTATTACAGACTATTAATA
>JAZNQD010000060.1:0-21470 GCA_045589955.1 Bacilli bacterium | reverse complement strand
ATAACAAGAAAAAGAGGACAAAACAGTCCTATTACAACAAATACATTAACATATGATGGTTCTTCATCTTCATACCCATCAAAAATTAATGGTGTTTCCCTAACTTGGAATAAAGGTAAATTAACAAGTTATGGTAATAATACATATGAATATAACTTACTTGGACAAAGAACAAAGAAAACTACCCAAACACATATTCATAAATACACATATGATGATAACCTACTTGTAAAAGAAAAGATCACAAATAGATCTAATAACCAAGTAGTAGTACTAGAATATATTTATGATCAACAAAACATCCTAATAGGAGTAGTAGAGAATAATAATATATATTATTATGATAGAGACATCACAGGAGAAATAAGAGGGCTTATTGACACAAATGGTAACTATGTGATAAAATATTACTATACAGCATTTGGAGAAGTAACAAAAGAACCAAACAACATCACAAACTTCAATCCATTCTTATATAAAGGATATTATTATGATGAGGAAACTCATTTATTCTATTGCAACTCTAGATATTATTCACCTGAACTTTGTAGATGGATTTCACCTGATAGCATTGAGTATTTAGATCCAGAAAGTATTAATGGATTGAACTTATATGCGTACTGTGGTAATGATCCAGTAAATCGATTCGATCCATCAGGTCACGCGTGGGAATGGAGCAATTTCTGGCAAGCAGCAGGATATTTAGTTACTGGAATTGGAGCGATTGTTGCTGGTGCTTTAGTCATTGCTAGTGGAGTTGCTACATGGCCTATGTTATTAGTTGCAGGAATTACTATTGGTGCCGGAGTGTTAACTACAATTAATGGTGTTGCAGAAGTCGGAGATTTGGCTTTCAATTATAATTTTATGGAAGATGGATTGTTTGGAGGTAATTCTGTTGCTTATAATACATATGCAACAATAACTGGAACAATAGCCACAATTGGAGCAATAGTATGTGGTGGATGGAGAATTGCAAATAATGGAAAAATTCAAGCATTCAAATCTGGAAAACAATTTCTAGGTAAAGGATATAAAAAAGTTGGACCTAATAGATACGTTTCTCAAGATGGAATGAGACAAATGAGATTAGATTTTGGTAAATATAATCATGGAGCTCAAAATCATGTCAATCTACAAAGTTATATGTATCCAGGATTAAAAGGTGAGTTATTGAATGCACATGTCTATGTGGATTGGTGGCGAATAACAAAAACAGTTGTAACAGGCATTCTAGCTTAATATGGAGGTAATTATGAGTAAAGAATTAGAAAAAGGCAATCAAATTTTATACGGAAATGATTTTGGTGAAAATAGTGTTATTAAGATAAAAAAAGAGGGAAAGTATATTGTTATACAAGCAAACCAAGAAGGAATGAGAGATCTATCTAAACTATTTTCGGAATTTAGTAAATTAAAGGAAGATATTGAATATCACTTACATTTAGATTCTAGTTCACCTAATAGTTATGGCCAATTAACAGAAGATTCAAACAATGTAGTTATTTCATTGATAAAAAATAAATAGCAAATTACTTTCACAAGCAAAACTAGGTGAGTTTACCTTTGGGTAGATTCACCTTTTCATTTAATCTATATTAATAGATTATTTCTAAGAAAAATGGTATAATAATAAAGAATAGGAGATAGAGGCAAAAGCCGAAGATAATAACTATGAGTATCTATTTATGTATTGACTTAAAAACCTTTTATGCCTCTGTTGAATGTGTTGAAAGAGGCTTAGACCCATTAAATACAAATTTAGTAGTTGCCGATGGAGAAAGAACCGAAAAGACAATTTGTCTTGCGGTGACGCAAAGTCTAAAATCCCATGGTATTTCTGGACGAGCACGTCTTTTTGAAGTTGTGCAAAAAGTTAAAGAAATAAATAATAATCGCAGAAAGAAATGTCGTAAATTTTCGGGTAAATCATATTTACATAGTGAATTATTAAGTAATGACAGTTTAGAACTTGATTATATCGTTGCCCAACCAAGAATGGCACATTATATCGAATATAGTTCGAGAATTTATAATATCTATTTAAAATATATTGCTCCTGAAGATATTCATGTTTATTCAATTGATGAAGTATTTATGGACATTACAAATTACTTGAATTTACGTAAGCTTACTCCTCATGATTTTGCTATGAAGATTATTCGTGATGTTTTAAAAGAAACAGGTATTACCGCAACAGCTGGTATTGGAACGAACATGTATCTTGCTAAAGTAGCAATGGATATTGTTGCGAAGAAGATGAAACCTGATAAAGATGGGGTTCGTATTGCTAGTTTAGATGAGTTTAGCTATCGAGAACAACTTTGGACTCATACCCCACTTATGGATTTTTGGCGAATTGGGACCGGGATATCTAAAAAGCTCATTGCTTGTGGTTTAAATACACTTGGTGATGTCGCATTATTTTCTTTAAAAAATGAAGATATTTTATATGATTTATTTGGTATTAATGCAGAACTCATTATTGATCATGCTTGGGGATATGAACCATGTACAATCAAACATATTAAAGGTTATAAACCAAGTGCAAAGTCACTGGGATCGGGACAAGTGTTACATCGCCCATACAAATTCGAAGAAGGAAGACTAATCCTAAAAGAAATGTCAGATGCTCTTGCTTTAGATTTAACTGATAAAGGTTTATTAACTAATCAATTAGTAATTACAATTGGTTATGATATTGAGAATTTATCAAATCCTGCAATCGCATCCACTTATACAGGAGAGATTGTACTTGATTATTTAGGAAGAGCAATTCCAAAACACGCTCATGGGACAGTAAATCTTCGCAAATATACTGCCTCATCCATGGTTTTTAGAGATGCGGTAACAAGTTTATTTGATGCGATAGTTAATCCTAACTTACTTATTAGACGTATCAATATAAGCGCAACAACTCTAAGAAAAGAAACAAATAGTGAATCTTATGAACAATTAAGTTTATTTACAGAAGCACCAGATCCAAATCAAGATAAATTATTAGAAAAAGAAAAAAAAGCTCAAGCCTCAATTAATAAGATTAAAAAACGTTTTGGGAAAAACGCCATTATGAAAGGCATGAACTTAGAAGAAGGAGCAACTATGAAAGAAAGAAATGCCCAAATTGGGGGGCATAAGGCTTAATATGGAAAAATATCAAAGTATTCTTAAAAAGCCTTACCAAAAATCAACAAATCGAAAACATATGAGTTTAAATGACCGCGCTGCTCAATTTGCTCCTTTTGCAGCATTAACAGGTTATGAAGAGTCAATTAGTGAGGTTGCACGTTTAACAAATAAAAAACAAAACTTATCCCAAGAGGCAAAAAGCATAATAAATGCTAAATTACAATTTATCATAACTAACAACCTAAAAGAAGAAGTTTTATTTACATATTTTATACCTGATGATAAAAAGCAAGGTGGTAAATATGTCGATATTAAAAAAGTAGTAAAAAGAATTGATGAAGTAAATCGTGAAGTTTTCTTTGTTGATCGAACATCTATTCATATTGACATGATCTTAGATATTCGTTCTTTAACAATTGATTCCATCTTTATTGATTTATAGAGGAGAATTTATGGAAAAAGCTATAAAGTTTATAAATGAAAATATTAATGCTAGACCTTTCACAAAGGAAATTACTGTTTATGGTTGGCAAAATAACTACAAACATCAGTTAAATCAAAGTGTTTGTAACTATTTATTTGAGGATTTAGATATCATTGACAATTTAACTCCTTTAACAAATGAAAATCGTCCAGGAAACAAGAAACAAAAATTCTATGTTTGTGTTCATGATACAGGTGATACAAATAAAGAACATAATGCTAAGTTTTGGTCAGATACAGTTAAAAATGAAGTTTGGGAATTAGGCAAGTATGCTTGTAGTTATCAATATGTTGTTGGTAATGATGGTATTTTTCAACAAATTCCTGATGATGAAGTTGCTTGGCATGCAGGAGATACAACAAAATTTGACTATCATCTTTATGAAACTAACCTTACTGGAACTAATGAACATCCAATGATAAGCATTAGTGAAGATGGATTTTATGAAATAGATAAGGTTAAATCAAATATTCTTGCCCCAAGAGCATACAAAGAGGTTAATGGGAATATTTTATTTGATCGAAATTCTAAAACAAGTGATTTAAATGATCAAAGTATTTTATGTAAACTAATTGATGGTAAATACTATCTAGGTGAGACATATTTCAACCAAACATATGAAAAGATTGCCAATCGTGGTGGTAATAATAATTCAATCGGCATTGAGTCATGTGTTTGTGAAGATGATGATATTTATTTGAATTGGCAAAGAACAGCTAAACTAGTTGCTAATCTATTAATCAATAATCATTTAACTTTTGATGATGTTAAACAACATCACTATTATAGTGGTAAAAATTGTCCTCAAACAATTCGTGAAAATAAAATGTGGGATTATTTCATGACTTTAGTTAAGTGTGAATATAATGCCAAACAACTAATTAATGAAGGATATACTTTTGCTCTTATTAGCGAAAGTAAGAATATTTTATCATCAGGTCGTATAAATAATATGGAAAATAAAGAAGAAACAATTAAAGTAATTATAAAAAAAGGTAATGAAACGTGTTCATTATCATATAATGTCTTAGTGTAAAAGAGGTAAATATGAAAGGATTAAAGTTTATTTTAATTTTACTTGTTAGTGTATTATTAGTAGGATGTACAAAAAAACATGAACATGTTTTTTCAAGTGGAAAATGCGAATGTGGAGAAGTAGATCCAAACTATCAGGCTCCTCATACGCATATTTATATTGATGGTAAATGTAGTTGTGGTGAGAAAGATCCGAACTATGTTCCCCCTCACATTCATGAATTTATTGAAGGAGTTTGTGAATGTGGTGTGATTGACACTAATTATGTTCCTGAACATACTCATGAATTTATTGAAGGTAATGTGAATGTGGTGAAGTTGATCCAAACTATGTTCCACCACACATTCATAAATTTGTTGATGGAAAATGCGAATGTGGAGAAATTGACCCTAATTATGAAGAACCAGTTGTAATTTATTACACAGTTACATTCCTTGATATGTATGGAAATATTCTTTCTACACAAAATATTAAAGAAGGAGAAAGTGCTATCGCCCCAACTGTTAAAAACTTAACTTATTATACATTCTCTGGTTGGGATGAAGATTTTAGTTCAGTAACAAAGGATATGACAGTACAAGCTCGTTATACTAAAGATAAAACTGAATATTTAAACAATGATTATCGTTATTGGGTTCGAGAAATTGAACAAAAATATAATGTTCATGAAATCATAATGTCACAAGCTGAAATTACTGCTTATAATAAAAATGTTGCAAGTAGCACTTCAAAAACAAAAGTTGTTGATGTTCTTAGTTTAAATAAACAAGTAACAAGTAGTTATGTAACAGACTTAATTAATTCATATAGTAACATTAATAAATATACTATTTATGATAATAATAACAATGCTTTAAGCGCATCAGAAAAACAAGTTATTCTAGATAATAGAAACCTTACAAATATTCCATCAACAGTAACTGTTGAATATGGATTAATTACTGATTTTGCTTGGATGAGAACATATCCAACTAATTGCTATTCTAACAACTACTCTATGGATAGATTCCAAGAAACAACTTTAAATGTAGGTGAAGAAGTTGCAATATACCATACAAGTAGTGATGGAAAATGGTACTTTGTCCAAGCTGTTAACTATTATGGTTGGGTTGAAGCTAAATATATTGCGAAATGCAGTTATGAGGAAATGGTATCATTTGTAACTGATAACGACTTCTTAGTTGTAATTAGTGATTATGTCGTAATTGAAAATGCTCATGTTCGTATGGGACAAAAATTCCCACTTGTATCAAGTGGTGAAGAATATGTAATTAGCTTCCCAACACGCACCGAAGACGGTAAACTTTTAATGAAAGAAGTTCACCTTCAAAAATCAGATAGTTATCATGTTGGTTATTTAGACTATACTTATGAAAACTTAATGATGCAAGCCTTTAAATTATTAGGTATTGATTATAGTTGGGGAGATAAAGAAAAAGATGGAAGAGATTGCTCTTCTACGCAAAACGGTATTTACAAATCATTTGGTTTTATTCTCCCAAGAAATACATCAAATCAAAATGCCATTCCTACTTATGGTAAGAAGTTTACAAGTATTTCAATGTCTGAACTTCAAAAATATGCTCCGGGAACATTAGTGTTCTCAAGTGGACATGTTATGATGTATATTGGCGAAAACCATCAAGGATATTCTTATATTCTTCATAATACAACATCTGGTAATGGCGCTTGTATTATTCAAAAAGTAAGTGATTATGGTATTCATCGTTATATTGGATTGTTAGAACTACAAAAATAATAAATTTGACATTTTTAACAAATTATGGTAAAATATTACTGTTGAAAAACCCAAAAGGGGAGTAGCAGATAAGATTAATATCTTATATTGTATTCGTCATCACGTTTATCCGGATACAATTATGCGATTCATTCGTTATTGCAAGACCTTTTCAAAAATTTAAGTTTCTTAAATTTTTAAGTTTCTTAAAATTTTTGGAAGGGTCTTTTTATACGCAAGAAATGGAGGAAATATGTTAAGTAAAAAACACTTTAATGAAGTTTGTGAAGAACTTCAAACAAACCTAAATGAAGGGCTTAGTACAGAAGAAGCGAAAACACGTTTTGAAAAACATGGCCCAAATGCTTTGAAAGAAGCAAAGAAACAACCACTTATTGTTAAATTTTTAAAACAATTTTTAGACTTCATGGTTATTATTTTGATGATAGCTGCAATCGTAACAATTGCTCTTGCAATTCATGAAGGTAAACCAGAAGACATTATTGAAGGTATCATTATCTTTGTGGTTGTATTAATTAATGCTATTCTTGGTACTTGGCAAGAAAACAAAGCAGAAAAATCACTTGAAGCTTTAAAGAGCTTGTCTACACCTAATGCGAAAGTATATCGTGATGGTGTCTTAGTAACTGTTAAGTCAAGTGAACTTGTTCCTGGTGATATTATTAGTATTGAAGCTGGTGACTTCGTACCGGCTGATGCGCGTATTTTTGAAGCTGTTTCTTTACAAGTTGATGAATCAGCCTTAACTGGTGAATCAGTACCTGTAAATAAGAGTACTGAAGAAATTGATAAAGAAGAACTTGCTTTAGGTGATATGCATAACTGTTTATTCTCTTCTACTTATGTAACTTATGGTAAAGGTAAAGCTATTGTTACTGGTACAGGTATGAATACAGAAATTGGTAAGATAGCATCTTCATTAATGTCAACTGAAAAAGAAGTTACACCTTTACAAATGAAACTAAACCAAATTAGTAAAGTTATTAGTATTGTTTGTTTATTTATTTGTGTTATTGTGTTCGGTATTAACTTCTTAGCTGATAGTAGTCAAGTTATGAATGCCTTCTTAACTGCGGTAGCTTTGGCTGTTGCATCAATCCCAGAAGGCTTAGCTACTGTTGTTACTGTTGTACTTTCAATCGGTGTTGAAAAGATGGTTAAACGCCAAGCAATTGTTAAAAAACTTCCAGCTGTTGAAACACTTGGATGTGCTTCTGTTATTTGTAGTGATAAAACTGGTACACTTACACAAAACAAAATGACTGTTGTAAAATTCTATCAATCAGAATTAAAAGATATTACTGATCAGTTAAATGAAGAAGATAAGAAGATGATTGAATTCTTCAGTATTTGTTCTGATGCATCTTCAACAATTGTTGATGGAGTTAGAAAAGATATTGGTGACCCAACCGAAGTTGCTTTAGTTGTTGCTTGTCAAAACTATGTTGAAAATCCAACATATACAAAATATCAACGTGTCTATGATTTACCTTTTGATTCTGACAGAAAGATGATGAGTGTTATTTTAGATTATGAAGGCAAATATTTAGTTATTACTAAAGGTGCACCAGATATCATTTTATCAAAATGTAGTAATAAAGATGAAGTATATGAAAATGCTATGAATGCTAATAATGAAATGGCTTCAAACGCTTTACGTATTTTAGGTGTTGGATATAAAGTAATTGATGAAGTAACAGAACTTACTTCGGAAATTATTGAAAATGATTTAACTTTCTTAGGCTTAGTTGGTATGATTGATCCAGCAAGACCTGAAGTAAAAGAAGCAATTAAACTTGCAACTAGTGCTGGTATTAAAACAGTAATGATTACTGGTGACCATGTTGCTACAGCAACTGCAATTGCTAAAGAACTTAATATCTTACAAGAAGGAGATATTGCTTTATCAAATGCTGATCTTAAGAACTTATCTGATGAAGAATTAGAACAAAACATTGAAAAATATTCTGTTTATGCCCGTGTAGCGCCAGAAGATAAGGTAAGAATTGTTAAAGCTTGGCAAAGCAAAGGCCATGTTGTGGCGATGACAGGTGATGGTGTAAATGACTCTCCAGCCTTAAAGAAAGCTGATATCGGTTGTGCTATGGGTATTACTGGTACAGACGTTGCGAAAGAAGCTGCTGAAGTTGTACTTGTTGATGATAACTTCCAAACTATTGTAAGTGCCGTTCACCAAGGCCGTGGTATTTACGCTAATATTAAAAAGGTTGTAAAATACTTATTATCAAGTAATATTGGGGAAGTACTAACAATCTTTGTTGCATCGCTAATTGGTTTATGCTTTAGAGATTTACAATTTGGTATTCCACTTTTATCAATGCATTTATTATGGGTTAACTTAATCACTGACAGCTTACCTGCCTTTGCCCTTGGTTGTGAAGAAGCAGAAGATGATGTCATGAAAGAAAAACCTCGTCCAAAGAAAGAAAGTTTCTTTGCTCATGGTATGGCTGCTTCTATCATCTTAGAAGGTATTATGATTGGTGCTATTACCCTTGCAGCATATGCAATTGGTCATTACTTTGATAAACAAGCAGGACATTTAGTTGATACTTATAATGGTGCTTTAATTGGCCAAACAATGGCTTTTGTTACATTGTCATCTGCTCAATTATTCCATGCATTTAATGTTAAAACAGATCACACATTATTTACAAAGAAATTATTTAACAATAAATTCTTATGGGGTGCATTTGCACTTGGATTAGTATTACAAATTGCTATTATCTATATCCCTGGTGTAAATAACATTTTCCAAGTATTGCCATTAAACTTACCTCAACTTGCAATATGTATTGGCCTTGCAATGAGTACAATTTTAATAATGGAAATTGCTAAGTTAATTAAGCTTTTAGTAAAGATTGCAAAGAAAAGATAATTAAATAACTGATATGTAATTTATTACATATCAGTTTTTCTATTAAAAAAATATTGTTGATATTAAAATTTGGTCATTTTCATTATTTATCCAAATACAAAGTTAAATTAAAATATATATTTAAAAAAACAACTTGACTTTTAGGGAACAAAATGGTACAATATTGATATAAATGTTCCCTAAAAAGGAGAAAGTATGGATAACAATTTTACAAAAATTTTAATGCTTTTAAGAAATAAAGCCGAACTTCAAGCGAGACTGAACCTAATCCCGTATGATGGAACGATTGAAATTAAAGAAATTTCTTCAAAAAAATATTTATACATAAGAAAAAGAGTTGCCAATAAAGTTACTTCAAATTATGTTGGAGTATATTCTGATGAATTATACTTGCTACTACTTAAACAAGTTAAGGAGACTAGATCAATAAAAAAACAAATAAGAACAATTAATAAAGAATTAGCAATGTTAAATTATTCGCAAGAAGATCTTCCTAATTATGTATTAATTAATCTTGAGTTTGCTAGAGCTAATATGAAGACCATCATTTACGATCAAGCAATATTAGAAGGAGTATCCACAACATTCCCTGATACTGAATTAATCTTGGAAAATGGTAAAGTTAATAATATGAGTAGTGAGGATGTTATGAAAATTCTAAATTTGAAACATGCTTGGGAATTTATTTTAGATAATGATGTCATTTTATCTCCTACATCATATTATATAAGCCAACATATTGCTAAGTTAATTAATGAAGGTTTTTATTTTGATGGAGGAAAAATAAGACAGGTTCCTGTAAAAATTGGCGGAACTAGTTATGTACCTCCAATACCTTTTGAAAAAAACATCATCGATGATTTAAATGAAATTACAAATCGAAATACAACTGAGATAGATATTGCAATTGAAATTGCTTTATATATTATGAAAAAACAAGTATTTATTGATGGAAATAAGAGAACTGCTATTATATTAGCTAATCACTATCTTATTTCTAAAGGGAAGGGATTGCTTGTAGTTCCTTTTGAAAAGGTTTCAGAATTTAAAAATCTTTTAGTAAAATACTATGAAAATGATAACTATGATGAAATAAAGACTTTTTTAATAAAATATTGTTGGAACAAAATATAAACTTGAATAACACAATAACAGCTAAACGATATTTGTTTAGCTGTTATATTTTTTAAGTAAATCAAGAGTAAAAATATTAAAATAGGTATAATTTACAATTTGTTTAGATTTTCCAATCAATACAATCTTAATTATGAAAATTGCTAAGTTAATTAAGCTTTTAGTAAAGATTACAAAGAAAAGATAATTAAATAACTGATATGTAATCAATTACATATCAGTTTTTCTATTGAATTGAAAATTTAATATTAAAGTGATATAATAAAGATATAGAAGGTGATAGAATGATATTCTTTTTTATACTGCTAGTATTAGTTCCTCTTCTAACAATTAAAAGAAGAACAAAAGAAGATGGGGAAATATTTGATGCTTTTTCAACAACTTGCCTAAAGGGAGTTATTTGTCTATTTGTGATGTTTCACAATCTTGGATTAGACTATGAGGGTAATTCAGAAATTATGGAACTTATATGTGAACATGCTGGAGGAGTTGGGGTTGGTTTATTTTTCTTTCTTTCTGCTTTTGGGATTGTTCGTTCTTATCAAAAGAAAGGAAATAAGTATTTAATTAGATTATTATTTGTTCATATTCCTCGCCTATACTTAATAAGCGTTGGTATTAACCTTTTAACATATTTTGTTTTTTTTAAAGGACAATTTGAAACTAATGACTTATTACTAAGATTATTTAACTTAGATGTCCTTAACAATTTTAACCGAATGAATCGCCATGGTTGGTATATTCCAACAATCATCGGTATGTATTTAATCTTTGCAATAATCTACTATATCTGTAGTAAATTAAAAACAAATAAAAGATTTTTAATTGCGGGGATTATCCTTGCAAGTATTGCTGTACTATTTAGAGTTGGAGCACAAATTGCCGATCAAGGTGGTATGTATACACGAGAAATGCCAACCTTTGCTATTGGTGTAATGTATGCATTGTTCTATGATAAATTTAATGCTTTCTTTAATAAACATTTTTGGCCAACATTAATTGTTTCATTTATTTTAATGTGGATTGGTTTCTTCTTGTATGAACCGCTATCGACATATTCAGCAGCATTCTTTTTAATCATTATCTCACAAAGAGTATCATATAAGAACAAGACAACACATTTCTTAGGCAAGATATGTTTAAGTATCTACTTGACATTACATTTTTCTTCCCTTGTTCTTCAACCTTACTTAACAAATGAATACTTATGGATGGTTCTAAATGCCGGACTAATTATTGGTTTATCAATGTTGATTTATGGTATTGAACTAGTTATAAGAAAAATATTTTCATTACTAAAAGAAAAACAAACAACCTAAGAAAGGAGGTAGTAAAATGAAAGAATTTTTAATTGGGTTTAGTATCTTAGTTGCATATTTTATTATTTGTGCAAGCACTGCCCTTATTTTAAGAAAAACAGTTAAGATAAATGATGAACTATTTAGAAAGATTCTGCATTTTATTTTGCTAACTTCTTTATTTGTTTTTGTCTTTGCTTTTAAAACTTGGTGGATTTCCGGAATTACTTGTCTTTTAGTAATTGCTATTGCCTATCCAATATTATTTGCTTGTGAACATTTTAAAACATTTTCAAATACCTTTAATGAAAGAAAAAAAGGGGAAATTAGATTAAGTTTAATTATTGTCTTTACCATGTTTTTAGTGATTATTTCTATTTGTTGGGGTCTTTTAAATGATAAAATCTTATGTTTAGTTGCCATCTTTAGCTGGGGATATGGTGATGCAATGGCGGCTTTAGTAGGAACAAAATATGGCAAACACAAAATTTATAAGAAAAAGAGTGCCGAAGGAACCCTTGCGATGTTTATTACATCCTTTGTGGTAGTGCTAACAATTCTTTTAATCCATAATAAGATTCCTTTTTATGGTAGTATCGCTACTGCATTTATTGTTGCTATGGCATCGGCTTTAACCGAACTTTATACTCCAAATGGATTTGATACAATTACTTGCCCATTTGCATCATTATTAGTACTATTACCAATGTTATCGTTATTTGGAGGGTTGTTATAATGAAGAATAAATCGGGAGTTAAAACAATGTTAATGTCGGTGCTTATGAGTACACCTGGACCTTTAATTGTTGGTCTTGGTTTACTTATTGGGCAAAGTTCGACACAACTAGCTGATTTCATTAGAAGATCAATTGAACTTCTGGCAATAATTTTTGCCTTTGTTATTTACTTAGTAACAACTAAAAAAGAAGAAATCAATATTGAAAAGAAAGTAAAACTCGAATTTGCAACTAATATCTTTGTTGGTAGTGCTATGATAATTTGTGGTATCATCATGCTTGTCCTTGCGTTTGTTGCTCAAAGTGATGATAAAGGAAATGTCATTCCTGGCCTTTGCATAGCCTTGCTTGGTGTTGTTGCTAATACAATCTTTTGGTTTAGATACCGCTATCTTGGAAAGAAAACAAATAATAACATTTTACTAACCCAAAGTAATTTATATCGAGCTAAATCCTTTGTCGATTTATCAGTAGTTATTGCATTATCTGTTGTCTTAATAACTAAAAACGATAACGTATCCTATTACTTTGATTTAATAGGTACATGTTGTGTATCTTTATACTTAACTTATACAGGTATTCATACTTTGATTAAAGAATTAATCACAAAGAAAAAATCAGTTAATGAGAATTATAATATAAAAGACAAATAATTCATTAGTTGTTTTTTGCATTAGTCATCTAATAAAAATGATGAATATAATATTATAGGATCCATTAACTTTTGGAGAACAAATTAATGAAATATTAATATAAATGTTTCTTAAAAAAAATATGCACGTTATTTAAAACCATTTTTGGTATAATATTGTTGGAACAAAACCTAATATTTTTTTATTTAATAACAGCTAAACAAATATTGTTTAGCTGTTATATTTTTAAGTAAATCAAGAGTAAAAAAACATAAAATATGGTATAATATGTACGATATAAAAGATAGGTGGTGAGACTATGGTTGAGAAAAATACAAAGATAATTTGTACTATTGGTCCTGCAATAGATGATGAAAATAAGCTTGTGAAGATGTTTAAGTGTGGGATGAATGTAGCTAGACTTAACTTCTCACATGGTTCTCCTGAAGTAGCAATTGATCAAATTGCGCGAATTAGAAATGCAGAAAAGAAAGCAAATAAACATATTGCAATTATGCTTGATACAAAAGGCCCAGAAATTCGTGTTGGTCAAATGGAAAATAGTGGTGTTGAATTTTTTCAAGGCGATGTTGTTAAAATTGTAAAAGAAGAAGTAATTGGTAATAAAGAAAGATTCCACATTAATTGTAAAGAATTATTCCAAGATGTTAAGGTTGGTGATAATTTACTTATTGATGATGGTAAGATTTCTTTAGAAGTTCTTTCTGTAAATAATAATATCATTGAATGTACTTTCTTAAATGATGGTATTGTTAAGACAAAGAAAGGTATTAATGCCCCTGGTGTTGAACTTACAATGCCATTTATTTCGGAAAAAGATTATCAAGACATTAAGTTTGGTTGTGAACAAAAGGTTGATGCTTTTGCTTTATCTTTTGTTAGAACTGCAGAAGACGTTTTAGAAGTTAGAGAGTTATTAAAGAAATTTAATCACCCTAAGGCCGAAGTAATTGCAAAAATTGAAAGCAAACAAGGCATTGATAATTTACAAGAAATCATTAAAGTTTCTGATGGTATTATGGTTGCTCGTGGTGACTTGGGTGTTGAAGTTGCTCCGGAACTTGTACCAATGTATCAAAAGCGAATGATTAAACTTGCGAATAACTATGGTAAATTCGTTATTACAGCAACTCATATGTTAGAATCAATGATTGAAAGCCCTCGCCCGACGAGAGCTGAGGCAAGTGACGTTGCTAATGCTATTTTAGATGGTAGTGATGCCATTATGTTAAGTGGCGAATCAGCAATTGGTAAATACCCATATGATAGTGTTAAATATATGGTTAAAATTGCTAAGATTGCCGAATCAATGTTAGATCATAAAGAATTACTTGAACAAGCAAGTGTGTCAAATTTTCAAACACGAAATGATGCTGTTTCAATGGCTGCAGCTGATATTGCTTTAAAAATGAAAGAAGTAAAAGCAATAATTGCTTTTACTGAATCAGGTGGTACAGCTAAACGTATTTTTAAGTATCGCCCGCGTGTACCAGTAATTGCTTGTACTGATACTGAAAGTACTGGTCGTAAACTTGCATTCTATCGTGGGATTCATACTCATGTTGCTAAATATATTGATGATTTAAGTATGTGTGATGATTTGGCAAAAGAAGTTGCACTTTCTGAGGGCCTTAAAAAAGGTGATCAAATTATTATTCTTGCGGGGTTTGGCGAAACGCATGGAATAACTAACACTATTCGTGTTATTGCATTAGATTAATTTTAAAGGAGTAAGATATGGATTACTTATTAGATGGTATAAGAGGTTTAATTGACGAACCGGGACGCATTGTCATGATGCTAATTGGTTGTGTATTAATTTTCCTGGCAATTAAAAAAGGCTTAGAACCAGCCCTATTATTACCAATGGGCTTTGGGGCAATATTAGTAAATATTCCTCTATCTGGTGCTTTAAACCAAATGATTGCAGGTGTAGTAGAACAAAATGGGATTATTGAATGGTTATTTGAAATAGGTATTGAAGCTAGTGAAGCCTTACCTTTAATATTATTTATTGGTATCGGGGCGATGATGGACTTTGGTCCTATTCTATCAAACCCTAAACTAATGTTATTTGGTGCTGCTGCCCAAGTTGGTATTTTTGTGACAATTGTTTTTGCAAGATTACTTGGATTTAATTTAGCTGACTCTGCAAGTATTGGTATTATTGGTGCAGCCGATGGACCAACATCAATTCTTGTATCACAAGTTCTTAAGAGTAGTTATACTGGTGCTATTGCTGTTGCAGCATACTCATATATGGCACTTGTTCCAATTATTCAACCAATCGTAATGAAACTTTGTACAACTAAAAAAGAACGTCAAATTAGAATGGAATATAAACCTGCATCAGTTTCTAAAACAACAAGAATTATCTTCCCGATTGCAGTTACCGTAATTGCTGGTTTAGTTGCTCCAGCATCAGTTTCTTTAGTTGGTTTCTTAATGTTTGGTAACTTATTAAGAGAATGTGGTGTTCTTGATTCTTTAAAAGAAGAAGCAAGCAATCACTTATCAAACTTAATTACTTTACTTTTAGGTATTACTATTTCATTTAGTATGCAAGCTAAAGATTTCTTAAGTTGGAATACAATCTTAATTATGGGTTTAGGTTTAGCTGCCTTCGTATTTGATACATTCGGTGGAATTATGTTTGCTAAATTCCTTAACTTATTTAGTAAGAAAAAGATCAATCCTTTAGTTGGTGCTGCTGGTATTTCTGCCTTCCCTATGGCAAGCCGTGTTGTTCAAAAAGTCGGCTTAGAAGCAGATCCATCTAACCACTTATTAATGCATGCTGCAGGCGCAAACGTTGCTGGTCAAATTGCATCAGTTGTTGCTGGTGGTGTATTATTAAGTATTGTTCCAGGATTATTAGGGTAGGAGGTAAGATATGGATAAAATCGTTGCCGCATTCCAAATAACTTGGGGAATTGTTAGAAATACTTATTATCGTGTTATTGATGCCTTAGATATCTTCTGGAAAGGAATGTTAGCTATCTTCCTTGCTTTAGGTATTATCATGGTTGTTGTTATGTTATTAAACCTTATTATTAATAAGATTGAATCAAAGAAAAAAGCAAAATAAGAATCTAACCTACGGGTTAGATTCTTTTTATCATATTCTCTTATAAAGGGATTAAATTCTCGTGCAAAAATTAAATTAATATAGTATAATTTAAGTAAGAAAATAATAAATCGGAGGAACCTATGAAGAAAATATTAATTGCCTTTTTAACAACATTCTTTTGTTTAACTTTGACTTCATGTTTTGAAACAACTAAATTTCCGGATATGGTTGAATATTCTGAAGAAGAAGTTTTAGAAGTTGCCAAAGAAAAATATAATATTAAGAGATTTTATTATACAGGTGTACGAGTTAATAAGAAAGATTATGAAAAAGAAGAATTTAGTTATGATAACTTTGATTGTTGTGGAATTCTTAATAATTTAGTTAATCCTAATAATGTTGAAGTTGCTTTAACATCATTTGCGGGGAAAAATGGTGGCCATGACATCCAAGGGATGTTTAGATACTTTGCTTGCTATGTTGCTTTAGGAATTGATGAAGATAATAACGCTAAGTTTATATACTATAATACAAATATTAATAAAAATAAGAAGATTGAAGATACAATTGGTTCTAGTGATTACCCATATGATTTACATCCTTCAAAGATTAATACACGTTTTATGGATGAAATTACGATGGACTGGCTAAGAGCATATTTTAAGAAAATGTATAATGATGAAATAAGTATCAAAGGTTTATATTATTGTTTTGATAAGCCAACAATCATCACATATTTAGGTTCAAGAGATATCCATATGATTCAATTTTATGAAGAAAATAACAAAACTGTTTTTGATATTTTTCGAATTGAATTAGATGATCATTATTACACCAATAATATAAATGAATATATAACTAATCAAGAACTTATTTATTCTACATCAAATCAATATGAAATTTATTATGCAAAATATGGAGCTAATCCAAATGATTTCTTTGAAATAAAATATACTGTAGAGCAATCAACAGAAGCTTCTTATTTAGACTTAGTTAGTGGAACAATTACCCTAAAAGATGTTGGAAAAGAAGTGGTTTCTTATAGTTTCAACTATTGCATTACCTATAAAGTAAAAATGGAAAATGGAGATATAACAACTCAAGATCATTTACATTGGCATACAGAATTAAGAAATAATCGTTTTGGCTTATTGATTGATCAAATCGAAGGTATTAATCATGAAGAAACAACGACAGTTACTATTGAGTCTTGGCGAATAATTTATAAAAAGTAGATAACTTTATATTTGATATATTATGAAAATTTACATATAAAATATAATTTCTTATATAATGATTAATAATAATCAGTGTTTTAATAAGGTTGAAAAAGGAAAAAACAAAGTTCTTTATGGTTGTAAAAATGTAATTTTAGTTTGTAATAAAGTTGTAAAAATGCAATTTTAGTGATATAATAAAGTTGTAAAAATGCAAGAGGTGATAACATGTTATTCAGAAAAGCATATAAAGATATAAAGAAATGGTTTGATTCCACAAATAAAAATGCTTTATTAATTGATGGAGCAAGACAAATTGGTAAAACTTATCTTATTAGGGAATTTTTAAAGGAAAATGCAGAGTCGTATATTGAATTTAATTTATATGAAAATGATTTAGCTAAGCAAGCATTTGAAACAATTAATAATGCTAAAGAATTATTAATTAAAATTAGTGCATTAGCTACAAAACCTTTAATAAAAGATAAAACTATTATCTTCATAGATGAAGTTCAAGCAGTTGAGGATGTTGTTACTAAAGTAAAGTTTTTAATTGAAGAAGGTTCATATAGATATATTTTTAGTGGATCACTACTTGGAATTAGTTATAAAAATATTGATTCTTTACCAGTTGGTTATCTAGATATATTAGAAATGTACCCTCTAGATTTTGAAGAATTTTGTATTGCAAATGGGGTTTCAAGAGATACTATTAATTACTTGGAAAAACAATTTAAAGATCTTATTCCAGTTGATAATATAGTACATAAACAAATGATAAACTTATTTAACTTATATACTATTGTGGGAGGATTTCCTGAAGTGGTATCTAAGTTTATAGAAACTTCCAATTTACAAGATGTTTATCATTTGCATGAATCAATTGATAAATTATATAAACTTGATATTTCTAAATATACAAAAGAAAAAACATTATTAGTAAAAGATATTTATTCTTTAATTCCTAGTGAATTAAATAATCCTAATAAAAGATTCATATTAAAAAACTTAAATAAAAAAGGAAGATTTTATCAATACGAAGATTCTTTCGTGTGGTTATTAAATAGTAATATCGGTTTATTTACATATAATGTTGATAATCCTATTTACCCATTACTTGCTAGTAAAGAAAGAACGTTATTTAAATTATTTTTATGTGATACAGGACTACTATGCCATTATCTATATAGTGATAATGTGGTTAGAATCTTAAATAATGATGTAAATGTTAATTATGGCTCAATATATGAAAATGTAGTTGCACAAGAGCTTAAATGTCATAATTATAATTTATTTTTTTATAATAGTAAAAAAAATGGTGAAGTAGATTTTATAATTGAAAATGGTACGGAAGTTCTGCCTATTGAGGTAAAGTCTGGTAAAGATTATAAGAGACATGTAGCATTAGAAAATTTATTAAATAATGAATCTTACAATATTAATAAAGCATATACATTATGCCAAGGTAATATAGAATGTATTAATAATAGAATATATTTACCAATTTATTTAATAATGTTTTTTAAAAATAAAAGAGATGTAGAAAGTCAAATTGTAAATATTGATATTAGTGCTTTAAAGTAAGAATTAAAGGTGGACTTAAATATGTATTTTAAGTCCATTTTTTTACTCAATGTAATATTATTAAAATAAGTTAAAAATGAAAACTAAAAACTTATTGTCAAGTACATGGTATACAGGTACTACAAAACTTAAAATCTCATAGTATACACACATGTGTTTACTACGTAACTTATGTTCTCTTGAACTAGAATATGTTTATTATATTGGAGATAATAAAAGATTTAAAGAAATTGTAAAAAAAGCAAAATATTATTTGAATAGAAAAGTTTACTTCGATAAATACCACAAATTTCTTAAATATATTGCCACAAATGTATTAAGCAAAATACCACAAATCTCTTAAATTAAATATTAAGGAAAAAATGTTATAATAATATATTTAAAAAAAGTGCAAACATTGTCGAAAACTCCCTATAAAAAAGTGCACATATTACTTAAAACTCCCTATAAAAAAGTGTATAATATATTCAGAGGTGAGAGTTATGTTTGAAAGAAAAATTTATAATGACATTATTTCTTGGCACGAACCATTAACTTACGGGTGACTAAAATAAAAAAATTGATAGAATTCAAAAAAACATCAATATATACCGTTATTTAGTACCAGTTTTATAAAAAGCAAAAAAGTAGTACAGTGTATTTTGTTTTATCATATAAAAAAGCTATATAACCATTCTGCTAGACAATTAGTCTAGCAATACGGTATATAGCTGTTTTTGTTTTTATTTATTTAAACTATCAATATTTAATAAAAAATCAAATAAATTCATGAATAAAATGCCGTTTTCATTATAATGAGTTATAGGACAATCTTTTGAAATAATAATTTTTTTAAATGAGTCATTAATATTCATAAGCGAATTTTGTTCTTGTTTTACTTTTTCTTCTGTAGGAAGAGCAAGTGCTGATTGAATATAAATTCTTTTATCAGCTAAATTACAAACAAAATCAACTTCTAAATATTTTTTTGAGCGAGATGAATCATCCTTCGATTGCGCATAAGTTGATACAACTCCAACGTCTACATTATATCCTCGGTATAATAATTCATTATAAATAATATTTTCTAAAATGTGAGTTTCTTCTAATTGCCTAAAATTAAGTCTTGCATTACGCAAACCTAAATCAGAAAAATAATATTTAAATGGTGAATCTATGTGAGATTTCCCTTTAATATCATATCTTTGTGTTTTATAAATAATAAATGCATCTTCAAGATATTCAATAAATGTTGAAATTGTATTTGCTGAAATTGATAAATGCTTAACACTTTTAAACACTTTTTCTAACTTTGTTGGGTTAGTTAAAGAGCCTATTGATGATGCTAAAATATTAATTAATTCTTTAAATTCATCTGTGCTGTGTATATTATATCTGTTGATAATATCCTTAATATATATTTCTTCAAAAAGATTAGTTAAATAATTTGTTTTTTGTTCGTGGGTAGATAAACTAGTAACAAAAGGAAGTCCGCCATATGTTAAGTATTCATTAAAGGCAGAATACTTGTCTCCATTATATACAGATAAATATTCAGAAAACGATAAAGGAAGCACATGTATTTGATCACCTCTACCTCTAAACTCTGTAATGATATCTTTAGATAAAAATTTGGCATTACTTCCAGTAACATATGTATCCACGTTACTGATATGAAGCAGTCCATTTAAAACATCTTCAAATTCAGAAACCAGTTGAACTTCATCAAGAAGAACATAATACATATTACTATCTGTAATTTGCTCTTTAATAAAATTATATAATTCTTCAGGATTACGATATTTTTTATTAGCAATGTCATCTAATGCTATTTTTATAATATGTGAATTATCTATTCCTTGTGAAATTAAATAATCGTAAAATAAATTAAATAGTAAATATGATTTTCCACATCTTCTAATACCAGTTATTACTTTGATCATTTTATTATGCATTCTTAATATTAATTTATTTAAATACACATCTCTTTTGATTTCCATATAAACCTCCTTGTATTTAGTGAAAATATAGCAATACACAATTTTGCTAAATATATTATATCATGTTCATTAAAAATAAACAAGTTTTTAAGTTATTATTTTTGTGTATTACATAATATTAATAAATGAATTTATATTATTATATGCAGCAATTTTAAATATATGAATACTAATTAAGAAACTTTTAGTATAATTAAGAAATATTATACTACTAAAAGTTGCGTTGTGAAACATTTCGTAGTACTGACACATGTGTTTACTACGTAACTTATGATCTTTAACTAAAAACAATACTATATATTTAGGATGATTTATACATAAATGTAATTTTTCTGCATTTATAATCCTTATGGATGTAGAAGGAAGATTAATAGAAATAGTATAAAAAGATAATTAACCTTAACCTTAGTGCATCGAACAAAAAAACTTTATAAAAATAGAGTAAATACTTTTAAAAAAATTCGTATAAATGTTGCTTTTTTACTAACAAAA
>JAZNQD010000059.1:0-3167 GCA_045589955.1 Bacilli bacterium | reverse complement strand
AATTGTCGGCTTAGCAATAACAAGTGTTGTTGTTTTTAATAAAAGTATCAAAAGGGTTACAGATACAATTAGAAATCTTGATAACATAGAGAAGCAAGATAGAAGGGTGGGAATAACGATAGGATATATGGATTTGTTGATAGAGAAATTCTGGTTTGGAGTAGGAGCTGGAGATCGTAGTGATGAGATCTTAAATGCTTACATAAAAAAGAAGGAAGAGATTATACAAAATATAAAGCCAATAGATGCTTATTACTCGGATAATTTTGATCAAGAAAGAATAGGATGCCTCGATAGTATCAGCAAGAGATCCAAAGGGAATCTTAACGCTTCAGTTTTTGAATATGCTAAGAAAATGGCAGAAAAGTATAATTGTGATTACAATTCCATTAGAGAGAATTTAGCAACATACATAAATCTTAATGTAGTTATAAAGGCTGGTTGTAATGCTCATAATCAATATTCTGATACAATCATCGCTGTGGGCGTTGTTGGATTGATTTTGCTTCTTTTGTTTTTTATATTTCCTGTTTATCTTAGTATTAAGAATAAGACATTTGATGTAGTATTTGTCTCTTTTTTGATAATAATAGCATTTAATTGTTTGTTCGAGTCGATCTTTGAGCGTCAGATGGGAATAATGTTTTTTACATTCTTTTTCTTTATGCTGTTTCATAGTTCTTTCTGTCAAAACAGGTATGAGTAAATTTTCTCTTTTTATAAAGTATCTTTTCGATAGAATTATAGCGTTATTGGGGATAATTATTTTATATCCTCTTATGTTAATAATTTTTATCATTCATAAGATTGTCATGGGGGAAGGTGGATTTTTCTTCAAGCAAGAGAGAATAGGTCAATATGGAAAGTCGTTTAAGATTTACAAGATAAGAACGATGAGAATACAGAATCACAATAATAATTTTGTTACTACTGCAGATGATGATAGGATTTTGCCTTTTGGTAAATTTTTAAGAAAAACTAAACTTGATGAAATAGTCGAACTCGTCAATGTGTTAAAAGGAGATATGAGCCTTGTGGGACCTCGCCCTGATGTGGCTGGTTATGCTGATAAACTTACAGATGAAGATAGAAAAATCCTCGAACTCCGCCCTGGAATAACAGGACCAGCTTCCTTAAAATATATTAATGAAGAAGTATTATTGGCAAAAGTTGATGACCCTAAAAAATATAACGACGAAATAATATACCCCGATAAAGTCAAAATTAATTTAGAGTATTACTATAATAGAACTTTCTGGGGAGATATTAAGATTATTTTTAAGACGATATTTCGTTGAGAATGTACAATGTATAATGAACAATGAAGAATTTTCAGGTTTTCAGATTCTAAAACTCTCAGATCTAAAATGGACCTTGTCTCAATTATAACTCCGGCTTTTAATAGTGAGAAATTTATCGCTGAGACAATTATGTCTGTTTTGAATCAGACCTATCAGAATTGGGAGATGATAATTGTTGACGATTGTTCTACTGATAAAACTGCAGAGATTATTCGTTCTTTTCAGGAAAAAGATTCCAGAATAATTTATTTGAGGAATGAAATTAATAAAGGTTCTGCGTTCGCTCGTAATTTGGCATTGAAAAAAGCTATAGGTAAATGGATCGCTTTTTTGGATAGCGACGATCTTTGGATGCCAGAGAAACTCGAAAGACAAATCGAGTTTATGTCAAAAAATAATTACAATTTCTCATATAGTAATTATTGTGAAATTGACGAAAATTCTAACGAAATAGGAGTTGTATTAACAGGTCCGAAGATAATCACGAGAAATAAGATGCTCGCCTATTGCTGGCCAGGATGTCTGACAGTAATGTATAATGCTGCTGTTGTCGGAGATATACAAACTGTCGATATTGTAATTAACGAGGAATACGCTCTTTGGATAAATATCTCTAAAAAAATAAATTGTTATCTCCTTGATAAAAATTTAGCAAAATATCGCAGACATTCTAATTCTTTAAGCCGCAAATCTTATTTAAAATTAATAAAATGGCATTATCTGATGTTTAGGAAATTAGATAATAATGTCGTTGCTTCATTGTTCTTGACATTTGGAAATGTAATCTTTGGAACTTTTAAAAAATTATTCTTCAGAAAAAGATATTAAATCAAGATGAATAGTCATAGGTATTATAAGAAAACATGGATTTTTTTAGAAGAGAGCAAGGAAAATCTACTTTCTGAAGAAGAAGCAAAATCTATTCTGAAAGAGAAAGGCTTGATGGTTCGTAATACTTACGATTTTGATACAAAAGATAATACTTCATTTTGGTTTATTATAAAGGATAAATTAGAAGATATCTCAGAATTGCCAGCATCGACAAGGACAAAGATTAGAAAGGCTTTAAAAATATATAATATTAGAAGAATTGAACTTGATGAATTAGAATCAGTTGCGTATGAAATTATTTCATCAGCTGAGAAAACATATAAGATAAAAGAAAGTTCAACAAGCAGTCGAGATTACGTTTCGTTATTTGAAAGATTTAGAGAACGAGATAATTGTGAGTGTTGGTGTGTGGAAAATAAAACAAACGGAGAAATAGTTGGTTTTTCAATAAACTATGTTAAGGCTGATAGTTGCGATTATGATTACATAAAATGCAAGGCTGAAGCTATTCACAATAGTTCTTATCCTTTTTACGGCCTGTTCTACACTATGAATCAATATTATCTTGGTGAAAAAAAACTGAAATATGTGTGCGACGGCTCTCGTTCCATAACAGAACATTCCAACATACAGCCTTTTTTAGAATATAATTTTAAGTTCAGAAAAGCTTACTGCAAACTCAAGGTTTACTACAAATGGTGGTTTGGTGTCGTAGTTAAACTGCTTTTTCCTTTTAGAAATTTCATTCCATTCAGAAATGTTAAGGCTGTTTTAAGAATGGAAGAATATTCTCGCAAATCAAAATAAATTAAAAATCAATAATTTAACTACAAGGAAAAATATTTTTTCAAAAAAATTAAAAAAAATCTTGTCAGTAAGAAAAAAAGATGTACCTTTGCACTCGCAATACGGAGATAAAACGTAGCAAACGCCTCCTTAGCTCAGTTGGTTAGAGCATCTGACTGTTAATCAGGGGGTCTCAGGTTCAAGTCCTGAAGGGGGCGCAAGAGAGATTACAAAGTGTAATTTTTTATG
>JAZNQD010000058.1:0-5616 GCA_045589955.1 Bacilli bacterium | reverse complement strand
AATCTCAGACTTTGTGCGGACATCAAAGTTCTGGCTAAAACCATACGCGGCATTGCAGAGTAGCATTACGGAACAGAGTAATGTCGTAATTAGTTTAGTCATGTCACCTTATTTATAGTATTGTTCTGTTTAGCAGAAAGTGCTTCGTTTAGCAGATTGTTTTACTAGTTCTTTAAGTTCTTCACTAATTTCTTCTTTATTATCTAAAATATTATATAAAGTTTCAGCTGGAACTCTTTCATCTTTCATGATTTCAGGAATTGAGCGGTCACTAAAGGTAATCTTTCGCCAATTGTCAATTCCAAATGTATAAAATTCAGTACCTCTACCTCCATCAAAGCGACGTTCTTTAGAAAGAAGTTTTAATGGTACCAAGTATGTTTCTCCCTCTACCAAATCAAAAGGAGGAAGATTCTTTGTATGCCAAGGCTCTCCAAAATTTTCCATATTAATCACCAGGATTTCGTCGTTTACGTTCCTCATTCAATCGCTGCTCTCGCTCTTTAATAAACATAGCTATACGAATACGTTCCTCTCTAAGACGTTGAATTTCACGATCATACTCCTCATTTTCAGAAATATGTTCTTTGATAATGTTCAATGCAGCAAATGGATTTTGGTTATTCATGATTTTATATTATATTAATTCTGTTTAATAAAGTGACAGACCTGAGTTTCCCAATAATCTTCTAACCAACCATAATTTGGTTCATCTGGTTCAGGACAACGACGAAGATTAAACTTTAACTCAACAGGATTAATTGTTTTCTCATAGATACAAACAATATGCGAATTAAGATATTCAACTATTTTGTCTAATAGTGGAGGCATATCTTCAGGATACCAAGCGGTATATTCACGCCCAGTTGGATCACCATCTGTATAAGACCAAAAATACCACTTATCATCGTCTTTATTACGATAACAAATGTTAGTCATCAAATATTGTCTCCTTTTCATAAAATGATATTATTAAAGTTCTGATAAAAAGAAAGCCCTCATTCTGAGGGCGTTACTGTAATATTTTGTTCAGGATTCGGATTTTCAATATCAATAGTCACGTCAAATGACTTTATTAGGATAAAAATACAAGCTACAATTGCAATTATACATCCAAAAACCGCAGCAACAAAAGTCATCGCTCCTTTAGATGTTAAATTATTTTCAACTTCTTTAAGCTCCTTTGCAATATCATCTCGGCAATCAATCTTTGCATATCTTACCTGTTGCTGTATTTCTGACGCATTATAAGATATTGCCTTAACAACCTTATCTAACTTTTCATTAACTTCGCCCAAGTCAACATTAGAGTTAGATTGAGATTCGTCATTCGCAAGTTTTTTAAACTGCTTCTTTAACTCTGTCTTTTCACCGCTATTCAAATAATGTGCATTTTCAACTGCAACATTATATAAAAGATTAGCATATTTTATATTTTCTTTATTCATGTTCTAAAATTATTTCTTGATTTTGAATTGGATTATTAACTTCAACAGATACGTCAAATGACTTGAAATAAATCATAAAACCAATTATAATAATCATAGCCCAGGTTAGATATAGACAAATAGCTTGCCAATTAAGTTTTTCACTTATTTCTTCCTGCATCTTATCAAACTTCTTATTAATTTCAAAATCTAATTCATTAATATTCTTTTGTACTTCTTCAACTTCTCTAATAGAAGCTGCATTACTTCTAATTGAACAACAACTATTAGTATAATTTTCTAAAAGCTGATTAGATGTTGTACAACAAGAACTTACTGCATCTTGTGTTGAATTAGATGCATTAGACACCCATTCACAATTTTTAAACATATCTGCACCGTTGGAAAGATTATTAAATTCCTTATCAAATGTAGATGATACATTACTCATTGACCTACCTATTGCTTCATACTGATCAAGTAAAGCTGTAAATCCAGTATTTTTAGATTTATAAGACCACTGACTATCAATCTTATTCCACTTTTGGCGAAGATATATATCCTCTACTTCTTTATAATTAGAATCTTCCTCAGTTACTTTAGTTCCGGTCTTCTAATTCGTAAATAGGAGAAAAACTAGTAGGGTCAACAAATACACACTTTACTTGCATGGTGTTAGTTTAGGATTAACTTCAATTGCATAATAAGGATAAGGAATACGCCAAACTAAACCATCTTCACCAATAAATGAAATAGAATTATCAATATTACGTGTATAATCATCTACGTAATGAAGAGAAATATTCTGGTTATATCCATCATGAATAATGTACCCGCACTCCCAATTATGCATCTCTACTTCTACTTCGCGTGTAGGTTGAGTAGAATTATCACAAGAGATGCATCCAAGACAAAATATTCCAATAAAAAAAGCCTTAATCATATTAACTTATAATGTTTCAGTATGAATAGTTTGTCCCTGTTCTGTTACCGTTCCAGTAATTGTTGTATTTCTTGGAGCAGTAATTTCTAAAGTCTTAGAATCGTTGGGTTCTTGATTCAAAAGAAATGCGCCTTCCTTTGGAGCAATAACTTTCTGCCATTCCAAATATAATACATTTAATTCTTCATATATTTTTTCATTAATAGCTTCATTTGTATAATTGTTATCAGAAAAATATTCGAATTCATTTCCATTTATTTTACCATTTTGAAATAGTAAGGTATTATCTAAATGCCATTCCATATAAACAGGGTCGCCATACCTGTCTTCAGTAAAATATATTTTATGATTTTTATTATTAAAAGAAATATCAAAAGCTACACGTTGCCCATTTTGATTAGAATCGATTTCTTTACGAAATGTTTTAATATCTGTAAGGTTATCTTTTAGCGATATTTGAAATATTTCAACTTGCTTACATTTATCATTTTCTTTCCATTCAGAATCAAGATGGACATAATTCGCACACCCCTTCATAAAGAACATCATAGTAACAGTAAAAAAGAAAAAGAAAACCAATTCAAAATCGCCTGATACTAATGAACATAAGAGCAGCACAGTAAAAAATATAATCAAAAGCCAAAATAAAATATTAAGAATAATCATGACATTTATAATGTTTCAGTATGAATAGTTTGTCCCTGTTCTATTACTGTTCCAGTAATAGTTGTAGATAGAGGGGCCGTAATTTCCATTGTTTTAGTTTGAGTTTGGTTTGTATTTAAAAGAGTAGGTGTACCTAACTGCTTAGAAATATTATGACGTTTGATTCGTTCTACAATATCTTCAACCTTTTCAAAAATTCGTCTATTTAAACTATTACAAACCCACATATTTTCATGCAAGCCAGGAAACTCTTCATGGTCACGTACACCATTTTTGATTACCAATTGACCATTCATATACCAATGCATAAATGTTGTATTACTGACATGTACCCAAATACTATGCTCATCGCCAGTTGTTTTATCTGTAAACTTAAGAACACAATCTGAGCTAGTAAGTCTACTTTCTTTAAAATTGTAATTAGCGATATTATTTTCAATCTCATCTAACTTTTTGTGAATAATACCAGCATTACCCTTATACCACTCCCAACAATTGTTTGCAGTAGGAGAAGCATAATTTTTAAGACTAAAGAAGATAAGAGTTAAAATTATAATAATCGGAATATGTAAAAAGTGATTATTATATGACTTTTTAAACGGGTTCTCAATAGAACATACAAGATATGAAGTAAGGGTGACAAGCCCTAAAATGAATACAATTCCAATAATCATAATAATTTTATATTTTGGTTCTGTTAAAATCTACAACAATTATATTAGGTTCTTTATTAAAGTGAACATCTACATCAACTTCAACTTCGCTTTTAGAAAAATATTCATCAGGAATATCCAGTGAATGTTTAGAGCACAAATTATCAAGTACATATAATTCACCTTTTTCATTTAACTTATAATCAAATGTAACCTTCAGATATGGAATATCAGAAAAACCAGTAACTTCTACTGTCCAAGGGAATTGAGTTGCCCAATAATGATCAAGATTTTGTCGTAACCAAAGAAAAAGGTCCTCGCAACTATCTACGGTATGTTTTACTTCATCTACCAATTCTTGAACATACGTATTTTTTCTTCGAGCTCTGGCCGGATGATTATATAATCTTTTAAAGAAGAACTCTTGCAAAAAAGACAACTTTTGAACTTCATCATTCATAATAAAAATATACAATAGTTCTGAAAATAAAAAAGCCAGTTTAACCCAACTGGCAAGGGATGAATGAGACAAATACACATATCTGAAGATACCGTATCTGCCATAATAATAGACCGACAGGAAGACAAGGACTCGAACCCTGACGACCGGTTTTGGAGACCAGCATTCTACCATTAAATTATCTTCCTAAGTATAGCACGAACGGGACTCGAACCCGTACAGTCTAACCGACCGGGAGATTTTAAGTCTCCTGCGTCTACCAATTCCGCCATCGTGCCTTTATTTTTGATAACTTTTTACTAGTGTGGTTGTTATCAGTACCACATGCGTTACGTGCATTATTACGGTATCATGGTTCCGCCTATCGATACGTTGGCTCGGTTGTTAACATGTAACCTGCTGAACTAGGGTCATTTTGTTTAGGTTGACCAACCACCGGTTTGTACCAGTTGACTGGTACATTTTAATAATGTCTAAGTTCTGGTTTAACCTAGACAAACATGCCGACAGTAATCGAAACTGTATCTCTTGATAACAGTCAAGGCTTTACCATTAAGCTACGGCAAGTGATACCTCCGGATGGATTTGAACCATCGACCCCACGCTTATCAAGCGTGTGCTCTAACCTACTGAGCTACAAAGGCTTGTAAAATATCAAGACTCAGTTTTTCGCATTGAAGACGCTCTACCACTGAGCTACCTCCTATCATTCGACCAGAGGGCGGGATTCGAACCCGCGACATTCTTCCCCCTTAAAGCTATATTTTTGCTGTATGAGTCTTTTTAATACGGATGACTGGAATCGAACCAGCTAAATGCTCCTTGGAAGGGAGATGCAACAACCATTATGCGCCATCCGCTTTAAAATATTCCGAGGATGGATTTGAACCACCGACAAGCGCTATTAACATCGCTGTTCTACCACTGAACTACTCCGGAATATTTAAGTACCCCACCTTGGACTCGAACCAAGAACCTCCGCATTAAGAGTGCATTGCTACTAACCAATTGAGCTAGTGAGGCATTTAGCAAGACACATATTTTTTGTACAGATTAGAAGTCTGCTGCTTTATTAGCGTTTTTTGCTGTATGTGTCTTTGAGTGGCTTCAGATGGAATCGCACCACCGACACAAGCATTTTCAGTGCCTTGCTCTACTCCTGAGCTATGAAGCCAGTTGGTTAGTCTCTTTCAGAGCCCGGACTAACACCCGCTGAACACGAGTATCTTTTGACTTTTCGACTCCATGTTTTTCTTATTTTAACTCGGAAAACATAATAACCGAGGGGAACGTACGCTGATTATGACGGATAACGAGGGTCAATTCCTTGCCTCGGTGGAATTTTGAATGATATATTCCTCGACACAAGTAAAATACCCACGTTTTTAAAATATATCAAACAGATTAGTCATCCACTGACTAGCACCTTGTTCAAGGGTGACTTAATAGGACCGCACAGACTTGAAC
>JAZNQD010000057.1:0-16692 GCA_045589955.1 Bacilli bacterium | reverse complement strand
ACTAATATTATTCTAGAAGATAAAAAGGAGTTTTATAATGAGGAAATAAAGAATAATCAAGTTGTAAGAACAATTGACAATATTATTGAAAAAGCAATCCTTTATAAGGCTAGTGATATCCATTTTGAACCAAGTAATGATTTAGTTAAAGTAAGAATTAGATTAGATGGCGAGTTACAAAAAATATCAGAACTTAACCATGATTTATATGAACAAATAATATCAAGAATAAAAGTGTTAAGTAATTTAGATATAACGAAACATTTACTTGCTCAAGATGGGAAGATTCAATATAAATATAATAATGATAACTATGATATTCGTGTGTCAATTCTACCAACTGTAAATGGTGAAAGAATCTCTTTAAGAATACTTGATGATTATTCTAACAAAGTTTGTTTAGATGATGTATTTTTAGAGAATAAAGCTAAAGAAGAACTTTTAGAAATTGTAAAAAACCAAACAGGCTTAGTATTAGTTGTCGGAGCAACAGGCTCAGGAAAAACAACAACCCTTTATTCTTTTTTAAAAATGCGAAATGATGAACAAACAAATATTATTACCGTAGAAGATCCAATTGAATATTCATTAGAAGGAATATCTCAGGTTCAAGTTGATGAAAATATTGGATTTACTTTTGGAGAAACGCTAAGAAGCGTCTTAAGACAAGATCCGGATGTCTTTATGATTGGAGAAATTCGCGATGAAGAATCATGTGAAATAGCACTTCGTAGTGCCACAACCGGACATATGGTATTTTCTACTCTACATGCAAATGATTCTGTAACAGCTATTACACGATTATTAGATATGAAAATCCCGAATTATTTAGTTGCCAATGCCTTAAAAGCGATCGTTTTTCAAAAACTCTACAAAAAAAGATGTCAAAAATGTTTGAAACAAGTTATTATTAACAATAAAATTGAACTTGTTAATGAAGGATGTTCCTATTGCCATAACACTGGTTATAAAGGCCGAGTCGGAGTAGGAGAAATATTGATCATTAATGATGAAATAAGAAGAAGTATTGTTAATAATACCTATTATGATGTTATTAATGATGAGGTGATAAAAAAAAGATTTATTCCATTTTCAAAACTTGAAAAAAAGGCAAATAAAATTGGTTTAATAAAAAAATAAAAATGGAAAATTAAAAAATGTTACGAAATATATAGGTGTAGGGGATAAAATATTTAGGAGGATAAATGAAAAACAAAATTAATAATTTGAAAAAAAGAAATAAGGGGTTCACTATTGTCGAACTCCTTGTGGTAATCACAATTATTGGTGTTTTATCATCTTTTGTTAGTGTAGGATATTTTGGTTATATTAAAAAATCTAAAGAATCTGTAGCCTTAGCTGAAGCTAAAGAAATTTATCAAGCAATTGAAATTGCTCTGGCAAATGATGCTTTAGAAGGCTATGAAACTGTCGAAGATGTTGGTCGAAATAAATCACCAGAATTAATTAACCTTTTAGAAACAAAATGTGGTATTAGTATTCAAGATGATGCTGAAATCACAATCTTGGATGGCGTTTTAACTTATAAGTCAAGAGGTGTAACTGTCGAATATAACTACGAGTAATATTATGAAAAATAAAAAAAATCTAAATAACTTAGGTTTTACTCTTTATGAAGTTTTAGTAGTTATTGCGATTATTGGTATTATAACTTCCATCTCATTGCCTATTGTAATGGTTACATATAATAGACATCGTCAATTAGTATTTGAACAAAAATGTAAAATGTATGAAAAAGTCTTTCTGGATACTTATGATAAATACCAATTTGAATTCTATGGAACTACTCCCTTAACCAAGGATATCAAATTGCGTGTTCCCTTTATAAAGAAAATTGAAACAGAAGAAGAGTTATTTGTTGATATATTGGATACAACTTTTGTTTATTATTTTCTTCATGAGACACTTGTGAATTCTGAATTCGCATATGATGATTGTCAGATTGACTATTCCCCTGCAACAATTTCATCAAAGTATAAATTTTATCCAAGTACTTTGACGCTTTCTTTAGGCGATAATACGATAATTGAATACCATTTAGAAATAATGACTACAAAGGTTAACTTTAATCAGTCAGCCTTTATTAGAAAAGTGAAAATTATTCAAAATGATTTAGTTTATGAATTTGAAGTATAAAAAAACTTTAGATTGCTCTAAAGTTTTAATGTATTTAGTAATTTTGTAAACGTTTCATAATCAAGTGCTTGTTGTGAATCACTGATTGATTTTTTTGGGTTTTGATGTACTTCAATAATTAATCCATCACTTCCAACCGCAATACTTGCTTTTGATAAGGCAGGAATGATGTCAGAACGCCCTGCAGAATGCGAAGGATCAACGATCACAGGTACATTTAAATATTCTTTGATTAAAGCTACACTAGAAATGTCTAAAGTATTTCTTGTTGAGTTTTCGAAAGTTTTAATCCCTCTTTCACAAAGAATTATGTTATAGTTGCCTTGAGCAACAATGTATTCGGCTGCACGAAGCCATTCATCTAAAGTATTTCCGAACCCTCTTTTTAAAATGACAGGTTTATTAGTTTTTCCTAGTTCACATAATAAAGAGAAGTTTTGCATATTACGCGCCCCAATTTGAATTATATCAACAAAATCGTAATGAGGAAGATAAGCTGAATCTGTAATTTCAGTTACAATTTTAATTCCTGTTTCTTCCTTAACGCGTTTTAAAATTTCTAACCCTTCTAAACCTAGACCTTGGAAATCATGAACGGAAGTTCTTGGTTTAAAAGCTCCAGCTCGTAAGAAGTTAATGTTATTCTTTAAAAGAAACTTTGCGATATCAAGGGTTTTTTGATAGTCTTCGACCGCACAAGGCCCAGCGATAATTAAATGCTTATCAATTTTTAAAGATTTTAACGCGTTATTATTAATGTTTTTTAGTAAAGGATATTTATTTTGCATAATTGTTCCTTTCGCTGATGATATATTCGATTGCTTTTTGATATGATTGGAAATGCTCTCCCACAAATGTGTTTGTACAAACTTCAGATATTACACTATTTTTTCTCCAGTTCTCTCTTTTACTAATATCTGATAGATGAACCTCAACTGTAGGGATTGAAATTGCTGAAATAGCATCCCTAATGGCATAAGAATAGTGAGTATATGCGCCTGGATTTATGATTATTGCATCAACATGATTGAAATATCCTTCATGTAATTTATCAATAATTGCACCTTCATGATTAGATTGAAATACTTCAATACTTACTTGATGTTTTAAAGCTAAATCATTTAAATAGTTTACTAATTCTTCATAAGTTTTATTTTGATAAATGTGTGGTTCTCTAATACCTAATAAGTTAAGATTAGGCCCATTAATTATTAAAATATTCATGGATCTTGACCTCCAATAAAGAAATAATTGTGTCAATATCACTATCGCATTTAATAACTATATCTGCATGTTCTAGATAGTTATTATATCTTCTCTCATACAACTTTAATAAATCTTTTTCATTCTTGACAAGTGGTCGGTTATTGGAGATACGTGTCTTTAAAATATCAAAAGGCGTATCTAAGAAAATAACTGGCCCTTTTTGTTTTAAAAAGAAGATGTTATCAAGATTTTCAATAACACCGCCCCCAGTTGAAATAACTGAGCTAGGTGTTGTTGCTAAAGTTTCAATAACACTTGATTCATAAGCACGATAATCTTCTAAAGTAAAGCCTTGAGATAAAAGTTTTGCAAGTGATAGATTTTCTTCTTTTAAAATTATATCACTATCAAAGAAAGATTTACCTAATTTAGCACTAAGTTTTTGGCCAATTGTTGTTTTTCCAGAAAATGGCATACCTATTAAACTAATGTTTGTTGTAGAAAGGGCTATTTTATTGACTATATCTTTAGTATTAGAATTATCAATCTCTTTACCTTGAATTAGCTCTTCACTAATTCTTGCTTGTTCAACTAGCATAAATAGTCCATTAATATATTTGATGTTAGGATAAGCAATTGCTAAAGAACTACGAGATGGATTATAGTTAACATCAATAATTACTTCGGGGTTAAAAGGTGATAAATCAATTAGTGGATCTAGTTCTAAGTAAGGTGCGACACCATAAGATGTGGTATTAATAACAATATCAATTTTTTGAAGTTTATTAATATCATGTAAGTAAATTTCACTTGGATCTTTAATTGTTCGAACAGCTACGTTTAATTTTGCATAGTTATACTCATTGCATACAGCTTTTACTGTCTTAGAAGTAGAGCCATTTCCAAGAATTAACACATGTTTGTTATTTAAATCAATATTATAATTTTCTAATAAGGTTTTAAAACCTTGATAATCAGTATTAAAGGCTTTAAGATTTGTTCCATCATTTAAGACAAAATTGACAACTTCAGTATTCTTAACAGAAGAATCTAATTCAATATTGTTATTTAAACAATAAAGGTATGCATCATGTTTATAAGGATTTGTGATATTTACACCTTTAAAGTGAAAACTTTCATCAGTTACAAATTGTTCAAAACTTACTCCTTCCAAACATTGATAATATTCATTGCCTAAAAGAGCATGAATAGCAGGTGAATAAGAATAACTAGAATCTTTTATCAGAAGATAACTATTTAATTTTTGCATATTTTTGCTAATTTGAAAGATATTTTGATAAATATTTTCTATTTGTTTTTGATATTTAAATTCATAAGTTTTAGAAATAATTTCTTCTTCACGATCTTTATTAGTTATTTCAACTTTGTCTTTAAGTTTTTCTTTACCAATTTTGTTGGTTAAATCAAAACGTTCTTCAAGTAGTTTCATAATTGATGAATCGATTTGATCAATTTGTTGTCTTAATTTATCTAATTTGGCCATATTTGTTTAACTCCATTAGTAAATCAAGGGTTGCCCAGTATGTAATTGCGTTAATAACTGGAAGAGCTCGAATACCAATTATTGGATCGTGTCGCCCTTTTGTTTGGACTTGAATATTTTCTTTTGTTTTAATATTAATTGAATCAATTGGTTTGTTAATGCTTGAAGGAGCTTTAAAAGTAGAAGTAAATTTAATAATACCTCCATTTGTAAGTCCGGCATTTAGACCACCTTGATTATTGTTTAAAATATTTAATTCGCCATCATTATTATATCTTAAAGAATCAATTTGTTCAGATCCATAAAGATTTATTAAGTTTGAATTACCAAACATTACTCCTTTTAATCCGGGGATTGAGAAAAGAAGATGTGAAAGGATGCTTTCATAACTATCAAAGAAAGGCTCTCCAACACCAACTGGTACACCAGTAACAAATGTTTCGGTTTCACATGATAATGAATCGTTCATTTCTTTCGTTTTGATAATTAGTTCGACAGCTTTTTCTTGTTGTTTTGTTGAGGTCATAAAGTCATTTTCTTTGAACTCACTAATTTTTAATATTTTTGTTTGAACATCGATTTCTTCATCACTTAAATCTTTTATTTTATTGATATGCGAATAAACATTAATATTTTGTTTTCTTAATATTTGTTCGCAAAGTGAACCAACAATAACTAAAAGAGCTGTTAAACGTCCACTAGTATGACCGCCTCCGCGATAATCGTTAGCACCGATATGTTTTATATATGTTGGATAGTCACCATGATTTGGTCTTATTATTCCTTCTTGGTAAGAAGAACTATCGATGTCTTGATTTTTAATTAAAAATGTTAGCGGAGCACCGGTTGTTTTATTATTAAATATACCACTTATAATTTCATATTCATTTTCTTCTTGGCGCAATGTCGAAATTTGTTGATTTCCCTGACGTTTTTTTAGATTATTTTTAATTAATGTTTCATCTAAAACTACATTGCTTGGAAATCCATCAATTGTTACACCAATATGTGATCCATGCGATTCACCAAAAATAGAAACACGAATATTTTTACCAAATGTATTCATCGATTAACTCCTCGACTTTCTTTTTGATTATTTTTGCTTGACCGATTTTGTCGATAAGAACGACATCAATCGTGTTATTCCCTATTTTTTTATCTTGAATAAGATATTTTTTGATATCTTCTTTAGTGATTTGGTAGTTAAGATCAAATCTTGTTTCTAAGACTTTGATAACTCTTTCTTTTAATACTTGACTACTTAATTCTTTGACCATACCAATAGCTACACTATGTCCGTGAGAGATTTTATAGTTTGAGTGACTTTCGATGATATGACCATAAGTGTGTCCAAAGTTTAGAATTTTACGAATGTTATTATCGTAAAGATCGTTATTAACGATATTTACTTTTATTTCAATACAACGATTAATCAAATCTTCGATTTGGTAGTTGTTTTCTTCGATTGCTTTAAACATTTCTTTATCTTGAATTAAAGCATATTTAACAATTTCCGAAAAACCATTATTGAACTCTTGTTTTGAAAGAGTATCAAGGAATGATTCATCAATAATTAGTTGATAGGGAAGATAAAATGTGCCAATTTGGTTTTTAAAACTATGATAATTGATACCACATTTTCCTCCGATTGAAGCATCAACCATCGCAAGTAGTGTAGTGGGAATTAAAGTAATTTTAATACCACGTTTATATGTTGATGCAACATATGATGCTAAGTCAGTTGTAATTCCTCCGCCTATCGCAATGATTTCATCATTACGATTAAATTTTTTATCAAGTAAGAAGTCAATGATTTTTGTGTATTCTTCAATACTTTTATTGCTCTCAGTAGCGTTTAATGGATAAATTAATAGATTATCAGGAATATTTTTAAATAAATAGTCATGCATATTATAAACATTTTTATCTACGATGATTAAATATTTACGATTTGTCTTTACAAAAAATAAACCATTTTTTAAAATTCCTTTTTCATGGTGAAATATAGTTGTGTTATTTGGATAATTTATGACATTATTCATTATATTCACCACTTAATTCATCGAGATTTGCATCAACAACGATGCCATTTAATTTTCGATAATCTTCCCAGAAATTTGGATATGATTTATTAACGCATTCTGCATTAAGAATTGTAACTCTTTCTAGATATTTACTTGTTAATGAGACAACCATCATTGCTAGACGATGGTCATTGTAAGGGTCAATTACAACTCCCCCTTTTAGGTTTGGTTTGCCATTAATGATGATTTCTTTATCAACTAAGGTAATATCTGCACCGAGTTTTGTTAAAATTTCAATTGTTTTTGTAATACGATTTGATTCTTTTAATTCAAGTCGTTCAAAATTAGTGATTTTTGTTATTCCTCTTGCAACTGATGCTAGCCCCATAAGAACGGGACCTAAATCAGGATTGAAGGTTAAATCGATTGATGTTCCAATGAGATTAGATTTTAAAGATCTAATTGCATCAATACCAATTTGAAATTGTCCATTCATTTCTTCGACAATATTAATGAAAGCTTTATCACCTTGTTTTGATGTTTGATATAAGTTTTTAACAATTACATTATCACCTGTAAGTCCAAGTGATAGGGTGAATGCGCTAGAAGAGTAATCGCCTTCAATATAGTAATGACTTGGTTTTAAATATGCTTTTGAAAACTCATGATGGATATTATTTAAATGTTTGTTAATCGAAATTGTGTAAAGATTTTCATGATGAGTTATTTCGTATTTAACACCAAAATTAGACATAACATCAAGGGTTAATTCGACATAAGGATCTAATTCATCTTCATTTGAAATAATATGAAGTTTCCCTTTTCGCTTAACTATTCCAATTAAAAGAAGAATTCCGGAAATTAATTGTGAGGTATTCTTTGTGTGAAGTGTTAAATTATTGATTTCACGGACATTTGAAACAGTAATTGAATTTTTTGTCATGTAGTATTCAAAAGGTATTTCGGTAATATCTTCTGTTTCAATACGTTCAAGAAGACGCTCATCACCTTTAAAAACGACGCTTTTAAATAAACAAGCATATAGTGTCATTAAAAAACGAATTGTTGAACCACTATTATCACACTCAATGGCCTTAGACGGAATTGTGTAAGTCTTTGGTGGGATTACTAATAATTTATCATCGGCTTTTTTAAAAGTAACACCAATTTCTTCTAAGGCTGACATAGTGCTTAATGTATCATAGCAGTATAGTGGATTTTCAATGATTGAAGTCCCAGTTGCAAAACTTGCACATATTAAAACACGATGCATAATGCTTTTTGAAGAAGGTGCGTTTATAACACCTGATAAGGGTTTAGGATATATTGTATAATTCATATAAATTCCTCATATTTCCTTTTCTTTATTAATATAATTATATAACAATTTATTAAAAAAAGAAAGTGATTAATTTTGAAAAAGGTGTTATTAGGTGTATTAGTTGGACTTACTTATGTAATTCCAGGTTTATGTAGTGCTAGTATGGCCATGACTTTAGGCGTTTATGATGATATGTTAGAAATCTTTAGTTCATTTTATAAAATAAAAATCCTAAAAAAACACTGCTTATTTATTTTAGGAATTATCATTGGGCTTATATTTGTTGGATCACTTATCATTATATTCCTTGATAAGTTTAAGTGGCTTTTTTTAAGTTTATTTATCGGCTTTATTATAAGTGGTTTTAATAGAAAAAAATGTTTAAAAATACAAAATAAAAAGTCTTATTTATTAATCGCATTGTTGATAATGGTTACAATTATCTTTAATATGGTAGGAAATTATCGCATAATATCTTTTGATAAAGAAATTGATATTTGGACAATTTTAATTCTTTTTATTGTTGGTAGTATCAGTTCTTTAGCTTTAATATTGCCAGGAATAAGCGGTTCAATGTTTCTTTTTGTTTTTGGATTTTATGATTTATTTTCTAAATCAATCAAACAAATAATTAGTCAACTTTTAATATTTCAAACGCTCCAGCACGAGAATTTTGTCGTTTTATTATCTTTTTTTGGTGGCTTTTTGCTAGGCATTTTGGCATTTTCTAAAATTATTGACAAAATTTCTAAGCGCTATCCTAGTACATTTGATCTTGTTTCAAAAGGATTTTTATATGGTTCTTTACTAGTAATGATATTTGATTTGATAAAAAATGTCATATTTTCGTACCATCTTTTAATTTCACTTCTTATTTTAGTATTAGGCTATAATATTGGCAGATTAATAACAAAAAATAATAAGTAACGAATTAATTGTTTTCGTTGCTTTTTTTAACATTTGAATAGGCTAGAGTGGTATAATAAATGCTTAGAAGGAGGGATAGGTATGCTTTTTGGTAAAAGTGTAAATCGCTATTACTTTAAATATTGGTACTTTTTCTTAATGGGCGCAGCTGCATTAATTGTTGTTGATTTTGCTCAATTAGAGATTCCTAATATTACTGGTCTTATCATTGATGGTATTTCCGAAAAAAACCTAACGCAAGAGCTTCTTGTTAAAAGTATTATTCAGTTAGTTGGTATCATTGCGATAATGTTCTTTGGACGCTTTTTTTGGCGTATGAATATCTTTAATTGTGGACATCGTATTGCTCATGATTTGCGTACAAGAATGTTTAAGAAGATGGAATACTTAGACCAAACTTATTTTAATGAATATAAAACGGGAGCACAAATGGCTCTTTATACTAATGACCTTATGACAGTGCGTCAATGTTTCTCACAGGCATTTATGATGTTGATTGATGCATTATTTCTTGGTGTCTTAGCTTTCAGTAAAATGTTCATGTTGAATAAGGTGTTAGCTTTTGTTGCTGCAGCGCCGTTATTATTACTTGCAGTAATTGGGATATTAGTAAGTAAATATATGCGTAGTAAATGGGAAGCTCGTCAAAAAGCTTATAGTGATTTATCTGATTTTGCTCAAGAAAACTTTTCAGGATTTAGTGTAGTTAAAGCTTTTGTTAAAGAAACAAAAGAATTAATGGCATTTAATCGTTTAAATAAAAATAATCAAGATAAAAACTTAGAACATGCACGATTGTCTGTTCTTGTTAGTATTTTTGTTTCTTTATTAATTTCATCTATTATGATTATCATTGGGGCTGTAGGTGCTTATTTAGTTTATTTAACTAAGACAACCGGTGTACATTACATGTCTTTAGGTGATTTAAATAGATATATTAGCTATTTTTCATCTTTAGTTTGGCCAATGATGGCACTTTCTAATTTGATTACAATATCTGCACAAGGTAAGGCTAGCTTAGAAAGAATTGATACTGTATTAAAACGTGATAGCTTAGTAAAAGATAGTCCAGATGTTATTAAAAATGCCAAGTTAAAAGGAAAAATTGAATTTAAAAATTTAACTTTTGCATATCCTGGTGTCGAAGATCCGACCTTGAAGAATATTTCATTTAGTGTTGAACAAGGTGAATCAATTGGTATTATCGGTCGAACTGGTTCGGGAAAATCAACAATAGTTGATTTGTTAGTTCGTTTATATAATGTTCCAGAAGGATCAATCTTTATAGATGGTTATGATATTATGAAATTACCTATCAAAGATGTTCGTGAACTAATTTCTTTTGTCCCACAAGATAACTTCTTATTTAGTGACACAGTCTTAAATAATATTGCGTTTAGTAAGGAAGAACTAACTTTAGAACAAACGCGTAAATACGCAAAGATTGCCGGAGTTGACGCAGATGTAATGGATTTCCCTAAACAGTATGATACTGTTATGGGAGAACGTGGTGTTACATTATCTGGTGGACAAAAACAACGTGTTTCAATTTCTCGTGCCCTTGCCAAAGATTCAGGTGTTTTAATTTTAGATGACTCTGTTTCAGCAGTTGATACTAAAACTGAGGCAACGATCTTAGGTAATTTAAAGAAACTTCATGGTGAAAAGACTTTTATTATTATTGCTCACCGTGTTTCAACTATTCAAAATCTTGATAAAATCGTTCTTATTGATGATGGTCAAGTTGTAAGTATCGGTACTCATGATGAATTATATGAAAATGTAAAAATGTACCGCGATATTGTTGATCTTCAAAAACTAGAAGAACAAGTGCATGAGGTGAAATAAATGATAACATTACTTTGTGCATTATTAAAAATATCAAGAAAAAGAAAAGTTCTTAAATCTCGTTTTGAAGTAAAAAATACAAATCGCAAAGGATTAATTACTTTACTTTTAAGTTACGCAAAAGGTAACACAAAATTATTTGTTATCGCGTTTGCGGGAATGGGATTTGCAGTATTATTTGACTTAATACAACCTTTAGTATTTGGTGAAATATTTAATCTTTTAAGTGAAGATGAAATTCGTATTAATTATATTTTACTATGTGTCGGTGCATTATTTGCTTTACTGATTGTAAGTTCTGTTATTCAATACTTCCAATCAATGTCTTTACAAAAAGCAGGTCAAAAAATTATTTATAAAATGCGTAATGATGTTTTCAATAAAATTGAAAACTGGGCTGTTGCACAAATAAACAGTCAACCGGTTGGTAAACTAGTTACTCGTGTTACAAGTGATATTGATGCTATTAACCAAATGTATACAAGTGTCATGATTAATTTAATTAAGAATGTTCTTGTTATAATTGGTGTTTTAATTGCAATGTTCCTTGTTAATGTTGAAATGGCTCTATATGTTTTAGCTTTAACACCACTTGTAATTATTGCATCAATTGTCTTTAGAATTTTTGCTCGTCGCGCATATCGAAATGTAAGAACTAGTATTTCTAAAGTAAATGCTAACTTATCAGAAAACATTTCTGGTATTAAAATTACACAAGCATTTAACCAAGAAAAGAAACAATTTGGAACGTTTAACAATTGTAGTTTAGAATTACGTCGTAATCAAAGTAAACAAACATTTACAAATGCTATCTTTAGACCTACCATTTATGTTTTACATATTGGTACAACTGCATTATTAACTTATTTAATTGCAACACGTATCATTGATAGCAATTTCGTATTATCTGTTGGTCTACTGGTTACATTCTCACAATACATTGATAAAATTTATACACCTATTCAACAAATTGTTGAACAATTTGACTTATTGCAATCTTCACTTGCGGCTGGTGAAAGAATTTCTGAAATTCTTGAAAGTGAACCAGATATTGTGGATGAAGATGATGCAGTCGAATTAACTGACTTAAAGGGTGAAATTGAATTTAAAAATGTATGGTTTGCCTATGAAGATGAAAACTGGATTTTAAAAGATGTATCGTTTAAGATTAATGCTCGTGAAACTTGTGCCTTTGTTGGTGCAACAGGATCTGGGAAAACAACAATTTTATCTTTAATTGTTCGTAATTATGAAGCTCAAAAAGGCGAAATTTTAATTGATGGTATTAATGTTAAAGATATTAAGTTAAGTAGTTTAAGATCAAGAATTGGTCAAATGTTACAAGATGTCTTTATGTTTACTGGAACAATTGGTACTAATATTGCTTTACGTGAAGAAAGCATAACAAATGAAGATATTCTCGAAGCATGTAAGTTTGTTAATGCTGATAAGATTATTAACAAAATGGCTAAGGGCTTAGATGAACCTGTTCTTGAAAGAGGTAATAACTTCTCAGCTGGTGAACGTCAATTAATCTCTTTCGCACGTGTTATTGCTCATAAACCGAATATCATGATACTTGATGAAGCAACTGCCAATATCGATACTGAAACAGAAGTTTTAATTCAAGATTCATTAAAGAAAATGATGAATGTTGGTACAATGCTAATTGTTGCACACCGTTTATCAACTATTCAACATGCTGATAAGATTATTGTTTTACATAAAGGTCGTATCTTAGAAGAAGGTAACCACCAAGAATTATTGAAACGTGGTGGACATTATTACCAACTTTATCGTTTACAATATAGTGATCAAGAATAAGTCTCTGCTTTGCAGAGATTTTTTCTTTTGCTTTTTAGGAAAATATGATATAATAAACTAAGAAAAAGGTGATTATATGGATGGATTAATTATTTTAAATAAACCTTTAAATATTAGTAGTCATGATGCTGTTTTTAAGGTGAAAAAAATATTAAAAGAAAAGAAAGTAGGACACACTGGAACTCTTGATCCTTTAGCATCCGGCATTTTAATTATTTGTTTAGGTAAAGCAACCAAACTTTCTCAGTACTTAACAACAGATTCTAAAGTTTATCGCGCCAAAATTATTTTAGGCTTATCAACTAAAACGTACGACTTAGAAGGTGAAGTTGTTGAAGAAGTAGATACAGTTGATGTTACGAATGAACAAATTGATAAAGCTCTTGAAAGCTTTATTGGCAAAAGTATGCAATATCCGCCAATTTATTCCGCAATCAAAAAAGATGGAAAAAAACTATATGAATATGCTTTAAAAGGTGAAAGTGTTGAAATTGAACCAAGAGAAATAGAAGTTTATGAAGCTAAAAGAGTTGGTGATTTTTTAAAAGAAAACAATCGAATCATTTTTGAAGTTGATTTGAATGTTTCAAAAGGCACTTATATTCGTTCGATTGCTAATGATCTTGGCAAAAAACTTGGTGTACCATCAGTTTTAGGTGGTCTTGTTCGAAGTTCATGTAGTGGATTTAGCCTTGAAGATTGTTGTACATTAGAAGATATAGAAAAAGGGAAATATAACTTAATTTCACCAGTTGAAGCTCTTAAAGATTATTTTAAAGTATCAGATGAAGAATCGGTTAAAAAAGCAAAAAATGGAATGAAAATATCATATCGTTATATTAAAGAACTATATCAAGAAATTCCTAATCGATTTGCAATTGTTAATGATAATCAACTAATTGCTATTTATAAATTAGAATATAGTGATGAACTAAAAACTTATTTTTATAAGGCGGATACTGTATGGAACTAATTTATCTTGATTCTTTAAAAAAATATTCTTTCGAACCAATTGTTTGTGCAATTGGTCAGTTTGAAGGTATCCATCAAGGTCACATTGCGTTATTAAAAAAGACTATTGAGATTGGTAAAAATGAAAATTTAAAAACGGCAGTTATTACTTTTAATCCTCATCCTGACTATGTTTTAGGCAAAGATAAAGAAATTAATTATATAGTTCCTTTTAAAAAGAAAAAAGAATTTATTGAACAAATGGGCTTTGATTATCTATTTGTAATTGATTTTACCCTTGATGTTGCGAACATGGAACCATGTGATTTTATAAAAAGATATCTGCTTAAAACAAATATTGTCCATACTGTTGTTGGGTTTGATTTTTCCTTTGGTAAACGAGGATGTGGCAAAGCAGAAGATATAAATTTGTATAGTGATAATAAGATTACTAATACTATAATTGATAAAGTTGCTTTTGGTGATCGGAAAATTTCTTCACAAGATGTGAAAAATTCGCTTGTTAATGGTGATATTGAAAAAGCGAATAAATTCCTTGGAAGACCCTTTTCTATTGAAGGTGAAGTAATTTATGGTAATCAAGTCGGCCAAAAGATTTCTGTTCCAACCGCAAACATTGCTTATGATGAAGATTATATAAATTTAAAAACAGGTGTCTATGCAACCACTATTATAATTGACCAAGAAGAATATTCATCAATAACAAATATTGGTCATAACCCAAGTTTTAACTATTCAAAAAAACGTAGTTTAGAAACACACATTTTAAATTTTGATCAAAACATCTATGGAAAAAAAGTGACAGTAAAATTTTATAAATACCTTCGTGATGAGGTGAAATTTCCAACCATTAATGAATTTTTAGATCAAATTGCTAAAGATAAAGAAGAAGCTTTGAAGATATTAACACATTTATAATATTATGTTGCTTTTACTTGCAAAAATATGAAAGATGATGTATAATATATCTTGACCTAATATGCTATGTCTTACGAATCTTCCGTAAGCAAATTTAGTGTTTGAATTTGCTTATCTCGTTTCACATGGATTGGGCCTAAATTTTAATCATATTAAATATGAAGAAGGAGGAAAATTATGGCTTGCATTAACAAAGAAGAAAAAGCCGCTATTATTCGTGAATTTGCGCGTAGTGAAGGTGACACTGGTTCTCCAGAAGTTCAAATTGCGATTTTAACACATGAAATCAACAAAATTAATGAACACTTAAAAGTTCATGCTCACGACTTCCACACTCGTCGTGGTTTATTAAAAAAGGTTGGTCATCGTCGTAATTTATTAACTTATTTAAGAGAAAAAGATATCCAACGTTATCGTGAACTAATTGCCAAATTAGGATTAAGAAAATAGTCACTAAGGGGCACGTTAGTGCCCTTTATACTGTTTTTCAATTTCATTAGATTTCAATTGCAAAATAAATATATTATAAATGAAAGGAACAAATTTAAATATTTGTTAAGTGAACAAAATGGAAAAACAAGTTTTCGAATACTTACAACGTGGTCGTAAAATAATTGTTGAAATTGGTGAACTTGCTAAACAAGCTGATGGTGCATGTCTAGTTCGCTATAATGATACAGCTGTTTTATCTGCTGCAGTAGGTAGTAATCAAACAATGAACACAGACTTTTTCCCACTAACAGTTTTATATCAAGAAAAACTATATGCTGGTGGTAAAATTCCTGGTGGTTTCTTAAAAAGAGAAGGTCGTCCAACTGAACATGAAACTTTAGTATCTCGTTTAATTGACCGTCCGATCAGACCTTTATTTGCTGAAGGTTTTAGAGATGAAGTACAAGTTATTAATATGGTTATGTCTGCAAACCCTGACTTTTCTGCTCCTATGACTGCAATGTTAGGTTCAAGTGTTGCATTATGCGTATCAGATATTCCTTTTGAAGGACCAATTGCTGGTGTAGTTGTTGGCCGTGTAAATGGTGAATATGTTATTAACCCTACTTGTGAAGAATTAGAACAATCTGATATTAACTTAACTTTAGCTGGTACTGAAAAAGCTATTAACATGGTTGAAGCAGGTGCTAAACAAGTTAGTGAAGATGACATGTTAGGTGCATTATTATTTGGACATGAAGAAATTAAACGCCTTTGTGCATTCCAAAAAGAAATTATTGCAGCTGCAGGTAAACAAAAACGTGAAGTAAGTTTATTCAAAATTCCTGAAGAATTAGAAAAAGAAATTCGCGATTTTGCAGAACCTACATTAATTCCTGCAATTTCTACTCATGAAAAATTAGCACGCGAAGCTGCAATTGATGCAGTTAATGAAGAAACAAGAAATCACTTCGAAGCTAAATTTAATGAAGAAAACTTACCTTTACAAGATGTTGAACAAAACATGAAATATGTAAACATGGTTCTTGAACACATTTTAGCTGAAGAAGTACGTCGTTTAATTACAAACGATAAAATTAGACCTGACGGAAGAGCAATTGATGAAATTAGACCATTATCTTCTAGAGTTGATATTTTCGAAAGAACTCATGGATCAGCTTTATTTACACGTGGTCAAACACAAAGTTTATCAGTTGTTACTTTAGGCTCATTAACTGAATTCCAAATTATTGATGGTTTAGGTGTAGAAGAAGGTAAACGCTTCATGTTACACTATAACTTCCCTCAATTCTCAGTTGGTTCACCAGGTACATATGGTTCTCCTGGTAGACGTGAAATAGGTCACGGTGCTTTAGGTGAAAGAGCTTTATTACAAGTTATGCCAAGTGAAGACGAATTCCCATATACTGTACGTGTCGTTTCTGAAATTTTAGAATCAAATGGTTCTTCATCACAAGCTACAATTTGTGCTGGTACAATGGCATTAATGGCCGCTGGTGTTCCTATTAAAGCACCTGTTGCTGGTATTGCTATGGGAT
>JAZNQD010000056.1:0-9680 GCA_045589955.1 Bacilli bacterium | reverse complement strand
GGAACATTATGAATCGTGTAATTTTAGTAGGACGTATTACAAGAGATCCAGAACTTAGAACATCACCAAGTAATGTTTCATTTGCTGCATTCTCAATTGCAGTAAACCGTACAGCAGTTTCTTCAAACGGAGAACGTGAAGCTGATTTTATCAACTGTGTTGCTTTCAATAAGCAAGCAGAAAACTTATGTCGTTTTATCAAAAAAGGTGGACAAATTGGTGTTGAAGGAAAACTTCAAACAAGAAGATATCAAGCTCAAGACGGTACAAACCGTACAGCTACAGAAGTTATTTGTGATGCCGTTCATTTCTTAGAACCAAGAAATTCACAACCTCAACAAAATTCATATAATGATTATTCATCATATGAACCAGCACCTCAACGTTCTTATCAAGAACCTAAGCAACAAAATAAGCCTAGTATGTTCGATGATGTAAAAGAACAATTTGATATTACAGATGATGATTTACCATTTTAGGAGGAATTAGATAATGGCAGTATTTAAGAAAAGAAGAAAAACATGTTACTTTACTGATAACAAAGTTCAAAAAATCGATTGGAAAGATGCTGATCTTTTAAAGAGATTTATCTCTGACAGAGGAAAAATCTTACCAAGAAGAATTACTGGTACTAAAGCAATTTACCAAAGAGAACTTGCAACAGCAATCAAACGTGCTCGTCATATGGCATTATTACCATTCGTTAAAGAATAGTATAATACATGAAATTATACAAATAAAATTCGACAAAATTATACAAAATATTTTCGACAATTTTATTACATATGACAACAGGTAATAATAACATATAAAATAACAAAAACAAAAGCTTAACATTACTACATGTTAAGCTTTTGTTTATTTCACTTCATAATCTCACTCTTTATTTTTACTCTCACTCTTCATATCAACTAAATACTCATCACAAATAATGGATTTGTTGAATTTGAGTTAGTTGCAAAAAAATAGAAAAATAAAAACGTACATTTTTATGTACGTTTTTATTGACTAATATGAATAAAAATGATATAATAAACGTATAATAGTAGAGGTGATAATCATGATGAATACGAATATTACAAATGCAAGAGCAGAACTTTATAAGCTTGCATCCAGCTGTATTAAATATAATAATGTTATAAATATTAATACAAAAGAAGGCAATGTGATAATGATGAGTGAAGAAGATTATAATAGTCTTATGGAATCATTATATTTAGCTGGTATTCCTGGAATGTATGAAAGTATTGTTGAAGGGGCAAATACTAAACTTGAAGATTGTGAGAAGATTGAATGGAAATAGTATTTACTAAACAAGCAATAAAGGATTTTGAAAAAATTAAACAAAATCCAACATTACATAAAAAAGTAATTGCACTACTTGAATTAATTGAAGAAAATCCTTATACTAATCCACCTTCATATGAAAAATTAATTGGAATAAATAATACTTATTCAAGGAGAATAAATATTCAACACAGATTAGTATATCAGGTGTATGATATTGAAAAAGTTGTTAAAATAATTAGAATGTGGACACATTATGAATAAGAATATCGAAGTCTAATATTTAAATCATTTAAAATATTAGACTTTTTTATGTACAATCATTTTAAAACACGACATAATATATGCGTGTTTTGAAACGAATTATTTTTGTATGATTTTGTCTGGATGGGTTCGTGCAGCTACAACATGTGTTATATTACAAGTCTAATTTGAACTTATATAACAAAATAGATTTGGAAAAATTACAGTAAGCAAATGTATAAAAGAATATATAAGATCGCTCGAAAGAGCGGTCTTTTTTCTATATATAGAAAAACAAAAAAATAAAAGTTATATTATTATATAATATAGAACTATCCTATGGTCTTTATATTTAGTCTATATCAAGTTTTCAAGCAAATACATAGTTCTGTCGATTGGGTGCGAATATGAGCTTTAATTGAATTAAATAAATCCAAATACTTTTTGTAAAATTCGTTCAAAGTTGATTTGTGCGGCTACAATATATATCATAAAACAAAAGCTCACTTTAATATGTTAAGCTTCTTTATTTGGAAATCGTAATTCGTATACATTTTTAAGTTATTTACATTTTAATTTATTTTATATTTATTTATTAAGAAAGGTTATATAAAAACCAGTTACTTGCAAAAAGATAATCAATTTGTTATAATAATGTTGTAAAGGAGAAAATAATAATGAAGAATACTGCAAAATGTCCTAAATGTAATGGAAATAATATAGTTTTAGTTGAGGGGAAATCTTTAAAATATGGTGCAGGAAGTGTTGTAATAACTGGACCTACATATTTTAATGTTTCACCTATAGATAGATATATTTGTTTGGATTGTGGTTATGTAGAATACTGGGCAAGTAAATCATCTGTTGAAAAGATTGAAAAATCTAATTTATATAAAAAAGTTAAACCAGTAGAAGAAAAGTAAATAAATAGTACTTTGTATTAGAACTAACATCATAAAGCACATGCTTATATGATGTTAGTTTTTATTATGTGGCCTGTAAGGATACAAAAACCACCCACTTTGTGGGTGTGATTAGAAGAAGCGATAGCGGTGAGGAAAAAAGTCTCCCTTCATGATATAATGGAAACGCCAATTGCCATTACACAAGAAAGGAGACTATCACCATGAGAATAAAAAATGATGACACTAGTAGTTAATCACATACTAAGTGGAATTGCCAGTATCATATTATATTTTGTCCAAAATATCGCAGAAAAGCGATATATGGAAAACTAAGAGCGGATATAGGAAAATATTTGAGACGACTTTGTGAATACAAAGGAGTCGAAATAGTAGAAGCCCATGCATGTGTAGATCATATACATATGTTGGTAAAAATCCCCCCAAAATTATCGGTATCTAGCTTCATGGGGTATTTGAAAGATAAAAGTAGTTTGATGATCTTTGAAGAGCATTCAAACTTGAAATACAACTATGGAAGTCGAACATTTTGGAGTGAAGGATACTATGTTTCAACAGTAGGATTAAATAAGAAGACAATACAAAAGTACATAAAAAACCAAGAGCTTGAAGACCAAATAAAAGACAAGAGAAGTTTGAAAGAATATAAAGACCCGTTTACGGGTAAGTAATAGTGTCAAAGGCAATTGGCAATCAAAAAGGCCATATAAATGGGGCCGCCAGTAACCGGCCTTATAGGCAAGGAGAAAAACCACCCGTTTCACGGATGGATTTTTATTTACATTAGATGTAAAAAAACTTGACCATTATGGTCAAGTTAAATTGTATTATGCGTAAATTAATTACCGAACGAAATGCCTATATTGCGAGCAGTTTTTACTACAAAGCCGTTTGGGTCAACGTTATGATTACCGCCTTTGCTTGTTTCACCAGTCGCACCACTTCCAAGTACCTTTTCAAGAGAAACAGTTTGAGGAACTGCATTATAGATAGTAACCATTTCACCACTTTTACCTTCAAACAGAGCATCTATTGCAAGTGCACCAAGTTTTGTGCAAAGACTTCTATCATATTGACAAGTTTCACCGCCACGTTGTACATGACCAATATTAGTTGCACGAATCTCTTTGCCACCTAGTAAAACCTCAAGCTGAGAAGCTAGTTGATCCCCAATACCACCAAGACGTATAGTATCAGCACTGTCAGCAACGATCTTTTTAATTACAACGTTACCATCTTTTGGTTTTGCACCTTCAGAAACAACAATAACTGTATCTTTATGTCCTTCTTCATCACGTTTTTTTATGACTTCAACAATTTTGTTGATATCATAAGGAATTTCTGGTAAAAGGATAATATCAGCACCGCCAGAAAGACCACCTTCAAGAGCAAGCCAACCGCAGTTTCTTCCCATAACCTCAAGAATTTGAACTCTGTCATGTGAGAATGCAGTTGTTCTTAGTCTGTCAACTGCCTCACAAATTACACCAAGAGCAGTTGTAAAACCAAAAGTAATATCTGCATAAGAAACATCATTATCGATTGTTTTAGGAACACCTATTACACGAACACCCTTTCTCGCGAAATCACGTGCGCTTGTAAGAGTTCCGTCACCACCAATTACTACTAGGGCATCAATCTCTAGATCTTTTAGATTTTGTACAGCAACGTCACTTACATCTTTGTGTTGAATGTTTCCAAATTCATCACGATAAGCATAGTTAAAAAGATTGTCCTTGTTCGAGTTTTTTAGAATTGTTCCACCTTGGTTTAAAATGTGTGTTGTGTTTTCAGCTGTAAGTTTTATATAATCGTTAGCATATAATCCTGCATACCCTTTTTTAAAACCGATTACTTCACAACCATATTTGTTAATAGCGGTTAGAGTTACAGCTCTTACAACCGCATTTAAACCAGAGCAGTCTCCTCCACCAGTTAAAACACCAATTTTTTTAATTTCAGACATATTTTTCTCCAATCTATTATATTATAGTATTATTAATTGCACTGTCTTTTCATATTTGTAATAATAAATAGCTTATAAGTGGTAAACATATTATTAAATAACAATTAATTAACGTTATTATTGTATCATATTTTCAGTATATTCAAAATTATTTGCAAAAAAATGTTGAAATTCTTTTCTTGTTTTACTAAATATAAATAGTAGGGTAAAAATTGATTGTAAGCATATAAAAATGATTGTATGATTGATTTTAAGAATAATATTAAAAACCAGTTGCTTGCAAAATGCAATTAACTATGTTATAATAATATAAAAGGTGATAATGTATGATTGAAAAAACATCTATTCGTTTTTACAATAATAAACCAGTTAGATCACGCTTTGATTTTGAAACTTCAAGTTGGTTGATGTGCGCAGTTGATTTAATTGCTGCTATTGTTGAAACAAATAATCCCAGAATTTATTGGTATACTATTAAAAGAAGAAGACCAGAGTTACTTGCATATTGTAAGCAACTGAAAATGAAAGCATCAGATTGTAAAGCATATAGTACAGATTGTTTGAATGAAGAAGGTATTAATTTACTATTATTTCTTATTCCTGCAAAAAATAAACAAGCAATTCAAGAATGGTTAAAAGGAAAAAACAATACTCTAGATGAACAAAGTAAACAAAGGGCTTATGAATTATTTGATAGCGAAATTATAAATGAGATAGAAATTGGAACTATTAAAGGATTACAACAAATTCATTCTTTTTTGTTTGGAGGATTGTATTCCTTTGCTGGAAAAATAAGAGACAAAAATATATCTAAAGATAATTTTGCTTTTGCCAATGCTCTATATTTAAATGATGTTTTAGATAAAATAGAAAAGATGGATGAGTCTACATTTGACAATATTATAGATAAATACATAGAAATGAATATAGCTCACCCATTTATGGAAGGTAATGGCCGCACTACTAGAATATGGCTAGATTTGATACTGAAGAAAAATTTATCAATGGTTATTGATTGGAGTAATATAGAAAAAAAACAATATTTAGATGCAATGAGAAAAAGTGTATATTCTGACTATGATATAAAAATGTTATTTAAGGCGTCACTAACAAATGATATAAATAATAGAGAGTTATTTATGAAAGGTATAGATTATTCTTATTATTATGAAGAAGTTGAATAATTAAAAATCGCTATTAAACGTGCTCGTCATATGGCTTAATTACCATTTATGAAAGAATAATTTTCAATTTAGAAACCATACAAACAAAATTCGACAAAACTGTACAAAATTTATTCGGCTGTTTGGATGGCAACTATTAATAACAAATGTAATAATAACATTATAAAAAATAAAAGCTTGATTTAAACATCGAGCTTTTTTTCATACTCATTTATATAACCCTGAATTTTATTATTACAAATATCTTTATACTTCTTTAATAATTCTTCCTCATTATTAATAGTTTCCCAGCCACCTAAATAATAATCATCATCAACTATATCAGACATATTACCAAATAATATATTATTACATAATTTATAAATAAAGGCTAGGTATCTTTTATTTTTATTAATCATAAGGGCTCTATTAATCTTTTGAACCTTCCTTTTTAAGTTATATTACATTTTAATTTATTTTATGTTTATTTATTAAGAAAAGTAAATCAATAGTACTTTACATTAGAACTAACATCATAAAGCGCATGCTTATATGATGTTAGTTTTTATTTAAATAGTATAATTTGCATTTTCCCTCTTAATATAATATAATTATATTAACAATATATTAAACAATAAAAAGGAGACACTGTTATGAAGCTTGTTTTAATAATAGGAGCGGGTGCAGTAGGCAAAATGACTGTTGGTCAAGAATTAATGAAAATAACTGATCTAAGACTATTTCATAATCATATGATGATCGAACCGGTTATCGATGTTTTTGGCTCTTTTAAAGGTGATACAATAACTAAACTTAGAGAAGTAATATTTGATGATTTCCTAAAAACTGATCATGTAGGTATGATATTTACATTAATGTGGGCATTTGATATAGAAGCTGAATGGGAATATGTTGAAAATCTTGTTAAAAGATTTGATGAAGTATATTGTGTAGAATTAATTGCTTCACAAAAAATTCGTTTAGAAAGAAATAAAACTGAAAATAGACTTAAACATAAAGCCTCAAAACGTGATATTGATGCATCAAACAAACGTATGTTAAACGAAGAAAGACATCGTCTTGTTAGTTATGAGGGAGAAATACCATTTAAAAATTATTTACGAATAAATAATGAAAATATTGATGCAAAAGATGTTGCCAAAATGATCAAAGATACATTTGGTCTGTAAAAAATATTATGTTTTATATAAATAATAAAAAAACTTATTAGTAATGGGGAGAAATTACCTCCAAAAAGCATTAGTATAAATTTAAATAAACTAAAGTGCAACTTATAGTTGCACTTAAATGTTATAAAAGAAACCCATAGAGTATTGATTAATCATTAATAAAATGATATAATTTTACTATATGAGGTGATTATATGTTTGGAGAAAAAATTTACCTTTTAAGAAAAAATCGTAAAATATCTCAAGAAGACTTTGCAACAATACTTAATACATCAAGACAAGCAGTAAGCAAGTGGGAAAGAAATGAAGCAAAACCCGATATTGATAAATTAATATCGATAGCAAAATTATTTAATGTTTCAATTGATTATTTATTAGATTTTGAAATAGATTATTCTAATGTTAATCAATTTATAAATGATTTAAAGACTTGTTACACAAAAAATGAATTTTCTATTAATATTGATGAGATAAAACTATGGTGTTCAAAATACATAAATAACTTTGAGTTATACCTAAATTCTGCAGAATACTTATATATTGCATTTATTGATAATAACAATATGGAATATTTAGATTTAGCTTTGTCATATATTAATAAAGCTATTATTCTTTTTACTCCAGAATATAGTAGCAGTATTACTTTAAACGATTTACATAAAAGTGTTGCACGCATATATATGATGCAAAATAATCATGAACAAGCAAAAAAATACATAAAAGAAAATAATGTCTATGCTTGTTCAGAATTACTAGCTAAGTTAGAATTTGCTTTAAGAAATTATGATGAAGCATTAGAAATTTCTTCTGAAATTTATTTAAAATCATCGTCAGATATAATCAATACATCATTTATTCAAATAATGGTATTACTAAAGAAAAAGAAAATACAAGATGCATATAATTTAATTAATTGGACACTTGATTTTATTAATTCGATTAAGAAAGAAGATTGTTTCTTTGAAGGAATACTTTGTTCTTATATGTTTTTAAAGGCCGCCTGTGAGAAATTATTGAATATTAATAACAAAGAAACGATTGTGATGTTAAAAGGTTTTAATGAAAGGGCCAATAACTTTAAGATAACATCAGAAACAAAATCACTAAAATATTATTTTGGAAAAACAAATCAAATTTTGTTGTCCGAATCATCAATTTTAGATACATTAAAATATATTATGAGTTACATAACAAAAGATGATGTTCATTATCAAACAATTCTAAAAATCTACGAAGAAATAGTAGGAGAAAAATACTATGAATAAACCAGTTAAAAGCTATTTATACAAAGGCAATATATTCAATTTTATTGTGTTAACAGTTATATCATTATTTCAAACAGCTTTAATGATCATATTATCATTAATGTTAGAAAAGGTTATGGCAATTGCAATTGCTACTACGAATAAAGATTTAAGTGCATTATATGAACAAGGTATCTTGTTTTTAATATTACTAGTATCTGGTATTTTGATATATACACTATCCGTATTTTTAAAACCAAAATATCAAAAGAAGGCAATTACACAATATAAAAATAACATATACAATTATCTATTAGAAAAGAGTATTTCTGATTTTAATAAGCATAATACATCAACGTATATTTCGGCATTAACTAATGATGTACATAAAATTGAAGAAGATTTCTTGTTTTCTGCATTTGATTTGATAACACATATTACATTATTATTGGGAACAATAATCATTATGCTTATTTATAGTCCATTACTTACATTAGTAGGGATAGTATTATCTTTACTACCATTCTTGGGTGCTCTTATAGTAGGTGGTAAACTTGCTTTTCATGAAAAAGAAATTAGTAATCAAAATGCAAGTTTCATGCATTTTGTTAAAGATAATTTGATTGGTTTTTCAACTATTAAAGTATTTAAAGCTGAAAGTAAAATAAAAGAATTGTTCAATAAGAACAATAATGTATTAGAAAATAAAAAGGCTAGTAAAACAAAAACCATCGTATTAATGGAAATGGTTCAAACAGTACTGAGTCTTACTTCTCAGTTTGGTGTCTTTTTTATTGGTGCTTTTATCGCAATAAAAACAGGGAATATTGCTCCATCAGTAATATTATTATTTATTCAATTAATGAATTATATTATAAGCCCATTAATGCAAATCCCAACATTATTTTCGAAAAGAATGGCATGTAAGCCTTTATTTAAAAAGATAGATGAAATCATCCAAATGAAAAGTGAAAATGTGGAAGTTGAAACAATTGAAAATATTAATGAAATTACTATTTCTAATCTTTCTTTTATGTACGAAGAAACAGTTATTTTGAATGATATTACTCATACATTTGAAAAAAATAAATCTTATGCGATAGTTGGCCCAAGTGGATCTGGGAAAACAACCCTTATCAACTTATTACTTGGTAAAGAAAGTAGTTATACTGGTAGTATTTATTATAATAATAAAGATGTAAGAAATATCTCATTAGATTCAATATTCGAAATTTCTTCATTTGTTGAACAAAATGTATTTGTATTTGACGATTCTATTATAAATAATATTACAATGTTCTCAAATGTTGATGAAGAATTATTAGATGAAGTTATCTACAAATCGGGTTTAACAGATTTGATAAACGAAAAAGGAAAAGAATATCGTTGTGGAGAAAATGGAATTAACCTAAGTGGAGGAGAAAAGCAAAGAATAAGTATTGCGAGAGCATTAATTAATAAATCACAACTGTTGTTATTAGATGAGGCAACTAGTGCATTGGATAATGAATCTTCTATGTTTATAACTGAGAATTTATTAAAGATAGACAATAATATTAAAATAATGATTACACATAGACTTGATGAAGAAATACTAACAAAATTTGATGAAGTAATCGTTATGAAAAATGGTAAGATTGTTGAAAGTGGAAAATATGAAGAGT
>JAZNQD010000055.1:0-40728 GCA_045589955.1 Bacilli bacterium | reverse complement strand
CAAGGAGGATATTATGATTATTGAATTAAGAAAGAAATCCCAAATCACGTTGCCAAAGGAAATTGTAAAAAATTTAAATTTACAAGAAGGAGATAAATTTGAAGTATCAATTGAAAATGGTAGTATTAAGCTTGAACCTGTTGCTGTATACCCTAAAGAATATATATTAAAATTAGCAGAAGAAATCCAAGTATTGAGGGAGGATGTAAAATTCGAATATAATACATTTAACAATGTAGATGATTTGTTAAAGAGCCTTAAAGATGATCGTAAAGAGTAGCTTATGTATAAATTAGCATACACTGAAAGATTTAAAAAAGCTTTTAATAATCTTACTAATAATGAACAAACTATTGCAAAAATGCAAGCAGCTATTTTAATAAATGAAGCACTTAATGATCCAAAAAGAAATAAAGAGAAAGTAGAATTAGATTCATTTATTAAGGGAATTATTCATAATGGTTAATAAATATAGAATCATAATTGAAAAATATGCACAAAAAGATAGATATCGTTACATGTAGAAATTATGAAGATTTAAGCCATCATTGATGGCTTATTTTTTTATAGATGACATTAATTGTTGTTATTTCTTAGATAATCAATCTTCTTTTAATTAACTAAATTGATATTTTAAATAATATATGGTATAATACATAATAGATAATAAATTAGAAAAGAGGTGATTTAATGTTAAAAGATACATTAAAACATCATAATGGGTTTTTTGTTTTAAAAGGTGATATTTGTTATACTCCTTCAATAAATAATTTAGTAACTCTTAAAGATGGTTATATTGTTGTTGAAAATAAAAAAGTAGTTGGTGTTTACCATGAATTATCAACTAAATATCTAGATTATAAATTATATGACTATACAAACAAATTGATCATTCCTGGTTTAGTTGATTTGCATCTTCATGCTCCTCAGTATTCGTTTCGTGGACTTGGAATGGATCTTGAATTAATGGATTGGTTAAATCAAAGAACATTCCCAGAAGAAACTAAATATCAAAATCTTGATTATGCAAATAGAGCGTATTCGATTTTTGTAAAAAGTATGAAAATCAGTGCAACAACTCATGCTTGTATTTTCGCAACTATTCATCTAGACGCAACAAAACTATTAATGGACAAGATGGAAGAAAGTGGACTTGTAAGTTATGTTGGTAAAGTTAATATGGACAGAAATGCCCCAAAGGATCTTTGTGAAGATAATGTTCCTCTGGCTTATCTAAATACTCGCAACTGGGTTGAGGAAACAAATCATTTATACGAAAGAACAAAACCAATTTTAACACCTCGTTTTATTCCCAGTTGTTCAGAAGATTTATTAGAAAAAATAAGCAGAATTCAAGAAGAATTCAATCTTCCTGTTCAGTCGCATTTATCAGAAAATCCTGTTGAAATTGAATTTGTAAAAAACGCATACCCACACACGGATTATTATGCTCAAGCATATCATCAACATGGTTTATTAGGTGTAAATGCAAAAAAAAGCAAATATCCAACAATTATGGCTCATTGTGTATATTCAACAACAGATGAAATATATCACTTAAAAGAAAATAATGTTTATGTTGCTCATTGCCCTTCATCTAATACCAATCTTTCTTCAGGTATTGCCCCAATCCGTACCTTTATAGAAAATGGAGTAAGCGTCGGTCTTGGAACTGATGTTGCAGGAGGACATAGTGAATCGATTCTTAGAGCAATTTGTGATGCTATTCAAGTATCTAAATTATACTGGCGTTTAATTGATGATTCTAAAAAAGCATTATCTTTTAAAGAAGCCTTTTATCTTGGAACAAAAGGTGGGGGAAGTTTCTTTGGTAAAGTAGGAAGTTTTGAAGAAGGATTTGATTTTAGTTGCGTTGTTCTTGATGATAGCAGCCTAGAAAACCCTAATTCTTTAAATATTGAAGAAAGATTAGAAAGAGCAAGCTATAGCTCATTAGACTTATATGGTATTTGTGCTAAGTTTGTTTTAGATAAAAAAATAATATAATTTTTATATAATATAAGAGGAGGAGAAAAAAATGAAAACTTGTGTAAAAGTATTAATATGGGTAGGGATGATAATCCAATTTTATATGATCTATCCAATTGTCTTTGGTATTCTTGCTTTAAAGAAATTAGATTCCTTCAAAGACAGAGATGAACTTATTAAATATAGTGTACTTACAATGGTGTTTTGTAGTCTAGCTGGTGGAATTGTTATGTTATTTATGAACGAAGAAAAAAAGCCTTCAACTAATAATGATAATACTAATAAGGAAGTTGTTGAAGGTGAAGCAACTATTCAAAACACCTTAACAATGGAAGAAGAACTTCTTAATGCAAAGCGTTTGTTTGAAGAAGGTACAATTAGTGAAGCAGACTATAATGAAATAAAGAGTAAGATTATTAATAAATATTACAAGTAAAAAGGTTTGATAATTTTTATCAAACCTTTTTTGGGTTATCTAACAATTATGATCATTTATGCCTTTAATATTTTCTCTAACTCTTCAACTTTTTTCTTAAGGTTTATAAACTCAAGAGCTGATGGGGGAATGTTGATTGATCCTTGAGCATTAAAAGTTAAAATTATTTGCCCAACAAGCTCAAACCAGTTACCAAGAGAGTTTTGTTCATTTACTGTAAGATTAGCTGAAAGAAGGTAACCAACAATCGTTCCAAGTGTTACGAATTCAAAGGGAGATAACTTTAGAATGATACTTGATAAGTCTTTAAGATTTTGTTTGTTAACTAAATCTTCAATTTCTTTTTGTGTCATATTAATAATATGCAAAAAATGTAAAAAAAATTATATATTTTAACTATAAATTAATCGTTTTGTAGTATAATAGATATAAGAGGTGAAGTTATGAAATTTATTAAAAGAATATTTACAGCTATTTTAGTCTTCTTTGTTATTATTACAACATCTAGCTGTAAGCCCCTATTTAAAAGAGATCCTTCACAATTTGATGGATTTTCAAAACAAGTATTAGACTTAGTAATTGGAACTGATGAATTATCAATTAATTTCTTCTTTAAAAATCCAGAAAATTATGGAATTGCTCATGGTGAACCATATTTACCACTTCCATCATCTTCATCAAATGCCTTAGGTTCTGCTCTTCTTAATGTAATCTTAGGTCAAGTTAATACTTTTGATTACAATGAATTATCATTTGATCAAAAAATGACATATCATTTAATTAAAGATTTGATTGCAACTATTAATGATACAACAACTGATCGAGCTTACTTAGATGCTAATTACCTTGGTTCATATCTTGGTTATCAAGCTCAACTACCAATTTTATTCTTACAATACAACTTCAGAACAGAAGATGACATTATCAATTATTTTGGTTTCTTAGACCTTGTACCAGAAACATTTAAAGCTTATGTTGAATTTGAAAAAGAAAAAGCTGATCATGGATATGGCATGCCTGACTTTGTTATTGATAAAGTTGTTGGTCAATGTGAAGGCTTTTTAGAAAATATTGATAGTACAAGAGAAGTCCACTTTATGATTTCTGAAGTGAATAAGAAAATTGATGAATCAAATTTCTTATCTAGTGAACTTAAAGCATATTATAAGAGTCTTAATGAATCAAAAGTTCGTGGTCCTTTAAAAGAAGGTTATCAATATATCGCAACTAGTTTACCTTCATTAAAAGGTCGTGCAACAAACAATATGGGTCTTGCCCATTATGTTAGTAGTAATGGTGAACAAATTGGTAAAAACTATTATCAAAAGATTTTCCAAGAAGCAGTTGGTTATGATGTTTCAATTGATGATGCTTTAAGCTATGTTGAAGGAATTTTAGATGAGTCATATTTAGACTTAAAGGCATATGCCAATATGATTAAAAATGATCCTGAAATACTTTATGATTTTGAAACTTTAGAGTTTATGCCTGAAGATATTGAAGGACAACTTGAGTATTATAAGAATAGTTTTGTTAATGTACCTGCCGTTTCAAAAGATCTTGTTATTAACGTTAAATACATTGATGAAAGTATTGAAGATTATTTTAGCCCAGCAGCATACATTACTTCTGCAGTAGACGAACATGTTAATGAATTTATTTATTTAAATAGAAGTCGTATTGTAATCACTGATGAACTTGGTAAGACTTCTTTAGATACTGATTATTTAGTAACTACTTTAGCTCATGAAGGTTATCCTGGACACTTATATCAAAATGTTTACTTTAAGAGCACTAATCCTAATCTTTTAAGACTACTTCTTGGTAGTACTGGATATAAGGAAGGTTGGGCAAGTTATGCGGAAAGATTAGCTTATGAGTTATATTTTGATACTCATGACTATGATGAAGTTATCGAAAAATACTACATTGAAGATCTTCGTTTTACTTCTGCATTCTATACAAAACTTGATATTGGTATCCATTATTTAGGTTGGACTTTAGAAGAAACAACAAATTATATTAATGATTATTTTAGTGTTGATGAATCAACATGTAAGGAAATATATGAACAATTAATTGAAGTTCCGACAAACTATCCAACATACTTCTACACATACTTAAAGATCAATGATCTTCGTGATTATATGGTCGAAAAAGGATACTCATTATATGATTTTCATAAAGCCTTTTTAGATTGTGGTCCTGTTCCACTTAAATATGTTGAAACCTACATTAAAGAACAATATAAATAAATTTGGCTCACAGAGGTTTCTGTGAGTCTTTTTGATAGGAAAAATTCGTTTAATTAGAGATTGTTTTTTTTAGATAAATTTCAAATAAATATGGCTTGAAAGTGTTTTCTTGTTAATTTCTTATTTATTAATTTAACTAATTGCAAGAAATGATGTATAATAAATACAAAACAAAAAATAGGAGGGATATTATGAAAGGTTTAAAAAATATTAAAAAACTATTTACTTTATTTATTATGTTCGTTCTTGCCCTATTTGTGACAGGATGCGAAACACCTAGTGAGAATCCAGGTGGAGGCCAAGGTGAACAACCACCAGTTGAATACTTAGATCCTGCTACTTTTGATGAGTATGCAGATGATGTATTAAGATATTTCCTTGATGGTGATGTAACTACAATCAACTCATTCTTCGTTCATCCTGAAGACTTTGGTATTGAAGTTGGTGAAGCAAAAATGCCTGTTGCCGGATATGAAAGTGAAGAAGAATATGAACAAGAAGAAGCTGAATTCCTTGAATTAATCAATAAGTATCAAAAATATGATTATTCAAAATTAAATTTTGACCAACAAATGAGTTATGAAACAATCAAATATTTAGCAAACTACTTCACAACTGAAATTGAAGACATTAACTATTTTGAAAGTTCATACTTTGGTTCATATATGGGAGCTAACGTTGACTTCCCTGTTACTTTATCAAGTTACAACTTTAGAACTAAACAAGATATTGAAAACTATTTAAGTTATATTGATTCTGCTCCTGAAGCATTCGCATCTTACATTGATTACGAATACGAAAGAACAGAAGCTGGTTATGGCTTTATGAATAGCGTTCTTCATGAAATTGTTGAACATGCCGAAAACATGGTTGAAAACAGTGATTGTTCAAATGGTGATCACTTCTTAGTAGCTTGTTTTAATAACACAATTGATGGATTAGATTATTTAACTGAAGAAGAAAAAGAAACTTATAAAGCATTAAATAAAGAAAAAATTGCAGGTCCATTTGCCGAATGTTATCAAATGATTATCGAAAGAATGCCTGGTTTATTAAATAAAGCAACAAATGAACAAGGTTTATGTTACTACCGTAATGAAGAAGGTGTTGGCATTGGTAACCAATACTATGAATTAACATTACAATATGTTACAGGTTATGACTATACATTAGAAGAATTCCTTCAATATATTGATAAAAAAGTTTCTGTTAATTTTGCTGATCTTCAAAATGTATATTCTGCATTAGGTTCAAAACTTAATTCACTTATGGATTTTGAATTCCCAGAAATGACAGTTGAAGAACAAGTTGCTTACTTTGAACAAGCAATCGTTGATAAATATCCAGCATTAAGCACACCTTATGTTGTTGATATTCAATATGTAGATGAAGCTGTTGAAGAACACTATAGTCCAGCATTTTATATCTTAAGTCCAGTTGATGGTAACGAAGTAGAAAATGTATTCTTAAATCGTAAACACATTTACAAAGACTATGAAGATCCTGAAACAGGCGAAGTAACTAAGAAATTAGATTCTACATACTTATTTACTACTCTTGCTCACGAAGGTATTCCTGGTCACATGTATCAAAGACTTTATATGAAAGAACAAGATATGAGTACAATTCGTCTAATTTTAAGATGTTTAGGTACTACTGAATCTTGGTCTACTTATTCAGAAAATATGGCTTATGAATTATACTTTAGTGACCATCCAGAATATGGTGAATATGCTGATGATTTCTTCATCTTAAACTTCTCATTCTCACAAGCAATTTATGCAAGAATGGAAATGGGTATTCATTATGAAGGTTGGACATTAGATAGACTATATAACTTTATGAGTAGATATTATAGTATTACTAAAAACGATGCACGTGAAGTATATCGTCAATTAACTGAATTACCTGGTAATGCTTTTGCATATGCATTTGCATATTTAAAGATTTTAGATATTCGTGATTATGCGTTAGAACATGGTGCATCTTTATATGATTTCCATAAATTATATTTAGATCACGGAAATGTACCTCAACAAGTAATCGAAGAAAATTTCAAAGAACAATACAAATAAACAATTTCGCCTGCTTTTTTGTATGCAACGAACTTGTTTAAAACGATAATTTTTGATATAATATATAAGTAAAAAAAGTATTAATAATTTATTTATGAGGAGAATATTATGAGTAAAAAACAAGCTAGAGTTAGTGTTAAAAAATTAGAAGCAGGAAAAGTTGAATTAACTGTTAATGTAACTGCAGAAGAATTTGAATTAGCACTAGATCATGCATTTCAAAAAGTAGTAAAAGAAATTAATGTACCTGGTTTTAGACCTGGTAAAATGCCAAAAAGTGTTTTCTTAAAACGTTTTGGTTACGAATCTTTATATCAAGATGCAGTTGAATTTGCATTACAAGGAACTTACCCTATTGCTGTAAGAGAAAGTGGTGTAATTGCTGTTTCTGATCCTTCAATTGATTTAAAATTTGAAGATTTAGCACCTGGTAAAGGTTTTGCTTATACTGCAGTTGTTGAAGTATGGCAAGATGCTGTATTAGGCGAATATAAAGGTGTTGAAGTAAAAAGAGATTCTACAGTTGTAAAAGAAGCTAAAGTTAAACAATATATTAAAAAAGCTTTAGTTGCTAAACAAGAAACTGTAATCAAAGATAAACCTGCTAAAAAAGGTGATACAGTTGTTATCGATTTTGAAGGATTTGTTGATGGTGAACCATTCGAAGGTGGTGCTGGTGAAAACTATCCACTTGAACTTGGTAGCCATTCATTCATTCCTGGCTTTGAAGAACAATTAATTGGTGCAAAACCAGAGTCAGAAGTAGAAGTAAATGTAACTTTCCCTGAAAACTATGTTGAACACTTAGCTGGTAAAGTTGCAGTATTCAAATGTAAAGTTCATGAAGTTAAAACAAAAGTTACTCCTAAGTTAACTGATGAATTAGTTCAAGAAATGGAAATCGAAAATGTTTCTACAGTTGATGAATATAAAGCTTATGTTTTAGATTTATTAACAAAAGAAGCTACTGAAAAAGCTGATAATAAAATGATGACTGACTTATTCAATAAAATTGCTAAGAAATCAAAAATTGTTATTCCTGAAGCAGTTATTGAAAATGAATTAGAAAAACAAGTTCAAAGAGTTGAAGAACAAGCTAAACAATATAAAGTTCCTACTGAAATCTTACTTCAATATAGTGGATATCAATCAATGGATGCTTTTAAAGAAGCTGGTAGAAAACACTTAAAGGCTCGTATTACTAATGATGTTATCGTTGAAGAAATCATCAAAGCAGAAAAAATCAAAGCTACAGCAAAAGAAATTGAAGCTCAATATAAATTAGCTGCTGGCGATGATGAAAAGAAATTAGCTGAATTAAAACAACAAGTTTCTGAAGAACAAGTTGCTGAAAATGTTAAATATAATAAAGCTCTTGATTTAATCAAGAAAAATGCTGTTGTAATTCAAAAATAATAGTTTAAATAATTAATTTCGCTCCATACTAAATATGGAGCGTGATTATTATGGAAACAACAAATTATCACAAATGTTCATTTTGTGGAAGCGAATTATCTTTTGAAAACTTAGGGATCGAAGGAAATAATGCTTGGATCTGTTATGATTGTATTGAATTATTTTATGGCCTATTAGGTATTGATATTGAAAAAGAATCAATTCCTTTAGAACTTATTATAAGTAAAACCCCAAAAGAGATATACCAAGAATTATCAGAATATGTTATTGGTCAAGAACAGGCTAAAAAAACTCTAGCGGTGGCATTATACCAACATTTCTTAAGAATCAATAATGATGAGTTAAATAACATTGACAAAAGTAATATCTTAATGATTGGACCAACCGGGGTTGGTAAGACCTTACTTGCCAAAACAATGGCCAAAATCCTTGATATCCCAATTGCAATTTGTGATGCAACTGTCTACACCCAAGCTGGTTATGTTGGTGAAGACGTTGAAAACATCTTATTAAAATTATTACAAAATGCCGATTTCAATGTTGAAAAAGCCCAAAAAGGTATTGTATTTATTGATGAGTTTGATAAAATTGCAAGGAAAAGTTCTAATCCTTCTATTACTCGTGATGTTTCTGGTGAAGGAGTTCAAAATTCTTTATTAAAGATTATTGAAGGTTCTATCATCAATATTCCCCCAATGGGTGGTAGAAAACATCCTAGAGATGAGTTTATTAAGTTTGATACTTCCAATGTCTTATTTATTTGCGCTGGTGCTTTTACTGGTATTAATAAAAACACCAAGAAGTATGTTGGATTTAACAATTATCATAAAAGTGTTGATCCAATTGATGTTGTAAAACTTGAAAAATATGGGATCATTCCCGAAATCATTGGTCGTCTGCCAGTGATAGTTGAATTAGAAGAACTAACAAAACAAGAATTGAAATCAATTCTTACAAAACCAAAAGGTGCTCTTATAGATCAATACAAATCAATGTTTAAAATTGATGGTGTTGATTTGATTTTTACCGAAGATGCATTAGAAGAAATAGCTAATGAAGCTTACGAGAAAAAACTAGGTGCTCGTTCTCTAAGAAAAATAATGGAAGATTTAATGACTGATCTTATTTTTAACTTAGACCGAAACGGGCAAAAGAAAGAATTATTAATAGAACTTACACACGTTAAAAATAAAGAATTACTTATTCAACAAATGTGTAGTGCTTAGAAAGGAGAAATTATGTTCGATTCTGAAAGTCAATTTGATGCTCAATTACCAGGGTTAGTAGTAAAAAACATTATACCTTTGCCTAAAAATGAAATTCGTTTAGAACTTAAAACTGATGAAGAAATCAGACTTGTTAAAACATCAGAACAATATAAGAATCATGTATTATTATTAATACCATCATTTGAATTAGATCGAGAATTTAATGAATATGGCGTTGTTGCACGTATTGTTTTAAATATGGCTGGTCCTAGCGGTGGAAGATACATAAAGATTCAAGCAATTGTTAGAGCAAAAATTAAAGAAGTGTTGAATATCGATGATAACCGCATTGTTGATTTTATTACAGTTCCTTCTGTTTCTGATAACATTGACGAAGAAGTTGCAACAACCAATTTAATTGAAAAAGAATTGAAGAAATCACCTGCTATTATTGACTTTAATAATACAACTGCCTTAGCAAACCTTAAAAAAGGTAATAACTCAGCTGACTTCTCTGATTACTTTGCTTTTACACTTAAAATTACTCCAAAAGAAAAAGTACGTTATCTAAATGAACCAAGTGTTACAAATCGCTTAAAGTTTATTTTAGAAGATTTGCATAAAGGTAATTTATACAAAGATTTAGAAAATAAGATTGATGAAAATGTTAAAAAATCAATTAGTGAAAGCCAAAAAGAATTTTACTTAAGAGAAAAGATGCGTGCTATTCAAGAAGAACTTGGAGAAAAAGCTAAGAAAGATAGTGATGTTGAAGATTTAAGAGAAAAAATTAAAAATGCTAAGATGCCGAAAAATGTCTTTGACAAATCAATGAATGAATTAAATCGTTATATAACAACACCTAGCAACTCAGCTGAAGGTGGAATTATAAGAACATATTTAGATTTCATTGTTAAACTTCCTTGGGGTAATTCTTCAACTGATTCAAATAGTTTAAAAGATGCCAAAGAAGAACTAGATAAAGATCACTATGGTTTAGAAAAAGTTAAAGATCGTATTTTAGAATACCTTGCAGTAAAAATTCTTAACGATAAAAATCCTCAAGCTATTCTTTGTCTTGTTGGCCCTCCGGGAGTTGGTAAAACTTCTTTAGCTAAATCAATTGCTAAAGCCTTAAACAAAAAGTTTGTTAAACAAGCTTTAGGTGGCGTTCAAGATGAATCAGAAATTAGAGGTCATCGTCGAACTTACTTAGGAGCACTTCCTGGTCGTATTTTACAAGGTATTACAAAAGCAGGAACAAATAATCCTGTTTTCTTACTTGATGAAATTGATAAGTTAAGTAAAGACTATAAAGGTGATCCTACTAGTGCTTTACTTGAAGTATTAGATTCAGAACAAAATCAATTCTTTAGTGATCACTATTTAGAAGAACCTTTTGATTTATCAAAAGTATTCTTTATCGCAACAGCAAATTACCTTGAATATATTCCTGCACCCCTTCGTGACCGTTTAGAAATTGTTGAACTTTCTAGTTATACTGAATATGAAAAGTTTGAGATTGCTCGTCGACATTTACTTAAAAAACAACTTGCTGTTCATGGTTTAAAAGAAGAACAATTTGCCATTACTGATCAAGCAATCTATCGTATTATTCAAGAATATACTCGTGAAGCTGGTGTTCGTGAATTAGAAAGATATCTTGGTTCGATTATTCGCAAAGTAATCAAAAATATCTTATTAAGTGTTTGTGAAAAAGCTCTTATTGATGTTGATAACTTAGAAGAATATCTTGGAAAACCAAAATACACTCATAATATCGTTGAACAAAATGATCAAATTGGGGTTGTAACTGGACTTGCCTACACTCAATTTGGTGGTGATACTTTATCAATTGAAGTCACTCATTATAAAGGTAATGGTAAACTTGTTTTAACTGGTAAACTTGGCGATGTTATGAAAGAATCAGCCCAAGCCGCATTAAGTTATGTAAAAACTAATGCAAGTAGTTATGGTATTGATTATAAGCTATTTGATGAAAGTGATGTTCACATCCATGTACCAGAAGGTGCTACACCTAAAGATGGACCTTCAGCTGGTGTGACAATTGCTAGTGCAATTATTTCATCTTTTGCTAATCGTTATGTTGATCACAGCGTTGGTATGACTGGTGAAATCACATTACGCGGTAATGTATTACCAATTGGTGGTCTAAGAGAAAAATCAATTGCAGCTGCAAGAAGTGGCTTAAAAACAATTCTTATTCCTTATGATAATATTAAAGATTTAGATGATGTACCTGAAAGTGTTAAAAATACTTTAAACATTATCCCAGTTAAGAATATCTCTGAAGTTGTTGAACATATCTTAAAATAAAAAAAGTAAACAAAAAAATTGCAATATTAAAACTTATATGGTATAATATACACGTTATAAGTACGTATTAAAATATTTATGGGAGGAACACTATGGGTTTAGAGTGGTACGATTACCTTTTATTAGTAGCTTTAGGAATTGTTTCAGTTTTAATGATATTAATCGTTGTTATTCAACCTTCTAAAGATGATGCATCACGTGCATTCTCAGGCGAAAAATCTGATTTATTCGCTAACCAAAAACAAAGAGGTTTAGAAAAAGTAATTAATGTTACTACAACAGTATTATCAGTTACTTTTATTTGTTTAACAGTATTAATAAAATTATTAGGTTTATAATATGAGTATAAAAGAGCTATTAATAATAGCTCTTTTAATTTTAAAAAATATTAAGAAAGGTGGTAACTTGCATGGACATTAATATTATTAAAGAACAACTAATGGAAATCTTTGAAGATGTTAACTATTTACCAGTTGGGGTTGATAAGTTATTTGATATGTTAGGTTTTGATAGTGCAGCTTCTTTTAAATTACTAGTTAAAGCTTTAAATGAATTAGAAGATGAATACAAAATTAGTCGTAATAAAAAAGATGAGTTTGCAACTATCGCAAAACTTAACCTTGCACGTGGAATTATTGATGTTAAAGATGCAGGTTATGGTTTTGTCGATTTAGAAACAGGAAGTATCTTTGTTAAAAGAGATAACTTAAAAGGGGCAATTTCGAAAGATGAAGTATTAGTTAGTGTTTTTAAAGATAAATTAGGTCGTTTAGAAGGTAGTGTTCTAAAAATCATTCAAAGAGGAACGACTGAGGTTTATGGACGCTTAAAGAAATACCGAAACAAATATGTATTAAAAAGCGTTGATAGTAAAGTTGATCTTTGGATTTTTATTAAATCAAGTGATTTAAAAAAAGCAAAAGAAGATGACTTTGTTAAAGTTGTAATAACAAAATATTATCCTAATAATACAGCTGATGGAGTTGTTACTGAGATTATTGGTAATATTAACACCCCTAATATTGATATTACTGCTTTAGTTAAAACATCAAAAGTATTAGTGGAATTTAGTGAAGAAACAAAACAAGCTATTAAAGATGTTCCCAAAGTATTAAAAGAAGAAGATTATAAAAACCGAAGAGATCTTCGTAATGAAGTTATTATCACAATTGATGGTGATGATGCTAAAGACTTAGATGATGCTGTTCGAGTTGTTAAAAACGAAGATGGAACATATTTATTAGGAGTTTATATTGCCGATGTAAGTGAGTATGTTAAAGAAAACTCTTGTTTTGATGTTGATGCTTATAATCGTGGAACAAGTGTTTACTTGCCTGATCGAGTAATTCCCATGTTACCAAAAGTTTTATCAAATGGTATTTGTTCTTTAAACGAAAATGTTGATCGTTTAGTTATGGCTTGTGAAATGAAAATTGATCGTACCGGTCATGTCTTAGAATACGATATCTTTGAAGGAGTTATTAAAACAACTTACCGAATGACTTACAATAATGTTAACGAAATCTTAGAAAATGATAATAAAATCATTAGTAAACAATATGCAAAAATTCTTGATATGTTATATAATATGAAAGAACTTGCAAGTATTCTTTACCAAATGCGTAAAGATCGAGGTGCTTTTAATTTTGAAACTGATGATGCAAAAGTTATTCTTGATGCAAGTGGGACGGTCTTAGATATCGCTTTACGAAAACGTGGAGTTGGTGAAAAACTCATTGAAGAGTTTATGCTTATTGCAAATGAAACTGTTGCAACCGCTATGACATGGTTAGATGTTCCTTTTATCTACCGTATTCACGAAGAACCTAAGGAAGATAAGATTGGCCGTTTTATTTCGATTTTAAATAATTTTAATTATGAGTTTAAAGTTAAAGGAAAAACTTCAAAAGCAATGTCAAAAGCTTTACAAGAAGTTTTAATAGAACTTGAAAGTGAAGAAAATGATATTCAAAAAACAATCATTAATAATACTTTACTTCGCTCAATGATGAAAGCAAAATATTTAGAAACGAACTTAGGGCACTATGGTCTTGCTAGTGAGTGTTATACACACTTTACATCACCGATTAGAAGATATCCAGATTTACTTGTTCATCGCTTGATTAAACATTATATGTTAAATAAACCTCAAGTAAATTATGAAAATAGTGATGATTATTTTAGCCAAAAGGTAAGAAATGCATCAGATAATTCTAGTAAAAAAGAACGACTTGCTGAAAGCTTAGAACGCGATGCAACAAGTCTTAAGAAATGCGAATATATGGAAAGCTTTATTCATGAAGCTTTTGATGGGGTTATCTCATCAATTACTAACTTTGGTATTTATGTAACTCTTTCAAACACAGTTGAAGGTTTAGTTCGTTATGAAGATATGCATGATGATTATTATGATATTGATGAAATAAATGCACGAGTTGTTGGAAGAAGAGTTGGTAATATTTATCAAATGGGTGATTTAGTAAGGGTTAGATTAGTTGATGTTAATAAAGAAAAAAGACAAATATCGTTTAAATTAATTAAAAAAATTAAAAACTAAAGTTAAACTTGAGTTTTAGAAAGGATAGCATCATGATTCAAAAAAATGAAAAACTAATATGCCAAAATAAAAAAGCATACCATGATTATTATATTGAAGAAGAAATTGAAGCTGGTATTGTTCTAAAGGGAACAGAAATTAAATCAGTTCGCCTTGGTAAAGTTAATCTTCAAGATAGTTATTGTTATATTAAAAATCATGAATTGTTTGTTATTGGGATGCACATTTCTCCTTATGAAAAAGGTAACATCTTTAATCATGATGCCGATCGAACAAGAAAACTTCTTGTTCATAAACGTGAAATAATAAAATTAGAACAAAGAATAAAAAAAGATGGCTTTACTTTAATCCCTTTACGTGTTGTTATTCGCAGTAGTATTGCTAAAATTGATCTTGCCCTTGCAAAGGGAAAGAAACTATATGATAAACGTGAAGATATGAAAAAGGAAGAAATAAAGAAAGAAACTAGAAGAAGTGTAATGAGGGATGCGTAATGAAATTTGATTTAGATTATGGAATTAATCTTTTAAATGAAGAAAATTATGATGAAGCTTATTCATATTTCGACCAAGAGGCGACAATCAAACCTAAGAATATTGATGCTAGATACTTTCGTGCCTTTATTGACTTTATTTATAAACGAGAACATCTAGATCAAGATTATCTAGACTTTAAATATGTCGTTAGCAAGAATAGTAAATACTTTGACCAAGCTTGTTCCTTACTTATCTATGTATCTGATTTACTAGGCCATAATGAAGACATTATTAAATATGCACCAGGCGTAATTGAGGGGGGATTTGATAATGTTTCAGAAATTAAAAACATTTATGTAAAGGCATTACTAAAAACCAAAAAACAACAAAATATTATTCAAGCACTTAAACTACTTGATTCGATAATTGATGAAGATGATGATGTAACAATTAATAATTACTTTATGAAAGTAAGAATCTTGTTAGATTTTTCTGAGTTTGATGAGGCAGAAGCAACAGTTGAAAAAGCGTTCTCGCGTTTTAACCCAAGTGTTGAATTATACTACTTACGTGGACTTACTTCTTTAGCCCTGTACAAAAATAAAAAAGAAGAAGAATATTTAGATGAAGCCATCAATGCTTATCAAATAGCCTTAGAGTATGATAATAAACATAATATGTCTCGTATTAAACTTAGTGAGGCTTATATGTTAAAAAACATGGTAGAAGATGCCTTAGAAACGCTAGATGGTTTTAGAGTATATTATGATGAAAATATTACTCCAGAAGATAAAGTTAATCTTGATGCCGATATTATCCTTGAAAAAGTGAAAATCTTAGAAGTTGTAAAAGATTGGGATAAAGCAATCGCAATTTGTGAAGAGTTTTTAAAAAAATACGAAAATTGGAAAGTAAATTATTGCTTAGGATACATTCTAAATCTAGTGGCAGAATCCAAAGAAGATTTAGAACAAGCTGTTAAGTATTTATATAAAGCTTATAATCAAAATCCTGATGAACTTACGATTGCCGAAATTATCTTAGTAAATGGTTCTTTGGGACGTTATGAAGAAAATGATGAACTTCTAAAAAGAGGGCTAGAAGATGAACCAGATAATGGCTTCTTATATTATTTACTTGGTGATAATGCAAGTCGTTATTTACAAGATTATGATACTATTTATTCTTATTTTGAAAAAGCTCATCAATTAGGTTATATGCAAGATAGTGATTTTTATTCAAGTGTCCTTTTCTTAGTTGAAGATCCCCTAAATTATTTTAAAAAATATCATAAAGCGATTTTAAATATTGTCCCTAATTCTGTTTGGGATATGCGCAGACTTGGTATTCGTTATTTATTTGGTGACTATGGGCTTAAAAAAGATATCAAGAAAGCTGGTTTTTATCTAACTAAAGCATATCAAATGGATCAGTCAGAACCTTGTGTTCTAACCATTTATGGTCGCTATCATGAATTTTGTCAAAACTATGATGAAGCATTTAGAATTTATCAAGAAGCTTATAAGAACTTTAGTAAATCAATTCATATTACTTGTAACTGTGCGATCGGTTATTTAGCACATGCCTATATTAAAGGAATTGGCACAACCGTTGATTTAGAAAAAGCTAAGTCTTTAATTTTAGAGGGTATTAAAAGAGATGGTAAATACTCAACATCACCAGTTATTTACCTATATTCATATTTTAGTCTTTTAGAAGAAGAGGGTTTTGATCTTAATAAGGCTTTAGAATATTTAAGTTCTAATTATTGTTTTGATCGCTATGATATTGTAAGATATTTATATATTAATAAAATCATGGCTAAACTTGGAAAAGAACCAAAATATACAGAAGCTGATATTAAGTTATGTTTAAAGAATCAATCTAAAGATTATACCAAATATTATAAGGATAATAAAGACCTAGATGTCATTTATCCTTGTGAAAAAAGTTTTTAGGAGGAAGTATGAAAGTAGTTAAGAAACAAAAAAACAGTAAAATGTGTATTATTTGTGGGATGGAAAATGAATTTGGTTTGAAAGCTCCTTTTTATGAAATGGAAGATAATTCTGTTGTGACAAAATTTGTCTATAAAGAAAATCACCAAAGTTATCCTGGAAGAACGCATGGTGGTATGATCACTTGCATGTTAGATGAATTAATCGGTCGGGCGATTTGGATTACAGAACCAGAAACTTGGGGAGTTACAACTAATATAAATGTTCGTTTCTTAAAACCTGTTCCTTATAATGAAGAATTAATTGGTGTTGGTCGTATTACCAAGACTAATCGTTTCTTGTTTGAAGCTGAAGGTCATATCCAAGATAAAAATGGAACTGTTTTAGCTAAGGCAACTGCTACTTACTTTAAACTAAGAGAAGATCAAATCGTTGATGATCCAGAACATTACAATGAAATGTTCATTGTTCCTGATGATGTAAAAGAAATTGATTTTTAAAACTTATCTTTTTTAAGATAAGTTTTTTCCTTATATACAAATATTTTGTCATTTAGATAAATAAATGGTATAATATATTAAAGAATGAGGTTTCAAAATGAGTATAACAAAAGAGTTTTTACCAAAACATGAGAATATTATCGTTTATCAAGATGATGAAATGTTTCGTATAAATACTGATACAATGGCACTTGGTGAGTTTTTATATATTTATAAAAAAGATACAGTGCTTGATATTGGTACTAATACTGGAGCATTACTTCTTTATGCAAGTATGTTTAATCCGAAGAAAATGATTGGGATTGACATTAATGAAAAAGCATTAGTTCTTGCAAAACATAATATGGAAGTAAATAACATTGAAAATGTTACATTAAAATGTGCCGATGCAACAAGTTATAAAGATGAGGAAGTTGATGTTATTATTTGCAATCCTCCATATTTTGAAACAAATGAAAAATTACTTTCAAAGGATAAGTACAAAAACCTTGCAAAACATGAAGGTAATCTAAACTTAGAAAATCTTATTAAAGCAATAAGAAGAAACTTGAAAAATCATGGTACTTTATTTATGTTGTTTCAAACATCACGTTTAACAGCAGTAATTGAAGAACTTAAGAAAAATAAAATGATTGTAAAGAAACTGAAGTTTGTTTATGATGAAAATAAAGAATTGTCTAATGTGGTATTAATCAAAGCAGTTAAAGGAGCAAAGCCGGGTATTGTTGTTGAAAAACCATTGATAATTTCAAGATAAATGAGGTAGTAGTTATGAAAAACATTATTAAAGATTTAATTCTTGAAGAAGAAAGAGCCTTATATAACTTAAAAGATACAGAAGTAGTAAACGTCAAGTTTTCTGGCCAAGCAGATGGAGAATCTGCTTTAAAAGAAATAAGAAACTGTGATATTAGAGATAGTTATTTTAACCTTCGTTACCCTTTATGGCATGCTCAAGGATTTAATGTTCAAAACTCAGAATTTACCCCCCTATCTCGAGCACCTATTTGGTACGCAAATAATGGTTTTATTAAAAATACCAAAATCCATGGCACAAAATCGGTTCGTGAATGTAATAATTTAATCTTAGAAGATTGTGATATTAATTCTGATGAGTTTGGTTGGAAATGTAATTATATCAAATTAAATAACAGTAATATTGAAAGTTCTTATTTGTTTTTTGGTTCAAATAATATTTCGATTGATAATATTGAAATGAAAGGTAAATATTCATTTCAATATATTAATAATTTAAAAATTACTAATAGTGAATTAAGAACTAAAGATGCCTTTTGGCATAGTGAGAATGTTTATATTAAAGATTCAGTCATTTATGGTGAGTATCTTGGTTGGTTTTCGAAAAATCTAACTCTTGAAAACTGCGTCATTAGTAGTACTCAACCACTTTGTTATTGTGAAAACCTAAAAATTATTAATTGTTATATGGATAATTGTGATTTAGCTTTTGAATATTCAACAGTTGATGCAACAATCCTTGGGGATATTGAGTCAATCAAAAACCCTAAAGCTGGTACAATAATTTGTGATTCAGTTGAAGAAATTATCTTAGATGATAGTATTTATGAATTAAAAGCAAAGATTATCGAAAGAGATAAACAAGATGAGAAATTGGCTTAAAAAAAACTATAAGCATTATTTATGCTTAATAACTTCGATAATTATTTTGGCAATTGTTAATGTTCTTTTTAATAATTCTAATTTTGGGAGTGATTCAATCTTTTGTTTAAATCAAGGTGTTGCCAAAGCATTAGGTATTAAACTTGGTTATGCCAATCTAATGATAAATGGTTTATTTTTAGTTATTATGCTCATTATAAATCGTAAATCAATTGGCGTTGGGACAATTTTAATGATAGCATTTTTAGGCGTTTTAATTAATCTTGTCTTAAAGATTAATATTATACCGAACCTTGCAAGTATTGAATTACCAAAGAATTTCGAAGTTGTTTTACAAATAACTTATATTTTGCTTGCTCTTGCTTTAGGCGGGTTTGCAATATCACTTTATATTTATATTAATCGTGGATTATCACCTTTTGAAGGCGTTACGGTTAAATTATCCCAAGTAACTAAAATTCCTTTCTGGGTTGTTAAAATAATAACTGATATAATCTTCTTTGTTATTGGTTATTTACTTGGAGGAGTAATTGGCGTTGGTTCTATCATAGCAGCTTTACTTTATGGACCTTCAATTAGTTTATTTGGTAAAATTTGGAAAAAATTTGATTTCTTAAAGGAAAATAAAAATGAAAAAACTAAGTAAATTTCTCTTATTATTTTTATCAATCTTTGTACTTGTTTCATGTGAAACAAAAACATCAATCTATAAGATTGATGTTATGTTAGAAGATAATTCTGCTTTTTTAATTGAGGATTTCTCAATTTATGATTATTTTATTAAAGTTTATAGTGATGAAGGTACTTATCAACTTGTACCAATTACTTCATCAATGATAAGCGAGGAAGATTTAAGCAAACTTCAAAGAATAGGATTACATGAAATAACCGTCACTTATTCTGGTTTAACCGATGTTATTGTTATTGAACTTGTTGATAGTGTTCCAGGTCCAGCCGGTTTATTTGATTTAACAATTTTTGAATTAAATGATACACATGGTTATATTGAACAAGATGAACAAGGACTTGGCGGTCTTTCTAATGTTGCACAAATCATTGACTACGAAAGAAATCAAAATGATCTTGATGATGTTGTTTTAATGGCAAATGGTGATATGTTTCAAGGAACTGCTATTTCAAATATGACTGAAGGATTATCAGTAATTGAGGCTATGAATGAAATGGACTTTGATATGATGGGAATTGGTAACCATGAATTTGACTGGGGACTTGAAAAAATCCTTCGTTATTTTGACAATATCGAAGAAAATGGCGAAGCTAACTTCCCTTTGCTTAATGCAAATATTTATGAAAAAAGTACAAATTCATTACTATTAAATAATGAAGGGAAAATATTTGAATCAATTATTGTTAAAAAAGAAGATGTTAATGTTGGTATAGTTAGTTTTATTGGTAATGTTGCAAGCTCAATTAGTGCTAATTACTATAAACCTTACGAAATCAAAAAAGACATTAAAGAACGTGCCTTACGCATTTGTTCATCCCTTAAAGATCAAGGTGCAGATGTCATTATTGTTAATATTCACGGTGGTGAATCAAGTGGAGTTGAAGATTATGATTACAATCAAATTCTTGCAAGTCTTGAGTACAATGGTGAATATTTAGTTGATGCGATTATTAATGGTCATACTCATACGAAACAAAAAGGATATATTAAAAGAACTGATGGGGCTGATGTACCTGTTGTTCAGTCAAGTGGTAATAACAATAGTTTTGGTAAAATTGTTCTAACACTTGATTTAGAAACAATGGATGTTGTTGAAAGTACAATCCAAAATATGACGATTAATACTGACAAGTACAATCAAGATGTTCAAAATATTGTTGATTATTATGCAAGCAAAATATCTTCCGAAGTTTATTGTGTTGCGGGGGAAAGTGTAACAAGTAAAGCTAAATTAGGTATTTGGATTAGTTCAGTAATGAACCAAGCAACAGGTGCTGATATTGCAATTATCAATACTGGTTCTATTCGTTCGACCGGTAACCTAAAACAAGGAAACGAAATAAATATTAATACAGTTTATTCAATCTTTCCTTTTGAAAATATGATTTGTATAACAAAAGTAAAAGCTAAAGAAATTTATAATTTGCTTGATAAGTATGAACTTTATTATAAAGCTGATGTTGATTTAAGTAATTATAAAGATAGTGAAGAAATTATTACTGTTGCAACAGTTGATTATTTATACTATAAATCATATTTCCCTGGGAATGATAACGGTTTTGTAAGTGATTTTGCGGTACCGGACATGCTAATTAGAGAACTTCGACTTCAAGATAAATTCTTCCCAATTTCTAATCCGAATATTCAAATTGAGGAGTATATTATTTATGGTGAATAAGACTGTCTTAGTTGTTCTTGGAAATCGTTTAAATGATGATGGTTCAATTACTAAATTTCAAGAAGAAAGATTAGAAATGGCTTTAGAAATTATTGAAAAATATAACCCAATTAAAGTTATTTTATCAGGAGGAATAGCTAATCCTGCCCCAAACATTTCTGAAGCACACGCGATGGAAAAGTATTTAGTTTCTAAAGGAATTGATAAATCTTTATTAATTAAGGAAGAAAATTCCCATTCAACATATGAAAATGCTCTATTCTCTGTTCCAATTGCTAAAGATTTAGGGGCTGATACAATCATTGTTTGTACATCTGATTATCATTTAGCTGATGGAGGTTATAACACAGTTCGTTATTTTGTAAGTGCTTTAAAAGACACAAACATTAGTGTAATGTTCTATACGAAAAATACAAACATGTAAAGCAAACATTCGTTTGCTTTACTTTTTTTGTTTAAAATACAAAAAACTTCATATACTATTAGTAGTAAAATTTAAGAAAAATAGATAAGGAGTTTAATATGAATGCAACAACAAAAGAATCTTTTAATGGCTTATTAATTAGTAAAATAATGAAATTTGTTGTTGAAAGAAGCAACAAAGATAAAAAAATAAAATTACCAATTGTACCTAAATATAAAAAATATATTGTAAATGAAATTAAATTATCAAAGTCAAAACTATACTATATTAAAAATAAAAATGCAACTAATCCTAAAAAAATAATCTATCAACTTCATGGAGGAAGCTATTTAACTCCCCATACTAAACTATACTTTAAGAATGCAATTCGGTACTTAAAGATTAGTGATAATATGCAAGTAGTATCATTAGATTACCGAATTGCCCCGAAAAATTTGTTTCCAAGTGCCTTAGAAGATGCTATCGAAGGGTGGAAATATTTGCTTAGACAAGGCTTTAAAAATGAAGACATTATTATAGTTGGAGATAGTGCTGGAGGTAACTTAGCCCTAGCATTATGTCTTTACTTACGTGATAATGAAGAAGTTCTTCCAGGTGGTATTATCCTCATGTCACCTTGGGCTGATATGACTGATAGTGGGACTTCAAGACTTTATAATTTATATAAAGATCCAATGTTTGGATATTCAAAATATCTTCATAAAGTAATGGCACCTAAGAAAACCTATATGGGAAAAGTAGATCTTAAAAATAAATATGTTTCACCAGTTTTTGGGGAATATGATAATTTTCCTTCAATGTTAATTCAAGTTGGTTCTAATGAAGTATTAGAAAGTGATTCAATTATGATTTATGAAAAAGCTTTAAAGAAAAAAGTTGATGTTAAATTATCAAGATATCATAAAATGTTTCATTGTTTTCAATTTGCGGGGGGAATATTACCAGAATATAAACTTGCTTGGAGCGAGATTAAAGAGTTCATTAACAATAAGTTCAAATTTATAGAGTAAGAAAGATGAAATATTTGTCATTTAGTGATAGAATTTTAACATCACTAAAGAAATAGGAGATTTAACAATGAACGAAAAAGAACTTAAAAAAGAGCAAAAAGAACAAGCTAAGTTAGAAAGAAAAATTGCTCGTTATAAAAGAAAAAAACAAATGGAAGAAAATAAAGCTGTAAAAGGCATTACAGGTTTCTGGCAAGAATTCATTAATTTCATTAAACGTGGTAATGCATTATCAATGGCAATTGGTGTTATTGTTGGGGGCGCTTTCTCTGCAATCGTAACATCATTTAATAAAGATGTTATTATGCCTTTTGTTGGTAGTGTTATGAAAAGTGAAGTTGATGTTAGAGGATTAGCACATCACTTTGATAATGCAGAACCAATTGGTAAATGGGTTGATTTAGCATTAGATGAAAACTTACCTGCTTGTGAACACACTGATGGTGAAGAAGTTAAATCAGGTAAGATTATCAATAAAGATGGTATTTGTGATAAATGTCAAGTTCAATATCAAGAATTTGTTCAAGACGTAGATGAATATGGAAATTTAAAATATAGTAATATGATTTACTATGGACGTTTAATCCAATACGCAATCGACTTTGTAATTACTGCCTTCATTTTATTCTTAGTACTTCGTATTGCAACTAGCATTTCTAATGCCATTGCAAAAACAAAGAAAAAAGTTGAAGATGCATTATATGCAGAAGAACCTGTTGCACCTGTAGAAGAAGCTCCAGCTGAAGTAGTTATTCCAGAAGATATCAAATTATTAACAGAAATTAGAGATCTTCTTGCTAAACAAAAAGAAGAATAATAAGAAAATAACAAAATAAAAACGTTATGAAAGGGTTAATCTTTCATAACGTTCTTTTTTTAAAAAGGTATACCTTTTTTAAAAATAACAAAATTAATACATTTCTCTTGTCATTATAATATTTATTGTGATAAAATATAATGGACTTTAAGGTATTTTGCCGTAAATAAAGGTATACCTTTTTGTACTAAATAACAACTTAATATAATAAATATCATATATGTTAGATAATATGGGTCTAATGTCTCTACTCCGCTACCGTAAATTGTGGAACTATGATGTAATTAACATTAATTGCCTAGCAGTTATTTTTTATGATATTTGTTATAAAAAGAAAAGAGGTGAAGTGTTAGTTATTTATGTTTAATTAATAATAATTAGATATGGATAACTAGCACTTTTTTATATTTTCAAAGAAAGGAGGTAAAATCCATGAAGAAAAAGCTAGATGAAAGATTAGGCTTCGGGTTTGGGATTTCGCTTGTCGTTATTTTCATTTTACTAACATGTTTACTTACGACATACACCAAACCACTTCCAGAAACTTACTCAATCAACTTCTATGACCAAGATGATTTAGTCGCAACAGAAGAGTTAGAAGTTGGAACTGTGATAAGTGATGAAAGATTACAAGAAATTGCTAATGAATGTTTAGATGGCGAAGAAGTCTTCAAGTATGAATGGTCTTATGATAAAGATAGATTAAGATCAGTTACTTTTAGTTTATTATCAAGTGATACGAATGTTTATTTCTTAAGATTCTATGATCAATATGAAATAAACGTTATTGAAGATGAAACATTCACTTATGAAGTTATTTATGATGGCCCAATTATTTCAGGAAGCAATGTTCAAATTAAAATTAATCAAAACGTTAATCCTGAACAATATCAAATGACTGTACTAGCAAACAATCAGTTGATAGAAATTAATGATAATGGAAATTATCTCATTGAGAATATAAATGATGACATTGAAATACGTGTCGAATATTTAGAAATATTATATCTTGAATTTATCAAAGATAACAAATACATTTATGATTCAAGTCCACACAAACTTGATTATATTGTAAAAGACTTTGAAGGTAATGAAAAAGATATAGACGATATATTATTAAGATATTATGATAACTCTGAAAATGAAATAGATAGAGTAATCGATGCTGGTTCATATAAAGCTAAACTAGAATACCTAGGAAGCGATTATTATATTGAACCAATCGAAATATCATTTGAAGTCGATAAGGCTAAACCGATTATTTCAGTAGTAGATAAATACATCTACTATGATGGTAGCCCTCATGGCTTTGATATCTTAGATGTTGAAACAAATAGTGATGGCTTAATTGTCTTTACAAATAACATTCACACAGATGTGGGTAGTTATGTAGTAGATATTAGTATTAAAGAATCTAAGAACTACTTAAGTGTAAGTACAAAAGCTACTTTAAATATTTTACAAAACGAACCGATTATAGAGGAAAATCCGATAGCCGATGTAGGATTTGAAGGACATATCTTAGATGACGTTGGTTTCGTAGGTGGTAAGACTGATATAGAAGGTATCTTCAAATGGAAAGATCCTTACCAAGTCTTAGATGTTGGTATTTATGAATATCCAATGATATTCGTACCAAATGATCCAACTTACGAACAAGTTGAACTAATGGTAAGAGTCGAAACAATCTCTTACGAAGAACAACTAAGACGCATAAAGGATGACCGAATGAAAGTCGAAAATGATCAGTCATTGCTAAAAGGCAATAAACTCGACATTAAGACTGACATAGGTACAGACATTATGTGGATGTCATTATCGAGTGCCTTAATGGTCGATGGTAGTGGTAATATCACAATCATCGGAAGCCCAGGTACTTATGCAGTAGAGGTAATTGGTATTATGATGTATGGTGATACTGCCGAATATGTCACTATCACACTTAATATCGTTATTGATACTAGTGGAGGTATTCAACTTACAAGGTTATGAGAATAGTTGATGTAAAAGAACACAAAGAATTTCAATCTAAAAAATATATACAATCTAAATTAAATTTAAAAATCAAGGAGAAAATTATGAAAAAGAAATTATTTATCATTTCATTAATCGCTATCTTCTTTGTTTGCTTATTTTCATTTGGCTCATTAAATGTTAATGCTGCTGAAAAGACACCAGAAGAAATGGTTAGTGAAGAATTAGAAAACATATACTTACCTGATAAGGCTATAATTGATTTCCCAGTGCCTACTATCAGTGTTTACAATTCTACAATTACATGGGAAGCAGAAGAAAATCAAAATTATATTACAATTAATAATGGTTGGGCAAAAGTAACTCGTCCAACTGATGAAGATAAAGTTGTTACTTTAACAGTTACAATTGAAAACAGTGGATATGCAGATTCAAAAGAATTTACAATCACAATTTTAAAAGGAACAACATTAACAAATGAATATAACATTACTTATGTATTAAATGATGGTACACAAAATGCTAATAACCCTGCTAAATATAAAGTAGGAACAGATGTTGCATTATATGAACCAACTAGAGGTCGTGTTGAATTCTTAGGTTGGTACTTAAATGAAAACTTTGAAGGTGAAGCATTAGAAGCTCTTCCTAAAGGTTTAAGTGGTGACATTACATTATATGCAAAATGGGCTCCACTTCAAATTGAAAGTATCAAAGTTGAACAAGCTCCAACAAAATTATCATATAAAGCTTTAGAAGAATTTAATCCTGAAGGATTAAAAGTAGTTGCAGTATACAATGATGGCAAAACTACTAAAGAATTAGCTTTAGAAGAATTAGAATTTGTTTTAGAAGAAAATTATGAAGGTTTAGTTCTACATGGTAGACATAACCAAGTAACTGTAAAATATGGAGAATTTACAACAGTAATCGAAGGATTAACAGTTAGTAAATTAGATTATGATTTAGAAGGATTATTTAAAGATCAATCAGTTGTTTATAATGGCTATGCACAAACATATCAACTTCCAAACCTTCCTGAAGGTTTAACTGCAGTTGTTCAAGGTAGTGTTAAAGATGTTACAGCAACTCCAGTAGCATTAAAAGTATTATTTACAAACAACAAACCTGAAGATTATAATGATCCTGAAAATATTACAGTTAACTTATCAGTAACAAAAGCTCCTTTAACTGTTAAAGTTAATCCAACTGCAATCAATGCTGGTGCAAGCTTACCTGCATTCTCAATTACAGTTGAAGGTTTATTAGGAGAAGATAAACAAGAAGATTTAGGTACTCCAGAATATAAACCAAATGTAACTGATACTACAGTATCTGGTACATACACAGTAGAAGTTAGTGGTTTAGCTTCTAACAACTATGAAATTAGTTATGTTGCAGGTACATTAGTTATCATTAGTGGTCAATATGAAATCTATGTTGATCCTGCACAAACAAGTGTTACTTACGATGGTACAAACAAAATGTTTGAAGCTGTTGTTAAAGATGGTAATACAGTATTAAATGATATCACATTAAATTATGAACATAATAACAAAACATTCACTGGTGCAATTGATCAAGGTACTTACTATGTAACAGTAAGTTATCATCATGAAGTATACGGTGATGGAACAACAATTGTTGAATTCAAAATCAACAAAGCTAAATTTGATGTAAACAGTGTTGAATTTAATGATTCAACTGTTGAATACGATGGTACATTACATGGTATTGAAATTGAAGGTAAATTACCATTTGGTGTAACGGTAGAATACACAGAAGGTTTAACAGATGCTGGCAGCAAAGTAATTGAAGCAATCTTCACTGGTTCTGATAACTATGAACCTATTACAGAAACTTTAAAAGCTACATTAACTGTTACTCCTAAAAATTTAACAGAAAATATGTTTGAATCTATTCCAGCTCAATCAGAAACTGGTGAAGCAGTTGAACCTGCAATCAGTGGTAAATTTGGCGATGCTAAATTAGAACTTGGAACAGACTTCACAGTAACTTATGAAAATAACATTGCTCAAGGTACTGCCAAAGCAGTAGTTACAGGTATTGGTAACTTCCAAGGCGAAGTTGAATTAACATTCGAAATTGGTGAATCTGACTTAGTTAAAGCTCGTAAAGCTAGAGAAGCTTTAGAAGCTAAATACACTACAAATGAATTACCAACAGAATTTGTAACAACAATTAATAGTGCTAAAGTACAATGGTTCTCAACTTCTACAGCCCTTGGTATTAATAATGCAAATGGTGCAATTACAATGATTCAAGTTGAAGAAGAACAAGTAGTTCTAGTATACGCATTAGTAATCGTTAATAATGCTGCTGAATACGCTTCATTTGAATTTGTCGTTCCTGCATTAGAACAAGAACAAGATACATTCCCATTTGAAAATGTGGATTATAACCTTGTTGTAGAACAAAAGAATACAAGTAAAACTTTATATTCAACTGGTATAAAATCAGGTAATTTCGGTGCATCTACAGAAGACATTGTTGAAGCGGCTATCATCAATGTTCAAAAAACTGATGGCGGATATTACTTATATGTAAAATCAACTGGTAAATATATTGGCGTAGTTCAAAGTGGTAATTATGTTAATATTTCATTCGATGATTCGGCTTCAATCGTTTGGAGTTATAACGAAACTTATAATACAATGACTACTATTGTTGGAGAAGAAACTTATTATATTGGTACATATGGTACTTATAATACATTTAGTGTTAGTGCTATTTCATATGCTGCAACTTCATTCACTTCATATTTACAAGAAGCAAAGGAAGTTACAGATGCTGATAAATTAGCATTAGATAAAGAAAACTTAACATTACCTACTCAAACAACATCTAACTTAACACTTTCTACAAGTGGTAAAAATGGTTCAGTAATTACTTGGACTTCATCAAATGAACAAGTTATTTCTGCAAATGGTGTTGTTACAAGAGGATCAGAAGATGTTACAGTTAAATTAACTGCAACATTAACTCTTGGTGAATACGAAGATACAAAAGAATTTGAAATTTTAGTTCCTAAAGCTGTTGTTGTTGATCCAGATCAACCTACACAAGAAGTAAATGCAACAATTAGTTTTGCAGATAAAGCTCAAAGAACTGAATTTGATACTTCACATCAAGTTTGGGTACAAAACGGAATTACTGTTACTAATAATAAAGCAGCCTCTACAAATAATGTTGGAGATTATGCTAACCCAGCTAGATTCTATAAATCTTCTAGTTTAGAAATTAAAGTAGATGGAACAATTAAACAAGTTGTATTTGATTGTACTGGAATAGAATCAAAATATGTTACAGCAATCACAGATTCTTTAGGTGAACTTCAATTCACAAATGTTGAAAATATTATTACAGTTACATTGACAAATACTTCAGATACTTTCACAATTGAAGCGTTAGCAGCTCAAGGTAGAGCTAATTCAATTACTGTTGTATATGAAACTGGATCAGCATCAACTCCAGAACAACCTGCACACGAACATGTATTATGTGAAGAATGTCAAAAATGTACAGTAGCTGATTGTCCAGATGGTGATGTATGTCAAGGACATGAACCAGAAGTTCCTGAACATGAACACGTATTATGTGAAGAATGTCAAAAATGTACAGTAGCTGATTGTCCTGATGGCGATGTATGTCAAGGACATGAACCAGAAACTCCAGAACAATCTGTAGTAACAATTACGAAAACAATTGAAGAAATTGCAACAACAAATTCTTGGGTAGCACAAACAAAATATTTAACATTTGATTTAAATGATATTGTTAATGTTACTGCTACAGGTACAACAAACACTGGTAAATTTTATGATACAAATGGCAAATATACTTGGAGAATTTATTCAAGTGAACAAGCAACACTAACTTTCGCTGTTAAATCTGGCTATGAATTAGTTTCAGTTATATTAGAATATAGTGAAGGTAGTTTTGAAAACAAAGAATCTGGTGATTCTATTAGCTTAACAGGATCAAGTTCTGTAATTAATGCTACTGCAAAGACTTTTATAACATCAATATCAGTGACTTATAAAGCAATTTCAGGTACTGTTCCAGAACAACCTGCACATGAACATATATTATGTGAGGAATGTCAAAAATGTACAGTAGCTGATTGTCCAGATGGTGATGTATGTCAAGGACATGAACCTAAAGTTCCTGAACATGAACATGTATTATGTGAAGAATGTCAAAAATGTACAGTAGCTGATTGTCCTGATGGCGATGTATGTCAAGGACATGAACCAGAAACTCCAGAACAATCATCAGTAACAATTGATTTATCTGAATTATATTCAGCTAATACAACACTTACAGAGGTTGTACAAAATGGTGTAACACTTACATTCAGTAAAGGAAGTGGATCAACTGCTCCAGCATATAATTTAACAAGTAAAGAAGTTCGTTTATATGCTAATAATAATTTGACTATTTCTTCTTCTAATAAGATTTCATCAATAGTTTTAGAAGGATTATCATATCAAACTGGTAAAAAGTTAACTCTTGAACACTTAGTTGTTGAAAATGGTTCTTTTGATCAAGGCACTTTTACAATAACTTTAGATGAAACATCAAATACATTAGTTATTTATGCAGCTAATGATTCAACAATTACAAGTGGTCACTTTAAAATTAAGACAATTGTTGTAAATTTTGAAGAAAATTGAGTATCCCCTGATCCCGAGGGAGAAATAGAAGCGGGTAAAATCTATTTAGATAATGAGATGAGTTTGTATACTGAAGTCTTAAGCGGAGTTAAACTTCCAACAGTTTCACCTGATGGATGTAAAATCACTTGGGATATAGATGCAAACCATACTGGAAACCTTGCTAATAATACTTTAGTTAATAAAACAAATGAAGATATTAAAGTAACATTATTTGCTACTATTACTGATGGTGTTAATTCAGAAGAATTAACTTATCAAGTAACAATTCAACCAAATAATGAAGATACAGAATTAATGGAATATTACTCATCAATAGAAGATGTTACAGGAGAAGCATTAAAACTTCAATTAAGAAGTCTTATTACTTCAACACATACTCATAAAACTTCTTATGATGAACTAAAAGATGTTCTTCAAAAAGCTGATGAGGATCCAAATAATTCAAATAATATGATTCTATTCTATACAGGAGAATCTGTTAATAAAACAGCAGATATGAATGTTTGGAACAGAGAACATGTATGGGCACAAAGTTTATCTTGGTTTAATGATAAACCATCAAGTTCTGCATATTCTGATGCACACCACATTCGTCCATGTAATCCTAGTGTAAACTCAAGTAGAGGTAACAAGATATTTGGTACTTCAACAACAACTAGTACATATTATCCTGGAGATGAATTTAGAGGAGATGTAGCAAGAATTATCTTCTATTTAATGACAAGATATGAAGAATCTGATGCTTATAGTTTTACAAGCATAGCAGTATCATTAGAATTATTACTACTTTGGAATGAACAAGATCCAGTAAGTCAATTAGAAATAAATAGAAATAATTATATAGAAACAATACAAGGTAACCGCAATCCTTTCATAGATTATCCAGAATTTGCGGAAAAAATATGGGCTTAATACCCAACATAAAATAAAAGAAATTTATCAAAAAAGAATATATAAAAATATTTAGAAAGGAAAATTATGAAGAGTAAATATATAAAAATATTTATGATAATTGCAGTTGTATTTGCAATGGTTGCAGGTTTATTCGTATCACCTGCTCTTGTACATGCTGAAGAAGAAGCTACTGAAGTAACTGTTGATGCAAAAGTTCAACATGATTTAGATGCTATTGAAGCTTCTCTTCCTGCTAATGCAGTTATCTCTTTCCCAGTTACTTATAAGAGCGTATATGATAATATAATTACTTGGGCAGTTCAAGAAGGCCAAGAAGTAATTACTTATGATGAAGATGCTCATTGGATGGTTGTTGACCGTAGCAAAGTTGCTGGTGAATCACAAAAAGTTACATTAACTTATACTGTTAATGACGAATCTAAAACTAAAACTTATACAGTAACTAAAGGCGAAACAATCGCTCCTACTTACACAATTACTTATGATTGTGAAGTTTCTGAAGAAGCTGTTAAAGAATATAAATTAGGACAAGCTACATTTAACTTACCAACTCTTACTGACGAAAATAAAATTTTCTTAGGTTGGATTGAAGAAGGTAATGAAGATGTTGTATTAACTAAAGTATTAGTTGGTACAATGAAAGATTTAGTATTAAAAGCTAAATGGCAAAATCAATATACTGTATCATTTGGTAATGATGCACAAAGCTTAACTGTTAATGCAGGTGATGAAATTACATTACCTGAATGTACTACTGAAAAAGAAGGTAATACTTTTGATGGATGGAAACTTGGTGAAACTACATACGAAGCTGGTGCAACAGTTGTAGTAACAGAAGATATGCAATTCGCCGCTGTATGGAAAGCTAACAAATATACATTAACATTTATGAATGGTAATGATGTTGTAAGATCTACTGATGTTGAATTTGGTGCTACAATTACTGTTCCTGCAGATCCAACTAAAACTGGTTACACATTCGCGGGTTGGGATGCTAAAGTTCCTGCAACAATGCCTGCAAGTAATTTAACATTTAACGCACAATGGAATATTGTTGAATATACAATCACTTACACATTAAATGGTGGTACATTAGCTCAAGATGCTCCAATAGTATATACAGTTGAAGAAGAAGTTGAATTACCTGCAGTTTCTAAAGAAGGCCATGAATTCTTAGGTTGGTATTTAGGCGAAGAAAAAGTTGAAAAAGTTGAAGTTGGTACAACAGGTAATTTAGAATTAGTTGCACAATGGAAAGCTAACAAATATACATTAACATTTATGAATGGTAATGATGTTGTAAGATCTACTGATGTTGAATTTGGTGCTGCAATTACTGTTCCTGCAGATCCAACTAAAATTGGTTACACATTCACAGGTTGGGATGCTAATGTTCCTGCAACAATGCCTGCTAGCAATTTAACATTCAATGCTACATGGGAAGTTGTTGAATACTCAATTACTTATACATTAAATGGTGGTACATTACCTCAAGGTGCTCCTACAGTATATACAGTTGAATCTGCAGATATCGTTTTAGCTGCTGCAACACGTGTTGGATTCACATTTGAAGGGTATTATCTTGATGGTGAATTATTAGAAAATAATACAATTGATACAAGTTTAGCTAAAAACTTAACAATTGAATTAAAATGGAAAAATAACATGGAAGTATTAGTTGAAGCAGATGCTGAAGCTCTTGCTGAACAATACAAAGATGTATTAACTGGTGAATTAGCTACATTTGCTGATCAATTAATCGTATTAGGCAAAAATGGTTCTACAATTGAATGGTTATCTGATAGTACAGCAGTATCTGTTTCTAATGAAGGTGTTGTTACAATTGCAAGACCTACAAATGGAAACGAAACTGTTACATTAACTGCTCTTGTTTCTCAATCTGATGAAACTACAAGTTATACAAGATATTGCACATTCACATTTGAAGTGCTTCAAATGTATGAAGTAAAAAATACAGATTCAACAGTTGTTGTTTCTAATTTAGAAGAAGAACTTACATTAACTGCAACTGAAATCACAGCTCAAGATGTTAATGCAAATTATCAAATCGCTTCAGCTGACTATGTAGCTGCATATGATATTACTTTATCTAAGAATGATCAAAATGTTTCAACATTCACAAATGGTGTAACTGTTAAGATTAAACTTCCAGAAGCAATTCTTACTGCAAATGATATTATTGTATATCATATCAATGGTGAAACAAAAGAAGAAGTTAAAAACATCAAAGTTGAAGATGGTTATGTAGTATTTACTGCTACATCATTCAGCCCTTATCTTGTTGTTAAAAAACATGTTCACTCATATACAAGTGTAGTTACTGCTCCTACATGTACAGAGGCTGGTTTTACAACTCATACATGTTCATGTGGTGATACTTATGTAAATACTCCAGTTGCAGCAACAGGACATACTGAAGTAGTTGATGCAGCAAAAGAAGCAACATGTACAGAAACAGGTTTAACTGAAGGTAAACATTGTAGTGTATGTAATGTAACTATAGTTGAACAAACAGTTATTCCTGCTAAAAACCATGCTTATGGTGAAGTAAGTTATACATGGTCTGAAGATAATAAATCTGTTATTGCAACAAGAACATGTCAAAATGATCAAACTCATGTTGAAACTGAAACTGTAAAAACAACATATCAAACAGTTATAGAAGCAACTTGTACAACAAAAGGTACAGGTAAATACACTGCTCAATTTACTAATGCAGCATTCACACAACAAACAAAAGATGTTGACCTTCCAACATTAGAACATGAGTATACAAGTGTAGTAACTGCTCCAACTTGTACTGTTGATGGATATACAACTTATACATGCGATTGTGGTGATAGTTATACAGATGATATAGTTTCTGCAACAGGACATGATTTCGTTAATGGTGAATGTGCATGCGGTGAGTCAGATCCTAATTATGTACCTGAACCTCAAGAAATTACAATTGCTGAAGCATTATCAATTATTGATTCACTTGCTGATGGTGAAAAAACAACAGTTAAATATCTTGTAAGTGGACAAATTGTAGAGGTGAAAAATACTACATATGGTAATGTTTATATTTCAGATGGTACTAATCAAATTTATATTTATGGTTTATATAATGAAGATGGTACAGTTCAATATAACAGTTTAGATGTAAAACCACAATTAGGTGATACAATTACTGTACTTGGTGTTTTATTAAAGTATAAAAATAGTAATACAAGTGAAATCACTCCAGAGATTGAAAAAGGATGGATTATTGAATTAGATGTTCATGAATGTAATAAAATTACTGTAGATGGTTATGAAGCAACTTGTACAACCGCTGGTAAAACTGCTGGTGAAATTTGTTCAATCTGTAAGAAAGTAATTACTGAACAAACTGATATTCCAGCATTAGGACATGTTGACATTAATGAAGATAACTCATGCGATAGATGCGGTACTGAAATTGCTAGCAATGACGATATGAGTGAAAAAACAGAAACATATCTTTTTGCTAATTATCCTGCAGGTACACAATATGCAGATAATGAAGAACATGAATTAGATTCATATATTACAATAACAACAACGCAAGCACATTTTACAACTCAATTAAGATTATATTCTTCAAGCACAAATGATGCTTTTGCAATAATTGAATGTAATGGTCTTATTAATGGTTTAGCATTTAATGCTGGTTATAAAGAAGATACATTAAATGTTTATGGTTCAAATGATGGTGATGAATGGACACCAATTGAAGGTGTAAGTATTACTTCAACTTCATATGAAGATTATACAGTTGCTGGCACATTTGAATATAAATATATTAAATTGGATGTTGCTGGTTCTCAACAAATAAGAATAGCATCAATTACAGTATCATTTAAATATGAAGAATGTAAACATACTGAATTAGAAAATGTTGATGGACAAGAACCAACTTGTACAGAAGTGGGTTATACAGCAGGTATAATATGTTCATCTTGTAAAGAAGTACAATCAGGTGTAGAAGAAATTCCTGCAACTGGTCATAATTATAATTCAGTTGTTACAGATCCTACATGTACGGTTGCTGGTTATACAACTCATACATGTTCATATTGTAATGATAGTTATCAAGATACAGTAGTTCAAGCTTTAGGTCATGATTTTGATTCAAATGGCGAATGTACAAGATGTGATGCGACAGAAGGCGAAGCTACTCCTGTATTGTTAGCAACATTTGCTCTTGGTGCAGACGGTTCTGCAACGCATAAAGATGGATCAAGTGATAAAGCAACATATACTGAAACTGTTGGAGATTATACATTGAACATTACTGGCGGATCAAAAATGTACCCAGATTCTATAGACGCTAAAGGCAATGGTGCTTTAAAATTTGGATCTAGCTCTGCTGCAGGAAAAATGACTATTACAGTAGATGAAAAAGTAACAAAAGTTGTAATATATGTTGCCGGATATAAGGCAAATACTGCAAAATTGACTATTAATGGTACGTCATATACTGTTTCTACACCTTCAAACGATGGTAATTATACAGCTATTGAAATTGATACAACTACTACTAAGACTATTTCATTTGCTACTGTAAGTGGTGGATATCGTGCAATGGTTAACACTATTGAATTCTATGGTACAAAACAATAATTTAACAAACCCCTTTAGGGGTTTGTTTTTATTTGTTTTGTTCTCATATTTGCATAATCTTTCCATTATTATGAATTATTTGATATAATAAATAGATGGAGATGATATTATGAATAATGAAATGATGCTTTTAGAAGGTAATGTAGCAAATGAAGAGATATTTCTTTCTCCTTATTTTTGGGTTGGAGCTGTTATTTTAGTTGCTGTTATAATGGTTCCATGGATTGTGATTATCTTTTTATGGATCTTTAAACGTTACCGAGTACGTTTCTTTGGTTTTCATGGAGAAGTACTAAGTGTTAAGTATTATAAAAAGAATAGTTTGTTTGACTTACCTACTAATACTGATATTCCTGGATATACTTTTGATGGATGGTATGAAGATCCTGAATTTGAATATCCTATGAGTGTTAGTTATGTTAGTGAAAGTAATCTTAAGTTTTATGGAAAATGGATTAAGGTAAATGATGAAGTTTAAACAAGTATATATTGAGATTACTAATAAGTGTAATTTAAATTGTCCTTTTTGTCCTAACCATTTGTTAGAGAAAAAAGAGATGAGTTTAGATGAAATTGATTATGTTTTGAGAGATGTTTCTTTATATACAGATACTGTGTGTTTACATATTCAAGGTGAGCCTTTATTACATAGTCATTTTCTTGAGGTTGTTGGTTTATGCAATAAGTATGGACTTTTGATTAATCTTACAACTAATGGTGTTTTAGTAAATAAGTTAATAGAAGTATTAAAACACTATAAGTGTTTTAAGAAAATTAACATTTCTTTACAAGCAATGGTTAATTTTGTTGGTAATTATGATTTCTATGTTGAAAACATTAATTATTTTCTTACTTATAAAAACAAGTATTTCAAAGAAATACCTGTTAATTTAAGACTATGGAATGATAAGAGTAATAGTGTTAATATGGAAATTAATGACTATAGCAAGAAAGTATTTTCACACATTGTTGAACATCACCATATCTTTAATACTCGTATTAGTGAAAATGATGAGTTTGAGTGGCCTACATTAGATATGCCTGATAATCCTATTATGACTGGATGTCTTGGTGGAAAAGATCAACTAGGTATTTTAGTTGATGGAAGAGTAGTTCTATGCTGTTTAGATTACTTAGGCCATAGTTCTTTAGGAAATATCTTTGAAAGTAGTTTAGAAGAAATACTACATAGTGATAAATATTTAAGAAGTATTATTGGTTTTAGAGATAGAAAGCCATATTTAGATATTTGCAAGAAATGTACATATCGAAATCGATTTAATAAAAATTAAATTTTGAATTTTAAAACTTGTTTTTAAAATTTTAGAAAGGAGTACCTATGAAAGTAAAAGTAGAAGTTATTGAAGGGTTAGAAGAACCTGAGATAACCATCAAATGCCCTGAACATAACGAACAAATCCAAGATATCGTTAAATACCTTGAATCTATCAAAGTTACTTTGATAGGGAAAAAAGATGGAGAAAGGTTTGTTATTAACCTTCAAGATGTTTATTATTTTGAAAGTGTTGAAAACAGAACCTTTGCTTATGTAGAAAAAGATGTGTTTGAAGTAAACTATCGTATCTACGAACTTGTTGAGATGTATAAAAATACTGACTTTATTCAAATATCTAAAGCATGTATTTTAAATATTAAATGTATTAAGAAAATCACTACCCTTGTTAATGGTCGTATTTTAGCTGTTTTAGAAAATGGTGAAAAAATGATCATTACAAGAGTATATGCTAATGAATTTAAACGTAAACTAGTAAGATAGGAGGTGTAAAAATGAAAGAAAAGAAAGAGAAAAAACAAAAATTTAATAAACTTAAATTTAAGAAACGTTTATCTAACTACTTAGTAACATTTGTTAGTATCTTTACCATTATGGTTTGTTGTTATGTTGCGGTATCGTTATTTGTATTTAACCAATTTAATATTCATTTTTACTACCTTGTATTAATTGCTATAATTGCTTCAATTGAATCTTTATTAATTGAACTATTTGTTCGTATAAATAATATTTCAATCTATGGTCAAAGTAGTGTTATCTACTCTGTATGTGCAATTAGTTGCTTTATACTAGTTTTATTTATTAATAATCGACTTATGACAAGTCCATTATTTTGGTTAATTTCTTTACCTGCAAGTTTTATCGGCTTAATTGTTTTAACATTAATTATTTTCTTTATTAAACGTAATGAAGAAAATACATTAAATGATAATCTAAATCGTTATAAGGAAGTAAAACAAAATGAAAAATAAAGTTATTAAATTTGTTTTATTCTTTGTAATTGGGTTTGCAATGTTATTTACAATTGCTAGTTCTAACAAATCGAAGGTCAAAGCCGAATCTTCGTTTCATGATTTTACTGAATTTAGCTTTGTAATAAGCCCAAATATTGATTTAACTGGTGAAGCATACTGGAATGTTAAGATAACTTGGAAGACAATTGAAAAACTTAAATTCTTAGAAGTAAAAATGTTCTTAGAAGATGGACATGAAGAACTTGTATATGTTGATGGACGAGAAAACTTATCAACTAAGACATATACTTTAGTTGATGGTGGTTACTACTATACTCTTCAATTTGACATTAACTCAAGTGCTAACCTACAAGGAATCGAACTTAAGTTTAGATATTCTTATTCTGATGAAATACCAAATGAAAGTGAAACAACCACAAAAACTTATTTACTTTCTACAGGTAATACAAAACTACCAAAGAAGATTAATTTTGGCCCTGCCCTTTTAATTGGTGTTATCGCATCAGCCGGTGCTGGTTTATCAACATTTATCATCGTTCAAAATACGAAAAAAGATTTAATCAAACTAAAAGATGAAGATGATAACGTGGAGGAACTTGATAATGATCAATTATCTGAATAATTCCTTTGGAGCTTATCTTGATTCTTTTCATATTGTTAAATTAAAAATAAAAAATGATACATTAGTTATTAATGTATCATTAGTCTCAGAGGATAGTTTTCTTGAGGAAAATTTTCCTCTAGAAATTATTAATTGCACATATTATAGTGACTGTCAACTGATTACTCTAAGATGTGAAGGAAAAATTAATCCAAGCGTTGATTATGAAGTAATTGTAAATGATGATCTTAAATATCATTTAAATATTGGTGCTATTACCCTAACAAAAGAATTTGAAGAAGAGTATTTCTTTAATGACTGGTTAGGTTATAAATACGCCAAATCCGCAGTTACTTTTCGTCTTTATGCTCCAGTATCAAAAGAAGTAGTCTTAGTTATTAACGATAATAACACTTACCTTTTAAAAGATATTGGAAGTGGTGTATATGAGGTTAAAGTACCAAACAAAAATGAATGGTTAGATGGCGCAAGCTACTACTATGAAATTCGTAATGACGAGGATACATTTGACGTTATTGACCCTTATGGAAGAAGTATTAACCCTTCATTTGATAGATGTTACATCATTGATAACAAAAAAACTTATCAACTTCAAAGTAGTTTTGTTAACCTTGAAAATAAGGAAGACGCGATTATCTACGAAATGAATGTTCGTGATTTTACAATCTCTTTACCTCTTGCCCACAGGGGAGAGTTTCTAGGAATCGTTGATTCATATGAACTTGATGGTCATGGTATAAACTACTTAGAAGACTTGGGTATTACCCATGTTCAACTAAGCCCGGTTTTTGCTTTTGGTGGAGTTGATTACAACATCAAAAATCCTCATCACACTTGCTTTAAATATAACTGGGGTTATAACCCAGTTTTATACAATGCTTTATGTGGTTGGTATGCAAGCAATCCTAATGATCCTTATTCAGCTATTAATGAATTTAAAATGATGATTGATTCTTTTCACCACTATAATATCGGTGTTAACCTTGATGTTGTCTTTAATCATGTCTATTTAAAAGAAAAATACGCATTTGGTAAGATTGTCCCTTATTATTTCTATCGCTACTATCCAAATGGCGAAATGAGCAATGGTTCATGGTGTGGCAATGATATTGCCACTGAACGCTTAATGAATCGTAAATTCATCCTTGATTCTTTAGAGTACTATCAAAATGAATTTAAGATTGATGGATTCCGCTTTGACTTAATGGGTCTAATTGATAGTGATACTATTAATGAAGCCTATAACAAAATTAGTAAAAAGAATAAATCAAGTCTATTTTATGGGGAAGGATGGCAAATGCCAACCTCTTACCCATCTGATTTGTTAACGCATATGTTTAATAGCGAAAGTGTACCTAATATCGCTTTCTTCAACGATTATTTTCGTAATACCCTAAAGGGTAAGAAGGAACATAATAAAAAAGGGATCTTGATTAGTGGAGACCATCACAAAGAAACAATTGAGTCTTTATTTACAGGAACGAAGTTATTTTCTTCTTCTAATCAGTCAATTAACTATGTTGAGTGTCATGACAATACTACATTTTTCGATGAACAAAAAAAATGGGGTATAAATATTGAAGAAATCAAAGAAAATGCAAAAATAGCCCTTATTTTCGTCTTATTTGCAAAGGGAATCTCATTTATTCATAGTGGAGAAGAAATTCTGCGTTCAAAGCAAGGATTTGATAATTCTTATAATTTACCAGATGTTATCAATAGATTTCCTTGGCATTTAACAATTGTCAATAATGATTTATTAACTGATGTAAAAAAACTAATCAAAATAAAAAAAGAACTTCACTTTAGTGATTACAAATTTGGTAAAGTAATATCTAAAGATAAATACTTAAAAGTTATCTTTGAAAAAGATGAAGAAAGATTAAACTTATATCTTAACTTAAAAAATAATTCTATTAAGATGAATCTTGAAAAAGAAGAAGTTTTATTTGGAAATAGTACGATTTTAAATAAAGGCGTAATTATTACAAAACAAAAGGGCTCTCTCAAAAATTAGGGTGATTTAAAATAATCAAAATCACCATAATTATTGAAAGGACGGCCTCTCAAAAATCAAGGTGAAAAAGCATCTCATTTTATGAGATGCTTTTTTGGCTAAAACTACATTTAAAATTAAAAA
>JAZNQD010000054.1:0-32948 GCA_045589955.1 Bacilli bacterium | reverse complement strand
ATACACATGATGCAACTAATCCTCTTGCACCTGTTGCTTCAACTAAACAAACACGACAAGATGCTAAACTGCATTCGCCATGATTAAAAGCACATAAAGAAGGGATTTCATAACCACATTCTCTTGCAGCTTCTAATATTGTTAAGCCTTCTTCTACTTGGTAGGCTTGACCTTCGATTTTAATATTTACTTTTGCCATTCTAATTCTAAGCCTCCCTTATCTTTTAATAATTGCTTTAAATTTACAAGATGATAAGCACATACCGCACTTAATACATTTTTCTTGATCAATAACAAATACTTCTTTACCTACAACACCGCTAATAGCTCCAACTGGACATTGACGTGCACATAATGAACATTTTTTACATTTTTCAGGTTCAATATAATATTCCATTAAGTTCTTACAAATCTTAGCTGGACATTTTTTATCAACGATGTGAGCAATGTATTCATCTCTAAATTGTTTCATTGTAGAAACGATTGGGATAGCTGCAGTTTGACCTAAACCACATAATGAATTATTTTTAACATATTCTGCTAATTCTTCTAATTCTTCAAGGTCTTTCATTTCACCTTTACCATCAGTAATCTTAGTTAAGATTTCTAACATACGTTTTGTACCAATACGACAAGGAGAACATTTACCACATGATTCATCACAGATAAATTCCATATAGAATTTAGCAACGTCAACCATACAGTTATCTTCGTCCATAACGATAGCACCACCAGAACCCATCATTGAGCCAAGTGAAACTAAATTATCGAAATCGATTTCTACGTCTAAGTCTTTTTCAGTTAAGCAACCACCTGATGGACCACCAGTTTGGATAGCTTTGAATTTTTTGCCTCCAGGAATACCGCCACCGATATCATAGATTAATTCACGTAAAGTTGTACCCATAGGGATTTCAACTAAACCAACGTTATTAACTTTACCACCTAAAGCGAATACTTTAGTACCTTTAGATCTTTCAGTACCAACTGATGCGAATTTTTCAGCACCATCTCTTAAGATTGTAGGAACACATGCATAAGATTCAACGTTGTTGATAATTGATGGTTTATCCCATAAACCTTTAACAGCTGGGAATGGAGGTCTTGGACGTGGCATACCACGTTTACCTTCAATTGAGTTTAATAATGCAGTTTCTTCACCACAAACGAATGCACCAGCACCTAAACGGATATGTACATCGAATGAGAATCCACTACCTAAAATATTTTCGCCTAATAAGCCTAATTCTCTTGCTTGTTTAATAGCAATACGTAATCTTTCAACAGCAATAGGGTATTCAGCACGAACATAGAAATAACCATTTTGTGCACCAATTGCATAACCTGCGATCATCATACCTTCAATAACAGCTAGAGGGTTACCTTCTAAGATTGAACGGTCCATGAATGCACCTGGGTCACCTTCGTCACCATTACATACTACATATTTTTCAGCACTTTCTTGGTTACGTGCAAATTGCCATTTACGTCCAGTAGGGAAACCACCACCACCACGGCCACGTAAACCTGATGCTAATACTTCATCAATAACTTGTTGAGGAGTCATTGTTAATGCTCTTAATAAACCTTGGAACGCACCATCACCTAAAGCTTCTTCGATTTGTTCAGGGTTAATAGTACCACATCCATGTAAAGCGATACGTAATTGTTTTTTATAGAAGTTAATATCTTCTTGTTTTTGGATTAATCCACCAGTAATTGGATCTTTGTAAAGTAATCTTTCAACTACTTCGCCATTTAAGATATCTTTTTCAAAAATTTCATTAACATCTTTAACACTTACACCGCGGTATAAAGTGTCTTCAGGGAAGATTTTAACGAAAGGGCCTTGAGAACAGAAACCAAAACAACCAACTTTGTTTACAGTAACTTTATCTTGTAATCCACGTTCTTCGATTTGTTTTTGAATTTCTTCGATGATTGCAGCTGAATCACTTGATAAACAACCTGTACCACCACAAACGATTAAAGCACGTTTTCCAGTTGTACCTTCGAATTTGCATTTTAAATTACCAGTACATGTAGCAATCTTTGCTCTTAATTCTTTTTCAGTTTTAATCATTAGTTTGCACCTCCCATGTTACGGTATTCTTCAATAATTTTTGGAACTTGTTTAACTTCCACTTTTGGATATACTTTACCATTGATTGAAATAGCTGGAGCAATACCACAAGCACCGATACAACGTAATGCATCTAATGTGAATAATCCATCTTCAGTTGTTTCACCTGGTTTAATATTTAAGATTTCTGAGAATTTGTCAATAACTTGTTGTGAACCTTTAACATAACAAGCTGTACCTAAACATACGCCAATAACGTATTTTCCTTTAGGGTTTAATGAGAAGAATGAATAGAATGTTACTACACCGTATATTTCTGCAACAGAAATACCAGTTTTTTCAGATACTAATTCTTGAACTTCTAGTGGGATATAGCCATATTCATTTTGAATATCGCTTAAAATCATCATTAAAGGTGTTTTTTCATCTTTATATCTAGCGATGATTTCTTCAATTTGCTTTACAGCAGTAGCACTTAAATGAGCCATTTTTAAACCTCCATAATTGTAAAAAATTATTATCCATATTTTGACTATTTTATTATACCACTTTTCACTTTTTTTTGCAAACAATTTCAATTTTAAATTTGTATATTACATTTTTTGTCATTTTTTAAATTGGTCCTAAGATTTTTTTTCGATAATTATTATTTTTTTACTTTTTAATTTTTTCCTATTTTATTTTTTAAAAAAATAATTTTATGAATTATTTAATTTACCTTTAATTATTTTTGTAGTATAATAGAAACATATTAATAGAAAGGAATTGAGTATGAAAAAAATAATTAAATATTTTAATGTCATAGCTTCAGTTATGCTACTTGTAATGAGTATATTTGTTCTTGTTGCTTGTAAACCTAAAAAGCCAACTCCACAGGAGGAGCCACCAAAACCACAGGTTGAACAAGTACAAATTAATGTAGAGTTAAGCGAAGAAAACATCTTCTTACGTGATACAGCAACACTTTCTGTTACTGTTACTCCTGCATCAGTTAATCAATCTTATAAAGTAGAACTTAGCGATCCAAACCTTGCAACTTATAGCGATGGTGTTATAACTGGCCTTGCTCAAGGTACAATTACAATTACCGTTACTTCTAATGCAGATTCTACTGTTAAAGAAACTTTATCTTTAACAATTATGCCTGATCTTGTAGAAGAAAAGTTTGATGCAGAATATATTGCAACTGCTCATGGCGAAAATGCATCAACAAGTGCAATGGTTAAATATCAAACACATAACAAGAATACATCTGTTGAGTATACTCTTGCAAGTGACCCTGAATTTTTGAATAAGACTGTTCTTAAAGGAAGTTGTTATTATTTCTGTGAACAACATGAAGATTTAGATGGTCCATTTAGTGAAAGATATATCTATCGTACTTATTTAAACAATCTAACTCCTGATACTGAATATATCTATCGTATTAATAAAGGTGATGATACTTACTCAGAAACATATCAATTTAAAACTGCTAAGGGTAGTGGAGATACAACTTTCTTATATCTTACTGATACTCACTATTGGGTTCAATCTGACGGAACATCTCATGGTTCTGAAATCAGTGAAGAAACAATTAAGAATATTGTTGCAAGACATCCAGAAATAACAATGGTTGTTGATAGTGGTGATACAATTGATACAGGTGGTAACGACCGTATTTGGAACGTTATGTACAAACATCGTGAATCTTTAAAAACATTAGCATACGCAAGTGTTCCAGGAAACCATGAATATTACATTAATGGAACAGGTATGATGGATAATAGATTCTTTAAAGCGATGGCTCCAAGCTTAATGAATGGTCCTGAAGAAATCAATAAAGGTTCTTCTTACTATTTCGTTTATAATGATGTATTATTCTTAATGCTTGACAATGTTAAAGCTACTAATTATAATCAACACTTTGCATGGATGGAAAATGTATTAAGAAACAATACATCTAAATACATTGTTGTTAACTATCACATTCCAACACATGAAGGTGGTACAGATCAAGATAGTAAATACAACGCATTATTCCAAAAATATGGTGTTGACTTAGTCTTATCAGGTCACTACCATACTGAAGATTATGATTTCATTTACAATGATGAAGATATTAATTCAGGCGATGCTGGTGTACACTTCTTTAGAGGTGGATCATCTGGTGTTAAAGGTGGTACTCCAGTTGGTTATGCGATAACTATTACTGAAGAAGGGCACATTTCAATTAAACGTTATAGCACTCAAGGTAACTTAGAAAAGACATATGAACTAGATACTATTAAATACAAAGAACCAGAAAATGGCGAATTATTTATAGAAGTTACAGAAGTCCTTGAAGAAAATAAAGCTGTTATTTCTTGGGGAGAACAAGCCTACGGCCACTATGAAAAAGTTGAAGTTAGAGAAACTATTAGAGGCGACTTCTATTATGAAATCTTTATTCATTCAAAAGGTTATAAAGAAGTTGAAGTTCCGCTACAACGTTTAGGTTATGATTCATGTTTTGAAGTTATCTTTACAGATTTTAATGGATCAAAAGCAAAATATACTTATTCTGTAACAACAAATGAAGCTGCACTTTCTGCAACTCCATCAAGTACAAGTGCAACTCTTAACATTACTCCTTCTGCAACGCCAATGTTTGATTTCTTAATGACAAGTTATGATATATATGTAAACGGTAATAAAGTTGCATCTAATGTTCCTTATTCACAAACAACATATACATTAAATAACTTAAGCAAAAATACTAAATATAAAGTAGAAGTTAGAGTTATTGATTATGATGACAAAGTTGCATACACACTTGCAACTGATTTCCAAACAAAATAGAGTCTGATTATTCAGACTCTATTTCTTTTTATATAATTTTATCTTGGTGTAGGAATTCCTTCGCTATTATATTCCCACTCACCTTTGTAATAAACAGTTGTTCCTTCGAAAAAGCAATTTTCATCCCACCCGCTTTGCATAGATGTTGCTTCACAATAAATGACACTGTTTTCAAATGCACAATATCCAATTTTTACAACACTTTCTGGAATAACAATATATTCGAGATTTGTTCCTAAAAAAGCTTGCATTTCGATTGATTCTAAATTATTATTTAATTTTACTGTCTTCAGGTTAGTTGCACCACAAAATGCAAAGAAACCTATTTTTTCTAACTTTTCGTTACAAACTAATTCTTTTATAAAGTATGAATTTGTAAAAGCATATGCATCAATTCTAAAAACACTATCTGGCAATTCAACTTTGGAAGCAGTGTATCCATCAACTAATATAAGACCATCAGCAGTATACTGACACCCATTAATTTCGATACCTTCTTGAAATAGCAAACTTCTCCCTTTAAAGTGAGTTATAAGACAATTTTTATACTGAAATAAATCATTATGCTTGTGTAGTTTTGAAAGTCCGATTGATGCTGCTTCAGCACTTTCATACTCAATTGCAAGTAGTTGCCATTCATATTCACCAGTAAAAACATCTAATGTAAAAATATTAGCAGCTTTAGTAAATCCTTCTCCGTATACATTAACATGTGCTTCTTTATTCTCATCTGAAAGAGACTCTTTTGTGTATATTTCATATTTTATGTCAAAGAATTTATCATTTACACTTTGCATTTTTTGACTAATAATAGAGAAATTATTTTTCAAAGATTTTTCCAAATCAACAAGTTCGCTTTCTATTATAACACTACATTTATCACATTTTAAATCATAGTTATAATCAGAATGATCACTACAATTATTGGTGCATGAGCACAAAAGAATTAGTACTAAGATGAATATAAATATTAAATGCTTTTTCCCCATAAATTAACCTCCATTTTATTTTCCCATAAGAAGCATTTCAAGTCGGGCTATTCTTGCTTCAGGGTCTTCAAAATACATACATCCGCCGCCTGGCGTATATATAACAGTATATGATGTTGTGTGGGATTTAATAGTAGAATTATCTCCTTCATATGGCGGATCGTTTTTTCCTATTATATCTTTATTGATCGTGCCATCAGTTACTGATCCTGTGCTTCTAACACTACTTAGATCTGATTGTTCTTTTTCTAAATTACTATTATATTCATTTGAATCAAATCCTTCCCAATCAAGAATTGTATATTTTTTCTTTTTCGGAATAAAAATAGATTGTACCCTAAAATAAAATGAATTAAAAGTAATTGCTGTTTTTATAAAATGCCCACTTGTATCAACAAACATAACCGGATTATTCTCACAATATGTAAATAAATTATAAGAATTAATTGTGTTACTTGCACCTAAGTAACCAATATCATCCATAGAGATAAATCTACATATATCAGAATCGTAGTATCTAGAGTTTAGATAATACCATCCAGTTTCATTGTCTTGATAATATCCTCTATAGCGATATGGATTGATACTGCTTAATGGTATATTAGAATGTTCAATTGTTTTAATATTGTATCCATAACCACTATAGTAATATTCTACCATAATGTTGCCATATTCATCAACAATTTTAGTTATATTCTCTTGTAAATCTTTTATATAGAAGTAATCATTATTATTATAATTTTAAAAAAAATAGCAACTTTTTAGATAAATAAGACATTTTATATTCATTAAGTATTTGTACATAAAAAACTCATCCAGATATCTGGATGAGTTAGACTGCTTATATTTTGTGTTAATATTATCTGTTGTAGAATTCAACGATAAGATTTTCACGAATTTCTGTTAATACTTCTTGTCTTTCTGCATAGCGAACGAATGTACCAACAGCTTGTTGTTCATCGTATGATACGAATGGAACTCTTGCAACTGTAGCTTCTAAAGCTTCTTTAACGATTTGTAATGAACGTGAAGATTCTTTTAAAGCGATAGTTTGACCAGGTTTGCATAAGTATGAAGGAATATCAACTTTGTTTCCATCAACAACGATATGACCATGGTTAACTAATTGACGTGCTTGACGACGAGTAGTTGCGAAACCTAAACGATATACTAAGTTATCTAATCTAGATTCTAATAACATTAAGAAGTTATCACCGTGTTTACCAGGAAGTTTTCCTGCTTTTTCGAATAAGTTACGGAATTGTTTTTCATTTACACCATAAGTGAAACGAACTTTTTGTTTTTCTTGTAATTGTAAACCATATTCAGAAAGTTTTGCTCTTCTTTGACCATGTTGACCTGGAGCATAATTTCTTTTTTGTAATTCTTTACCATTTTCTAATACTGAAAATTTTAATCTTCTAGATAATTTCCAGCTTGGACCTGTATAACGTGCCATCTTTATTTTCTCCTTATATATTTAATATTTGTGGATAAAACATTCAAATACTATTCATAAGTTAGGTTATCCTATTGTTTTCGCCTAAGCAGCAAGACTACTAACATCCATATACGTGATAATCTATAAATATAAATCAAATGAACGCTGCCTTTATCGCACCTTTAATATTATATCAAATTATCAATATAAAGTCAAATAAAGTATCTTGAGATATATATAAAAAAATAGACCATTTAAAAATGATCTATTCATTATTTGTTGGTTGTGGTGTATATTTATATTCTGCTACTTCCGAGCGATAATATTTATATAATATTTCTTCTGCAACACCAGTTGTTACATCATTTGCATATATATAAAAAGTATATTCTTTTTGCGTGTCTAAATTATATATATAAACTACTCTTTCTTGTTCAATACTAACTTGTGAAACTTCAATATGTTCGCTTTCAATGCCTCTTTCATCTATATAATAAATCGTATACCCACTTTCAGCATCAGGAACGCGGTCCCATGAAAGATGAATTTCATTTTCAACGATAGAATGAGAAATATTACTAGGTTTTGCAAGAACATTTTTGCTTCTTAAAATAAGTCCAAAAATTACAACTGATGCAATAAACGAAAAGAAAGCAACATTCCAAATGATTGTTTTAACCTTCTTGCCTTTCTCACTTTTTTTTGTAAGCATTTTTACTTTTCCTTCAATATACTCTGTTGTGTTAGGAATAGCCATTGGCGCTAGCATTCCCTTATCACAAAAGTCTTGAAGTTCATCTAAAACATCCTTAATTCTTGCCTCAGTATCTAAAGTAGCTTCTGCATATCCTCTTGCCTTTAATAAATATGTATGTGCTATGAAATGGTATGCATCAATAAATGTTGCAACCTTTTCATCGTTTTCTTTTTTTAGTTGTCGATATCTTTCCTTGTCTGTCATTTCTATCACCATATATATTATATCATATTTCTTTTAAAAAGCAAACGTTAATAGTTGCATATTATTTTTATTTATCTTTATCTTATTATATAATATTTGCATAACAAGAAAAGTAAATAGAGGTTGCGGTGCAAATGAGTAACTAATGGAGCAGGCATGCAATGAAGTTAGCCAAAGGTAATCATCGCCGAATAGATATTTAGGCATAAATATTCTATGGGGTTATAGAGAATATCTATAACACTCCTACTAATATTAGTAGAGGCGCTAGGTTATTACATATATATTAATGTGTATAAAGCGTCTAATGACGCTTTTTTTGTTTTTATAAACTTATTATAATTATAAAGGAGAAAGAAAATGAAAAAATTATTATTGTTATTTTTATCACTTGTTTGTGTGTTTAGTTTAGCAAGTTGCAAACAAACTAAGTTTAACCCTAATAAAGGAGTTTTAAGAGTTGGATTAGAATGTGCATATGCGCCTTTTAACTGGACTGAAGTTGCAAAAACTGATACCAATGTTCCAATTAAAGGCAAAGTATCTTCTTATGCAGAAGGATATGATATTATGGTTGCAAGAAGAATTGCTGAAGAACTTGGGTATGAATTAGAAATCTATAAATATGAATTTGATGGATTAATTATGGCTCTAAATAATGGTTCTATTGACTTAATTATTGCCGGTATGAGCCCAACTGAGGAAAGAAAAAAATCTATCAATTTCTCTGATGCTTATTATAGATCAGAACATGTTCTACTTTTACAAAAGACAAGCAAGTATGTAAACGCTAAGACTTTTGAATATTTATCAGGTGCAAAAGTAATTGGTCAAAAAGGAACTCTTTATGATGATCTTGCAAAGCAAATATCACAAAAGAATTCTAATGTTAAGTACCAAGCACCTCTTGATACCGTTAATGCTATCTTAGTTCCTCTTCGTGCTGGTGCTTTAGATTTAACTGTTTTAGAAGAACCAGTTGCAATTGGTATTTGTGAAGCTGATTCAAGTTTTACATATATTAAATTAGATAGTAAGTTTGATGTTGCAGATGAAGATTTAGATGTTGCGATCGGTGTTAGAAAAGTTGATACAGAGTTATTAAGTCAAGTAAATGCTGCTTTAGCAAAAATCACTCAAGAAGAAAGAATTAGTATGATGGAAAGAGCTATTGCTCTTCAAAGTGAATAAGTATGTTTTTATATTCTATTGCTGAATTAAAAGGATTCTCACTTGCCTTATTAGCAGGTATTTGGAATACCTTATATATATCTATAATTGGAACAATTGTTGGTCTAATTATTGGTCTTATTTGTGGTATCATAAGAGTTCAATCAGTAAATACCTATGATAATGGTTTTGTTAAGTTTGCAAAAAGATCTTCAAATTTTCTTGTAAAAGGATATGTAAATATCTTCCGTGGTACCCCAATGATTTTACAAGCTTTGATACTATATAATATTTTTATATATATATTTACACTTGAGTTTGCAATTCCAATTGCTTCATTGATAACAGTTTCTATTAATACAGGTGCTTATCTAACAGAAGTTATTAGAAATGGTATTCAATCAATCGATAAAGGGCAAATGGAAGCAGCTAGAGCACTAGGAATGAGTCAACAAAAGGCAATGATTAATGTCATTTTTCCTCAAGCTTTAAAAAATTCATTTGCATCAATTGGTAATGAATTTATAATCAATATCAAAGATACATCTGTTTTACAAATAATCGGTCTTCAAGATGTTTTTTATGTTATTAAAGATCAAGCATTTAATGATTTTAGAATATTATTTTGGTATTTAGTAGCAGGGGTTGTTTATTTGATATTAACTTATGGATGTTCAAAAATTCTTAATATAACAGAAAAGAAAATTGGTGCTCCTATTAAAGAGATTACAAGTAGTAATTAGGTGGTAGTATGGAAACAATATTAAAAATTCAAGATTTACATAAATCATTCGATGATAAAGAAATATTAAAAGGAATTAACCTAGAAATTAAAAAGGGCGAAATTATATCAATTATTGGGCCTTCAGGAAGTGGTAAATCAACTCTTCTTAGATGTATTAATATGTTAAATATTCCAACATCAGGTTCAATTATATATAATGATATCGATATAACTAAAAGTCCAAAACAACTTGACTCAATAAGAACTAAGATTGGCATGGTGTTTCAACAATTTAATTTATTTAATAATGTAAATGTAATTAAAAACTGTACTATGGCTCCTATTAAAGTATTAAAAATTAATAAAGACCTAGCAAAAGAAACAGCCTTAAAATATCTTGATTTAGTTGGGATGAAAGATTTTGCCAGTGTCCATGTTAATACATTATCAGGTGGACAAAAGCAACGTGTTGCAATTGCTAGAACTCTTACAATGCAACCGGAAATTATTTTATTTGATGAACCAACAAGTGCTCTTGACCCAGAAATGGTTGGTGAAGTTTTAGATGTTATCAAAAAACTTACCAAAGAAGGAATTACTTTAATAATTGTTACTCATGAAATGGCATTTGCAAAAGAAATTAGTGATCGTGTTATTTTCATTGATGAAGGTGTAATTGTTGAAAGTGGCACTTCTAAAGATGTATTTGAAAATACACAAAATGAAAGAACAAAAGCATTTTTATCAAGATTTAATAAATAGTAAAAAAAGCGATTATGTTTTACATAATCGCTTTTGTTTTTTTATTTTCTTACTGCAGCATTTGCTAAGTAGATGAAGTCTTCAGCAACTAAGCTTGCACCACCAATTAATGCACCATCGATATCTGATTGAGCCATTAATTCATCAATGTTTGATGTTTTAACACTGCCACCATATTGGATACGAATAGCTTCTGCAGTTTCTTCATTATAAAGTTTTGCAACTAATTTTCTAATGAAACCACAAGTTTCATTTGCAACTTCTGAAGTAGCTGTTCTACCTGTTCCAATAGCCCAGATTGGTTCGTAAGCAATAACTAATTCTTTAACTTGTTCTTCAGTTAAACCTTCTAAATCTTTTGTGATTTGACCTTCGATTACAGCTTCAGTTTGTCCTGATTCTCTTTCTTCTAAGTATTCACCAACACAAAGGATTGGAGTTAAACCATGATTGAATGCAGCATGTAATTTTTTATTAACTGTTTCATCAGTTTCGTTAAACATTGCACGTCTTTCACTATGACCAATGATAACATATTCAACACCTAAAGTTGTTAACATATTAGGAGCAATTTCACCAGTGAAAGCGCCTTGTTCGGCAAAGTGCATATTTTGAGCACCAATTCTTAAGTTTTGGCCTTGACGTTTAACTAGACAACGAAGTAATGTGAATGGAGCACAGATAACAGTTTCAACAACATCTTGAGCAGGAACGTTAGCGTTAACTGCCATCATGAAACCGATTGCTTCATCACGAGTTTTAAACATTTTCCAGTTTCCAGCAATAATAGGTTTTCTCATATTATTCAGCCTCAGTTAAGCAAGCAACACCTGGTAAAGTTTTGCCTTCTAAATATTCTAAGCTTGCACCACCACCAGTTGAGATGTGTGAGAATTTTTCTTCATAGCCCATTGAAATAGCTGCAGCTGCAGAGTCACCACCACCGATGATTGTAGTAGCACCTTCAAGGTTAGCTAATGTTTCACAAATAGCTTTTGTTCCAACTGCAAATTTTTCAACTTCGAATACGCCTGCAGGACCATTCCATACAACAGTTTTAGCACCTTTTAAGTTTTCTGCATAGAATTTAATAGTTTCTGGTCCACAGTCTAAACCTTGCCAATCTGCAGGAATTTCAGTAGCTTTTACAACTTTTGTTTCAGCTTCTGCAATTGCACCGAAGAAATCTTCAGCCATTTTTTCTTCACTTGGACATGCAACAACTACGTCAACTGGTAAAACGATTTTACCATTTGCTTTTTCAAGTAAGCTTTTTGCATAATCAACAAAGTCAGGTTCACATTTTGAATGACCTACTTCATAACCTAAAGCTTTAAAGAATGTATATGCCATAGCACCACAAATCATAACTTTATCAGCTTTTGTTAATAAGTTTTCAATAACAGAGATTTTATCAGATACTTTTGCTCCACCTAAGATAGCAACAAAAGGTCTTTGTGGGTTATCAACAGCACCACCAATGAATTTGATTTCTTTTTCTAGTAAGAAACCAGAAACACTTTCGCCTTTAACATATTTTGCAATACCAGTATTTGATGCAGCATCTCTATGAGCAGTACCAAATGCATCATTTACAAATACATCACCTAAAGACGCCCAGTAAGCACCAAGTTCTGGATCATTCTTAGATTCTTTTTTGCCAACTAAGTCTTCGTAACGAGTGTTTTGGAACATTACGATTTCACCACATTGCATTTCTTCAATTGCTTTTTCAAGTTCAGCACCACGAGTTGCATTAACAAATGTAACTTTAGCACTTACCATTTCTTGAAGTTTTTGTGCAACTGGAGTAATATCATTTTTAGCTAAATCTTTTTCTTCTTTAACACGTCCTAAGTGTGAGAATAAAATAACTTTTGCACCTTGTTCTAAAGCATAATTAATTGTAGGTAATGCTTGAACAATACGGTTTGTATCAGTGATAACACCATTTTTCATAGGAACGTTAAAGTCAACACGCATTAAAACTTTTTTACCAGATAAGTTAATATCTCTAATATTTAATTTCATTTTCAAATACCTCTTTTTTTATATTTTTACATACTTAATAAGCTTATTAGAAATTAATAAGCTTATTAAGTTTTTATTTAATTTTTATTCGCTTCTTATTTTCTAATTCTTTCTTCAGTGTCCATATCAAAGAAGTGACATTTTTCCATATTGAATGCAAGTTTAATTGTATCACCCATGTGAACGTCAGCTCTTGCAGGAACTTTAGCAGTAACAGATTGACCAACACTATCAGTACCAGGAACTTTAACAGTGATTTGTGATTCAGCACCTAATAATTCTGATACATCTACTTTTAATTCAACTTGAGTATCTGGAAGTTTTTCGATTGCTTCTGGTTTGTCAACGATATCTTCAGGACGAATACCTAATAATAAAGTCTTATCAAGATAATTTAATTCTTTTAATAATTCTACTTTCTTTTCAGGAACACGTAATCTTACAACACCATAACGTTGGTTACCACATTCGAAGAATCCATCTTCGCCAACATGGCCTTCAATAAAGTTCATTGGAGGAGTACCGATGAATCCACCTACGAATACATTGTTAGGGAAATCATAGATATCTTTTGGAGCACCAATTTGTTGAATCCAACCATCTTTCATAACAACGATTCTTGTTGCCATTGTCATGGCTTCAATTTGGTCATGGGTAACGTAAATAGTTGTAGTACCTAAACTTTCATGTAATTTAATTAATTCTGATCTCATTTGTACACGTAATTTAGCATCTAGGTTAGATAAAGGTTCGTCCATTAAGAATACTTTTGCATCACGAACGATAGCACGACCTAAAGCTACACGTTGTCTTTGACCACCTGATAAAGCTGCAGGTTTACGGTCAAGGTAAGGTTTTAAACCTAAAATTTCTGAAGCGTGTTGAACACGACGATCAATTTCATCACGAGAGAATCTTCTTAATTTTAAACCGAATGCCATATTATCATAAACAGACATATGTGGATATAACGCATAAGATTGGAAAACCATCGCGATATTTCTGTCTTTTGGAGCTACGTCATTCATTACTTCTCCATCAATTAATAATTGACCACTTGTAATTTCTTCTAACCCAGCGATCATACGAAGAGTTGTAGTTTTACCACAACCAGATGGACCTACGAAAACGATAAATTCGCGGTCTTTAATTTTGATATTAAAATCGAATACGGCTTGAACATTATTATTATAAATCTTGTTAATGTTCTTTAATTCAACTGTTGCCATAAATAATCCTCCTATATTTTTTAATTCAATTAATTATATCATTTATATTTCTTTAATACAATGGACAAATTGTCCAAATTTAAGGATTTACCTAAATTAATCTCTTAGAAATAATTTGTTTCACTAAGAATGCATTAGTAAATTTTTGCATATTAAGTCCTGTTTCACGGTTAATAATATCAATTTTATTTAAAATACTATTTCTATGTAAATATAATACTTTTGATGTTTGTAAAACATTAAGATTATTTTTTAGTAGTGCTTCAATAATATCAATTGTTATAGCATCTTTATATATATATGTAAAGTTACTTCTTGAAATAATATCTAAAAGATGAAAGTAATCACTTGATAGTGCTCCAAGAGCAAGTTCACCAATATCCATATTAACTGTCTTATTTGCTCTTTGATAGATGTGAACATAATCAATAATATCCTTGTTAGTTAAATTAGAGTTAATATATATACCATCATGAACATATATTTCATAACCCAAGTCATCACTAATTGTAATAAACAAATTATGAATATCAATATCATATTTACCACTAATGAAAATTGTTACATACTCATCAATCTTTACTATTTCAACATTATTATAAACATCTTTAATAATGTTATTAATAATTTCAATGTCGTTTTCTTTTGCTTGGTAAATAATCAGTTTGGTTTTCTTTGTAAATGGTGATGGTTTATTATTATATAAAAATTCTATAATCTTTTGTTCTTTCATTATTTCACACCTACTTTATTTTATTATACCAAAATATTATTTTATTTGCATCAATAATTCATTTTTTTTGTTTTATGCAACATTTTGAACCTTCAAGGCAACAATCGACATATCATCTTTAGTTTGAATTTTATGATTTAAGGTGTAATTAAGTATTTCGTAAACAATTCTTTGAGGAGGATAATTTTTTATATTACTAATAAAAGTTTCAAATTCAGCTTCTTCTACAACATTTTCAAATATTCCATCACTACTCATTAATATTAAATCCCCACTTTCTAAATCATAGGTGTTAACATCAATCTCATCATCAATACCAAAAGGAAGATGTTTGTTTATTATTTTATCAATATGACCATTTTTCTTAAAAATGTACGAAGATGTAGCACCCATTTTATAAAAATTTGCTCTTTTTTCGTATCTATTTATTTCAACAAAATCAAGGGTTGCGTATTCTTCTAAATATTCTTGAACCATATAGTAAGTATTCAAAATATCTAAAGCAGTGTCTGTTGAAATGTTTAAAGAAATAATGTCTTCAATCAGATTTAAAGTTGTATTGCTTTCACAAAAAGCGCGATATCCTTTTCCCATACCATCTGATATAGCACTAATAAACCTTCCATTTTGCATTTCTTTTACTAAATAATTGTCTCCACATATATCTAATCCCTCACAACTTAAACTACCAAACCCATACGTTACATCAATTTTAATTTTAGGAATAATATTTACATATATATTTTTATTAACTTCTTTATAAAAAACAACAGATAAATCCTGATTAATATAATTAAAAGCAATTCTTTCTAACTCTTCTTTAAGGCTCGTAAACTTAACCCCTTTAAAACCAATTGTAATTAAAAAATCACAAGCATACTGTTTACTTATTTCATAATAAGTAATATTAAATCCATAATCTATTAAAGCTTTCTTTAGACTAACTAAATTAACATAATCTATTTCTTCTTTAGAATTGATATCTAAAACGTATTTTTTAATTGTGTTTGAAAAGCCATTCATTTGAGCAAGGAGAATATTATTATTAGCTTTTTTCTCAGGAGATATTTTGTTTATTTGTTTTAAAACATTATTACAGATATGTCTTATTTTATTTATTTGGGGACAATAGTCATTGAATTCCAATATTTCTTCTTCTTTTTTTATGATGTTTTTAAAAATAACATATAAAGATGATCGATATTTTTCAAAGCATTCTTTTTGCTTAGGACAATTAGAACAAAAGTTGTGAACAATTGTTTTGATCCCGCTACTTATATGTTCATTATATTCTTTGGGGTTTTTAAAGTTATTGGCAAACTTATCTAAAAACAAAGCATATTTTAATAATTCCGATGAAGTTGCACTTTGGATTTTTTCATAAATGTTTTCACTTGAATCTACTTTCTTAGGCTCGTTATTAATAATAAAGATGCTTAATATTTCAAAGATGATTGTGCTTCCCATTATACTAATTAACATTTCTTTTTCAAAAATATTATTCAAAAAGAAAATAGAAAGAACAATAAGACCATTTAAAGGAAGAATAATATATATACTACTTATCAAATACATCCCACTAACAATTGGAATAAACAAAAACTCTTCCATTTTAAAAAGGCCAAAGCCAATAACGGTCAAAAAGAAACTATAGATCAAAGAAGAGATATTCTTATATGTTCTTGAAAAATACATCATAAAAAAAGACGATATCAATAAACCAAGGTTAATATTATATATATTTTGATTTAGGCCACCTATTATGGCAATTAAAGTTAATACAATATCTAAACAAAGAATTGAATGCTCATTAAGGTTATGAACTATCTTTAAGATAAAATAGTCTAAATATAAATATATCATTCCGGATATTAAGCTAAAAATAAGCATTACAGGAATATTGATTCCTTGTTTAAAGATAAAGTAACTAGATATATTTATAACAATTAAAACAATCATAAAGATAAAGTTAGAATACTTAAAGCTATTATTTGTTTTCTTAGATATATATTTATAAATAAAGTATACTATTGTAATAATTGATAATGAATAAATTAAACTAAAAATATCTTTAAATGAAAAGAGTGCTACCATAAGAACTGATGGTATATATGTGTAATATATGTTTTTAAACTCCTTCATCAAATAAAACAAAATAATAGGACTTAACAAAGCAAAACCAATATTATATTTGATAGTTAAGGCACTAAAAGCACATATTAAAATTATATTTATTTTCTTTAACATATTTTTTCTCCTTTATGCATATGATTATAGTTAGTATACTCTTTTCGATAAAAGAAATTTGTCGCTTTTTGAATGTAAAAAAAAGAAGTTATCAAAGTGATAACTTCAATAATTATTTCTTCTCTTTTTGCATGTAAAAAAAGAAGTTATCACTTTGATAACTTCAATTATTATTTTTTCTCTAAATATTTTTGTTGCAACTTTCTTCTTTTTTTGTTTATTCTTGATTGTTTTATTATAAGAATAAAGATTTGGATTACTGATATAAAAATTCTTATAAAAACAAAAATGAAACCAAAGACAATTGAAACAATTACTAACCAGTGTGTAGCATTCATTAGTGAATTGATTAGAATATTAACTGTTAAAGCAATATTAAATAAAGCTAAAATAATACGCCACATTTTAAGTTGTGTTTTAAATGTTGCCATATTTGTTTTAGCAACCCTTTTATTAGACGATGTTACAATTAAAATCACAATAAAAATTATTGTATATAAAATAACTGCGCCTAAAATGATATATGTAAAAACATCATTTTTAAAATCTTTGTTGATTGATATAAACGTTGAAATCGCATAATAAAGAATTGAAAGAAGGTTCCAAATAATGAAAAGAGCTCTTTTTCTTCGTTGTTTTCTTACTTTTTTATAGTCTTTTTTCTTTTCTTCTTCAACTAATATATCTGTGTCTCTGTCTTCTTCGAGTTCGCGTATTTCTTCTTCTAGTACAGTTTTTGTTTCATCTTTCATGATTTTTCCCTCTATAATTATTTAACTCTTTTTAGAGCTTCTAATCTTGTTATCATTATTACTCTTCCACAAGTTGTACATTCTAATTTCCAGTCAACACCAATTCTTAAAACTTTCCAGTTAGATCCACCACAAGGATGGTTCTTTTTGAAAGTTAAAATATCTCCGACTTTTACTGTAGTAGCATCCAACATTTTATACTCCAGGGAATGTAATATTATTTTCTTCTAAGATTGCTTTGATATTTGCATTAATATCTCTTGTTAATTGATAATGTGCCTCAGGTTTTGCAGTTGCAACAACATTTAATGTTACAGAACGAGCAGTAAGGGCAGAAACGCCATTGCATTTAGGCATTACAATTATTTCTTCATGATCTTTTAAACGAAGTGGTAATTCTTTATTTACAAGTTCAATTGCTTTTTCAACATCAGCTTGGTATGAAACCTCAAATGATGTTGAGAAAACAGTATCGTTTAAAGAACAATTAATTAAATTTGTCACATCAGAGTTTGACATAATTTTTACTTGTCCTTGCCAGTTTCTAATCTTTGTTGTTTTTAAACCTAAATCAATTACTTCGCCTTTAAAGCCACCAACTTCAATCGTGTCACCAACATCAAAATGATGTTCAAGAATAATAAAGACACCACTTATAAAGTCTGTGATTAGTTTTTGAGCACCAAGACCAAGAACAAGACCAGCAATTCCTAAACCGGCTAAAGCTGGAATGATATTTACACCTAAAATAAATAAGATTGCTACCGCATCAATAATAATAACAATATATCTGACAATACTAATTAGTACTTTATCAAGAGTGCGTTTTCTTTTTTGGGCATCTTGATTTCTTGCTTTAGTAGCTTTTAATATTGCAACAAACGAACTCATTAAAACACTACTAATAACAACAACTAAAATAACACCTATAACTTTAGATACGTGGTCTGATAAGAAATCTTTTAAGTTATTTAAATCCATAAATGATTTTATTGATTCAAATAAAAGTGTATGATTTAACCCTAAAATAAATAAAATTGAAATAACAAAAACAATAACTAATAGTATGTTTAAACATAAATTTAATGCAGTTAAACCTTTGTTTGTATTGTTTTTAAATAATTTTTTAATTAACCAATTTAATAAAAAGAAAACGATAATAGCAACAGCACATAGGATTGATGAAACCCATGGGTTTGTTGCGCTAAATAATCTTTGGCTTGCTTCTTGAGCAACTTCATTATTTGCTTCATTTAAGAACATATAACTTCCTCCTTGCGTTCTATAATTTCTTTAGCTAATTCACGATATTCTTTTGATCCCCTCGAATTAAAAGAAAATTCAACAACGCTTTTACCATGTAATGGAGCTTCTTGAATATGGCTTGAATAAGTAATAATTGTTTTGAATATTTTATCTGGGAATAAAAAATTAATTTTTTCAACAATTTCATATCCAAGAGTATTACGATTATCCAGTTTTGTAAGAAGAATACCTTCTATTTCAATTGGCTTTACCATTTGTACTTTATTGATTTTATGAATCATTTGATTAAGTGCATCATATGAATAATAACCACACTCAACCGGAACAATAACCGAATCACTTGCGTATAAAGCATTATCAACAATAAGTCCAAGAGAAGGCGGACAATCGATTAAGATATAATCATAATCTTTTTTGATAACTTTTAATTTTCGATCTAATAAAAATTCTTTATCTGGTATTTGATATAATGATTCATCAATGTTTGCAAGTTTGATTGATGCAGGAATAAGCTTTAAATTCTCAACACTTGTTTTAATAATTGCTTGATGTAATACTGCAATGTGAGTAAAAAAGTCAGTAATATCAAATAAAACATCTTCTCTTTTTATTCCTAAACCAATAGTTGCATTAGCTTGTTGGTCAAAGTCAATAAGTAGTACTCTTTTGTTTTGCATTGCAAGTGCCACCGCAAGATTAATACTTGTTGTTGTTTTTCCTACTCCACCTTTTTGATTAACAATTGATATTATTCTCGTACTCATAATATACTCCTACAGGGGTTGTTTTTTTATCTTTGAATAAAGTCTAGGATATATATCTTTAGTTGGACCAATCTTTTTAAATTTAATGATTGTTCTTTTTCCTAGATCATTTGGTAAATTAAATATATATTCTTTTTCTACTTTGGCGTTTAAAATACTGTAAGCTTTAGATGCTTCTTTAAGTTCATCGGATGCACTACTACCCTTCATGGCAAGAAAAGTTCCTTCAACCTTTAAAAAAGGTATTGCTAGTTCAAGAAGTATATTTAATGGAGCTACAGCTCTAGCAGTTACAATATCAAAAGATTCGCGTTTATCTTTGATATATTCTTCTGCTCTTGCATTAACTACTTCAATATCTTTTAGCCCTAATTCCTTAATTACTAAGTTTAAAAAGTTACATCTTTTTAGGGTTGGTTCAATTAATGTAATATGAACACTTGGAAACATAATTTTAATTACAAGTCCAGGGAACCCAGCACCGCTACCGATATCGGCCATGGTTAGAGTTTTTGTTAAATCAACTGTTTTGGAAAGTAATAAACTATCATAGAAATGTTTAATATAAACTTCTTCTAATTCTTTAATATTAGTTAAGTTATATTTGTTTGATTCAACAAATAAGATATCATAATATTTTTTTAAATTATCAAGTTGCTCTTCAGTTGGAGTTGCAACTTTTTTTATAATATCATTTACATTCATATATATACTCTACTTTTTTCTTGATTCTAAGTAAACAAGTAATATCGCGATATCACTTGGGTTTACACCACTAATACGCATTGCTTGCGATACTGTAAAGGGGCGAACTTTATTTAGTTTTTCTTTTGCCTCACTGGCAATATTAGGGATATCATTATAATCTAAATCTTCAGGGATTTTAATTGTTTCAAGTTTTAGCATTTTATTTGCATCACGATATGATTTTTCAATATAACCAGCATATTTAACTTCAATATTCAATTCCTCTCCTAGTTCATAAGGAAGAGGATTTTCTAAATTTAACATTTTAACAATATCAAAATAACTAATTTCGGGGCGTTTCATCAATTCTTTTGCACTAATACCATCTTTTAAGATTGGTGAATTAATACTTTCTAAGTAAGCATTAATATTTGATTTTGGTGTTAAACGTACCACTTCTAGACGTTCAATTTCATCCTTTAGCATTTTTATTTTATTTAAATATCGATTATGTCTTTCCTCTTTAATTAATCCAGCATAATAACCATATTCAAGTAATCTTCTGTCAGCATTATCATGTCTTAAAAGTAAGCGATATTCAGCACGTGATGTTAGCATACGGTAAGGGTCTGATACCCCTTTTGTTACTAAATCATCAATTAAAACACCTAAATATGCTTCATCTCTTCTTAAGACAATTTGATCTTTGTTATTAAGAGAAAGTGAGGCATTAATACCAGCCATTAAGCCTTGGGCGGCCGCTTCTTCATAACCACTTGTTCCATTTACTTGTCCGGCAAAGTATAAGCCTTTGATTGATTTTGCCTCAAGAGTTGGTTTTAATTGAAGTGGATCAATTGCATCATATTCAATTGCATATGCGTATTTTGCAAAACGAGCATTTTTAAATCCTGGTAATGATTTAATCATTAATTCTTGAACATCGTGAGGCATACTTGTTGAAAAGCCTTGAATATATGTTTCACCTAGTTGTAAACTTTCAGGTTCTAAGAAAATTTGGTGGCGTTCTTTATCAGAAAAACGAACCATTTTATCTTCAATTGAAGGACAATATCTTGGTCCTACCCCTTTAACAATACCAGAATACATACTTGATTCATTCAAATGTTCAAAAATAATTTTCTTTGTTTCATCAGTTGTCCAAATTAAATAACATGGAACTTGTTTATCAAATGGTAACATATCTTTAGGATCAGTTTCATAACTAAATGTTAAAGGAAGATCTGTTCCAAGCTCAAGTTGTGCATTTGTAAAATCAATTGAATCTGTATAAATACGTGCTGGCGTACCTGTTTTTAGTCTTATTAATTTAAAGCCTAAATCTCTTAGTGAGTCAGATAAACCATAGTTTGTATTTTCATGGTCTGGTCCACTTGGTGTTGATGTTTTACCCACTAAGATACAACTTGATAGATATGTACCTGTTGTAATAATAACACGTTTTGCGTATATATTAGTTCCATCTTCTAAAGTTACACCTTTAATAGTACCTTCTTCAACAATTAGTTTATCTACAAGGGAAATATATATATCTAAGTTTTCTGTGTTTGATGTAACATTTTGCATATATGTCTTATATGCAACTTTATCAGATTGAACACGCATAGCTCTTACAGCTGGGCCTTTAGATATATTTAACATCTTGATTTGTAAAGCTGTTTTATCGGCAGCTTTGGCCATTTCTCCACCAAGCGCATCAATTTCACGTACTAAAATACCCTTAGCTGGTCCACCAATCGATGGATTACAAGGCATATTTCCAATACGAAAAAAATTGCCACATAACATTAAAGTTGAGTGGCCGATTCTAGCACTTGATAAAGCAGCTTCTATCCCTGCATGACCACCACCAACAACAATGACATCATAAATATGATTTGTAATTTTATCTTTTGTTGTTAATAATCCCATATTATAAACCTCTTATTATCATATATACAATAACAAATATAATAATTAATATTAATGCTGCTCCCATTCCAATAAGAACGGTAAACGACTTCGCAAATTTAGCTTTTTTCTCTAAAGCCTTTTTTTGTTTAATTTCTTCTTCTCTTTCCTTTGTCATTGGTAAAGGAGCTAAACAAAAATCGCATGTTAAGTTATCGTATTTATTTTCGTTATGACAATGTGGACATTTCATAATTATCACCTTTTTTATTCTGTTTGTAATTATACTATAATTAATTAATTTTTTAAAATATTTTGCAAAAAAACAAAGTGTAGCTTATAGCTACACGTTTATATTAGTGATTCATATAATTTAATAATGTCTTCTAAAGTTGGATTTTTAGGGTTCCCAGGACAACATGCATCTGCCATTGCAGATTCGGCCAAGAACTTAACATCTTCTTTTTTAACAATGTCTTTTAAATCACTAGGAATACCAACATCTTGTGATAATTTTCTAACCGCATTAATAGCTGCCGCTCTGTATTCTTCTTGACTCATTTCATCAACGCCTTTTACACCCATTGCACGAGCAATTTCGCGGTACTTTTCGCCTGTTTCTGAAGCATTATATTCCATAACAGTTGGAAGAATAATCGCATTTGCAACACCATGTGGTGTATCATATAAAGCTCCTAGTGGGTGAGCCATTGAGTGAACAATACCAAGACCAACATTTGAAAAGCCCATTCCGGCAACATATTGGCCAAGTGCCATTCCTTCACGACCCTTACTATCGTTTTTAACTGCCTGGCGTAAATTACTTGAAATTAAACGAATTGCTTCTAGATGGAACATATCAGAAAGTGCCCATGCACCTTTTGTTATATATCCTTCAATAGCATGTGTTAAAGCATCCATACCTGTTGCGGCTGTCAAAGAGGCAGGCATTGTTGACATCATGTCTGGATCAACTATCGCAACAATTGGAATATCATGAACATCTACACAAACAAATTTTCGATTTTTTTCGACATCTGTTATAACATAGTTAATTGTTACTTCAGCAGCTGTGCCTGCTGTTGTAGGAATAGCAATAATTGGTGTAGATGGATTTTTAGTAGAAGCAACACCTTCTAAACTACGAACATCAGAAAATTCGGGATTTGTGTTTATAATGCCAATAGCTTTGGCAGTATCAATTGCAGAGCCTCCACCTATTGCAACAATCACATCACCAACAAATGCTTTTAAAGCATCAACACCATCAAGTACATTTTGAATAGTTGGGTTGGCTTGAACTTTTGAAAATACTCTATATTCAATATTTGCATTATCAAGTAAAGAAGTTACTTTTTGACTAACTCCAAATTTGATTAAATCTGGGTCTGTTACCACAAATACTTTTTTAAAACCTCGTGCGTTAATTTCAAGTACAACATTTTGGATTGCACCACTTCCATGATAAGATGTTTCATTTAAAACAAATCTAGGCATAATTATTCCCTTTCTTTTTTACTCATATATATATTATTCACAATTTTATTATATTATTTTCTTTTTTTCTTAGCAAAAATAATGATAAAAAAATCCTGCCTAAGCAGGATTTATTTTTTATTTTATGATTTCGCCCATTGTACCAGGTGCAACACATCCTGCATTAGATTCATCAGTATCAATGTGCATTGCAAGAGCATAAGAATCACTTACTCTAACAACTACATCACCAAATACTAAAGAACGTTCAGGAGTATTAATTTTTACACATACAACGTCTTTATCTTTAACACCTAATTCTTCGGCATCTTTAACAGTTGCATGGATATGACGTTTTGCAACAATAACACCTTTTTCAATTTCAATTTCTCCACAAGGACCAACTAATTTGCATCCTGGTGTTGCTTCTAATTGACCAGATTCGCGAATAACAATTGGAAGGCCAATGCTTCTTGCATCTGTAGCACTTAATTCTACTTGTGTTTCTTTACGAGTAGGGCCTAAAATAGATACGCCTTTAATTTCTTTTTTAGGGCCAACAACAGTAACACGTTCTTCACATGCATATTGACCAGGTTGAGATAAATCTTTTTTAGGTGTTAATTGTGCATTTTCACCAAATAATACTTTTAAATCTGCTTCGCTAAGATGAATATGACGAGCAGAAGTTTCTACGATAAATTGTTTTGCCATAATAGCCTCCTATATTTTTTACAATGTAATTATAACATAAGTTAGGGAAGTTATAAAGTAATATGAAAAACAAAATGAAAACTTTATTGTATAATATATATGGTGGTGATAATATGAATAAAAATCTAAGCCTCGGGATGATTTCCCTTGGTTGTGAGAAAAACCGAATTGATACTGAACTTTTCTTAGGTGTTGCCAAAAAGTATGGTATATATATTACAAACAAAATACAAAATGCGGATATCTTAGTTGTTAATACTTGTGGTTTTATTGATAGTGCTAAAAAAGAATCTCTTGATACTATGTTAGAAGTTCTAGATTATAAACAAAAGGGAAAAACAATTATTGTTATTGGTTGTTTAGTTGAAAGATATTTGGATTTTTTACAAAAAGAAATTCCTGAGGTTGACTATTATATTCCGATTAAAGATTATAATAAAATAGACAAAGTATTTAAAGAAATTGTTTCTAAAGAAGAGTCTTACAAAATGGATTATCTAAACCGTGTCCTTACAACACTTCCTCACTCTGTATATTTAAGAATTGGTGAAGGTTGTAATAACTGTTGTACATACTGTGCTATTCCTTTAATTAGAGGATCATATCACAGTCGTAATCACTTTGAAATACTAACTGAGGCAAGAAATTTAGTTTCAATGGGAGCAAAAGAAATAACTGTTATTGCTCAAGATACTTCAAAATATGGAACTGATTTTAACAATAACTATTATATTCATAATTTGCTTCATGATATAAGTTTAATTGAAGGAATTGAGTTAGTTCGTGTTTTATATTTATATCCAGACGAAATAACTGATGAACTGATTAATGAAGTTGCAAATAATCCAAAAATTGCTCCTTACTTTGATATTCCAATTCAACATGCATCTGATAAAATGTTAGAAGCTATGAACAGACGTGGGAATCAAGAACTAATTAGAAATCTTATTAATAAGATACGTTTTAAGATTCCTCATGCGATTATTCGTACAACGCTTATTACTGGTTTTCCTGGGGAAACTATAGAAGATTTTGAAATCATGAAAAACTTTGTTAAGGAAATTAAATTTAATCGTTTGGGCGTTTTTGCTTATTCTGATGAAGAAGGAACCAAAGCCTATGACTTTGAACCTAAAGTTAATAGTGAGGTTGCTAATGCTAGAAAAGATGAAATCATGTGTATTCAACAAGAAATTTCCAAAGAATTAAATAAAAATGAAGTTGGAAAAATATATGATGTTATCATTGATAATTATGACTATTCTAAAAAGGCATATCTTTCTAGAAACTTTGCCTATGCACCAGATGATGCTGATGGATATATATATCTGGAATCAGATACTGAACTTGTAATTGGTAATATATATCAAGTCGAAATAACTGATTATACAACATACGAATTAAAAGCTAAATTAAAAAAATAAGCTATCCAATCGGATAGCTTTTTTATTATTTTATTTCTTTTCTTAATCCTCTTAATATTTCAACCATTGCCCAAGTATCTTGACGACAATATACTCTTAACGCCAAATATTTGTTTTGATATTCTTGAGGTGTTAAGGTTGGTAACTTTCCATAAGTTAAGATTGCCTCAGTACCATTTTTAACATCTAGATTGCTATAAGATAAGTTAGTAAAAATTGGTAGTACTTTCTTAATTGAGAATGAACCGTGTAGTCGGTTATCATAGAATGTAAAAGCTGGTATGTCGTCTTCAGCGTGGTATCCCGCAAATAAATCTTTATTTCCTGCTAATACAAAACATAAATCAAATACATGATCTCTAATATTTAGAAGTTCATCTTTGTATTTTGGGAATATTTCTGAAAGTTCTCCTAATCTTGATTTTTCAAAAGCTTCATTATAAACAATAACAGTTCCTCCATTGGACAAATCAATATCTTTAATCATTTTAACAATCATTTCTTCGCGACGATCCTCGTGGTCAGGTGATAGATATTCTAAATGGTCTTTTTCGATATCACATACACCTGGAGCTCTTTCAACATGTAGTGAATATTGGAAAACAGATTGTACATATGGCTTTTCTCCTCTAAATCTTGGTAGTGGAGAGTTATAGCTTTCAAAATCTAAGTGATATAGCGGATATTTTAAGGCACTTTTTAATGCATAAGCAATTCTTGCTTTATCAAAATATTGTTGATCCTTAACAAAGCAGTCATGTTGAACAATATTAATTTTATTTGTTAAGTATTCACGGCAATCTGACATTAAATAGTGTTTTGAATTTAGAAGATGATAATATAATTCACGTTCTTTTAACCCCAGTGTATCAGATTTAAAGATACGTCTTTTATCTCCTTTAAATTCTAAAGTAGAGCCATCTTTATCAAAGTGACGATAACAAACATTTCTAAACTTACATTGAGTAGACTTTTTAAGTTGACAAGTTTGTGATAAACGATCATCAGAATATGTTAACTCTTCTAAAGATACGCATATTTGTTTTTGATATTTCTCAATATTGTCTTGTGCAGCTTCAGTTAGAGTTGTTACATCATAGATTCTAAATAGCTCTTCTCCATCATCACTTGTATCATATATCTTTTTACCATTTTCTTCTTTGCCATTAAAAATATAATCAGTATTTAGAAGAATCAAATAATATTTAATATTAGGAACAAAATCTTTGTTTTGTTTAAAAGAATTATCAACAATATATCTTTCTATGGCAACGTCCATAATGTATTTGCCACAATCATCATAAGGATCAATTAGTTTTGCTTCTTTTTTGTAAATTAAACTATCCTCTATTTCGTGACCATCAATTATTTGCCCAATATAGCTTCTAGCAATATATTCCATAACGCCATTTTTATATTCATAAATTGGCAAATGAAGGGCTGGCCCTGCTTTTGATTTTGGTTTATATAAGTTAATATCTTGCATTTTACGTGAAGTTGATGCTTTAACTTCAAATACTCTTATTGTATCGTCATCTTCTAAATAACCATCTAAATAACAATAGTATTCATGACCATCTTTTGAAAACGAGAATTTCTTTTGTTCTCGTGTGTCTAAACTTGCATGAATTGGTTTCTTAAATGTTTTTTCCGCTTGTTTTATCGCAAGCTTTTCGACTTCCTTAAATGTTTCTTCAAATGCTTTTAGTTGAGCACTTGTTACTTCAGTTAGGTCTTCACCTGTTTCATCATCAAACATTTTTCTAAACATGTCAAGAACATCTTCAGTAAGTTCACTAAAAACATCATCTTCAATTTGTGTTTCACTTAAGATTTTATTAAAGTTTTCCTCGTCTAAATCATTTAATATTTTTACATCATGCGCAGCACGATTTTGATGCATATTTAAAAGTGAGGCAAAATTCTTACAACGCATTAAGTTTTTAAACATTGACTTTGATATCTTCATCTTATAAAACTCCTGTTTTCTTTAAATAGTTTTTATATATATAATTTACATCTTTATCATCAATAAATGAAGGTGTGTTATTGTTTGCTTGATTTTTTAAAACTAGTACTGCATCAGCACCCTCGCAATTTGAATATCTAATATTAGCAAGTTTAATTGTTCTTCCTTTACATTTAATTTCGTAATCACTTAATTGATATATATCCTCTTTAAAGTTTTGTTTAACTTTTAAGATTTCAAGCAAATAATTTACAAAACTGTTATAGTTTATTTCTTTATCAACAAGTTTTAATTGTTTTGTCAAGTTGTCAATTTTTAAATTATCTACATCAGGAAGGGTACTTAAATAAGTAAAAGTTACTTCTTCATTATTTTCATTATCAAAACTATCATTTGTAATATATATGAACTTAATCTTACTTGAATCAAGTGATAAATTAATAACCTTTTTAGTAATATCAATTAAACTACCAACATTAATAATATTATTTCTTTTTTCTTTAGGCACAAAATATTTAAGCGCTGAATCTTCTAAAATATATACAGGAAGTAAATTTGGTCGTTTGTCTAATGATTTTGCAATTTCTTCAAGAAATAAGGCCGATTCTTCAACAATTTTGAACTTTTTGAAAGAATCACTTGTAATTACCTCGTTAAAACCTTTGTTCAAAATTTCGCCTTTTTTGGCCTTCATATTATAATCAATAATTGCGACTTTATGATAATTAGGATTGTTTAATAATTCATCTAATCCTTTATGAATTTCAACTTCTTTTAATATGCCACTTCTTGTTCCGTTTTGATAGTATGAACAATCCTTATATGAAGAACCATTATCTTGTAAATTGAATTTATTAAACTGTTCCTTTAAAGGGCAATTAACAACCGAACAAGTTTCACAAGAAGTTTTAAGTTTGGCATGTAATTCTTTAATTTTGTTTTCGATATAGGATGTTACAAAATCTGAATTAGTAATAATATTCATTTGATCTTCAATTAAAGTATCAGCCCAAACCAATTCATTATTTACTTCTACATAATTAATATCATCTTGTAAATAGATAGTTGGGATGTAAACATCTAAACATTTACAAGCTTCATAAATCGAGATTTGTTCATCAAATTCATACTCAGAATTATTAATTGTTACTTTATACTTTTCCATATACTTCACCCAAATGAATTATAGCATATTCAAAAAAGAAATGTATAATTTTAGATAAAAGGAAAATAATATAATGGGTGATAAAAATGAAGAAAGTAAAGTATAGAGAAAAATGTGGCGATTGTTTTTACAATGGAGAATGCTACATTAATCTAAGGGAATGTCCTTTTTTGAAAAAAAGAAAAGAAATCGAAGAAGAGGAGTAACTATTATTATTCAAAAATTTCCTATATAAAAATAAGAACAGCGCTTAGCGCTGTTCTATTTTGTCGTTTAGAATTTCTCTTTCTACTTCTGCTTGATAAATAGAATATAATTTTAAAACGCGGTCTTCTTGACCATTGTTTCTTCTGCCAGGACTATCAAACACTGTTATTATTTCTTTACGAGTCATATAACCATAACTATAACGTTTGTAGATTTTGTTAGCAATTATTATTGAAACAATACCAATCATAAACATCACAATGACAAAGATAAATAATGGGAGCAATGTAACAATAACATCGATTGAACTTTCGATTGCACTTATATTTACATTTAATGCTTTCAATATATTAGTTGCAAAATCAACATATCCATTATATGCCCCTTGCCTAAAACTGTCATATTTACCAGTGATATTATTAATAAAATCAACAGCTCCTTGACCAAATATTTTTGCAAGAATCGAAGTTAACAATTTAATTCCTCTGTTTGCGAAAACGAAAATAAACATCATAATAGGAAGTGAAAATGCCGCAGCAACAGATGTTGTTCTAAAAATCATATGGATAGGTTTTCTAACACTATAAATTTCTTCATAACGAGCTTTTTCTGCACTATTATAGACAAGACTTTCATCTGTTATACGAATACGATTTTTTCTTAAGTATTTTATTGTATATGCTTCCTTTTCAATAATAGGGTCACTAAATTCATTTTCCTTTAAGATTTGTGAACCAAATGGCGCCCATAATAAAGTCGCAATTTTTTGCATTTGGATTCCAATTGGAGCTCCAATAATTGTTATTATTAAAATGAAAGAATAAATTTGATAAATTAAAGCTACTAACCAACCACCAAAAATAATCCATAAGATATTAAAGAAAGGTCTTTTCCAAAAATTTGTTTTAACACGTTTTCCAATTGGATTAAAAGCAAGTGGTAGAATTTTAAATAAAACAATACCAAAAGGAATACCAAATAATGTTAGACATTCTAAAACTGCACTTATTCCAATATATATTGCATTAAATAGCCCACCAAAGATAATCCAAAAAACCATGAAAACTGTTTTAACTCCAGCAATAGTTTTTTCTTTTTTAACTTTTTTACGAAGTTTTACCTCACACTTTTCAACATATTGCTCGTCTTTTTCTGTGAATTCTTGAACACCATTTAACTTCGTATCACTCAAAACTTCTCCGTCAAATGTTTCTGTTTCATTAGATTCATTATTTTCATTGATATTTTCTTGTTCAATAACAATTGGTAGAATTTCTGAATTGTTGTCTTCCATAACTACTTCAGTTTCTACAGGTTCAGCTTGTTCAATTATTTCTTGAACTAGTTCTGGTTCAACTACTTCTGGTTCAAAAGTTTCTACTTCTTCAACTACTTCTGGTTCAACAGCTTTTGGTTCAAAAGTTTCTACTTCTTCAACTACTTCCGGTTCAACAGTTTCAACTTTTTCAACAGCTTCTTCTAAAACTGTTTCTACTGCTTCAACCACTTCTGGTTCAGCAGTTTCTATTTTTTTACCACAGTTTGAACAAAAGATAGAATCTTCATCACATTCATAACCACAGTAAGTACATATTTTTTTCATAATTCCCACCTCTTTTTACCTAATTATACAATTTTAAATCTTATTATGCAAATAATAAAACTCAATGATAAATTTTTCAAAATAAAAAAAACTATGCATTAAGCATAGTCTAAAATCAAAAATGGTGGCTTGGGCCGGGATTGAACCAGCGACACACGGATTTTCAGTCCGTTGCTCTACCAACTGAGCTACCGAGCCAGGTTAAATAAAATGGCGGTTCCAACGGGACTTGAACCCGCGATCTCCAGTGTGACAGACTGGCATGTTAACCACTACACCATGGAACCAATTTTTAATGGTTGCGGAGGGAGGATTTGAACCTCCGACCTCCGGGTTATGAGCCCGACGAGCTACCAGCTGCTCTACTCCGCGTTCTAAAAAAAATGGCGGAGGAAGAGGGATTCGAACCCCCGCGGCTGTTACACCCTGTCGGTTTTCAAGACCGATCCCTTCAGCCAGACTTGGGTATTCCTCCGTGTTTTTAAAGAATGCAATAAGTATTAGTATTTTAATAAAAATGGTGGACCTTCAGGGACTCGAACCCCGGACCAACCGGTTATGAGCCGGGAGCTCTGACCAACTGAGCTAAAGGTCCATTTTGGTTTTTAAGAAATGGTAGCGGCGGAGGGATTTGAACCCCCGACCTTCCGGGTATGAACCGGACGCTATAGCCAGCTAAGCTACACCGCCATAATACCATATTAACACCATGTAATATTAAAAATGGTGGATCCAAAGGGACTCGAACCCTCGACCCCCTGCGTGCAAAACAGGTGCTCTCCCAGCTGAGCTATGGACCCACGAAAATGGTGCCTAAGGCCGGAATCGAACCGGCACGGTATTGCTACCACAGGATTTTAAGTCCTGCGCGTCTACCTATTCCGCCACTCAGGCATTAACGTGATGATATTCTTTTATAAAGAACGAATGGTGTCCCCGAGACGACTCGAACGTCCGACCCACTGATTAAAAGTCAGTTGCTCTACCGACTGAGCTACGAGGACAAAAATGGTGCCGACTATAGGAATTGAACCCACAACCTACTGATTACAAGTCAGTTGCTCTACCGATTGAGCTAAGTCGGCATTTTGTCTCTAACATAATATTTAAATGGTGGAGGATGACGGGCTCGAACCGCCGACCCTCTGCTTGTAAGGCAGATGCTCTCCCAACTGAGCTAATCCTCCAGTAATATAGAAAGGAGCTGGCAACGTCCTATTTTTGCTCTTACGAACTGTCGTCGGCGTTAAAGTGCTTAACTTCTGTGTTCGGCATGGGAACAGGTGTGTCCACTTTGCAATAATCACCAAACTCTCTTTCAAAATTGGATATACTTGTACATTTTCATGATTCTTTGTTTATTAGGTTAAGTCCTCGACCTATTAGTATCAGTCAACTCAACACCTCGCAGTGCTTACATCTCTGACCTATCAACCTCATAATCTCTAAGGGGTCTTACCATTTCTGTGGGAAATCTCATCTTAAGGGGGGCTTCACGCTTAGATGCTTTCAGCGTTTATCCCGTCCGAATGTAGCTACCCAGCGGTGGCCCTGGCAGGCCAACTGGTTCACCAGTGATTCGTTCATTCTGGTCCTCTCGTACTAAGAACAACTCCTTGCAAATTTCCTACGCCCACGACAGATAGGGACCGAACTGTCTCACGACGTTCTGAACCCAGCTCGCGTGACGCTTTAATGGGCGAACAGCCCAACCCTTGGGACCTTCTCCAGCCCCAGGATGCGACGAGCCGACATCGAGGTGCCAAACCTCCCCGTCGATGTGAACTCTTGGGGGAGATCAGCCTGTTATCCCCAGGGTA
>JAZNQD010000053.1:0-53284 GCA_045589955.1 Bacilli bacterium | reverse complement strand
GTTTGGCATTGATTTAAATGAAATATTCTAATTTTATAATGTACATTTATCACTTATTAGTAAATACTATTCTAAGGTTGTTTTTGAAAATAAAAAATAACCTTATTTAATACATTAATCAAATAATCCAGCCATTAATTTGGCTGGTTTTTTAAAACTTTTATCTTTTATATTGACAAATAAAATAAAATGTTGTATTATTGTATTAGTCAAGTAATACAGTGAGGTTAGTATGAGTTATACATTTAATAATGAAGTTCCAATTTATATTCAAATTGTAGATATCATAACCAAAGAAATAATAAGTGGTGTATTAAAACCAGGACAAAAGATTCCTTCAGTACGTGAGTATGCAAGTATTTTTAGCGCTAACCCTAACACAATATCAAAGGCCTTACAAGTGTTAGAAGAAAATAAACTTATTTATACAGAACGTACTAATGGAAAATTTGTCACTAATGATCTTGATGTAATATTATATAATAAGGAAGTAATACTAAATATGAAGATAACAAACTTTATTAATGATATTAAGTCAATGGGCTTTAATGAAGAAGATATAATAAATAAAATAAAGGAGATCAAAAGATGAGCTTAGTAGAATTTAAAAATGTTTATAAAGCTTATGGTAAAAAAGAAATTTTAAAAGATGTTTCTTTTAAAATTGAATCAGGTAAAATTGTTGGTCTATTAGGTAAAAATGGTGTTGGTAAAAGTACTATCATTAAACTACTTAATGATCTAATCACACCAACAAAAGGAGAAGTTTTGTTTGATGGGCTAGAACCAGGTGTAGAAAGTAAAAAACGTATTTCTTACCTGCCAGAAAAAACTTTCTTAGATCGTTCAATGAAAGTAAAAGAAGTATTAAAATATTATAGTGAATTCTTTAGCGACTTTAATGTTGAAAGAGCCAAAGAATTACTTAAAGATTTAAATCTAAATTTAGAAGATTACTTAGTTAAGATGTCTAAAGGGATGTTAGAAAAGTTACAACTTGTTCTAACAATGTCAAGAGATGCCGACCTCTATGTACTTGACGAACCACTTGGCGGCGTTGACCCCGCAACACGTGACTATATTTTAGATACAATTCTTTCAAATTTCAAAGAAGGTTCAAGTGTGATTATATCAACCCATATTATTTCTGATATCGAAAAAATACTTGATGAAGTCATTTTTATTGATAATGGAGAAATTGTTTTATATGAAAATGCTGATGAGTTAAGACAAGAACATAATGCTAGTATTGATGAGATTTTTAGGGGGATGTTCAAATGTTAGGAAAACTATTAAAATATGACCTTAAATGGACAATCAAAATAATTTATATATTCTTAGGGCTTGGATTTATCTTTGCTGTATCAGGTCGAGTACTTGATCTATTATTTGATTCTTTCTTCTTTGATATAGTTGTTAAAATATGTTATGGTACTGGTGTTGCATTATCAGTAAATGCATTGGTTAATGGGGTAATTAGATCATGGTCAAGATTTATTAGTAATCTTTATAAAGATGAATCTTACCTTACAAACACATTACCAATTAAAAGAAGTACCCACTTCTTATCAAAAAACCTAAATGCTTTAATAATTATTCTTGGTTGCTTTGTAGTTCTTGTAATAAATTTATTCATTATGTATTATAGTAAAGAAAACATGGAAGCAATCAAAACTTACTTTACTTCTGTTGCAAAAACAATTGATTTACCATTACCACTATTTATTGGTTTAATAATTGTCTTATTGTTTGTTGAAATATTCTATCTTGTTGAGTTAGGATTCTTTGGGATTGTTCTTGGTTATAGTCACAATAATAAAAAATTCTTATTTAGCTTATTATATGCATCAATAGGTTTTATTATTTTTACACTTATTAATTTCCTTATTCTTACAGTAATTTCATTCTTTAATGAAGATTTATATAATCTTCTGTTTGTAAGTGTTATAAATAATGCACAAATATTAATTGAATTTGGTTTATTAAAAGGATTAATGATTCTTTGTATTTGTTTATATACAGTTTATACAGGAATATTATATATTATAGCAAATGCTAAACTTAAAAAAGGTGTAAATATTGACTAGGAAAAAATGAACTTGCTTACAAAATGAGCAAGTTCATTTTGTTTAGAAAAAGTTTATATTCTAGCTTTTTTTACTTAGGTTTATTTTAGTTTAGTATTAGATAATATTTTAGACAGATAAAGAAAAATATGATATAATAGATTTAGAAAAGGTAATATTATTGGAGAAGAAATATGAATAGTAATAAAATCTTCGCAAGGTATGAATTAAAATATTTACTATCAAAAGAACAATTTGAAAGTATTATTTCTCTAATTGAAAATTACATGCAAAGAGATAATTACTTTGATGTTTCAATTAGAAATATATTTTATGATACTTCAAACTATTATTTAATTCGTAACTCCTTAGAAAAACCTGAATATAAAGAAAAGATTAGACTTCGCTCATATAAAACAGTAAAGCCAGATGATGATGTTTTTGTTGAAATCAAAAAGAAATACAAACAAAGAGTCTATAAAAGAAGAGAAATCATGTCTTATGAAAAAGCTCGCTTATTTTTCGACAAGAAGATTGCTCCCAATGACTTACAAATAACAAAAGAAATCGCATATAGTTTAAACTACTATCAAGATTTAAAACCGGTTATTTTCTTAGCTTATAACCGACTTGCTTATACAAGTAAGGATGATACAAAACTACGTATTACCTTTGATCGTAATATCATATGGCGTGATTACGATTTAGATTTAACAAAAGAAATTTATGGCAACTTATTAATTCAAACTGATGTAGTTTTAATGGAAGTAAAAACTAACCTTGGTCTTCCAAGATGGCTACTAGATTTTCTTGGTGAAAATAAAATATATAAACAATCATTCTCTAAAGTGGGTAATGTTTATTTAAAAATAAAGAAACAAGATTTAGAAAAAGAAGAGGATAAAATTTATGCTTAGTGATTATTTAAAAAGTATTACAAATGACATGACTTATTTTTTAATAAGTATGGCTTGTGCAGTTATTTTAGGTGTAATTCAAGCTCTTGTTTATACAATTAAAAACAAGTACACAAAGAGTTTTATTACAACATTAATCTTATTACCTGTTGCGGTATGTATGATTGTGTTGCTTGTAAACAATAATTTAGGTGTTGCTGTAGCTGTAGCTGGTGCATTTACACTTGTCCGTTTTCGTTCAATTCCTGGAACTGGAAAAGAGATTACCGCAATCTTCATTGCAATGGTAACTGGGGTTACGCTTGCCTCATGGCAAACTTACAATATTGAATATGCACTACTATTTACTGTCCTTGGTTCTGGATTATTAGTTATTCTTAATACTACAAAACTGTTTACTAAAGGAAACAAGAAAGAACTTGTTTTAAAAGTAACAGTTCCAGAAATGTTAAACTATACATCTGTCTTTGAAGACTTATTTGAAAAGTATACAAGTAGTTGTACAAAAACAGCTGTTAAATCAACAAATATGGGTAGTATGTTTAAAGTAACATATCATGTTACTCTAAAAGATATGAAATTAGAAAAAGAATTCATTGATGAAATAAGATCAAGAAATGGTAATTTAGAAGTTTCATTATATGATGCTTCATATGATGAAGCAGCACTTTAGAGGTAATAAATGAAAAAGAAAATATTATTTAGTTTTATCTTATTATTAAGTGTTGTTTTGATTACAGGTTGTCGTAGGAAACCAGATGATGTTGTACAAGGAAAACCTTGTGATCACTTTGAAACAGAATGGATTACTGTTTTTGATTCAACTTGTCATACTCTTGGACAAAAAGAACAAGTATGTCAAAAGTGTAATAAGGTTATTACAACCGCCATCATCAATATGAAAAATCATACAGAAGTTGTCGTACCGGCAAAAGACGCAACATGTACCGAAGAAGGATTAACTTGTTATAAGAAATGTAGTGTTTGTAACCAAACTTTAGTAGAACCTGAAGTAATTCCTTCTTTAAACCATAATTATAAATTAGATGTAGAAAGTCTTACTGATACATTGGCTAAATACGAGTGTGAAAATTGTAATGACGCATATTTTGTTGATATTACAAATGGTTATGTTTGTGAAGGTGAACATACTGAAGGTGAGTTTATTTTAGTTGAAGAATCAACTTGTTCAAAAAACGGAAAAGAACACAAAACTTGTCTAGTTTGTGGTATTGAACTTGAAGTTAATTATCTTCCTCTTGCAAGCCATGAAGAAGAAGTTATTAAAGGATATGAACCAAGTTGTGGGGTAAATGGTCTAACAGATGGTTTAAAATGTTCGGTTTGTGGGAAAATGCTAACGGAACAAAAAACAATTGAGAAGTTAGAACATGAATATGTAATTACAAACACCGTTTTTCCAACCGAAGATAAAGATGGTTATAATGAATATACTTGTAGTAATTGTCATAATACTTATCAAGACACACTTCCTGCAACTGGTTATTATGATGAAACTAAACCAGTTTCAATTTACTTAAGTGATAATAAAATAATAAATAACAATAGTGGTGTTACATTTAATAACAACATCATCATGATAACCCTTGGAGGGGAATATGATTTATATGGTGAATTAAATGAAGGGTCGATTATTGTTAATGTTGATGAAAAAAGTAACGTTATTTTAAACCTAAGAGGAATTAAAATAACATCATCATCAACTAATCCAATTGATATTCAAAGTGGAAATAAGATTGAAATTTCTGCAAAGTCAGAAACAACAAACTATATTACTGATAAAAGATCAGCTATCTCAACCGATATGGTTGGTGGTGCAATCTACTCTTTAGTTGACTTAGAACTAAAAGGTAAAGGTGAATTAATTGTTAATTCAACTTATAATAATGGTATCGCAAGTACAAAAGATTTAAGAATTAAAAACTTGAAGTTAGAAGTAAATGCCCCTAATAATGCTTTAAAAGGGAATGATTCAATTACAATTGAATCAGGCAATATTAAAGCCATTTCTTCAAGTGGTGATGCTTTAAAAACAGAAAATTCTGACATTTCTTCTAAAGGAAATCAAAGAGGAAACATCACAATTCTTGATGGTAATATCAATTTATATAGTGCATGTGATGGTATTGATGCATCATATGATGTTATCATTGAAGGTGGAACAATTAACATTTATACTGAAAAGTACTCATCATATTCTGGTGAAGTAACAACTCCTGTTTCTTCAAAAATGTATTTACGCATATCATCTCGTGCAAGTTCACTTAATTCTATTAGTAAATATAGTGCAATGTTTATAACAGAAGATAGTGAAATTACTTGGTGTGATGGTACATATCAATTAGTTAACAATCGTAAATACTATCAATTTGATGTTCCAAGCAATGCAAAATATGTTAAATTCTTTGCATATACAAGCTCAATGAGCTCTTCACAAAGTACATCTTACTCATTTGTTTCTGACCAACAAACACTATCAACAAGCTATGATACTTACTATGTTACAAGTGCAAGTAGCATGAGAATCTCTGGTAGTTGGGAAAACTTTAACTCTCCTTCAGGTGGAGGTATGGGTGGAAGACCAGGCGGAGGAATGGGTGGTCCAATGGAAGGAAACCCTAATGCATCAGAATATTCATGTAAGGGGATTAAGGCTGATAATTCAATTACTATTATTAATGGTATAATTAATATCAAATCTCGTGATGATGCTATTCATACTAATAGTGATGTGCTATTAGACACCGGAAAATATGGCTTAGCAACTTTAACAATTAATGGTGGAAATATCAGTGTATATTCCGATGATGATGGAATTCATGCGGATGGAGAGCTAATAGTTAATGGTGGTAATATTGTTGTTTCAAATGCATATGAAGGATTAGAAGGTAATATAATCAATTTCATTGGAGGAACAATTCAAATTAGATCACTTGATGATGCTATCAATGCTAAATCAACTCTATACTTTAAAGGGAGTACAGTTTACCTTGATGCTGGTGGAGATGGAATTGACTCAAATGGAAATATCTACATGTCAGCTGGTATAGTCCTTGCCCTAGGACCAACTAATGGTGGTAATGGGGTCATTGACTTTGGTGATCGTAATTGTACGTTCTCATTTACAGGAGGATTACTACTTGCAATGGGATGTTCAGGAATGAATGCCAAACCAACTGCATCAAGTGGTAACACCGTTTCTGCAACTACAGTTACAAGTCCATCAATTAATTCATATGTGACTATTACTTCAAATAGTGAAGTAATTGCGGTAGTAAAAGTAACAAAATCAAATCAAAACTACCGCGTACTAGCATATAACAATGCTGACTATCCTTCAACATCTGTAAGTGTTAGTACTTCAACAAGTTATGAATTAACAAATGGATTATATTATATAAACAAATAAAGTGTTCTTAAAAGAAAAAAGTGTTCTTTTTCAGAACACTTTTTTAATAAATATGATAACCTAAAAACTGGAAAAATCAAAGTATTTGTATTATAATATACTACAGAAAGAAAAAACATTTTGGAGGGTATAATGGGACAAAGAAATGACGAATTCCGTAAAAAGTTTAATGAACTTGATAAAGTATGTAGAGAAAAATACCATATGTTTACTGATGCTAATGGTAAATATATTAGTAAAACTCCAATTTATAAATTTGCAGAAGGCCTTCCAGAAAAAGAAAAAAATGCTTTAAATAATCTTATTCGCCTTCGTAACCTTGTTGAACACAATGATTACGCAGAAGTAAACATTAATGTTTTAAAAGAATTAGATACTTTTATTGCGGTTGCTAAAGGCAAATATAAGTTAAATAATCCTAAGTCTTTTGAATTAGTTTCTTATATAAATTATAATATGACTAAAATGCAAAACGAATTATACGAGCTCGATTTAGATCCTGAAGAGATTCCTCACCAATTGATTCTTAAGATTAAAGATGAATTATATCGTTCAATTGAACAATTAAAAAAATGTAATGATTTAATAAAAGCTAAAGGAATTGTTAGAAACTTTCATGAAACAATCGATAATATTGATTATCATCCAATTATCCTTGAAAATAAATTACAAAATGCGAAATTAGACGCTATTAATAAAATTACAAATGATTTAAATGATGCTCTAAATGATATTAGTAATATTGATCGAAGAAACAGATTAAAAGATATTGCGAGAAGATACATTGAACAAATTAATGTTGCTAACGATATAGATCGTATTGATGACTTAGAATATGATGCTTGCGAATTAATCGAAGATAATTCTGAAAATCGAGATAGCGAAGTTAGAGAAGCTCAAGAAGAGGCAATTTATAGTATTAATGATACTCTTAATGATACGTTAAAGGAACTTTTTAATCCAATTAAAAAACATAAAGTAAAACAAATTGCTAAAAACTATATTAATCAAATTAGAACCTGCCATGATGTCGAACGTATTGATGAATTAGAATATCGCGCCCGTCATGAAATTGAAAAATTCATTGATTAAATACTAATTATATTTAAAAATCTAAAGGAGGAAATATGAAGAATCTTGTCAAACATTTTGTTACTATTACAAGACATCGACATTTAGTTGTAAAATACTGCTTTAAATGTGGTTTATACAAACAAGGTTTACTTCATGACCTTTCTAAGTATTCCTTTGTTGAGTTCTTTAATGGCGTAAAATACTTTGCCGGTAATCATTCACCGATTACTAATGAAAGAAAAGATAAAGGCTATAGTGATGCTTGGATGCATCATAAAGGAAGAAATAAACATCACAGTGAATATTGGATTGACTTAAACAAAGCAACAAACAAGTATGAACCAATCGAAATGCCAGATCGATATATTGGGGAAATGTTTTGTGATCGCCTAGCCGCAAGCAAAAACTACAACCGAAAAAACTATAATCCCAATATACCTTTAGAATATTTGTATAGAACAAAAGATTCAACACCAATGCATCCAAATACATTTTTAAAACTTGAAAGTTTAATCAAAATGTATATTCAAGTTGGCGAAAAGGCAACATTCAAATATATTAAAAAGAACATGAGAAAGAAATAATTATGAAAATTGTATCATTTAATGTTAATGGTTTAAGAGCCATTTTAAAAAAAGACTTTATTAAAGATTTTAATAATCTTGATGCTGATATCTTTAGTTTAAATGAAACCAAGTTATCAACTGTTGAAGATGAGTTTTATTTTAACCCTGAAGGATATCAAATTTACTATACCAACTCAAAACTAAGAAAAGGTTATTCTGGTGTTTGTGTTTTCACCAAACATGAACCATTATCGGTTCATTATGGTTTAAAAGATCATAAATATGATGATGAAGGAAGAGTAATTACTTTAGAGTTTAACAACTTTTACTATATTGCATGTTATGTGCCTAATAGTGGTGATGAACTCAAAAGACTTGATTTTAGGCTAGAATTTGAGCTTGATATGCTCGAATATTTAAATGAACTAAATCGAAAGAAACCAATTATCTATGCTGGTGACTTAAATGTCGCTCACAACGAGATTGATATCAAAAACCCAAAAGGCAATGAACGAAATGCAGGTTTTACAATTGAAGAAAGAACTGCCTTTACAGAGCTTTTAAATAACGGCTATACTGATATTTATCGTCATTTAAATCCAACCAAAGTAAAATACTCTTGGTGGAGTTATCGTTTTAATGCCAGATTAAACAATGCTGGTTGGAGAATAGATTACTTTGTTTTAAGTAATCGTATAGTTGATAATGTAATATCAACAGATATTTTAAATGATATTTATGGTAGTGACCACTGCCCAATCATTTTAGAGATTGAAATTTAGTCTTATTTATGACAAAATATTTAAAAAGTATTATAATAACATTAAATAAAAAACATTTAGGAGGATATTAAAAATGAGTAATGTTAGAATCCAAGACGATTTATATACTTATGTAAATCAAGAAAAATTAGATAGTTTAGTTATCCCTGATGACAAACCAACTGCAGGTGGTTTCCAAGAAATTGCGGATAGCGTTGAAAAAACAATGATGAGCGAATTTAATGAAATGAGCGAAAGTGGTAACTACCCTAATGCTTATTTAGCTAATGCTTGTGAATTATTTAAACTTGCTAAAAACGCTGAAAAGAAAGAACAAGATGGTATTGCGCCAGTTCTTAAAGACTTAGCTATTTTAGATGAAATTGATAGTTTTGAAGCTTTAACAAAAGCATATAAAGAATTATCTTTACGTAATATCAATGTTCCTGTTGAAATCAGTGTTGATACAGATATGAAAAATACAAAACAACACTGTGTTTTAGTAAAAGGACCTAGCACATTACTTCCTGATGCATCTTACTATAAAGAAGCAATGGCAGCTCAAAAAGAAATGATTTTAGGTATTTGGGTAAATGTTGCTAAAATGATTATGGCAAACACACCACTTTCACCAGAAGAACAAGAAAAGTATATTCAAGATACAGTTGCATTTGATGCTCTAGTTGCAAGTTTAGTTAAGACAAATGAAGAATGGTCTGAATATGTTGACATGTACAATCCAATGAAAACATCAAAAGTTGCATCATTTGTAAAACCACTTAAATTCAAAAATATCTTAAAAGACTTATTTGGTTTTGTTCCAGAAACAATTATCGTTACTGAACCAAGATACTTTAAAAACTTTGCAAGTGTATTAAATGAAGAAACATTAGAATTATATAAACACTGGGCTTATGTTACAGGCTTTATTGGCTCATGTTCTTTATTATCAGAACCTCTAAGAGATTTAGGTGGTGCGTTCTATCGCGCAATTGCTGGTATCCAAGCAAATACACCAATTGACAAATATGCTTACAACCTAGCATCAAGTGTCTACTCAGAACCAGTTGGATTATACTATGGTGATAAATACTTTGGTGAAGCTGCTAAGAAAGATATTACTGAAATTGTATATCAAATCATTGATACATATAAAGAACGTATTGAAAAGAACGAAATCTTAAGTCCTGAAACAAGAGAAAAAGCTATTATTAAACTTTCAAAAATGGGTGTTAAAATGGGCTATCCTGATAAAGTAGAAGCTATTTATGATAAGTTTATTATTGATCCTTCTTTATCACTTTATGAAAATGTTTTAAGAATTAAAAGAATCAAAGCAGAAAAGAACTTAAGTGATTTAACAAAGCCAACTGACCCTACAAAATGGGCAATGCCAGGACATATGGTAAATGCATGTTATGACCCATTTGTAAATGACATTACATTCCCAGCTGCTATCTTACAACCACCTTTTTATTCTATCAAACAAACTAGAAGTGAAAATTTAGGTGGTATTGGTGCCGTTATTGGCCATGAAATTTCTCATGCATTTGACAGTAATGGTGCAAAATGCGATGAAAATGGTAACATCAACAACTGGTGGACTAAAGAAGATAATAAACGTTTCAAAACAAAAGTTAATGCCATGATTAAACAATTTGATGGTATTGAACTTCCTTGGGGTAAAGTAAACGGTAAATTCATTGTTAGTGAAAACATGGCTGACAATGGTGGTATGGCAGTTACTCTTGAAATTATGGGTAAAACAGAAGGTACATCTTACGAAGAATACTTTGCAAACTGGGCTAAAGTTTGGTGCTTAAAAGCTAAACCTGAATATTTACAATTATTATTAAATCTAGATGTTCATGGTCCAAACATCTTACGTGCTAATATGCCTCCACGTAACTTCCCTGAATGGTATGAAACATTCAAAGTTAAGAAAACTGACCAAATGTACATTGCTCCTAAGAAGAGAGTAGTTATTTGGTAATTAAACAATTATTCATAAATAAAAGCATTGTGAAATAATTTCACAATGCTTTTGTTTTAGTCATGAATTAATTTATCTAAACCTGATTTTTCCCTGTACCAGTTCTTTAAATAAATGCCCCATTCTTTTAAGTTAGAATCACTTACATCAACCATATCATAGCTGTTTTCTTTGAAGATTGATGCTGAACCTTTTGAATTAGAAATATTCCAAGCAACATAGCTAATGTTTCTTTGATCTAGAACTTGTTTCCAACGTTCTCCATTATTTAAACCTAAAGCTCCATCTCCTGATGATTCCATAAAGCCAAATTCACTGATGAATACTGGGAATCCAGCATTATAAGCGTTAATTACTTGTGTTGTATTTCCATGGTCAGCAGCATAGAAATGATAAGTATACATAATGTTTTCAAATCCAACAAGTGGGTTACGCATAACAGAGTTTAAATCAGCTGTCCAACGGGGATTACCAACAAGAATAATGGCATCAGTATTAGCTCTTATAACTGGTATTACTGTTTCGGCATATTTCTTACATTGAGCCCAAGTAGTTGGACCATTTGGTTCATTCATAATTTCATATAAGATATTATCTTGATCTTTATAATAATTAGTAATATAAGAGAAGAACTCGATTGCCTCATTCATATAAGTTAATGGGTTTTTATCAGCATCATTTTCGGCTCCAACCATATGCCAGTCAATAATAACATATAAGCCAAGCTCTGTTGCGGCATCGACGCCTTCAATTAAGTCTTCTAACATTTGTTTCTTTCTTTCTTCAGTTCCATCACAATATCCGTTTTCATCAGTATATAAAGCAAAACGAATAATATTATTACCAAATCCTTCTTGGATTGCGGCTATCGTGTCAAAGTTTGCATAACGACCAAACCATTGTAAACCATGCGTACTTAAACCAAATAATTGGAATTTTTCTCCATATTGGTTTACTAAATCAGGACCAACAACACTTAATTTACCATTGGCAAAATAACCATTGTCAACAAATTTTTGTGTTTTCATTAACTCTCCGCACTTAGTGCAGTTAATTTCTCTTTTCCCAACAACCTTAGAAGTTGGTTTTCTTTTAACAGTTAATTCTCCACGGACGTGTCCTGTTGCATAAACAGTATATTCGCCATTTACTGGACAGTTATTACAATGATATTTCACAAGACCATTTGAAGTACAAGTTGCTTCAATTAAAGCTTCTTCAACTAAGTCATGATCTTTGTAGACATTGTTTGTTTCTAATACTTTTTCACATTTAGTGCATTTTTTATATATTTCAACCATTGTTTCACACTTTGTATTATTTGGTTCTAGCCAATCTGATACAAAGTCGTTACAATTATGTTCATTTGATTGTTCTTTACAACCTACTAGGACAAATAATAGAAGAAGAACAAAAATAAATTTGTTTATTTTTCTCATTTAATTTTTCTCCATTTCATTTTTAAATTATACATTATTTTTATCTTTATTGCAAATATTTTTATTTGGTTAATATTAGTAAATGAAAAAAATATTTTAAAGATTAAATTACTTTTCTTCGATTTTTCCTGAAACTTCAACTATTTCAAAAGATAGTGAATTATATTTATAATATCTATCAATAAAATTATTTACTGTAAAGGTCTTTGAATATTCATTTTGGTATAAATTTAGTGTTTTAACAACTGAAAAATCCTTTTGCCCTTGACTATTTGAACAATGATATACCATTTTTAATTTAATTGTAATATTTTCAAATTCATAACTATCATCAACATTTACTTTAATATCACATGTGTATTCATCTTCATTAAATATATTAAATATTGAATTTACCTTTTGGACCTCACCACGATGAATAGTAACATATTCGCTTACATTATCAAGAGTAAGTTTTGTTTTATTGCTGAATTTATTAGATAAAAACTTAAATAAAAAGATTGAACAAATTAATACCACAATAAAGCCAACTACTCCAATAGTAATATAAAATATAATATTATTTTTTCTTTCTCTTGTTTCCATGTTAATCTCCTTTTAATAAATTGTATCATAATTTTGAAGTTGAATCAATTTTTTAATAAATAATATTGCATTTAATCAATAAATTCAATTGAAAAGTCGTATAATAGTTATTACAAACTATGATTATCAAGGGAGGTACTATGAAAATAGAAAATAAAAGTCGAGAAAAGTTAATTAAAGCAGTTCGTAATTTAGTATCGAATGAAGTTCCCCTTGTATCTAATCTTGCCAATTTATCTAAGGTACTTTATGATAATTTTCCTAATACTTGTTGGTGTGGATTTTATTTATGTAATGAAGAAAAAGAGGAAATGTACTTAGGGCCATTCCAAGGACCAGTTGCTTGTACAAAAATTCCTTTTTCAAAAGGTGTTTGTGGGGCTGCAGTTAGAGAACATAAAACACAACTTGTACCTGATGTTCATCAATTTAAAGATCATATTGCTTGTTATAGTTTAACTAATTCGGAAATTGTTGTTCCAATCGCTAAAAATGGCATAGTATACGCGGTAATTGATTTAGATAGTACATTATATAATAACTATAATGAAGAAGATGTAACTTCTTTAGAAGAGATTGCCAAAATCATTTCTGATCTGTTTTAAGATAGAAATATGATATTAATATTTATTTTTTAAATAAGTTCTATTACGTTGACAAAATCAATAGAATATAGTAAACTATTTTAGTAAATATTTTTAAAGGAGAATTATAATGAATAAAACAGTATTCGGTATTTTAGCTATTTTATTTAACGGCTTTGGTGTTCCTTCATTTTTAGTTGGTAATACTAAACAAGGTGTTCTACACATTGTTTTATCAGTTGTTTTAAGCTTTCTTGGCGTTGGATTTGTATTTAGTGTAATTTTCTTCGTTTATGGTTTATTAGCTGGTATTAAAGCTTTACAAATGACTGATGAAGAATTCGAACAAGAAAAAGCTAACATTAAATTAAGTTTCATTAAATAGTGAAAATATTAAACTCCTTCGGGAGTTTTTTATTTTTTTAAATATGCTATATAACTTGAAAAGAATGTTAAAATATGTTATAATATATACGCAAGTTATAAAGATTATAATAAAAAATAAAGGAGAACTATTGTGATTTACAAGACAATTACAAACTACAAAGAAGCTACTAAAGACTTCTTAGAAAATGAAAAACAATTTCATTTAGGTGTTATTCCAACAGAACAATCAAATCCTGTTACAAAAAATTTAAGCGCTACAATTGCTAAAGACACTGCAAAAGGTGTTAAAACAATTTTAAATGCTGACTACAGAATTGCTGATGTTGCACGTGGTCAATTCCAAACTCCTGAATTTGAAGCATTTGTTTCAGATATCAAGAGATGTATGGATGAAAGAAAGAAAGTTGTTTTCTCTTCAGTAGGTGCTTCAGGAAGAATGGCTATCCAAATGGATGGTGCTTGGAGAACATTCTGGCAAGGCTTAGTTGATAAGATTCCTAACCATCGTTATGAATTCTTAGAAATCGCTGAAGTTGTAAGTAGTTTTACAACTGGTGGTGACCGTGCCCTAGTACGTTCAGTAGAAAACTTTGAAGACTATATGACATTTGGTGCAAAACAAGTTGATGAAGCAGAAATGGGTCCTGGCGATGTATTAGTTGCTTTATCAGAATGTGGTTTATCTGCATCAATTAATGGTTCAGCTGTTCGTGGTTATGAATTAGGTTGCAAAACTTATTACTTATTCTGTAACCCAGAACACATTTTAAGAACTCACCTTGATCGTGCTCGTAAAGTATTTGAATGCTTAGACGAATATGATGCTAACAAAGCTAAAGGTATTGACAATGGTAAATACATTGTTAAAATCCCTCTATTTGTAGGTAACATGGCTGTTTCTGGTTCAACTCGTATGCAAGTAACTACAGTTGAATTATTAGCTGCTGGTGCTGCTTTAGAAGCTGCAGCAAACAGATGGTTAAAAGAAAACTTAACTGAACAAGAATTAGCAGTTGTTGGTGGTGAATTCTTAAGCTTAGATCAATATGCTGACGCATTTACATCATTAAATAAACAATTATCATCAGGTAAAGCTTTAAAACGTTTAGCTAAAGCTGTTGATTTTGAAGTTGAAACTTATACTGCAGGTGGTTTAGTAACTTATATCACTCATGATTATTTATTAGATATCATGACAGATACTACTGAACGTCAACCTACATTTACACTTCCTCCATTCAAAAAGTTCAAAGATACTACAAAAGAAGTATCTTGGGCATATATTAAAGACCCTCTATATCCAAGTGATGTAGCATGGCAACATGTATTCCGTCGTGATATTAAAGGTCTAGAATGGACTAAAGAAGATTATATCCAAATGGAAGCTAGCCAAGACATTATCAATAACCCTCCAAAAGTAAGTGGTGCAGAAGTTCTTGAATACTGTATTGGTAACGAAGATGATCCATCAAGATATGACAGACCTAACTGTAAGTTAATTTTAATCGATGTTAATGGTTCAGCTACTCCTGAAATTGTTAAATGGTACAAAAATGAACTTCCTAAATACAGCGGTGGTGTTGTAATTAGATTTGGTCAAATCCCAGCTGAAAAAATCGCTAAAGATGAAATCAGAATTCCAGTTGAATTACCTAGAACATGTACAGACATTATGTATCACTTATTAGTTAAAGTTGCATTTAACGCATTAAGTACTGGTACAATGGCTAAGATGGGTAGAGTATTTGGTAACTGGATGGTTCAAGTATTACCTACTAACAAAAAGTTAATTGACCGTTCAACTCGTATTATTGCTAACCTTGCAAAGGTTCCTTATGAAAAAGCTTTAGAAGAATTCTTCATTTCTTACTATAACCGTAAACCTGAAGATGAATATCGTGAATCTTACGTTATTGAAACATTACGTCGTTTAGGTTTCGACCCTAAAGCTGATATTAAATAAGAAAATAAATAAAAGGTTGCAAATTTAAATTTGTAACCTTTTTCATATCAAAAATTGTTTTTATCAAAGGAGGGCGCTATGATAGGAGACAATTTTCCTCAAGAACATGTCATGGGTTTATTTGGCCTAGGACACATTTTACTTATTTTATTTTATATTGTCGGAGCAGCTGTTCTTGCAATTAACGAAAGAAGACACTCAAAACAGTACATTGAAAATGTTATTAGAATATGTGGTGCATATATTATCTTTACAGAAATCATTAAAATCTTAGTTGCATACTTTAATGGTGGTGGTATTGCATCAATGTTCCCACTTCCATTTTGTGGATTATTTATCCCCGCAATTATTTTAGCAATGTTTAAAAATCCGAAAATTAAACATATTGGGTACACTTTTATTGCGATTGGTGGTATTGTTGGTGGTATATTTTATATCTTTGTTCCAAATGGATCAATCGATCACTATCCAATATATCATGTCAAAGCAATCCATGGTATTTCTTATCACTTTATTATGGCCTATTTAGGATTAACGCTTCTTACAACGGGCTTATATAAGATTAAGGCAAAGAATTTTATTTACTATCTAAGCTTTATGGTTGTTGCAACAATCGTAGCATTAATTAATAATCATTTCTTTGGTGCGCATTCTTTATTCCTTAATACTGGGTCAGGAATTAAGTTTTTACAAAATATATGTGATAAAGTTCCCCTAATTTATGCACTTGGTGTATTCCTTGCAGAAACATTCCTTGCTTATTTTGGAATGCTTGGAATATATTACTTATTAGTTAAACATATTAAATTAAAGAAACCTTCAGTTGTCTTAAATCAAGAAACTCAAACTGTGGAAAATGTATAAAGGAGTTTATGATGAAAGTTTTTAAATTATCATTAATATTTTTATTATCATTTATTATAATGATTTCAACAACTAGTTGTGATATCCCTTATAGTTCGTATGTTGCAACAAAATTGGTACGTAGTACAACTAGTGAAGGTTACACAATCAGATTTGGTTCGCTAAAAGGTGTAATTAGTCAAAAAATGTTAAAAGCTCAAAATGATACATCAGTTACTTACTTTGGTATGCTTGAAGAAGGAGAAATAAATGTTTATTTGTACACTCCAACTGATAGAACTAAAACATTAATGTTTAATATTAAAGCTGGTGAAACTAAAGAAGGCACATTTGGTTATGTTGGAAGAAAAGAGTGTGCTACCATCATAATTGAAACAGTTGAAAAATCGAAAGGGAAATTTACTTTCCAATATACAAATAACTAAAAATATAGCTATGCAAAAATTTGCATAGCTTTTAAAAATATTAGTAGATACTTTGAAAACATTATTTAAAAATGCTAAAATATAAGTAATTACAAAAAGGAGAATTTTATGAGAGATAAATTACTTTACCTTGCAAAGAACTATGATTTAGTTGTAGGCGATACATTTGAACTATTTTACCGTGGTGTTATTCGTTCGATGAATCCTTATCAATATTATATCTTTGTTGAAAGTCCAAAAGGTAAACCATACCCAAGATATTATACTTATACTCCGTGTGTTGGAGAAGAAGGCGATTATCCTTTATCAATTACATTATATGATGATATGGGACGAATCATTGATCAAGCCTCAACAACACTTCATGTGGTTAAACCTGTTGCGCCAAAGAAAAAGATGAATATCTTATGCTTTGGTGATTCAATTACTTTTAATGGTGTTTGGCCTTATGAAGGATACCGTCGTTTCACACAAACTGGTGGGACTCCAGAAGGATTAGGATTTTCTGATACTTTAAATCTAATTGGTACATGTAAAAAAGATGAAATTGGCTTTGAAGGATATGGAGGGTGGCAGTGGCGTCACTTTGTCAAAAATGAAGCTGTCTCAACAACATCATCAGTTTGGGTTGAAGTAGAAAAACATAACTTAGATGAAAATGATCAACATAGTGTTTGGAAATCAGAAAATTTAGAGTGGATCTTAGAATCAATTGAACCAAAACGCCTTAAATTTAAACGTGGAGCAATGAACTATTCTTGCCTTCCTAAAGTAGGTAATGTCTTTACTAATGTTAATGGTGGTCTTCATACAGAAGATATTAACATTACTAAATACTACTTTGAAAAAGGTAATCCATTCTATGATGAAGAAATTGATGGTCCAAACTTTAAGAAATATTGTCAAGACAATAACTTTGAAGGAATCGACTATATCTATATTCTTTTAACTTGGAATGGACAATATCAACCATTTAACCATGATTTTTCACATTTTGAACCTTTCATTACAACTATCCTAAACCGTGCTAAAGAAGATTATCCAAATGTCAAGGTTCGTTTAATTGGTATTCAAAGCCCATCAATTAATGGTGGCATAGCTGCTAACTATGGTGCAAGTGGTCTTTACTCAAACGTCTATGGTGAAGTTTCAACAGCCTATAATTACAATGAATACTTAGAAAAACTATGTGCAAGAAATGAATACAAAGATTACTGCCGTTACATTGATATGAAAGCACAATTTGATGTTGAATATAATATGCCTAGCACAATGATGAAAGTAAATGTTCGAAGCGAAGAAACTGAACGCATTGGAACAAACGGTGTTCACCCAACAATGAATGGTTATCTTCAAATTGGTGATGTTTTCTATCGTGCATTGGTTGCAGATATGGCAAAAGAACAAAACTAGAAAACAATGTTTTCTAGTTTTTATTATATTTATTTCTTTTAATTTATTTATATGATATAATAAATGAAACAAAACATATTAAAAATACGTATTATTATATGAAGAGGAAGTTATGAAGACAAATGTTGTGCACAAACTTAAAAGTAATAATGTTCAATTGGTATCTGAAGCGATTAATGAACTATATGATGAGTACTACAAACTTGTATATTTTTGTATAATCGGTATTGTCGAAAATGAACTTGATACTGAGGATTTAGTCGAAGAAGTCTTCTTAAAAATATATAATGTTCGAGATTTACTTGATAGTACTAAAAATCTGAAATATTATATTATCACAATAGCCAAAAACCTTGCAATCGACTTTTTAAGAAAGAAAAAAACAAATGTCGTTGTTGATGAAGAGTACATCTTAAATTATGTTAAACCTTCTAAAAATACTCCATCATTCAATGAACTACTTGAAATGTTAGAAGAATATTTATCTAAAGAAGAAATCGACATTATTATTTATCACTTTTTATATAATCTAACATTTGAAGCTATTGCTCGAAAAATGGGTAAACCTGCAAGTACAATCCGCACAATATACTTCCGTTCTTTAAAAAAGGTGAAAAAATGAAAAAAAGTGAAAAGAAATTACTTGAGAAGATTAATGGTTTAAATGTAGAGAAAAAACCATTAGACTTATCAAAAATAAATATTGAACCGTCAGATGAAAAAACTGAAAAAAAGAAATTTAATTTTAATTTCTTAATTCCTTTAACAATATCTTGTTTACTTGTTATGGTATTAATGTCAATTAAACTTAATGAAACAGGACCACAAAGCGAAAAACCTGACTTACCATCTAGTCCTTCAACTGAGGCCTCTGGTGTTAAGTCTTTAAATGAGTATTTTGAAAAAAATTATGAGAAGGATTATTCTTTTTCTGCATTATCATTTGAAATGAAAGTTAGTAAGGAATTAATAAAAATTTATGAACAAGCTACTAATGAACAAAGTGATGAAGCAATCAACAAAAGTCAGTGTAAGTTATTTATTGAGCTTTTAAAAGAAAGTATTGATAATGGAACATTATCAGTTGGCGATCTTTTATTAAATGAAGGAAATCTAGGTGATGGAGAAGCACCTGGTGTACCTTCAGTTGGGCCAAATCATTCTACAAAACCAGATATACAAATTTCTTTATATGAAAGTATGATGAAAGAAATTGATGAATATTTAAAATAAGGAGGATATAATGTTTAAAAAGACTGCTTTTACAATTATGTTGATGTTATTTACAATTATGTTTTTATCTAGTTGTGAAAATCATTCAATTATTAAGCCCATTATTAGAGGTCAAAGATTAGATACTTATATTCACGATCTTACTGATTATGATGACTACATGGTTTATGATAGTAATCTTGCAAATGAAGAGTCTAGTAAACTATATTTAAACCAAAAACAAAAATCTGCTCTTTATGATCAAATTAATAATTTTTTAGATGTTGAAGTAATTAAATATGAAGTTGAAGACCCTACTCCATATCTTAGAGGATACTATGTTTGCCTTGAACTTACAGATGAAGGATACTCTTTATATATTTGTTATTTTGCAAGTGTAGATGGTGATTACAACATTACCTTATATGATTCTAAAACAAAGTGTGTTTATGAAACACCTGATGATAATGATAAAGAATTAGTACTTGGTGTTAAGATTTGTGAAGTATATCATGAGCTACAAAACAAATTAAATGAAGATGAGGGTATTTTACTTAATGATGTATTCCCATGGTTACCTTATTACGTTTTTAACGAATTAGAAGTAGAAACATATTATTCAGGTATGCATCCTCTTACTCCGGATACACATTACTACTTTAAAAAAGGTGGTAACAAAGACTTATTACTAGATTACTTACGTGCATCAAAAATAAAAAAAGTAGATTACAATATTCATGTTCCTGGTGAAAGTGTTTCTAAAGTAATTTTTCATTTAAATAGTAGCCAATATGAATTGATGTTTTATAATCGTTACTTATCATATAACAATAATTACTACGAATTAATTTCTCCTGAAATTGAAGCTTTTACATCTGATGAAATCAAATATTCATTTAGTTTTGATTATTTAGAAGGAGAAGTCAAAAAGGCTGGTTTAGAACTTGGACATATTAGTTTAAATGTTCAAAATATTCGTTTTGTTCCACAAATGACAAAAGATTATTTAGGTCTACCAGATTATGAAATTAAATCTGGTAAAGGGCCAATCTATGTGTATGATGATTTAAGACATATTAGTATAAATAATGAAATTTATTCATTAACTAACAATGCTAGTCTTTTAGAATATCATATTAATAAGTGTCTTGGTACGTCGCTAACATACATTGAAAATCCTTATATCATTAATCAAACAACATTTAACAAACTTGCTTTTGAAAAATTTGACACAATTTTTTCAAATGTTAATGTATTTAGTTTGAATTGTCTTATGAGTTATAAAGGAGAATCGCTTGCAAAACTATTAAATCTTCCAGAAGATATTAGCGATGAAATGATCAAAAGTAAATATTCATTAATTGAAATTGCTCGTAATGATCCTATTGATGATAAGTTTAATAATGTTAAATTGCATGATCTATTTATTGAAGGTGGTAACTTATATATTACAACTGATTATCAAGTTAATTCTACTGAGGCATTTGATGCTGCTATAAAAACATACTATGAATACGTACTAGTTCATAATGATGTAATAAAAGGATTGAAAAATGATTTTAGAGTAGAACGTAATATTGAGTGTCTTGATAAAAAATTCAATATCCTCCCTTATCATTTGGTAGATGATATCAAAAAAGCTTACTATGAGTTTATTTATGATTATGGTCCCCAAGTAGGATTATTTTACCCTACTATTGAAAGTGCCTATGGTGAATTTGATGAGAGTGTTGCGGTTAAATGTACAGATTCATATCATTTGTATCCTAATGAAGAATTTGAAGAAACTATCTTAGGTTATACATTTACTTACCCTGATGGAAATAGAATATATGTTTATCATAATAATAAACTATATACTTTAACAGAAGCATTTGATCAAGGCTTTATTAATGAAGATAATTTAAGATTTATTTACAATCAATCAAAAATCAAGTAAGAAAAAAGCTAATTGATGTGTGCACTCATCAATTAGCTTTTTTTAAATTATTCTCCTTCTTTAGGGTATAATAGCATTGGAGCTTTTAATCCCATTACGACAAGAAGTACACCATTAATCACAATATTAGGAATCATATAACCACCATTATATAATAAACTATAAAGATCTGGACTACCCAAAACAGAGTCTAAATATTCACGCCAGAAAATTGCTCCTGATAGATAGTGAGCAAGTAATTTTGCAATACCACCAACTAGTGTTCCTATGATCAGAAAAGTAATTTTCAATTTATTTGTTTTGGCGTTTTTATATTTTTTTGCAAATGCTCCGGCAAGACCAACAAGGGGATAGGCGATTATGTAATCTAATATTACTTGACAAATAATTAGTGGAAGTGATTCAACTGGAATTAAATCTAAATTACCAGGAATCATTTGAAGAACACTAACAAGTAAACCCGTAATAACACCAGTGATTATTCCTCTACGGTAACTAATAAATAAAATTGGTAACATTGCGATACCAAAAGAACCACCATTAGGGAATAATGGACGTGTGATTATCCCTTGAATGTAATCAAGCGTAAAAGCAAGTGCACTCATGATTGTGATTTCTGCAATTACACGTAGTGTCATTTTTGCTTTCATCTATTCACCATTAAAAAAATCCTTTCTGATCTATAGTAACGCATCAAAAAGGATATAAAAGGTCATATAAAAAGTCTTGTTAATTCCTTACGCTAGCATTACCTAGATCAAGTTATGGGTCGTTAATTTAATAACCTCTCAGCCTAAAAAGCTCCCCAGTAAATATTCATGCATGTTATTTACAATAATATTGTATTACAATTTAATTAAAAACACAATAAATTAGTATTAAAGACAATAAAATAATTAAATATGCTATAATAATAGTAAATAATTTTAAGAGAATTTATCTTCTCTTAGAAAGAGATTAGATTCTAGTGACAATTTTTAGACTGTATTATATAATACAAGCAAGGAGGAAACATGGATAGATATAAATTTGGTGATTTTATATACCAAAAAAGAAAAGCACTTGGTTTAACCCAAGAAGAACTTGGGAGAAAACTTGGTGTTACTAATAAAGCTGTAAGCAAGTGGGAAGTTGGAGAAACAACTCCTGATATAACTGTCTTAGAACCCCTTGCAAGTATTTTCAATGTTACAGTAGATGAACTTCTTTTAGGAAAAGAACAACATGTAGAAAATAAGAAAAAAGTTAAAATTAATAAATTGTTACTAATCTTTGTTATTGTCCTAAGCATCTTAGAGCTTTTGACTCTTATAAGTTTTAGTGCTTCAATGATTGGATTAACTATTCATTATCAAAAAGAAATAGAATCTATTTTAAATTATGAAGAAAAAGTCATTATTTCAAAGGAAAATGTTAATGAATATCTTGAAGTTTTGCCAATGACAAATTTTACTAATGATGGACAAAAGATTAGTATTTCATCACAAATCAAAACAAAAAAAGAATTAGTAATAAGTCAACCAATTAGTTTTGAAATTTACTTTAAAGTAAATTATTACTATTATGATACTAATGGCAAGTTAGGTGTTGTTGCTTATATAAGAAATATAAGTGGTGAACTAAATAATGAACTTACAACTTATGAAACTCTTATTGAATTAGAGCCAAAAACAGAAATCTTAGATTATGAATATCTAAGCAATGTTATTGTCGAATATGAAATTAATAATGTGAGTGGAGAAATTACACTTAAATAAAGGAAGTGATAAACGTGAATACTAGAACAAGTAAGTTTATCTACAAGAAAAAGATTATAGCTTTTATTATATTGGGATTAGTTTTATTATTAACCGGTTGTGCTAGTCAAAACCCAGGAGGAATGCAAGGCGGATCAGGAGTAATTGAGGGATTACAATTTGAATATATTGGGAATTTTTCCCATGAGGATGATACTTATCAATTGTTTATCCCCAAAAATGTAAATCATCTTGATGATGAAATACCTGAAAGATATCAAGCTCTTCAATATGTTTATCAAGAACTAAACTATCCTAATGTTGATAATTGGCGTATTAATTATTACTATCAATATGATTTTTTAGTATCAAATTTAAACATTGAAGATGAAGCTTTAATAAAGGCCTATGAAAAAATTAAAACTTATTTTGGTCCTGTTGAAGAATCTTTAGGTATTTCCTTTGATGAGTATGATTTTAATAATCCTACTCACATTGAATTAATTTCAAAAGATCCAAAAGCTTTATCTACTTATTTAACAGTCCTTTATTTTCCTTGTAACATAAAGTCAACTAAAACAAACCAAACGTATCTTATTCACATCCCTGTTAAAACCTTCTTTGCTTATCGATATGATGATACTGTTGTTTTTGATTATTTAACAAAAGAAGTATCAATCTCTTATAACCGTTTTATATCGTTAAGCAACATTTCCGATATTACAGAAAGAGGTAACAAATATGTTTAAAAAAATTACTAAAGTTTTATGTGTTTTATGTTTTATATTAACTCTAAGTGCCTGTGCTGCATCAAATAGTGGGGGCATGAATATGGGGATGGCTGGAATGGGTGGCTATGCCCCTGAAATGAATGAAGAATATTTAGAATTAGATGAAACTGGTTTTATTAGTACTGCAGATAATAATAAACTAAATGTTAGTATGGATAGCAGTAATGCTGCATACTCAAATATTAGAAAACGTATTAATATGGGATTTAAACCAGATGTCAATAGTATAAATATTGAACAAATGTTAAATTATTTTAACTATTCTTATCAAAATAATTCTGAAGAACAATTACAAAGCTTTATGGAACTAGGTGATTGTCCTTGGAATAGTGAAAATAAACTTTTATCAGTAGCTATTAAAGCCAAAGAAGTAGTTATTGAAAATAAAAAGCCTAACAACTTTGTTTTCTTACTTGATGTAAGTGGTTCAATGGTTTCTGAAGATAAACTACCATTAATGATCAATGCTTTTAAGATTTTAGTTGATAACCTTGATGATGAAGACCGTGTTTCAATTGTTACTTATGCCGGAAGTGATAAGGTATTACTTGAAGGTGCCTATGGTTATGAAAAGACAAAGATTAGTGCTGTTATGACAGATCTTGAAGCAAGTGGCTCTACAGCTGGTTCTGCAGGTATTAAAACTGCTTATGAACTTGCCCAAAAGTACTATATTGAAGGCGGTAATAACCGTGTCTTCCTAGCAACTGATGGAGACTTCAATGTTGGTATTTCAAGTATGGAAGAATTAGAAAAGTTTATTTCACAAAAACGTCAATCTGGTGTTTATTTATCATTATTTGGTTTTGGTATTGGTAACTACCATGGTAGTACAATGGATACTTTAGCCCAAGCTGGTAATGGTAATCATTACTATATTGACTCTATTCTTGAAGCACAAAAAGTATTTGTTTCTGAACTAGGTGGAACATTACAAACAGTTGCAAAAGATGCTAAAACACAAATTGAATTCAACCCTGAAGTTATCGAAAAATATCGCGTAATTGGTTATGAAAATAAAATCTTAACTGATCAAGAATTCGAAGATTCAGAAACTGATGCTGGTGAAATTGGTGCTGGACATTCTGTTATTTGCCTTGTTGAAGTTAAATTACATGAAAATGTTGCAGTATCAGAAGAACAACTTTTTGCAACATGCAAATTAAGATATAAAGATGTATTAGATGGTGAATTAAATAAAGAAGTTGTTAATGAACTTAGAAATTACTCAGAAACTCCATCATCTGACTTCTATTTTGCAAGTGCAGTTGCAGAATTTGGTTTATTCTTAAGAGGCTCTGAATATGCTCTTGGAGCTTCATTAGATAGCGCTTTAGAAAATGTTGCCAAAGGTAATTATGTTGGTGATGTTTATAAAGAAGAATTATATCAACTAATTGTTAAAGCAAAGGAACTATTCGACTAATTATTTAAGCAAAAAAGGAGGATTATATGCTTGGAATTTTTGAACATATTAAAAATGTTATTGGTTATTTTATAATGATTTTTATCATTTTATTAACAGCTATTCAAGGTAAGTTTATGTATGGCGGATATGTGCCAACAGGAGATTTTTATGCTAAAACTTCACCTTCATTTGGTGATACCGGTGAACTAGATGTAATTGATATTGAACTTGAAAAAAATACTTACAATGTTGGCGAAAAAATAGTTGCGAAAATTGGCTTTGGAACAAAATCATCAACACCTCGATTTGAACTTGAAAATTTATATATTAATATTCTTGTTAATGGCGATTTTTATAATCCAATAACAATTGAATATGATGAAGAATTTAGTGCATATAATTTTCCGGTTTATGAAGAAAAATCACGTCTTGACTTTTTAGGCCATTATTGGTATTGGTACCCTGATTTTTACCCTGAACATCATTTTGAGGTTGAATTAGATATCCCAACATATGATCCAAGTGGAACTATTACGATTATCATTGATGATTCACCTGTTATTAATCAAACACAAATTGCAAGCTTAGTGATTTATTATGAAATCATTGATGACCAAATAATCTTTAATGATTAAAATTGCATTTATTCCTTTTTTGTAGTATAATAATAAAAGATTATACAAAAAGAGGAATTGATATGAAGAAGAATGTGTTTGCGGTAATACTTGCCCTTATAGCTGCTTCGATGTATGCCATTAGTGTTCCAGTTTCAAAAATCCTTTTAGATGATATTGATCCTATTATTATCTCTGCCTTATTATATCTAGGAGCAGGAATTGGAACGGGAGTTATTTTCCTAATTACATACAAGAAGAAAGAAATTGGATCTGAACCATTTTATAAAAGTGATATTCCATATGTCATAGGAATGATTGTCTTTGATATCATTGCCCCAATTTGCTTTATGTATGGCTTATCCAAGTTTGAGGCAAGTGGTGCATCCCTTTTAAATAACTTTGAAATAGTTGCATCAAGCATTATTGCGATGATTTTATTTAAAGAAGTTATTTCTAAGAAGATGTGGGTGGCTATAACTTTAATAGTTATTTCAAGTTTTATCTTATCTTTTGAAGACATCCTAACTTTTAAATTATCTTGGGGCGCAATTTTAGTTCTAATCGCCACAATTTGTTGGGGATTTGAAAATAACTGCACAAGAAAATTGTCAAACAAAAACCGTTTCAAAATCGTAATGATTGATGGTTTAGGTGCGGGAATTGGCTGCCTAGTAGTGTCTTTACTAACAAGAGAAACTTTCCCTTCTTGGCAATTAATTGTTGCTGCATTACTACTTGGATTTGTTTCTTATGGTTTGAGTATCGTTATTTACATATCAGCTCAAAACAAAATTGGTGTTTCCAAAACAAGTGCTTATTATTCAATTAATCCTTTTATTGCAACATTCTTATCATTTATTTTAATTCCCGGAAGCAAACTTGGACCAACCTATTTTATTGGCCTAATCGTGATGATTGCGGGGACAGTACTTGTTATTATTGATACGCTCAAGTCTCCAGTAAATGAAAACAAAAAAAGTTCTTAGAGAATTCTAAGAACTTTTATTTTTTACTTATTTTTCTTCAGTTTCTTTTGCTTTATTTAAAATTAAGTTAATGATGATACCTAAGATTAATGCACATGCAACTGGAGTAATAGTGACTTTACCAAATGTTAATGCTAATCCACCGATACCAGCGATTAAGATTGTAGAAACAACGAATAAGTTTTTGTTTAAACCTAAATCTACTTTTTGGATCATTTTTAAACCACTAACAGCAATGAATCCATATAGTGCCATACATACACCACCCATTACATATGAAGGGATTGTGTTAACGAATGCTACAAATGGTGTGAAGAATGCAATAATAATTGCCATAATAGCAGCTGTGAAGATTGTTGCGATAGATGCGTTTTTAGTAATAGCTACACATGCAACAGATTCACCATAAGTTGTGTTAGGACAACCACCAACTAATGCACCTGCCATTGAACCAACACCATCACCTAATAATGTTCTATGTAAACCAGGTTCTGTTAATAAGTCTTTTTCGATAATTGAAGAAATATTTTTGTGGTCAGCAATGTGTTCTGCAAATACTACGAATGCAACTGGAACATAAGCAACAGCTACAGCTAATACGTATGAGAAGAAGCCTTTTGCACCACCGATGTTTTGACCAAATACACCGAATGCTTTAACAATTGTTAAACTTGGAATTGAAACGATTGATTCAATTGAGAAGTTTGTAAATAATGATGTGATAGGAGAAAAGTCAATTACTTGTAATACAGGAACATTTGCAACTGTACCAATAACTGTTAATACTACACCTAAACCATAACCAGCGCCAATACCACAAATAAATGGAATTAATTTAACCATTTTCTTACCGAATGTTGAACATACGATAGTTACTAATAATGTAACAATACCACAAGCAACACAAATGATTACATTAATTGGTGCTTGTTTATTTAATAATTCTGCTCTTTCTTTTGCAGCTTCAACTGAATCAAAATTTTCTAATAATTTAGCTTCAGCTTCAGCAACTAATGTATTAAGACCTTTTAGATCTTCTTTTTTTGCATCTAATGTAGAAGATGTTGCATTGATTTCATTCTTTAATTCTTCATCAGAAGGATTAACTAATGATTCAGCTTCTAATGCTGCTAATTTAAATTCTAAATTTACAATGTCTAATTCAACAGCTGCTTTATTTTCAACAGCTGTATCATAACTTTGTACTAAAGTATTTAAATTATTTGTTGTATTTGTATAAGCACTCTTTTGTAAATCACCAACAGCGTTACCTGCTAAAGATAAACCGATGATTGCAACAGTAGGGCCAATAACTACAGCTGGCATTAATTTATTTATCCATCCAGTACCTGCAAATTTAACGATTAATGCGATAATAACATAAACTAAACCTGCTAAAACGGCACCGATAATTAAACCAACATAACCTAAAGCAACAGAAGTTGCACCAGCGAATGCTGCAGCCATACTACCTAAGAATGCAAATGAAGATCCTAAGAATACAGGGCTTTTGAATTTAGTAAATAATAAATAAACGATTGTACCAACACCAGCACCTAATAATGCAGCTGCAGGGCTCATTGCATCAGCGCCTTCTAAACCTGCATTACCATTTGTAATGATTGGAACTACGATTGTAGCAGTGATAATTGCTAATACTTGTTGTAAAGCAAAAACGATTAACTTACCAAATTTTGGCTTGTCATTTGTGTTGTAAATAAGTTTCATAATTTTTCTTTCCTCCTAGTATTTTCTAAAATTTTTCCAAAAAAAATAAGAGCACAAAAAAATGAGCTCTACCAATTAAAAAATATAAGGGTCACAAAAAAAGCTGTTTTCACATAATAAAATTACAGAAACTAATGCTTTCATTGTGGTCCACCTCATAATGATAATTTATTTTTTTCTATAAAATTATACCAAATATAAAATATAATATCAACTAATTTGACCTAAAAAATCATATTATTACATTATTAATCATTGAAAATGATATAATAATATGGTATAATAATTAAGTAGAAAAATTATAAGAATAATAGACATAGGAGAATGAAGTTTATGAAGAAAATTGCTTTTTTCGACGCTAAGTCATACGATATAAATTCATTTAATAATATAAATAAGGAATATGAAATTCATTATTTTGAATCAAAACTAAATGAAAATACTGTTGTTCTTGCTAAAGGAATGGATGCGGTATGTGTATTTGTTAATGATGATGTTAATAAAAATGTTATTGATAAATTAAATGAATATGGTATTCATTTAATTGCATTAAGATGTGCTGGCTTTAATAATGTTGATATTAAAGAGGCGCATAAAAAAGTTCACGTTGTTCGCGTCCCTGCATATTCACCTTATGCAGTTGCAGAACACAGTATGGCTTTATTATTAAGTTTAAATCGAAAGACGCATAAAGCATATTTGCGAACAAGAGAATTTAATTTTAATATCCAAGGCTTAACTGGATTTGATTTATATAATAAAACAGTTGGTGTTATTGGTACAGGAAAAATTGGCCTTGCCTTTATTAACATTTGCAAAGGATTTGGAATGAAAGTAATTGCTTATGATCCATATCCAAGAACTGATCTTGATATTGAATATGTGAGTTTAGAAGAAATGTTTAAGCAAAGTGATATTATCTCTTTACACTGTCCACTCACAAAAGAAACAACACATATTATTAATGATGAAACGATTAAAATGATGAAAGATGGTGTTGTCATTATTAATACATCGCGTGGAGGTTTAGTTGATTCACAAGCACTTTTAAGTGGCTTAAGAAGTAAAAAAATCCAATCAGCTGGATTAGATGTATACGAAGAAGAAGCTAATTTGTTCTTTGAGGATAATAGTAATGTGATTATTAAAGATGATATTTTATCTTTATTAATCTCTTTACCTAATGTTATTATTACCTCTCATCAAGGATATTTAACAAAAGAAGCTTTAGATAATATTGCTCAAACAACACTAAAAAGTTTAGATGACTATTTTAATAATCGCTATTTAGAACATGAGATTTGTTATCATTGTCAAAAGAACGCAAAAGATTGCTTACAAAAAAGATGTAAGAGATGTTGGTAATTTATGCATATAATATTCGTATGTCATGGTAATATTTGCCGTTCACCAATGGCAGAATTCATTATGAAAAAAATTTGTCAAGATGAAGATTATTTGATTGAATCTAGAGCAACTTCTTATGAAGAAATTGGTAATGATTTATATTATTTAACTAAGGATGTTTTAAATAAAAATAATATTCCATATACCAAACACTATGCAAGAAGAATTACAAAAGAAGAATTCTTAAAGGCCGATTTTGTGATTGTAATGGATGATAATAATCTTTATAACTTAAAAAGAATTGTTGGAACAAATGATAAAAAAATATATAAGATGCTTGAATTTTGCAATTCTTTAAAAGATGTCGATGATCCTTGGTATACAAGAAGATTTGACGAATGTTTTAAAGAAATATACCAAGCCTGTCTAAATTTATATAAACAAATAAAGGGGAATTAATATGAGAATAGTTGATATGCACTGTGATACAATCATGGCATTAATGGGAAATGACAAAGAACTAAGACAAAGTGATAATATGATTGATTTAGAAAAACTTCAAAAAGGTGATTATTTGTTACAATGCTTTGCAATGTTTGTTCCTTATAAATCAAGAAATAATGATGATCATTACTCTCCATTTGAAATGTGTCATAAAATGATTGATCGTTATTATCAAGAACTTGCAAAAAATGAAGATTTAATTAAACCTGCGTTTACCTCAGAGGATATTGAACAAAATATCAAAGAGAAGAAAATGACTGCTTTACTTACAATTGAAGAAGGTGGAGTATGTCTAGGTAATATCGAATTCCTACGAAACTTTTACCGTCTAGGTGTTCGCATGATGACTTTAACTTGGAATTTTAAAAATGAAATTGCAACACCAAATATTGATTATTTATCAATTACTCGCGAACAAATTAAAAATGAAGGGGTTAAACCCAACACAACTGATGGCTTAACTGAGTTTGGTATTGAAGTTGTTAAAGAAATGAATCGCCTTGGGATGGTAATTGACTGTTCGCATTTAGGTGATAAAGGCTTTTATGATGTTATAAAATACTCTAACAAACCAATTGTTTGTTCACATTCTTGTGCTCGTAGCATATGTAATCATGTTCGTAATATGACTGATGATATGTTATTAAAACTTAAAGAAAATGGTGGAGTTGTTGGCATTAATTATTGTCACGATTTTATTAAAGAAGAAAAAACACTTGCAACAGTTAAAGACATTGTTAAACATATTAATCATATCAAAGATTTAATCGGCATTGATTATATTGGTTTAGGCTCAGATTTTGACGGTATTGGCAACAGTGATATTGAACTAAAAGATGCTTCTATGATGAATCTTTTAATTCAAGAACTTGAGGAACAAGGCTATTTAAAAGAAGAAATTGATAAGATTTGTTATAAAAATGTTTTAAGAGTATTTAAAGCAAACTTTTAAAATATTGTATTATAAAATCAATTGTAGTTATACTAATAGATGAGGTACATTTATGGAAACAAATTTTCAAATTAGTTATGAAACAAATTCATATGTTAAAGTAGGAGAAAAAATCAAACTTAATGCTAAATGTATTAATCCTATATATAATAAGGACACATTGATCAAATGGAAATCACTTGATCCTGATATTGCTAGTGTTCAAGAAAATGGGAATGTTATTGGGCTAAAAGAAGGATATGCTTTTATTCGTGCTTATTTAGAAGAAGATGAAGAAGTTTATGTTGACTTCTTTGTCACTGTTGTACCAATTGACTTAAAACCAGAACTTGAATTTATCTTAAGACAACACCAAAGTAATATCTTTAAAAGATTAGACTTAGGAATTGGGGCGGGCAAAGTCGTTTATCATCATGATTTTATTGGTAGTGTTTCAAATATCTTATTAAATGAAGAATATGTAGTTGATACAAGTTTTTGTGAAGAAGCTATAAGTCGTTTAGGTGATCAATTAACAAAAATGGAAAGTATTGAATTTATTACTGTTCACTATACTGGTAATATGCGTGATGGTGCTAATGCTTATGCAAATAGTCGCTGGTTTATTTTCCCAATTGACCAAAATCCTACTTCAATCCATTATGTTACTGGTAATGATGGTATTTTTAAAAGCCTAGATGAACCATATTTAGGTTGGCATGCAGGTGATTCTTCATCTATGAAACAAGTTGGAAAGTTTGCTTGGCGCAAAACTGGCATTAAAGTTGCACCAAATGATCCAAAATTTCCCGTTATCACAATTAATAAAAATGCTAATTTCTCTTTAAATGGTATTGATACATTCATTAAAGTTCCGGAAGAAACGAAGTTTGGGTATGGTTTTGTTGATGACAATAAGTGGTTGAATAAGATGGGGTTAGGAACAAAAGTTGTTGATGGTGAGTATTATTTAGGTACCGCATGGTGGTGTTATACTCAGGTTGGTGAAGGTAGAATATGTTCAAATGGTGGAAATTACAACTCAATTGGGATTGAATCATGTGTAAATGAAGGCTCAGATATTTGGTATACTTGGCAAAAAACAGCAAGGTTAGTTGCAGATATCATGCAAAGAAATAACCTTGATATTACAAAAGTAAGAGGACATCATGCCTTTAGTGCAAAGAATTGTCCTCAACCAATGCTTGAAAATGATCTTGAATTATGGTATAAATTCATTGAACTTGTCGAAGCTGAATATGAAAAAAACACAAAGTTTGCTCATATTCGCTATACAATGACAACCGATGAAGACATTATTAATAATGTTGGACGTGTAATTAAAAATGAAAAGTCAACACGTGTAATTAGATACAAAATCAATATTGAAGGAGAAAATGATTCTAAAGATATTATCCTTGCAAGTATTGTATAAAAAGATAGGAAAAATTTGCTTAATAAAAATATCTCTTTGAAGATGTTTAGGAGTAATTTATGAAAGAAAATAAGAAAAATCTAAAGTGGATAGGGGTACTGATTTGTTCTTTAGTAGCCGTAGCTATCTTCATATGGTGCATATATTGGGGACTTACAAAGGTTGATCCTAAAACTAATGAAGTAATCATTAACTTCTTTAAACTAAGTGAAATAGCCCCATTATTAATTGGTGTGTTTTTAATAGCTTTATTTGGATACTTATTTGGACGTATAACAATCAAAGGTGTTTCTTTTGGAACAGCTGGTGTCTTTTTAGTAGCTATTTTATTTGGTTATTTATTTACCCAACCAGTTTTAAAAGATTTACCAATTCTTGAACATTTTTATATTGAAAACACTGAGTCAGCACTTGCACAAAACTACTCAAGCATTATTCAAAATATTGGGTTAGTTTTATTCATTACATCAGTTGGATTTGTTGCAGGGCCAACATTCTTTGGAAATCTTAAGAAAAGAGGAAAAGTCTTATTCTTCCTTGTTCTATCAATTAGTTTAACTAGTGCCATACTTACAGTATGCTTTACTTTAATACCTGGTATTAGTCCTTTATATGCGGTAGGAATTATGGCTGGGGCTAATACTACAACCCCTGGTTATGCAAGCGCTTTAGAAGCAGCCAAAGCAATTGGTGAGAATAGTGATTTAATTTCTTTAGGTTATGCGGTTGCATATCCATTTGGGGTAATTTTAATTGTATTATTTGTTCAAGTCTTGCCCAAACTACTTAAGACAAATGTAAAAGAAGAAATAAAATTACTAGAAAAAAAGAAAGATGCTAAAGAGGTTGATAGTTCTAAAGTAATTAAGGTCGATCCATTTGGCCTTGCACCATTTGGTCTTGCAGTTGTTTTAGGTATTTTAATCGGCTCAATTAAAATCCCACTATCATTTAAAGGATATGAAGGGCCTTGTTTTAGTTTAGGAATAACTGGAGGAACATTACTAGTTGCAGTATTACTTGGCCATTTTAAGAAAATTGGCAATATTTCTGTAACAGTTGATGAAAATGTTGCTAAAGTCCTACGTGAATTAGGCTTGTTATTATTCTTAATTGGTTCAGGTGTATCTGGAGGTGTTGCCTTAGTTAGTCAAATTAAATTACATGGTGGCTCTATTATCATTTATGGAATTATTGCTAGTTTACTAATTGCAACTTTACCACTTGTTGTTGGCTTTATATTTGCTAAGTTTGTTTTAAAATTAAATGTTGTTGAAAGTTTAGGATATATTACTGGAGGAAGAACATCAACACCTGCTTTAGGAATGTTAATTTCTACAACTGATTCAAAAGATGTTGCCGGCTTATATGCATCAACTTATCCTATTGCATTAATTTTTGTTGTTATCATTCCTCAATTAATTATTAATATATTTATGTAAATAAAATCCTGTTTTTAAAACAGGATTTTTACCCTTTAGGTTGAATTTTTTTAAGTTTTTTTGTATAATATTTATACAAATAAGGAGAAAAAGTATGCGAACTAATTTTAAACCTAATGCTTATATTTACCCATTACCAGTCCTTGTTATTGGAACATATGATAAAAATAATACACCTAATGCCATGACAGCCGCATGGGGTTGTGTGTGTGATACAAATAAGATTTCTATTGTTATAGATAAAAGTCATAAAACAATGGATAACATTTTATTAAACAAACAATTTACTGTTAGTATAACTGATATGGATAATATGATTCAAGCAGATTATGTAGGTCTTGTATCAGGCAATAATGATAGTGATAAAGTTTTAAAAACTAAATGGACAATTACAAAGAGTGAAAACATTAATGCACCAATCTTTGATGAATTTCCTCTTGTTTTAGAATGTACTTTAGAACAAGTGATTGATGATTTAGAAATGGTAATTGCTAAAGTTGTTAATGTTAGCGTCAAAGAAGAAATCCTTACAAATGGCAAAATTGATTTAAATAAATTTAAACCAATTTGTTATGATACAGGTTCACATGGCTATTATAATCTAGGCTATCGTGTTGGTAATGCATTTATTGAAGGAAAAAAGTTAAAAAATGAATAAATTAGTAATCTTTGATTTAGATGGAACTTTGGTAAATACTTTACCAGACATTAGTACTTCCTTAAATTATGCTTTAAATAGTTGTGGTTATAAGGCAAATTATTCTTTAGAAGAGATAAAAAACTTTATTGGTAGTGGAGAATACATCCTTATTAAAAGATCACTTGTTAAATTTAACCAAACAGGAGAAGAAGAGATTCAAAGAGTAAGAAAAGCATATAGTCATTATTATCATGAACATTGTAATATCAATTCACTACCTTATCAAGGTATTATAGATGAATTAAATAAACTTAAAATAAATGGTTATCAATTGGCAGTTTTTTCTAACAAACCCCATAGCGAAACAACAAAAGTAGTTGAAACATATTTTCCTAAGGATTTCTTTGCTTTTGTTCGTGGAGGAATGGATGGCTTCCCAATTAAACCTAATCCAGCAGGAATTGATTTAATTTTTAAAGAATTAAATGTTCAAGATCGAAACGATGTATATTATGTAGGTGATTCAAACGTTGACATGGAAACAGGATTAAATGCTAAACTTATTACAATTGGTACTGCTTATGGTTATTGTAAAAAAGAAGTCCTTGAAAGTTATAAAGTTTATAAAGTAATTGATTTTCCTTATGAACTATCTAGTACTATTTTAAAAACTAAAATATAATTAAAAGATATAATATACTATTGAAATAAATGATTGAAAATGTTATAATAATATAGGAGATGATTATAGTGAAGAATAAATTAAAGATTTCTTTGAATAAAATCTTATTCCCAATTGTCATGTTGTTATCGGGAATTCTAATGATTATTTTTAGATCAAGTATGTTAAATATTGCTCTTTATATTGTTGGGGCACTGTTTATTGTTTCTGGTATTATTACACTTGTAAAAAAAGAATTCCTTTATGGAGTTATTAATCTTGTTATTGGTATTGTTGTTATTTTATTAGGATCAATCCTAATAGATATTGCTATTTTAGTAATTGGTATTTTACTCCTAGTTGTAGGTATTGTTCATTTAGTTAATTTAATTATTAACAAAAAGAAAGAAATATTAGGGTATGTTGCACCAATCATTATGTTACTAATTGGTGGTTTACTTGTCTTTGGTAATTTCTATTCATTTTTAGACATTATCTTATTATGTGCTGGTATTTGCTTAATTATTTATGCGGTATACCAATTACTATTAATCTTAACTTATAATAAAAAATAAATTTTTTAAGAAAGGAGAATAAGTATGAAAACAAACATCTTAGATTATGTTGATTGGCGTGGTGATTTATCTTTTAAACAATCGCCATTTAATGAAGTTGATAATGTTGTTTTTTCAATGCTAATTTACATGGATTTAAAGAAAACAATGCAAGAAGCTAAAAGTACTTATCCTACTTTCTCAGAAGCAGTTGATACGTTCTTTAAACAATACGATTATAAAACATATCGCTTTGGGGCTATTCTACCTAATGAAATTAAAGATTTAGCATTAAAAGCCCAAAAGTCAAAAAGATATGGACAAATGTTAATTCTTGATTATGTTAAAGAGGTTAGTATTGAAAAACGCTCCCAGTTCGGTGCTGCAGCATTCCTTTTAGATGATGGAACAATTACCATTTGTTTTGAAGGAACTGATGATAATATTGTTGGATGGTATGAAGATGCTATGCTTGCGGTATACGACGAAGTACTTGCCCAAAAGAAAGCGGTCGACTTTTTAAATAAAATTGGCATCTTATTTCCTAATAAAAAGATTAATATTTGTGGCCACTCTAAAGGCGGTAACCTTGCGTTCTATGCTTCAATCTTTGCTGCTGATGATATCAAAGAGCGTATTATTCATGTTTATAATACCGATGGACCAGGACTAGTATATAGTCGCTATGATGAAGAAAAATGTAAGATTATTGATCAAAAAGGAATTAGTGTCTTACCTAATTCAGCTGTTGTTGGTTCTTTATTTGAAATTAGAGGGGAAATCAGAATTGTTCAATCGAAAGAAAAGAATGTCTTTCAACACAACCCATTTTCTTTAATTGTTCTTGGTAATAAATTAGTTCGAGCTGAAAAGTTCACAAAGTCTGCTCAAAATATTCAAAAAGCAGCTCAAAAGTTTATGCTTGGAACAGACAAAAATGAAATTCTTCAATGTGCTAATGATATTTATATTTCCTTATATGATGACAGAAAATACACTTTGATGGATTTAAAGATTATTGACTATAATATCGTACATAAATTAGTAAAGATGGTTAGAAAAGAAAATAACGTCTTTAAGAAATTTGTTACAATGTTAATTAATAATAATGCATTCATAAAATAACTTGATAACCTCAAGTTATTTTTATTTATTAAAGGATTATTTTATGGTATAATAAACAAAACAGGAGGTAGAAAATATGAAACAAACTCGCAGTGCTGGTATCTTAATGGCAATTAGTAGTTTGCCTAACCGATATGGTATTGGCACATTTGGATCAAGTGCATATCGTTTTGTTGAGTTTTTAGCAAAAGCATCACAAAAATATTGGCAAATCTTACCTTTAGGCCATACATCATATGGAGATTCTCCTTATCAAACTTTCTCAGCTTTTGCAGGTAATCCTTACTATATTGATTTAGATTTCTTAAGAAATGATGGGTTATTAGAAGAACATGAATATTCGCATTTATACCATGTTTCTAATCAAGTTGATTACGGCTTCGTATATTATTATCGTTATCCTGTTTTAAGACTTGCTTATTCGCGCTTTACTAAAAATCAAGATTATCAAAATTTTGTAATGGAAAATAAGTGGTGGTTAGAAGATTATGCTTTATTTATGGCTTTAAAAGACCATTATGAAGGTAAATCTTGGCTTGAGTGGGAAGAAGATTATAAAACAAGAAATAAAAAAGCACTAAATACTTTTAAGAAAGAAAATATTGAAGAAGTTGAGTTTTGGTACTTTATTCAGTATTATTTCTTCAAACAATGGTATGCCCTTAAAAAATATGCTAATAATCTTGGAATCGAAATAATTGGTGATATTCCTATTTATGTGGCTATGGATTCGGCAGATGTGTGGGCTAATGTCAAATATTTCCAAATTGATGAAAAATATAACCCAATTAATGTTGCCGGGTGTCCACCAGATGACTTTACCGCTGATGGTCAGTTATGGGGTAATCCAGTTTATAATTACAAAAGCTTAGAAGAAGATGGTTATATTTGGTGGATTAAACGTATGCAAGAATCTTTGAAAATGTATGATGTGGTACGTATTGATCACTTTAGAGGATTTGAGGCATATTGGTCAATTCCTTATGGTTCTTTAACTGCTAAATCGGGATGTTGGGTAAAAGGACCAAATGTTAAATTATTTAAAACAATGGAAAAAGCAATACCTAATATGAATATTATTGCTGAAGACTTAGGACTTCTAACTGAAGGTGTTTATAAAATGATTGCTAAACTTAAATACCCAGGAATGAAAGTTTTGGAGTTTGGTTTTGATCCCTGGGGAAATAGTGACCATGCTCCACATAATATTGTAGAAAATTCAATTGTTTATACAAGTAGTCATGATTTACCAACAATAAAAGATTGGTTTAATAAGCTATCTTACGATAATAAACGTTATGTTTTAGAATATTTACGCCTTGACAATGAATACTTTGTCACAGAAGCCATGATTAAAACTGCTCTTAGCAGTATTGGTAAAATGGTTATTATTCCTTTACAAGATTATCTTGAACTTGGAGAAGAAGGAAGAATGAATACTCCTAGTACCTTAGGACAAAACTGGAAATGGAGAGCTTATGATGAACAACTAATCGATGATCTTGCTTATCGTATTAGTTATTGGACTAAGCTATATCGCCGATGAAATACGATGGACCCAAGTTAATCCTTAATGAGCAACCATTTTGTCTAAACAATGTGCCTTATGGGGGATTTGTAAAAGTTGAATATTTAAATACAATTGATGGAGATACAGCTTATTTTAAAGTAGGTAATTCATCTGAATCAGTTAGATTATACTTAATTAATACACCAGAAGTTTATAACAATGAACCTTATGCCAAGTATGCCAAAGAGTATACAAAACAAGTATTGGAAAATGCTAAAGAAATATATTTACAAAGTGATATAAATAATCTACTTCGTGATAATACTGAAAGTAGAAGAATCCTTGCATGGGTTTGGGTGGACGGAGAACTATTTAACTATGTTCTAGTTCGCCAGGGCCTTGCCAAGATAAAGTATGTTCTTAATGAACAAGTAAGTTATTTAAGTGAATTAAGAAATGCAGAAAGAATGGCTGAGAAAGAAGCGTTAAATATTTATAGTTCAATCATTAAAGAATAAATTTGACAAGAACTGACTTATTGTCTTGTTAAAATTTATTCTTTTTTTTGCTTGTTGAACGATATTTTGTTTGTTTAAAGTCACCATAATCAATCCTTAACTTATCTATGTTAGAATATTTTGCAAGGAGGAATTGGTTATGGCTTTAAATATACAAATGGCAATTAAAAAGAACCTCTTATTTATTCGTTTAAGAGGAGAACTTGATCAGTCAACTACTGAAAATTTGAAATTTCGCGTATCAGAAGTGATTGATAAATATTATATTAAACATATAATCTTAAATCTTGAGAAAGTTGGCTTTATGGATAGTAGTGGTATTGGTTTTATTATTGGCAGATATTCACAAATTAAAAAAAGACAAGGGAAAATTGTGATTTGTTCAATGAATAACATTATTGAAAGAATCATTCTTTTATCAGGACTTAAGAAAATATGCTTGATTGCAAAAAGTGAAGAAGAAGCACAAAACTATTTGGAGGTCGTGTAATGTTTAATGAAATGCATGTAAAGTTTTTATCAAAATTGGAAAATGTAACTTTAGCTAGAACACTTGCGGTGGGATTTTTAGTTGATTTAAATTTAAATCTAAATACAATGAATGAGATTAAAACAATCATATCAGAAGCAGTAACAAATGCCATTGTCCATGGATATGGAAATGAAAAAGATCATTGGGTTGAACTGTGGATGGCATATGATGATGAAGTAATAGAAATAAACGTCATTGATGAAGGAGTAGGAATAGAAGATATCGAAAAAGCAAAAGAACCACTATTTACTTCTAAAGCTGATGAGGAACGAGCTGGTCTTGGTTTTACAATTATGGAAGTATTTACCGATCATTTAGAAATTAAATCAGCAGTAAATGTGGGAACATCTGTTTTAATGACAAAAAGATATTATGAGCAAGCCGCATAAACTACCTTGTGAAAAGGTAATCGAAGAAAATATCGGTTTGGTTAAAAAAATTGTCACAAGATTTAATGTTTCAAAGATTGATAAAGATGATTTAATACAAGCTGGTTTAATCGGCCTTTGGCGCGCCGCATACAATTATGATGATACGAAAAATGTTAAATTCTCTACTTATGCAGTCAAATATATTTTAGGAGAAATCAAAGATGAACTTAAAAAAATAAATATGATCAAAATATCAAGGAAGTATTATCGTATTATAAATGAACTTAATAAGACAGAACATCTTGATGAAGATGAAATATGTAATCGATTAGGCTGTTCTAAGGAAGATATTATGATTGCCTCAAGTTTTATTAATAATATTGTCTATGTAAATGAGGATGAAATTCCTGATTATAAAGAGGATAAGATAGAAGCATCAGATAAAGTCAAAGATATTGTTAGAACAATGCTTGAAACAAATAAATTTACACAAAAAGAAATTGCCCTAAGGATTGGAAAAAGTCAAAGCACTGTATCAAGAATGATAAAGGATATTAAAGAAAACGAAAAAGAGTAATCTTTTTCGTTTTTTGTATAAAGTATATCTTTGGGTGAAAACTAAAATGGGTGATTATATGGAAAATAAACAAATAATAAAAGATGTAATGGAAAAGACATCACCAAAAAGAAAAGTAGTAAGAAATGCTCTTTTTGCTTTTTTGTTTGGAGGATGCGTTTCGCTTGTTGGTCAAGAGTTTTTATTTTTGTACCAGGATATTTTAAAACTTGAAAATGATATTGCTAAAATGTTAATGTATGCATCAGTAATATTACTTGCAAGCCTTGCAACAGGACTAGGAATCTTTGATAAATTTGGTCAAATTGCTGGTGCTGGAAGTTTTTTGCCGATTACTGGTTTTGCGAACTCAATGACATCAGCTTCTTTAGAAAGTAGAAGTGAGGGATTAATCTTTGGTATCTTAAGTAATATGTTTAAATTAGCAGGGACAATTATTGTAACAGGTGTTATCAGTGCATTTATTGTATCAAGTATTCTTTATTGGGTGAGTTTATGATAAAAGTTAAAAATGAAAGTATAATATTTGAAAATGTGTATATTAAAACTACAAGTACAATATCAGGACACCTTGAGTCAGATGGACCGCTTGGAGGCTTTATTGATAAGTCATTTGATGATAATTACTGTAATGCCAAATCGTGGGAGAAAGCCGAAATGACTCTTCTTGAGGAATCAATTAACTTGCTTCTTAAAAAAAGTAATCTTGATAATAGTGATGTAGAATTATTTATTGGTGGAGATTTAAATAATCAAATTGTTATCAATAACTATGTACTAAAGAAATATGCTTTTCCTCATTTAGGTATTTATTCAGCTTGTGCCACTTTATGTGAAGGTTTAATACTTGGGAGCACCTTTATTGATACACGCGAATATGATAACATTATTGTTTCAACATCGAGTCATAACTCAACTAGTGAAAGACAATTTCGCAATCCAACAGAATATGGAGGCCAAAAGAGTAATACAACGACCTTTACCGCAACCGGTTGTGGGTCTTGTTTATTAACAAGTGCTCCGACAAATATAAAAATTACCAAAGCAACAATTGGTAGAATTATTGATTCAACCTTACTTGATGCAAGTGATATGGGAAGAGCTATGGCCCCTGCCGCAGCTGATACATTAATTAATCACTTTCGCAATTTTAATGAAAAACCAAGTGATTATGACTTGATTGTAACAGGTGATTTATCAACATATGGAAAAGAAACATTAATAGAAATATTAAAAGCTTATGACTTTGAACTAAAAAACTACGAAGACACTGGATTATTATTATATGATATAAGAAATCAACCTGTGTTTGCTGGAGGAAGTGGACCTGCATGTGTGGCATTAGTAACATTAGGATATCTGTATAAGATGATGACCAAAAATGCTTATCGAAAGATTTTGGTTGTCGCAACAGGTGCACTTCTTAATCCAATTATGACATTTCAAAAAGAAACAATACCAGGTATTGCCCATGCTATTGTTTTAGAAAAGGTGTAATATGACATTTTTAGAATATATTTTAGCATTTATTATTGGAGGAGCAATTTGCATGGTTGCTCAAGTTATAATGGATAAATTTAAACTTTTACCAATCCACTTGACTATTATGTTTGTATCTTTAGGAGCAATATTAGAAATATTTAATATTTATGATAAATTAATTGCCATTGGTGGTGCTGGTGCCTTACTACCAATTTCATCCTTTGGTCACTCTTTAACTGATTCAGCCCTGAAATCAGCTCAAGAAGTAGGTTATTTAGGAATATTCCAAGGAATGTTTAATTCAACATCATCTGGTATCATTATGGCAATTCTAAGTGCGTTTGTTGTTTCTTTAGTGTTTAAGCCTCGCGGATAAAAACAAATGTCTTGACTATTAGTATATCTTTGTTTAAGACTGCTTAATAAATAACTTGAAATTTCTTCCTATATTTGGTAAAATATAAGAGGAGGAATATTATGGCAAATATCAAAATAATGGCTTTGGGAGGCTTAGGCGAACAAGGCAAAAACATGTACATAGTAGAAATTAACGATAATATCTTTGTGTTAGATGCCGGTTTAAAATATCCAGAAATAGACATGTATGGGGTAGATGCGGTTGTACCTGATATTACTTATCTAATTGAAAACAAAAAAAGAATCCAAGGAATCTTTTTATCTCACGGACATGAGGATAATATAGGGGCTGTACCTTATTTATTAGAAAAAATACCAGTCCGTGTTTATGGTACACACTACACTTTAAGTATTGTTGAAGACATGCTTAGAAACAATAAAATGGATATTAAAAAATATAAACTTTTTAGAATTAACGATAAGAAAGTTCTTAGCTTTAATGATATTAAATGTTCATTTTTTAACACAACTCATAGTGTACCTGAATCAGTTGGGATTGCTTTATCAACAGATGATGGAACAATTGTTTATGCAACTGACTTTAACTTTAACCCTGAAACAGAAGATTATTATAAAGTTTCTTATGAAAAAATTACCGATATAGGTAAAGAAAATGTCTTAATCTGTTTATCAGAAAGTGTTGGAACATCATCTTTAGGACGTCCTACAGATTTTTCATCTTTTGAATATACTTTAAATAACATTTTTAATAATACTGAAGACCGTGTTATTTTTGCTGGATACTCAGAAGATTTATTACGTGTGCAAAAAGCAATTAACATTGCAATAGCTAAAGGAAAGAAAATTGCCTTTATTGGTAAAGGCTCAGATCGTCTTGTTAACTTTGCAAGAAATACTAATTATATTCATATTGACGAAGATTCAATTGTTAACTTAAAATACATTGATGACAATAATACCAATAATATTAAAAACCTTGTTGTCTTTTTAACTGGAGTTCGTAATGAACCTTATGCGGCTTTAAATCGTATGGTTAAACACGAAGACCGTTTAATTCACATTGAAAAAAGTGACAATATCATAATTGTATGTCCTCCTAAATCAGGAAGCGAATTATATGTAACTAATGTAATTAATGAATTGTATCGTAGTAACGCTAACATTACAATTTTTGATAAAAAAGACATTTGTGGTACTCATGCATCAAACTCGGACTTAAAGATGCTTTACTCAATGCTGAAACCTAAGTATGCAATGCCGATTAAAGGTGAATACCGTCATATTTATGACCATTCACAAGTTCTTTTAAAAATGGGATATAATAAAGAAAATATCCTTCAACTTGATAATGGTGAACTAGTTGAAATTGTTAATGGTGAAATTGTTAATACCGAAAGACATAGTGTTCGTGATATTTTTGTTAATGGTTCTTTAATTGGTGGTGTTAACGAAAAAGTTATTAAGGACCGCGAAACACTATCCGAAGAAGGAGTTGTCATTCTTAATCTTGCCTTTGATGTTCGTTTACGTAAGATTATTAATGAACCAACAGTCATTACAAGAGGTTTTACTTATAAACTTACTGATGAACAAGTCAATGAAATTATTTTAAGTACAGCTACTAAAATTGTTAATAATGCACTACTTAAAAAATCTTTTGATATAGAACAATTAAAAGATGTTTTACAAAATGAAATAAGTAATCAATTGTTTAGATTTACAAAACATCGACCAATTATTATTACATCATTAGTGGAAGTCAATAAACCTAAACCAAACAATAAATAATTAAGACAAATAACCTATTTTTGGGTTATTTGCCTTTTTATTTTCATATTTATTATTGGTGATAAATTATGAAAATAGAAGTCATACCTGGTGTTTTAAAAGAACAAGAATTGTTATTTGTAGAAAACTTTAATGACATATTAAAGAAGCATCCTTTTAAAGTCTATGATTTATTGAAAGTGTTTAGAAATGCCGATATTACTTATGCAAGAGACTCAACCCTAATCATTACCCTTGCAAAACTAAGAGAATTAATGGTAAAAGATTTATTTGAAATTTTAAATATTTTTTATCAAAATAATCATATAAAAAAACTAATTTATAAAAAGGAATTTTTAATTATTCATTTTACAAGTAGATACTCTCTTAAAGTTCTATGTGACAAAACATACTACATGTATATTGACTATTATTTCTTCTTTAAAGACAAAGGGTTAGAGTGTTATTTAAATCCGATAATATCAATTCAAAATATAAAAGAAGAAGTTGATTTAGTTTTCAAATACAAAAGCGAGTATTATATATTTACTGAGAAACTAAAAATCCTTCCTTTTATGACTTATTATATTGATTTGTTCATTGATTTTGATCAACTAGGAAAACGAAAATATCTTAAGTACTACTTGTCAAATATGATGAAAGAAGAAGAATTCTTGAAAATAACAGAAGAAGATAATTATTAAAATAAAATACTTTAAAAAATATTTACTTTATGGTATAATATGTTTGATATAAAATGGGGTGAAATATTTGGAATATAAATTATTATTAAAGTTTACTGACATGGAAATAGAAAAAGCTTTCCTTGGTCCAATGAACAAATATTTACATATTATTCGTAAAGAATTAAATTACAATATTGCTCATCTTAATGACTCATTAGTAATTGATGCTAATGATGATTATGTAAAAACACAAGAAATTATTAACACAATTTATCACTTATGTGAAAAAGGTATTGCTTATCAAGAACGTGATCTTGTTTATATTATTAATCGTTTCAATAATAGTTCAAACTACGATGAAACAAGAAAGAGTATCTTATCTTTTTATCAAAAGAAAGTTGTGGTTGTCAATACCTTTGATGGTAAGAAAATCACAGTTAAAACTCTTACTCAACAAGAATACTTAAAAGCAATGGAAGATTCATCGGTTGTTTTTGCGACTGGATCTGCCGGAACAGGTAAAACATACTTAGCAGTTGGGTTTGCGGTAAACCAATTAAAGAGCAACAAAATTAAAAAATTAATCATTACTCGACCAGCTGTTGAAGCAGGAGAAAAACTAGGTTTTTTACCGGGTGATTTAAAAGAAAAGGTTGATCCTTATTTGATTCCTATTTATGATTCTTTATATGAATTTTTAGGAAAAGAAACAACTGACAAACTTATTGAAAAAGGTGTTATTGAAATTGCACCACTTGCCTATATGCGTGGTAGAACACTTGATAATGCCATTGTTGTTCTTGATGAAGGTCAAAATGCTACAAGCTCACAAATGAAGATGTTTGTAACTCGTTTAGGCTTCAACTCAAAAATGATTATTACTGGGGATATTACCCAAATTGATTTACCTAACAAATCTTCATCTGGATTAGTTGAGGCAACAAGATTATTATCTGATATTGAAGGAATTCGTCATATTGAATTTGGTGCACTAGATGTGATGCGCCATCCAATCGTAACAAAGATTATTGCTAAATACGAGGAAAAGGAAAATGATAAAATTTAATTTAACTGGTTTAACAGATCAATTAAATGTTAATGCTAAGAAAATTATCAAAAAAATTACAAAGACAATTAATAAAGAATTCACGATTAAAACTAAACATGTTGTCAGTTTCATTATTGTTGATAACGATACAATCCATGATATCAATAAAAAATATCGTAATATTGACTCTCCAACTGATGTTATTAGTTTTGCTGGAATCGATGGGGATGAAAATCGTTCTTTACCATTTGAACTAGGTGATATTTTTATTAATAAAGACCGTGTTGTCTCACAAGCTAAAGATTATGGTCATTCCGAAATTCGTGAGTTTGCTTTTTTAGTTACTCATGGTTTGTTACATTTACTTGGATATGATCATATAGAAGAAGCTGATGAAAAAGTAATGTTTGCTTTACAAGACAAAATATTAGAAATTGTTAAAATTAGTAGGTAGAAAATGAATTATACATTAGAAGAAAAATATACTCTTGCAAAAAAAGCATATGATAATGCATATGCTCCATATTCAAAATTTCAAGTTGGTGCTGTTTTAATCTTAAAAGATGGAACAACAATAAGTGGTTCTAATATTGAAAACGCATCATATGGTCTTTCAAACTGTGCCGAAAGAAGTGCACTTTTTAGCGCTTACTCAAAAGGAATTCGCAAAGATGATATTTTAGAAATTATCATTATGGCTAACCCAACCTCAGGTATTACTTCACCATGTGGAGCATGTCGTCAAGTAATTTCTGAACTTATGAATGGTGATGCTATTGTTACAATGATGAATCTTAAAAAAGAAGTCTTTACTTGTACAGTTAAAGAACTAATTCCTTTTGCTTTCACAAGCGGTGATTTACATGAATAAGAATTTTAAATCCGGTTTTATTGCGATTGTTGGTCGTCCTAATGTTGGGAAGAGTACGATACTAAACCAAATGCTTGATCAAAAAGTTGCTATTGTGACATCAAAGGCCCAAACAACAAGAAACAGAATTCAAGGTATTTATACAAATGAAGATGTTCAAATGATCTTTATTGATACACCAGGAATTCACAAACCTAAAAATGAACTTGGAAACTTTATGAACCAGGCTGCTTTCTCTTCTTTAGAAGGAATTGATTTAGTGCTATTTGTGGTTGATGGATCTGAACCAATGGGTAGTGGTGACAATTTTGTTTTAGAAAACTTAAAGAAAGTAAAAGCTCCAATCTTACTTGTTGTAAATAAAGTTGATTTATTACAAAATAAAGAAGAAGTTCTTGTTCAAAATATTGATTCATACAAACAATCTTTTAATTTTTCGGGAGGAATTACTTTAAGTGCTTCAAATGGATTTAACATTGATAAACTTAAAGAGATGATTATTGAACGTCTTGATAATGGACCAATGTATTATCCTGAAGATCAAATATTAGATCAACCTGAAAGATTTGTCGTTGCGGAATTAATTCGTGAAAAGGTATTATTAACAACCCAAGATGAGGTTCCACATAGCGTTGCGGTTACAATTGAAAGTTTCAAAGAAAAACAAAATGGAATGATTGAAATACTTGCCGATATTGTGGTTGAAAGACCATCCCAAAAGAAAATAATTATTGGTAAAAATGGTTCAAAAATTAAAGAAATTGGCACTCTTGCAAGAAAAGATATCGTTAATTTCTTAGGTAGTAAAGTATACTTGGAACTATTTGTTAAAGTAGAAACAGATTGGCGTAACAAGGCTAGTCGTTTAAAAGAATATGGTTATCGTGCTGATGAAGTTTAATGTATAATTTTCTTATTTTTTTCCATTATAAAAATGGAGGGATATAATGTTAAATGAAAAGAAAAATTATTATTGGCATCGTTTCCTTAAAAGCGGTTCGATAACAGATTATTTAAATTATCGTAAATTTAAAAAAGCTTTGGAGGCACAAAATGAGCCAAATACAAAAAGCACAGGGAATAATAATCAAGAAGATTGATTATAAAGAAAATGCTAATTTAATAACACTTCTAACAAAAGAAGGGAAAGTTTCACTTATTGTTAGAGGAGCAAAGAAGATAAATAGTGTAATGCGTAATTACACTAATTTATTTTCAATTATTGATTATAATGCAACATCAAATTTATCACTTAACACTCTTACTGAAGCAACAGTATTAAATTCATTTATAAACATTATGAGTGACATGGACAAATTAAATGTTGGTATGGTTATTCTAGAAAAAATTAATATTTTTTCTGACGAAATTATTAATAAAGAATTATTTTATGATTTTGTTAAACTAATTTTTAGTAAATTAAATGACACCGAATATCCTTATTCACTGATGTCGTTATTTGACTTAAAACTCCTTTATCTTCTTGGTGTATCTCCTGAATTTAGAGAATGTGTAATCTGTGGTAATAAAGATATTGAAGAAGGAAAGTTTAGTGTTGAAAATGGGGGTATTATTTGCCATAAGCATTTAATTAACTATGTTAATTTAGATATTACAGAAACCAAAGCCCTTAAATTAATTTATTATATTAAACCAGATAAGATTGATGATCAGTTCTTAAAACTAATTAAAGAATATGAACAAAACATTATGAAAACAATTGATAGTTTTTATGAAAGACATTTAGACTTTCATTCAAAAGCAAAGAAAATAATGAAAACAATAATATAAGTAGAAGAGGTAGAATATGTTTGCACAAATTAGACTTAGTAATAATAAAAATATAAATTTAGAATTATACGAAAATGTTGCCCCAATTAGTGTATCTAACTTTGTTAAACTTGCCAAAGATGGGTATTATAAAGGAACTATTTTCCATCGTATTATTGAAGACTTTATGATTCAAGGCGGTGGATATATTGTAAAAGATAATACTTTAATGGAAGCTCCTGAACTTACACCAATTAAAGGTGAATTTAAAAGTAATGGTGTTGAAAATAATCTAAAACATGAACTTGGTGTTATTTCAATGGCAAGAACAAATATCAAAGATAGTGCAACTTCACAATTCTTTGTATGTAGTGCCAATACACCTTGGTTAGATGGTGAGTATGCTGCATTCGGAAAGACAACTGATGAAGAAAGTAATAAAGTTGTTGTTGAAATTTCGAAGATGCCTAAAGGAATGTTAAGTCCGGCATTCCAAGATTTCCCTTATGAATTAATTTATATTGAAGAAGTATTAATTAGTGAGGAAAAATTCAATGGCTAAAACAAAAGTAAAACAAGCACTTGCAACATTTTTAAAAGGAATTTTAGCCGGGATTTGTATTTCCCTTGGTAGTGCTCTATTTTTAGTTGTAACGAATTTAGCGGGCAAGTTTGCAGCTGGATTGGTATTTCCTCTAGGAATGTTATTAATTTTAAATTTAGGTTACTTCCTTTACACTGGTAAAGTTTGCTTCTTATTTAATCACTTAAAAAGAGGACCTAATCTACATTATTCATTACAACTATTAGTGGGTTTAATTGGCAATTTACTAGGCGCATTTATAATTGGGGCTGTTTTATCATTTGTATTTGACAAAGTTCCTGCTTTTAAAGAAACTATTGATGGTAAAGAAGTTGTAACAACTATTGTTGAATATGGAAGAACGGTTATCGAAGGCAAAGTTAGTAATCATTTAGGTAAAGTATTCGTATTAGCTATTTTATGTAATATTTTAATCTACTTCTGTGTTGAAGGATTTTCTAAAGTTGAAAATCAATTTGTTAAACACTTAATTGTTTTCTTAACAATTGGAACATTTAATATCTTAGGTTTTGAACATGCGATTGCGGATATGTTTTACATTAGCTTTGGAGGATATTATGGCTCAGATTCATTAATTTTCTTACTAGTTGTTATAGCTGGTAATACTGTTGGTGGATTAATTATTCCACTTGTTGTTAAATTAATTAAATTACTAGAAAAGAGATAGGATATGCTTAATTTTGAATTTTATTCTCCTACAAAAATCTTCTTTGGAAAAGAACAAGAAAAACGCGTTGGAGAAATCATTAAACAATATGGCTTTAAGAAAGTTTTACTTCACTATGGACAAAACTCAATCAAAAAGACAGGCTTATATGATACGGTTATAAATTCTTTAAATAGTGCTGGTGTAAACTTTATTGAAGTATCAGGCGTTTTGCCTAACCCTAAAATTGAACTGGTTCGTTCTACTGTTGAATTAGTAAAAAAAGAAGAAGTTGATTTTATCCTTGCAGTAGGTGGAGGTAGTGTTATTGATTCTGCCAAAGCAATTGCTTGTGGTGCTAAAGTTGATTTTGATCCATGGTTATTTAACTTACATAAAGAAACACCGAAAGAAGCATTACCAGTAGGGGTTATTTTAACCATCAGCGCTGCAGGTAGTGAACTTAGTAATTCATGTGTCATTTCTAACTTAGATGAAATGTTTAAAAATGGTTTCAACAGTGATCTAATTCGTCCTTTATTTGTTATTGAAAATCCGGAACTTACTTATTCAGTATCAAAATTTCAAACAGGTTGTGGAATAGTTGATATCTTAATGCATACGATTGAAAGATACTTTACAGATACTACAGATATCGAGTTTGCTAGAAATATTGCGGAAGGATTAATTAAAAGTGTAATAGATGCTGGAAGAAAAGCAATTGCTAATCCATATGACTATGAAGCTCGTAGTACATTGATGATTGCAAGTTCATTTTCTCATAATGGTTTAACTGGACTTGGAGGGAAGATGTACTTCACTGTTCATAAACTTGAACACCAAGTAAGTGGCACTTTTGATAATGTAGCTCATGGTGCTGGTCTTTCAGTATTATTCCCAGCTTGGGCAAAATGGGCTTATAAAAAAGATCTTGATAATTTTGTTAGATTTGCAACAAATATTTTTAATATCAAAGATGGTACAAAAGAAGAAAAGACCCTAAAAGGAATTGAAATGTTAGAAGAGTATTTTAAAGAAATAGGAATGCCAACTACATTCAAAGAATTAGATATTCATACTGATTCCTTTGAACCTATGGCATCACGTATCACAAAAAATAATACTGTTTCGGTACCAGGTTATTTAGAAGTTACAAAAAAAGATGTATTAGATATTTTTAATCTTGCTAAATAGATAATAAGTTCTTATTCATGAAAGAATAAGAACTTTTTTAATAGCCTTTTGCTTTACAAAATGGAAAAAATATTATATAATAATAAAGCAATTGAATATGTCTCAGTAGCTCAGTTGGATAGAGCAACGGCCTTCTAAGCCGTGTGTCGGGGGTTCGAATCCCTTCTGGGACGCCATTAGAATGTGTCTATAAGTCATCAGATTTATAGTTTAAATATAACGATTTTAACATCAAAATCAAGGAATTATGCATCTTTTTTGGTGCATTTTTTTGTTTTTCAGGACATTTAATAGATATTAGCAACTAAAGGGATTTGAATATAGGGTATTTTAGGGGTGTTGGAAATTTAGTAGGTTGATGGAATTTGAACCTATAGCATACATTTATATAATTTGACATCACTGGTAATATTTGATATAATAGAAGTGTGGGGAATAACTCATACTCTAAGATAGTTGTAATAATTACCTTAAAGTTTTTAGAATTAAATAAGGAAAAAAATGACTAGACTCTCTTAGAAATAAGGGAGTTTTTTGCATTAGAAACATATGATATAAATAATAGGAGGTGTTACACATGATTAAGATTTATTTAATGAATATGGTGATTATCTTTGAAAATGTACTAATTAATAATTATGACAGTTATGAAAGGAGTGATATAAAATGAAAAGAGTATTTTTAGTTCTTATGAGTTTAATGTTCATAATATGTTTAGCAGGGTGTAAAATAGAGGAAAAGACAGAATTACATTTTTATACTACACCAAATGGCAGTTATAAAATAGCTCATATAATATATGAGATATATGGGGAGCCTTCTAAAATTATTGATGGTTTTTATTTTGAAAAGGATGATATAGTATTGAATATTAAATATGGTTGGAATGAATCAAGGATAGAATATATTTTAAATAGGGTAGATGGTAAACAATATGAATTAATTTGTTTTGCTAGTTATATATATTTAGAGCGACAACCTGTAAATTGTATTTGTGATGATTACAAGAACTTTGAAAATAGCATTTTTATTGAAGAAATAGATAAAGATATTTTTTTATCAGATTATTATAAAGCAACTTTTGGAGAAAGTAATTTCTTTAAGTCTTCTCCTCCAATATTTGCTGAAGAAAATGAGGGTATTAAATTACAATTTACACCTGAATATATAAAGTGGATAGAAGAATCAACAGAACATTATACTAAAAGATTTTATTTTTCAGTTGTTCCAATTTATTATGATTCAATCAATAACTATTACTATTTGTTCTTTGGTGATGACTATGATGGTATTGAAATTCAATACAAGTATGATGAAGAAAAAAAATTAGTATATATGTTTGCAAGTTAAAGGAGCCAATATGAAGAAGATATTTTTATTATTAATTTGTTTATTGACCATTGGGGCGGTTGCTTTTAGTAATTCTTTGACTGTATATGCATCTGATGATGAGACGGATATCGCTTTAGCAAGTACTGATCGATTATTTTCTTATTCAGTTGGTGGAATGACATATATTAGTAATGTTTCATTAGATGATGCTTGAAATAAAGCAATGAAATCTCAATACGAATTAGGAAACTTGGGTTTGGATGACATAGAAATGAATATGGATTATATAATTCAAGTGCAATAAATCATATTGTTCCAAATGAAAATTCAAGAAGTTCATCAAGAAATCCAGAGGAAGATGGTATTAAAGTTCATTTAGAATGGCAACCTTCTTCAACTGGAGACTATATTCCATTAAAATATATGAAAGTGCAATTATATTATATTTATTATAATAATTATAGTCCATTGACAT